>JBAYQJ010000052.1:0-21029 GCA_041677245.1 Spongiibacteraceae bacterium | reverse complement strand
GGGTTGCTTCCAGCCCATCGATATCTGGCATTTGCACGTCCATGATAATCAAGTCATAGCACCCACCTTGATTGAGAATTTTATCAACACCCTCCGCGCCACCTTCGGCCAGGTCGACCTTGGCACCTTCATAGGCCAACAACTCAAAAGCTATTTGTCGGTTCAGGTCATTGTCTTCTACTACCAGTAGGCGCAGTTTATCCAAGCTGTTGCTATCCTCGGGAGGAGTAACTTGACTTGTAACCAATCGCTGACCACTCAATGTCTGAGCAATGGCTTCATTGAGCTGCTGTGGTGTCACCGGTTTGGTCAGTACACCGCTGTAGCTATCGGATTGAAAAGGCAATTCTGCGGCAGCAAAACTTTGCGCATGCGCCGTGAGCATCAACACTTTCGGTGGCACCGGTTGAATACCACTTTGAGCAATCAATTCAGCCGCCTCAATACCACTGAGATCACTTAGCATCCAGTCCATCAATACAATATCGTAGCACCGACCCAGCGCCGGCGCCGCTTGCACCTTCTCAACGGCTGCTGAAGCGCTATGAGCGATGTCTACCTGATAACCCAATTTATCCAGCATCCCAGCCAACACCTCGGCAACCAGCTTATTATCATCAACCACGAGGATACAGGCAGGCTGCGCGGCTCCAGCCTGCGGCTCATCACTAAGCACCTCAAGCTCAATATCAAACCAAAAGCGGCTACCTTTACCCAGCTCACTCTCAAGCAGTAACTCCCCCCCCATCATGCTCACCAAACGCTTGCAGATGAATAAGCCAAGGCCGCTACCACCGAAACGCCTTGTGGTTGAAGCCTCTGCCTGCACAAACCCCTCAAATATCCACTCCGCCTGATCATGACTGATACCAATACCACTATCTTCAACCGATACTCGCATACTAACTATATTATCCGCACGCTGTAGCTGCTGTAGCCGCACCACGACCTGTCCCTGCTCAGTAAATTTAAGGGCATTGCCCCCCAGATTGAGCAACACTTGTTGTAATCTCAACCGGTCACCACACAACTCCCGTGGTAGAACCGGATCGATATCAAACATGAGCTCAACCGGTACCTGGCTTTGATAACCCGACAATACAACGCCTAGATCACGCATTAAGTCGTCGATATAGAATGGGTGCGACTCTATCGCCAGTTTGTCCACCTCTATCTTCGAGGCATCCAAAATATCGTTAAGCAGGCCCAACAGTGATTTTGCCGCCATCTCGGCCTTGCCGATATAAGCGCTCTGATGTTTGCTCAACTCGGTACGCCCCACCAACTGCAACATCCCCAGCACCGCATTCATGGGAGTGCGAATCTCATGACTCATATTGGCCAAAAATTCCGATTTAGCCGCGTTAGAGCTATCCGCCAACTCTTTCGCTCGACGCAACTCCTGCTCCAGATGTAACTGCTCGGTAATATCAACGGCAACGCCCAAGTAACCAATAACGTCACCACGAACATCACGCATAGCGGTAACCGCGAGGGAAACCTCTAGCTCAGCTCCGCACTTACGGATATAAGTCCATTGACGAACCTCTGAATGTTGTAACTTTGCCACATAAGTCAACACCTCAAAACCACTGATCTGCTCACCAAACTGCTTGCTGAGCTCACGCCCTCTAGCCTCAATCTCCTCAGCGACATGGATAATCGCGGGGGCTTGCTTACCAATCATCTCGTCAGCGCTATAACCCAACATATTTTCAGCGCCACTGTTAAAAATAGTAATGACCCCATCACGGCCCGTGGCGATAATGGCTACTTCTGAAGAGGCGTTGAGCACAGCACGCAGCAATTGGTTGAGTCTGGCGCGCTCTTCTTTCGCGGCACGCTCATCGGTAATATCAGTACGCAACGCCACATATCGCTCGACCGCACCATTACGACCAACAAAAGGCGCAATTACACTATCAAACCAGCGCAGGCTACCATCTTTACCAATATTACAAACTTCGCCCCGCCATGGCTGACCAGCCTCAACCACGCTCCACATATCCTGCCAAAACGCATCAGGATGGAGCCCCGAATTGATTATTCGATGACTTTTACCGAGTAATTCCTCGCGCTGATAACCACTGGAAAGACAGAAGTTTTCATTGGCATCGATGATATAACCGTCGGCATCTGTTACCGAGTAAAGCATCTGCTCATTAATCGTCGCTAGCAGCGCCTCGTTTTCCCGCAGCACAGAATCCAGCCGTTCTTTGCCCTCGCGCAACTCGGTAATTTCCTGGATCAAGGTATAAATACCAATAACCTTACCCGCTGATTTTTCCGGCACGACTTGCAACAAAATATAATGATCACTGCCATCCGCATCGGTAATAAAAATTTCGTCGGCCACCGTCTCCCCGCTGGCGATAACACGGGCAATGCTCGGCCACGTCATATCGTAGGCAACCTGATTCACCAGCTCGCGATAATGTTTGCCACAAGCTTCCTCGGCGCTGTAGCCATAATAATCGTAATACAAACGATTCATTACGATCGCATGCATATCGGCATCCCAATAAGCAATAAATGAATTCACATTATCGAGCATGCCCTGCAGCGTTCTTTTCGAGTGTTCAAGCTCCTCGGTACGCCGAGTAACCTGTGCTTCCAAACTGTGGTTTAGATCAATAATTTGCTGTCGAGCAAGCACCTCATCAGTGATTTCACGAATGGTTTTAGAATAACCACTGACTTTACCTTTCAGTATGATAGGAGCGATAGTAACCGACACATCAATCAGGTCACCCGCTTTGTTCCGACGTTGAGTCTCAAAATGTGGCACCGGATCATTTGCCATCATTTGCTGATAAACGGTTTGTGCCTCTTCGATTAAATGCGTGGGAACGATCAAGTCCATCATGGTTGCACCCATGGCTTCACTGCGGGTATAACCTAACAAATCTTCAGCAGCATTATTCCAACTAGTAATACGGCGATCACTATCGCAGGTAATAATGGCATTCGGCGAACTCTGCACCATCGACGCCATTAATTCACGCTGATAAATGGATTTACGCCGCAAGCGTTGGCTATTACCAACCGCTAACAGTACAGTCGTACCCAATACACCAATCAACGCACCTATCGCAAAAACAGACATCGGTACCGGCAGATTCATAGACTCAACAAAAGCCGGGTAAGCACTAACCTCAAACTGCCATTGCCGGCCATAAATCGAATGTCTAATCACTTGCCCCGACAAGGGTATCCACTTAGCATCGGGGGCCGAATTAAATATTTCGACGCCGACACCGTCGTCGGTCACATCCTGTAAACTCAAATGAATCTCTGCCCGGTCCAGCGGCACACTCGCCAACACCTTTTCCATCAGCAGGGGCGCGTAACTCCAACCATACGCCAACTGTTCCCGCTCAGCCTGTGTGGGCGGGGTAATAACACCGTGATAAATAGGCATCAAAATTAACGTAGATTGAAGCGGTTTATTGCCCTCCTGCACCAAGGTGATAGGGCCGGTTAATCGCACCTCGCCACTGCGAATGGCACTCACCGCAGCATTGCGCCGATTGCTTTCAGAGGCAATATCCAAACCAATCGCATTATGGTTGCGCGCCAAAGGCTCGATGTATTGAATAACAAAACGCTCGCCTTTATGGGGCGCAATTTGCCGTAATTGAAAATCAGGATAATCATTACTACGTACCCAGCGAAGAAACTTAGCTTCTTCAGCCTCGGGCACCCTGCGAATAAAACCAAAACCATGAGCCCCCGGAAACTCTTTATCAACCTCTCGGCTGGCACTGTATTGGCTAAATAATTTACGACTCAGGTTATCTCCGGCTGTAAGCACTGCACCTCGGGCACCACGTAAACCATATTGATATACTTCAATACGATCGCTCACAGCATTGGTAATACGTCTCGCCTCTGCCCCCAAGGCAGCTTCTATCGCCTGCTGATTATCCGTCTTGACCTGCCGAGCAATAACCACCGAAAAGATAAGACTAAGCAACAAAAAAGCCATCGCGACCAAGAATAATTTATTTTGTTTTATTTTTAATTTCATTTAAACAGGCTTGTAATTAGGATGACATTTGTTTAAGCGTGACTAGTAGTGTAGGTTTTTCCACCCACTAAAGGAAATAAACACCGCTACAATCGGCTTCTCCTGCAGTATTTTGTCGCTGCCCCCCCTAATAGTCCCATTAACAATAAATCTATTAATTCAAGCACTTAAGCACTGAGTCACAGGCCCAGAATGTAGCAACATGCGCTGCCAGACACCAAAATTCAGCGTGAGCCAAAACCACTCAGACCGCCATCAGCCGCCATAAACAATTCCTCGGCCAATAAAATTTTGTTCCTCCCTTCAAACATCGCTACACTGATCACCTAAATACTCATCACAGTTGTTTTTAAACTGTCGGCAACGCTATTGCCTGCATCAGCTGCGTTGGTATTTATTCAAGCTCCACACTGGGTGAAAACCCTAAATCCTCCAAAATCAGGACCACACTATGTTAATTGGACAGAACAGCGTCGTCAGCATCCACTACACACTAACCAACGATAGCGGTGATGTATTGGATCAATCACAACCGGGCGAACCACTGGTTTACCTGCACGGCAATCAAAATATCATCCCCGGTTTGGAAAACGAACTGACTGGCAAAGTCGCCGGTGCAGACTTCAAAGTCAGCATCCAGCCAACCGATGGCTACGGCGAACGTTCGGAAGAAATGATCCAGCAAGTGCCTAGAGACGCTTTTCCTGCTGATATTGAGATAGAAACAGGTATGCAGTTCAATGCCGAGTCTCCCAATGGTCCAGTATCAGTAACCGTCATTGAAGTAGGCGAAGCAAACGTTACTATCGATGGCAACCATCCACTTGCTGGTCTGACGCTGCACTTTGAAGGTAAAATCGAAGGAGTTCGTGATGCCACTCAAGAAGAGCTTGATCACGGCCACGCCCACGCCCCCGGCGGTCACCATCACTGAGAACATCAGGTAACAAACATGCAAACTCCCCGCAAACGGCCCTTGGACGGCATCCGCGTCATTGAGCTGGGCCAGCTATTGGCCGGCCCTTTTGCGGGGGCGATGCTGGCCTACTTTGGTGCCGAGGTTATCAAAATAGAATCACCAGACGGCGGCGATGCCATTCGCGGCTGGCGTGAAGTGCAAAATGGCACCTCGCTGTGGTGGCACAGTATTGGCCGCAACAAAAAATCTGTCACTATCGACTTAAAAACTGAGCAAGGGAGAGAGCTGGTCAAGCAACTGATCAATACCGCCGATGTACTGATCGAAAACTTCCGCCCTGGCGTCATGGAAAAATGGGGGCTGGGTCCAGAACAGATTAAAGCAAGCAATCCCGGCCTGATTTACACCCGCATTTCCGGCTACGGCCAAGACGGGCCCAACGCCAATAAGCCCGGCTATGCCTCTGTCTGCGAAGGCTATAGTGGCTTTCGTTACGTCAATGGTTTTAAAGATGAAGCACCCGTACGCCCCAACCTCAGCATAGGCGACACCATCGCCGCCATTCACGCAGCACTGGGCATTGCCCTAGCAATTATCGAACGCAGCAACAATAATAGCGGCGAAGGCCAAGTGGTCGATATCGCCTTATACGAATCCATGTTTAACCTGATGGAGGCGGTCGTTCCCGAATACGACGGCGCAGGTATCATCCGCGAACCATCCGGCACAACCCTCACGGGTATCGTCCCCACTAATACCTACCGCTGTGGTGACGGTAAGTATGTCGTCATTGGCGGCAATGGCGACAGTATCTTCAAACGCCTAATGATCGCCGCTGGCTACCCCGCTATGGCGGCAAATCCAGCTATGGCTAACAACGCCGGTCGCGTCACACACGAAGCAGAGATTGACGTGGCGCTAGCCAAATGGTGCCTGAATAACGACGCCAGCACTATCATCCAAATCCTAGAAGCCGAACGTGTTCCCGTTGGGCCGATATACACCATTAAAGACATGATGAATGATGAGCACTACAAGGCTCGCGGCATGTTTGAACAAGTGGAGATTGATGGCAAGCCGTTGAAGATTCCGGCGATATTGCCGAAGCTGACATCCACCCCCGGTGAAACCAACTGGTCGGGGCCGATACTGGGGAGTCATAATGATGAGGTGTTGCGAGGGCTGCTTGGCCTCGACGATGACCAAATAGGTCAACTAAAAAACCTCGCCATTATTAGCTAAACACCAACCACTGAAACTAAAGAGGGGCTGCAAAGCAGCCCCTCTTAATCACTAACACTGTAACACTGTTATTTATCAGAGCATCGAGCGGCCTTTGTTAGCAGCTATCCGCATCCGCAGGGCATTAAGCTTGATAAAGCCCTCAGCATCCTGTTGATTGTAAGCACCGGCATCATCTTCAAAAGTTGCAATACTCTCATCAAACAGAGATTGATCCGACTTGCGACCAACAACAGAAACATGGCCTTTATACAACTTAACTCGAACCACACCATTGACGTATTGCTGAGATTCATCGATAGCCATTTGCAGCATTTTCCGCTCTGGCGACCACCAGTAGCCGTTATAAACCAGCTCAGCATATTTGGGCATCAAACTGTCTTTCAAATGCGCCACTTCCCGATCCAGCGTAATCGACTCAATAGCCCGGTGAGCTGGCATCATAATGGTGCCACCAGGGGTTTCGTAGCAACCGCGAGACTTCATCCCGACATAGCGGTTCTCAACGATGTCCAAGCGACCGACACCGTTATCACCACCAACTTTATTCAGATAAGCCAATACGGTAGCAGGTGACATGTCGACACCATCAATTGCCACGATATCACCACCGCGGTACGTCAGCTCCAAATAAGTTGGCTTATCTGGAGCCTTTTCGGGAGACACGCTCCAGCGCCACATATCGTCTTCCGCTTCAGCCCACGGATCTTCCAAAATACCACCCTCGTAAGAGATGTGTAGCAGGTTGGCATCCATAGAATAAGGCGACTTTTTCTTGTTTTTGGCGTAGTCAACGGGGATGTTGCGCTCTTCACAGTAAGCCATCAAGGTTTCACGAGAAGTCAGATCCCACTCACGCCATGGCGCAATCACCTGAATACCGGGTTTTAATGCATAAGCACCCAACTCAAAACGAACCTGGTCGTTACCTTTACCAGTCGCGCCATGGGAAATAGCATCGGCACCGGTTTCATTAGCAATTTCAATCAAGCGCTTAGCAATTAACGGCCGCGCGATAGATGTGCCCAGCAAGTATTCGCCTTCGTAAATGGTATTAGCGCGAAACATCGGAAAAACGAAGTCACGGACAAATTCTTCTTTTAAATCATCGATATAAATCTCTTGTACGCCCAGCGCCTTGGCCTTGGCTCGCGCGGGCTCAACTTCCTCACCTTGGCCAATATCCGCGGTGAATGTCACTACTTCACACTGGTACGTATCTTGTAACCAGCGAACAATAACCGAGGTATCCAGACCACCGGAGTAAGCTAAAACGACTTTGTTGATATCCGACATTAAGACTCTCCACGCCCGCGCTATACGCTGCGTATTACAAACTAAGGTATTTCAGAGGGCAGATATTCTACTGGGAATTATTACAGAAGGCGAGTGCGGCGAAGAGTATCTGACCGCAGCAAATTCACTGCGGCCAAATTATATTAGCGACGACACCCTTAACGCCACGCTAGTGCCGCGCTAGGTTTTAGCGCCGAGCTAAAGCGTATCGCGCTCCAAACGAATAGTCACCCGTCGATTTATCGCCCGATTGGCGCTGCTGGTATTTTTCACCACCGGATAGCGTTCACCATGGTAGCGTGTAGAGATCATCTCTTCGCTCACGCCGTTAGCCACCAAATACTCAGTGACAGCCTCAGCCCGCTTTTTGGACAACTCTAAATTGGCCAAACGGCGACCCACATCATCGGTATGACCATCGATAAAAAAACTAGTAATACTGGGGTCGGCTTTAACATATTGCACAATATGGCCCAGAGTCGTCCGGGATTGACTCGTCAGCTCGTACTTCGCAGTTTGGAAATGCAAGCGAGAGCGATTGATTTGTTCGAAGTTAACCGGCAATAAGCTCGTCAAACACTGCTGGTACTGGCCATAAGCCTTGCGAAAGTTAACCGAGGAAAGCGCCAGCTCCACCTGCTCGTCCTCCTCATACCACGCCTCTCGACTAAATACCGGCGACATGCCATCATAAAGCGCGTTTAAAAGCTGATAGGATTTTTGCCGATCCAGCGTCACCGGGATAGCCGAGTTGCTGACTTTCACTAGCCCCAAGTCTTTACTGCTCCTAGCCTCATCCCAAATAGGGGCTGTTGAAATCAGCCTTGCTTCACCATCCTTCATGTTTTTACGGATGGGTGACAAATAAAATGACTGCTCTTCGCCGGCACGATTAGAAAAAACCGCGTCACCGAAATAAGGGATAGGTTGCCACAAGCGACACTCAAACAACGATAACTCCAAACGCCATTCCGAGTGATTTAGCGACGCACCATAACGTACCGCCTGTGTGGTTAAAGCCCAGCTAGCTATCAGCAGGCCTAATAAGCAGTGAGTAATAATTGATTTCATACGGACTCCGGCAAGACAATACATACTCTGGAGTTAGCGGCAAATCCGGCAAAATCTTTAAACTAAGCAGCGATTCCGGTAGCATGCGTCAGCACATGACTAATACGGGTGCCCATTAGCCCAATTTATGCGTCTTTTTTAGCCATGACCTGAGTAGAGCCGACACTCAAATCACGGCTGTAGTTAAAGCCTTGTCGTTAAGGCATAGCTAAAACGCAGTTAGAACATAGTTAAAATATAGTTAGAACGTTAACTAAAACCCACACTTAGAAGCCTCATCATGACCACCTTAACGTCTAAGCAGTCAGATACCCCTCTGCAGCTAATCATCAGTCGCCCCGATGACTGGCATGTTCATCTTCGTGACGAGCAAGCACTCACTGACACCGTAGCCGATATGGCGCGGTACTTTGGTCGCGCCATTGTAATGCCCAACCTGGTACCACCGATTAGCAATGCAGCGCAGGCACAGGCCTATCGCGAGCGGATTATGGCAGCACAACGTGGCCTACCACGCCAACTCGAGCCGCTAATGGTGACCTACTTAACCGATAAAACCAGCGCTGAAGATATTCGCCAGGCTAAAGCAGCAGGAGTCATTGCCTGCAAACTGTATCCAGCGGGAGCCACTACCAACTCCGACTCAGGGGTTACCGACCTCAACAACATTTATCCGGCGCTGGAAGCCATGCAGCAGGAAGGGATGCGGTTTTTACTACACGGCGAAGTCACCGATAGCAATATCGATATTTTTGATCGCGAACAGGCCTTTATTGACCGCAGCCTGATTCCGCTTACAAAAGACTTCCCTGAGTTGCCCATGGTGATGGAGCACATTACCACCAAAGACGCGGCTCAATTTGTGACCGAGGCGAGTCCTTTTGTCGCGGCCACAATCACCCCACACCACCTACTCTATAATCGCAACGATATGCTTGCTGGCGGTATTCGCCCACATTTCTATTGCCTACCTATACTCAAGCGCAATACCCACCAGCAGGCCCTGCTGGCAGCAGCCACCAGCGGTAACCCTAAATTCTTTTTAGGTACAGATTCTGCACCCCATGCGCAAAGTAAAAAAGAAAACAGCTGCGGCTGCGCCGGTATTTACAGCGCCCACGCTGCGATCGAGTTTTACGCCGAGGTATTTGAACAAGCAGGGGCACTGGATAAACTAGAAGGCTTCGCCAGTCATTTTGGCGCTGACTTTTACCAACTCCCCAGAAACACCGACACCATAACCTTACAAAAAACGCCGTGGCAGGTACCAGACTTTTTGCCTTTAGGCGCTACTCAGCTGGTGCCATTGCGCGCTGGCGAAACCCTGCAGTGGCAAGTGATTGCCAAAAATAAGGAACTTCCGTGAGCGAAGAAGACTTCGAAAACAACACCAAACACCCTATTGCAGCACGCTTTCGCGGTTTTTTACCCGTCGTTATTGATGTGGAAACTGGCGGTTTTGATTGTCAGACTGACGCGGTGCTAGAAATAGCAGCAACCACCCTAACAATGGATAAAGACGGTCATCTGCGCATTGATAAAACTTATTCGTTTAATGTGGTGCCTTTTGAAGGCGCCAATCTCGACCCTGCAGCACTAGAGTTTACCGGCATTGACCCACATCACCCTTTTCGCGAGGCTGAGCCAGAAGAAATGGTTTTTCCAGATTTACTCAACGCCATTCGTAAGCAGGTAAAAGTCCACGATTGCACCCGCGCAGTACTGGTTGGCCACAACGCTCACTTTGATCACGGCTTTGTTATGGCCGCGGTCGAACGCTGCCAAATCAAACGCAATCCTTTTCACCCCTTTTCCGTTTTTGATACCGCCACCCTATCTGGCTTAGCCTTCGGACAAACAGTATTGGCAAAAAGCTGCTTAGCAGCGGGGATTGAATTTGATAATAACGAGGCCCACTCGGCAGCTTACGACACCAAAAAGACAGCCGAACTATTTTGTTTAATCGTCAACAAATGGAAAGATTTAGGAGGCTGGAATTTACCGTCAGCAAGCGACGAGGAACAAGAGCACTTTGTGTAACTAACCCAACAAACAAAAAAGCCCAGAGCCAGCATCTGCTGTTCTGGGCTTATATAATAATGCTGACCCGAATTAGTTAATAGTAACTACCGTACCCACCATGGTCACACCAGCCATAACTGCCCCCGCACCGCAATCGAAAGTATCCGAGCTTGAGCTTGTACGGCGCTTATAATTCGACTTGATATTGATAACAGCATTGCCGCCTTCACGAAGCGCCCTATCTTTTAACGCCTTCATTGCCGACAAAAATACCCACTGACACGCTTCCTTATCAGACTTATTAAATGCGTTGGTTTTCTTGTTCGAAGTATACTCTCCGTATCTTTTAGTCACTTTTCCGTGTGACTGGTCACCAAAATAAAAACGTACCTCTGTACCCAATACTTCTTTGGATTGCTCAAGCGATAGCGCCTCATCAATCGAGTAACTACCCACGTCATCCCGCGCAGAAGCACCCATCACCAGCAGTATGTTAGCCAAAACAATTACCACAATCCCTTTCATTTAAACCTCCAACCTATGAATGTATATTTGAATGATTTATCAGCCCATATATTCTATTACAGCAATATAACAGTAGCTGCCATCTTAAGGCAGCAGCCTGCCATAGATGAGACACGCAGTTTACAGCACTTGCCAGACCACTACCAAGAGGCCTCTAGAAAAATTAACTAAAACGGATCAATATCGTCTGAGTATTTGTTACTACTGACTGGGCTCACTACTGCATATTTTGGCACAGTCTCCCCCATCACCAAAAAACGCCTCGCAAATTCCTCTGCGGGGATTGGTCGGCTCAACAAATAACCCTGAGCTATATCACAGGACTCATCCTTAAGTAGTTTTTCTGCCACTCAGTCTCCACGCCCTCAGCAATCACCTTAACGCCTAAAATATGAGCCAGAGAAATAATGGTTTTAACAATATCGGCATCAATTTTATTAATCGCAATATCTGAAATAAACGAGCGGTCTATTTTTATAAAATCTATCGGGAAGCGCTTCAAATAACTGAGCGATGAATAGCCGGTACCAAAATCATCAATCGATAACTTTATTCCCATAGTTTTAAGCTCGGCCAAAGTTTTCAACACTCGCTTCGGATGCTTCATTATATTGCTTTCCGTAATCTCAAGCTCCAAATAATCAGCCGCTAGCCCTGTCTCCTCTAATACCTTGGCAACCGACTGAACCAGGCCGGTATGGCCAAGCTGCTTAGCAGAGATGTTAACTGCCATTCGCAAAGGCTTGCAGCCCTGATCCAGCCAAGACTTAAGCTGTCTGCATGCCTCGTTTAAAACCCAATCCCCCAGCGCTAATATCTGCCCAGTATCCTCAGCCAGGCCAATAAACTCTAATGGTGATAGCATTCCACGGAGAGGGTGAATCCAACGCACAAGGGCCTCAACACCATAAACCTCCCCCGTCGCCAATAATTCCTGAGGCTGATAATGCAGCTCAAATTCACCACGTGCTATTGCGCCGCGTAAATCATTTTCAAGATCAAGACGTTGATTAACATTTTGCTTCATGTGCTCTTCGTAAAATTCACAAGCACTCCCCTGATCCTTCGCACGATACATAGCCATATCAGCTTTTTTCAGCAATGAGCCGGTATCTCTACTATCATCCGGGAACATGGCAACACCTATGCTCGTTTGCACATGAATTTCTTTACTCATAAAAGTAAAAGGTTTGGCTAATTGTTCATGAATTTTGCTGACCACACCAAGAACATCCTCTCTCGAACCTACATTATCCAAAAGAATCGTAAATTCATCACCCCCAAACCGCGAAATCATATCTCCCTTACGCAAAACCTCCTGAACACGTTCGGAAAAATATTTTAGTAATAAATCACCTGCCGCATGCCCCAAGCTATCATTGATTAATTTAAACCGATCAAGATCTAAAAATAGTAGCGCCATCTTTCTATTATTACGCCGAGAGTCCCGGGTTAAATTAACTAAAGCTTCATTAAACATGGTTCGGTTAGGCAAACCCGTTAATGCATCTTTATAGGCTAACTGCTTAACATAAAGCTCTGTGTGATAGGCCTGAACTAGCCGCGCGATACGACCACACAACACGGCAAAGTTAACCGGCTTAGAAATATAATCCGTAGCACCAACAGAAAACGCACGACTAACTGAAGATTCATCATCAAGCGAGGTAATAATCAGTACAGGTAGATCCTTACCTTCGGGCAAGTTTTTTATAATACTACACGCTGAAAATCCATCGAGCTCAGGCATCACCGCATCCATCAAAATTAAATTTGGCGGCGTGCGCTCACAATACAAAACTGCCTCACGACCATTGCAAGCCTCTTCAACAAAGTAACCTTCATTGCGTAAAATATTGACCATAGCCAACCGAGTACTACGCTCATCATCAACCACCAATATATGCTGCTTAAGCAACTCAGGGCTTTTATCAGCAAGCATTTTGACCGATTGCTCGGTTAGCATTTGATACTCTTGTGATAATACTCGAAGCACCTGACCGCTTTCAAACTGCACCTCTGCCAGAAGAGACTGCATACCATCCAACTGATTAGCACGCCCAAGGTCTTCCAATCTTCGGCAACAATCAACTAATTTTATGGCACCAAAACTGCTAGAGCTACCCCGTACAGTATGTGCGATCTCCATAACAGACTGCGTGTTTTTTGCAGCAACAGCCTCTTCCAATGATGTTAAGTAAATGGGCAAATCTTCTAAATAGGCCTGCACCATCGTGTACATAACATTGCCGATACTAGAATAAAGGTCGGCCAAGTAGGATCTTTCTATAATCTCACTATTAGCCTCATGTAGCATCGGCAAAGTTTCTGGCTGAATCCGCGCGAAGCTATCTTCACCCAGCCACTTTGCCAAGGCATCTTTTAGTGCACTCATTGTTAAAGGTTTAGCAAGATAATCATTCATACCCGCGGCTATGCATTTATTGCGATCGCCCTGCTGGGCATTGGCCGTCATTGCAACAATAGGAAGCTGTGATACATCAGCTGATAAAGAACGAATTCTCCTTGTCGCCTCATAGCCATCCATTTCCGGCATATGACAGTCCATGAACACTAAATCATAGGTATTAGATTCAAGTAAAGACAAGCTCTCGACGCCATTAAAAGCTATATCCACATGGCACCCCAAACGCTCCAGCATACCAACAGCGACCTGCTGATTCGTTCTGTTATCTTCAACCACAAGAATACTTAAACGCGGCGCAGTGGCAGATGGCTGTTCGGGTGCAGCCTTGGGAGCAATAGGCATCAACAGCGGCGGATTAATAATTCGGTTAATGCAGCTGTAAACGTCCGAGCGTTGAATCGGTTTATGAATAGCGGCGGCAATCATGAGTCCGCCCTGACTATGCTTTTGGTTTAAATGACTCATTAAAATAAAATGACTATTATTATTTTGATCAATAAACGCTAATTTTTTAATGACGCTTCGGCCGTTCTCACCCTTTAATTGTTCATCTACAAAGACAAACTTAAATGGCCTGTTATTTTCTTTTTCACTGGCATATACCCTCACTCCCTCGCTGGCATTACTAACTACGACACATTCAACACCTTCGCGAGCAAATATTTCTGCCATCAAGCGGCAACTCAGCAAGCTATCATCAATAACAAGTACTCTATATTCACCCTCAGCAAACTGCGGTGCTTGCACCACCCCTGCGCCCATATCCAGCTTGGTTAAAGGAATCGTAAAACTGAACTTACTACCGCATCCCACTGCACTCTCAACAGATATTTCACCACCCAAAAGATCAACCAGCTGACGGCAAATAGCTAAACCTAATCCAGTGCCGCCATACTTACGCGTAGTCGAGCCATCCTCCTGTAAAAATGTTTCGAAAATATGTTCTTGTGCCGCCTCATTAATACCAACACCGGTGTCATAAACATCAAACAATAAAGTTAACTGCTCTGAATCAGCACTCATATCAGAGGGCGAATTAACAACTGACACCATAATTCCCACATCACCATCCGTGGTAAACTTAATTGCATTGCCCACCAAATTAATCAGCACTTGGCGTATACGATCACTATCACCAACAAAGTCAAAAGACAGGCCTTCCTCAACAAGATAAGCCAGATCAACATTATTAGCTCGTGCCTGAGGCGACAATAAAGCAACAACATCTTCAAGCAAAACCAACAGATTAAAATCTGTCCGCTCCAGGCTTACCTTCCCAGATTCATTTTTAGAAAAATCAAGAATATCATCAATTAAAGTCAGCAAGGTCTGTGCAGATTTTCTTGCTGTAGCTACATATTCATCTTGCTCCTCCGTTAGACCAACGTCCGACAAAAGTTCCAACATGCCAATAACGCCATTCATTGGAGTGCGCAACTCATGACTTACATTAGCAGCAAACTCCCCCTTCATCTGAGCTGATTTCAAGGCCTGATCTCGAGCTTCTGACAACGCCAACTCGCGAGCATCTAGCACATCCATCATAGAGTTAAATGCCATCTCCATTTCGACAACGTCTTTTGCTCCACCCAATGTAGCCCGGTGATTTTTTTCACCATTTTTGGAGCGCCTCATCATCTGGGCAAGGTTTTTTATTGGGCGCGTAACCCTGCGAGTAATAACAAATAACAGTGCTAAAACAATAATAGAAAAAACAAAGGAGACAAGTAAATTATATTTCAAAAAACGAGTTTGCATCGAAGTTAAAATTTGCTTACTCATCGTTAGTCGAACATAACCGATTAACTCCCTGCCGCCCTCTCCACTGTCACTAAAGGGATTATTAACATCATCCGAATTACCCGTATATGAAGGTGCCAAAAACTCCCATATCTTTTTATTTTCATAGATCAAGCCAACATCTTCGGGGAGAGATAACTGACCCAAGAGCTGCTGCGGCTTTTCTCCTACACTGGCAATAACGCCCAAATCACTATCTAGCACTGATGCTGAAACGATATCAGGAAACGTCATAATCGAGGCAATCGAGTCCGCCGCCTCATCACTACTTTGATACAGCAAGGCCAAAGTACTTTGCGCTGCAAAGCTATCCGCCAGCTGATACCCTTCCTCAACCAAACGATTCTCAACAATATGAGTAGATATTCTAGTGAGCATCCAAGTCGACCCCAGCGTTAACACCAGGATACCAACGGTAAAAGTGGCCATCAACTGATGAGTAAAGCTGATATCAAAAGAGTTCTTCACTGAGTATTTCATAAAAAAACCCTATCGACTTGGAAATACCAAATCGAACTGTTCACGCTGAGTTCTCGATATACCCAACTGTAAGTGCTCAGCCGTACGCATATTTACCGCCACCTGTAAACTCTCTAATGCCGCCACAGTATTAGATTCGCCTTTTTCCAAGCCTAACACTAATCTACCCAATGTAGCTCCCAATGCTTTATTATCTGGATACATGGCAAACAAAGCGCCTTTTTTCACATGCGATGGATTGTTGGAAAACACAACAAAATCTTGCAACCAAGCTCGCTCTAAAATATTTGCTAATACATTTCTATCTTTAAGTGATGAGTCACGCTGTAGTAACCACAAAGCATCACCTTTACCTAGCCCTGACAAAATACGCTGATAGTACTGCGCATTTTCCATTACATTACTAGCTACAACCGCCTCCAGTTTTAAACCCATTGCCTTAGCCGATTCGACAGCTAATTGAATCAGCCACTCATCTCTACCCTCACCATAGACGACGTGTATAGTTGTAATTTTTGGCGCCATACTCAGAAGTTGAACCAACATTTTTTGCGGTGAGACTAACATAGATAAACACGTGATATTACTAGGACAATCTGATGGCGTTGATACCGCCGCCCCAGAGACTATTTTTCTGTCGCCATTAATCCCTGCCGACAAACGTAAGCCTCGACTACCCAGCGCAATCACCGAACCAATGTTATTTGCATCTAACTGCTGGCCCAATAACGCCACATCCATACCCGGGGTCAAAATTATTTCTTCGACATTACCGGGAGTAACACTGCGCACACCGGCAATAATCTCATTGAAAATTTCAATGAAGGGCGCTCTTACATCTGGATAAATAATACCTATTTCCTCAGGCTCATTTGCGCAGACCTTTGCCCCCCCTACCACAACAACTATCAATACTAATAACATTGACAGTGCCTGGGATAAACAACTAGTAAGCTTGTTAATAATCACATTCCTTGCGGTAACATCGTTCTACACTACATTAAATAAACATGTAGTCGTTATAATTTAGAGCAGTACTCTTTCCGGTATACCGGTGTAGACAATATCTTCACACCGTAAAGGCAAGTAAGAATCCGGCACATTATCGTAGGCTTCAGAGTATGCAGCATGAACGCCACTGTTCACACACATACTATAGATTCGATAATTCTCCTGCTCGGAAAATCCCTGGTCAGACAAAAAGGCCATAATATAGCCCGCCAGATTCATAGATTCGTCATATTGGGTTAATAGATATTTTTCAATAGCTCGAGCCGTACGCATATGCGGTCCATCGACAAAACCCAACTCTTGCGCCACCTGACGCATACGCTCTACCCGCTCATCGCCCTTTGCCATCGGCCGCGCAAACCCGGGAGTGACCAAACCTAATCTGGTTTTAGCCATAGTTTCTATGTATTCGTCTACAACGCCCCCCTGCCGAACATAATCGAGAGCCGCCACAATAAACCGAGTTGCCGAAATAACTGTACCAGGTCCGTATAGGCTAGAGTCACTAGCCAAAACACCCGCACAAATTGCTGCAACAGGGGAAGTTTTTGTTTCTCCTCCGTATGAACCCATTTGATTACACCAGATCCGAGAATCTGGCCAACTCAAGCAGATAAACGTGGCCTCAAGCCAGCGGGTAAAATTTTCAGGCAACATTTTTCCTGTGGCATTTAATACCATTACCTGAAAAAAACTCTTGCCACCAACCAAGTCATCAAGTAACGAGTAACCATGGGACGCGATACCTTTGCCAATGACCCAGCCACCCTTTGCGCTATAAATATGCCCGCGTCTCTCATCCCAATATTGGGTCTTATTAATCACATCCATGACCACTCTCCATATAATGATATTTATCCTCAGCAACAAAGGGCATAGCGGTTATTGGCTTATTCGACATTTCAATTCCATGGGCGAGTAAACCTGGACTTACTGCCATCTGAAATAAACCAGCAGCAGCTTTAGGAGTAAACCCAAGATCGACAAATGCAGCGGAAGCCACCCCAGTTATAAACCAGCCAACATTATATTCTTTGGCTATACCGATTAACCGCTGACACCAGTCAAGCCCTTTCCCTGCTGCTACAAAGCTCGCTAATTGCGCAGCCATTTGCTCAGGTATAATTTCAACATCTCCAAATCTGGCACCAAACCCGGGCATATGAACTTTTTGATCTCCAGCGTCCAGTAATGTAGCTAACACGGCTTCAGGATCTTTATTCATGTTTTTACGAATAAATCGAACCGAGTCAAAGACTTCTTTTGCACCCAAGTGGGCACCGCTCAATATTGACAAAGCCAGCGGCAGTAAATGTGTAATGTCAGTTTTAGACACGCTTGCATTCATCACCGCTCTTGTCGCAGCATGTCGAGGGCCAAGATTACTCAAGGCAACTAGCGTAGCATCAAATAATGCTAACTCATCCTTGCCAGGCAGCTCTCCTTTCAGCATCAAAAAGGTCATTTCCGAATAGCTTTTTTTAGCCATTAGCTCTAGATGATCATAACCATGAACTAAGTTTTTTTGGGCAATATACGGGTTTGACTCGCTAGCGGTTTCACACCATATTTTCGTTTCAATCGCCTCTGCAAACGTCTCATCCCGCCGCTCTACTTTTTGACCTTGTTGCTTGTTCTCGATCATTTAAAAACATAACTCCCTTTCAAAACAATACTCCGCCCGTCAAGAGGGAAATCGCCAGGCACCAGCGAACCTTGAGGAGCGCCTGCACCATAGGGGCTAGGCTCACGAATATCCTCATCAAAAATATTTTTTGCCGACAATGATATTTCTATACCAGGCAACAAGTCGCTTGCCATTAATGTTAGGTTAGTCGTCGTATAATTATCAACAGTGGCTCGAGGGTCATCATTAACACGCTCTCGCCCCCCAATCCAATAGGTTTGGCTACCAATAACCCAGTTTGGCTTAAACGCCCATTTAGCATGGATATAAAGACTATACTGAGGAGCCTCACCAGCATCAGTATCAAAACTATCATCAACAGATTTTTGAAAGGCATAATGTCCTTCCAGAGAAATCGTCTTGCTGATTTTCCACTCTGACTCCAACTCAAAACCATGGCCAGATTGTGCACCAACATTTTGTGCAATCAAACCATTACTCCCAGCCACTGGAGCAAACTCTATTAAATCATCGATGCTGTAATAAAAGATATTCAAGCTGGCGTGAATATCAAAATGGGGGCGATAATCAAAAACCATTTCATAGGTATTAATAATTTCTGGTTTTAACTCATCGTTACCAAGAACAACAGGGTTGTTAATGGCAAATAGTTCGGCGAAGGATGGTGCCCTAAACGCTCTTCCATATAAAAATTTGGTTGTTAAATTGCTGGCCGTATCCCAAACCAGCGCCAATCTTGGATTCGCGGTCAAACCAAAATCAGAATAATCATCAACACGTAAACCATAGGTTAGCTTCCAGTCTTGTGCCAAGGACCACTCATCTTGAACCGACATATAATAAACTGTGCGACTTTTATCCTTTATAAACAAATACTCGGTACCAACGCTGGTCAAGCTACCATCAACAGAGGGCATACCATTGATCATTGGCAAGGCAGGGTCTAAGGGATCAAGTACTCCAGGTCCAAAATTTTTAGTTTCTTTACCTTCCATATCAGAATAGGAAATCCCTGCCGCCAACCGTGTCAAATGTTTTTCAAACCCATTATAAAATGCCGACACATCGATTCGGGAATGGGCTTCGAATACTTCTGGGTTGCCAATTAAACCTTCCGAAAATGCCACTAAATTTGAGCTAGTAGTATCTACATTTCCATCACTGCCGATAGGTAACACTGCTCCAGCAGGAACTAAAGTCTGTTTTGACTTGGAGTTTATTTCCATATAACTCACTCGCGTCTCTAAGTCCCAGTTAGTTGCGGGCTTATTATTAGAATAAGTTGCATCGAATAAATAATTGCTCGTTGTAGATTCTCCGTCCGGATCTAAGGCTAAAGCCAATCCGGGTCCGACCCCACTCTCCTGACGCCAATTCCACAATCTAAATTTCCAATGCGTATTCGCAAGCTCAACCCTCACGTCCAATCTCTTACTGCTGGTATTCACTGCACCCGGAGCCAAAGAAGCAGCAGGAATGGAATACAAAGCTAAGCCTTCATCTATAATCGTCTGAAAATCAGCATCAATCACTCGTCCGTCATCGCCATCTGTTGTTGACGCTTCCAAACCAAAATAAAAATCCCAATCACCCGTACTACTACCGTAAAGGACCCATGCTTCTTGAGAATCGAAAGATCCAACTCTAGACCCAACTTCCATCCCTTTTGACGTAGTAGCATTTTTGGTAATTATATTTATCACCCCAGCAAATGCATCTGCCCCGTAAACTGCGGAGCCGGGCCCTCTGATAACCTCTATTCGAGCCACATTATTAACTGGCAGGTTTGAATTGACACCTCGATCCCCTAAATATACTTGCGTGATCGGCACCCCATTCACCAGCATTAACACTTGAGGGTTTTTATCCGTATGAATACCTCTTATTGAGTAAACGGGACTGAAGCGAGTCGAAGAAACACTCACATGCAAGCCAGGGATGGACTCCAGAGCCTCATCCACACTGGTAGCCCCCATGCTCTTAATTTGCTCCGCTGTAATCACTGAAGCAACCGCAGGAGCTTTAACTACCGATTGAGCTTTACCTGTGGCAATACTGATTAACTCTTCATCACCATAGGAAAGCAATAACTCATCCTCATCGAGCGTCTGAGCCTGTACAGAGGCAATAACGGGAACAAACAATATTGAAAGCGTGAAATAATAGAAGAAAAATCTCATAGGCTATAACTCGGAAGTATATATCTCTAACATTTTAGTTAAGTTTTATACTTCCTAGAATAAGGGAAAAACGCTCTTTTATCCAATACCAGCCCACAGAAACGCCATCCAAACTGGCCTATCTTCCATTTATAGAGGCTATCAATCCAAGTCAACGACTAAGATTGAGCGCTCAATACTTTCATCCTTGTCCCCATGGGAGGAACCTGCTCTGGATCGATCCTGACATCAATCACTGTCGGCCCATTATTGCGCGCAATTTGATCAAAATTCAACGCAAGAAAGTCTTGGCAAGAATCGACCCTATAGCCATTAGCCCCAACCGCTTTAGCCATATCACTGAAATTAACTTCGGGCAACTCGAAGGCTATCTGTTC
>JBAYQJ010000051.1:0-21854 GCA_041677245.1 Spongiibacteraceae bacterium | reverse complement strand
GGTCTTTTTCTTCTTGAGATTGTATTCGGCTTCAGAGAACGAGAGTTGATCCATGGGTTTACACCTTTGCTTGGGCATTTGCGCTATTATGCCAAAATCGTGGACTTATTCAGAGTTTCCCTAACCACTGTGTGGGATGCGACAGAGAATTTGGAAGTTATTACAAAGGTTCAGTATACCGAGATGGAGGCGGGTGATCGTGCAGCCCAGCTGACTAAATGTAGCCCAGCTCTGCAGTCTTCGGTGGCAGGTATAGATGACTGTCGTTTTGATGATGAAACAACGATGTCATTAATTGGCGTCAATGGTGAAAAACACGGCCATGAAGAATATGACTCACTAAGTGTCGGTGTTACGGCTAATTGGAGTGTGGGTGAATACACGATAACCTCTGTAACTGGGTATACCGAATTGACTCATGAGCAAGCTTTGGAGATAGATTTTACCCATCTAGATAAGCTTTCTTCTGATCCGCGAGTCGAGGAGTTTGACTCGTTTAGTCAGGAAATACGGATTGCGTCCCCAGTTGGTGAAACATTTGAATACATTGCTGGTTTATATTATGAATCATCAGATCTTTATAGAAAAAATGCTTTCAATGTATCGCCTGCGCTAGCGCGAGTAGGTGAAAACTGGCAAGACGGTGAGTCCGCAGCGATATTTGGTAGTGTTGGCTGGAACATGAGTGATAGCCTGACTCTTACCATTGGTGGTCGTTTTACCGAAGACAAGAAGGATTTGCACAAGGTCATGTATTATGCAGGAGCTAAAGGTGGAGCTAAGCTACCTATTACTACTGTACCAGGTCTGGGTACGGCGCATGATGTGAATTTTGATCGTAAAGATTCTGAGTTTTCTCCAACAATTACGCTGGAGTGGAATCCCTCAGATAATCACATGTATTACTTTAACTACGCCGAAGGCTTTAAATCTGGTGGTTACGATATAACTAGTGGAAGCTCTCTTAATGATGAGGTGGAGTTTCAACCAGAAACGGTAAAGTCCTTTGAAATAGGTACTAAGGCGACCTTGTTGGAGGGCGCAATGGAACTTAATGTGGCGATCTTCCGCAGTGAATTTTCTGATCTGCAGGTATCTACTTTCGATGGTAATTTTTCGATGCTGGTAGGTAATGCAGCCGAATCAGTGGCAGAAGGTATTGAGGTTGATATGCGTTGGGCATTGACCGATGAGTTGACGTTAAATTTAGCCGCGGCTTATCTTAATGCGGAGTACGACAGCTATGAGGCGGCACAATGTACAGCGGCTCAAACTGCTGCGACAGCCCCAGGGGTTGTGTGTACACAAGATATGAGTGGTGAAGATTTGACCTTCGCTCCAGAGCGTGCAGCCAATCTCGGCCTTGTTTATAGCACTGATATTACCGACAGTTTAAATATGCGGCTTTCGACTGATCTTAATTACACATCAGAATATTGGGTAGCAGGTGATGCTGATCCCAATGTATTGGAGGATGGTTTTGTTAAGGTTAATGCATTGGTAGCTATTTCCTCGGCTGATGGCTGGGAAGTGTCTATTGTTGGTAAAAACCTGACTAATGAGAAAACATCTCATTGGGGAAATGATGCTCCAGGCTCTGCTGGTAGTTATTATAAATACCTTGATCGTACTCGTAACATTACATTGTCGGCAGCATATAATTTCTAATTATATGCCATTGCAATATATAACTGGGTCAGGTCATTAATGTTCGCTGCTCTTTCGCTGTAAGTATTATTACAGTTAGGGGGCAGCGAAAACCTGTCTGTGGGTTACCATAATTTAAGATCTTATTTTTATACCGATACACGATCAGAGTAGATGTCGTGTTGGCTACTTGTGTGGATATTGTTTCGCATCTATAGAGTGAATCAATTTAGATCAAGTACGGATAATTAAATCGAGGGCAGTATGAAAAATATTTTGGTGTATGGCGCCACTGGTGATCAGGGATATCCCCTGATGAAACATCTACGTGAAGCCGGCCTGCAAATAAAGGCGGCAAGTAGAAAACCTGATAGTTTACAGAATACTGAGTTTGCGGATGTGGAAACAGTCTATGCTGATTTTGGCGATTTGGAGTCGCTGATCAATGCTAGTCAGGGGATCGATGGCATTGCAATGAATTTACCCTTTTTATTCGATGTGGAAAAGGTGCGGAATATCGCTGCTAATATTGTAGCGGCAGCTAGCAAAGCAGGTGTTAGAAAAATTGTTTTTAATACCAGTTGCGTAGTGATGGATGAGGATATAGGAATAAGTGCTCACGATGGTCGTAGGGCTATAGAGGCTGAAATAGAAAAAAGTGGTCTGGAGTATGCTGTTATTCGCTCCACAGTGTTTATGGATAACCTCACTCGTAGGTGGGCAAAACCATCGATTGTAAAAAAGGATATGATTTCTTATCCGGCAGCTGAAACATTGAAAGTTTCTTGGGTTTGTTTGGATGATATTGCTAAGTGTATGGTAGCAGCTCTTATCAATGACAAAGTTAAGCAAGAGAAAATTTTAGTGGGTGGCCCACAGGCTTTAACTGGACCGGAATTAGCGGATATTTTGACTGAGCAAACAGGTAGAAAAATTAGCTATAACAGCTTAACACCGGATACTTTTGCAAGTGCTATGAGTAAGTTGGTTACCGGTTCGGGGTATGTTGCGCCGAACAGTGTTTATTCAGGTATGGCTCAATTTTATAATTGGTATAATACTCAGGATACTTCGCCATTGATTGCTGATAACACGTTTGTTAAGGAAGTGTTGGGTGTGTCGCTTACACCATTTGCAGAGTGGTCAAAGAGAATTAGTTGGTCCAGTATTTAATTGTTAATTACTTCACCATTAGTCTGGTGTGGATGAGAGTTCATATTGTCCCAGGTGTTGTTGGCGGTCCTGGCATCTTGTTAGCCGGTGCTGAATTACGGATCCAATGGGCTTCATATCGTTACCTGGCACGATAGCTCTTCAACTTAATTATAAAAAATGATCTGCGCCCCGCCTCGTATAGAGGCGGGGCGTGCTATCACCGCGTTAAAATGACGGAGGTGGTGCTTGCAGGTCACCCTGCATATAATAATCCAACCATTTGTGGAAATATTGATTAGCGCGCTCATTGCGGCCAAAGGTTATGTGCTCCATAGTGCCCGATTCTAAACCGCGCTGTACTTTATATCCCAGCTCATAGTCTTCCTCTAATACAACGTTGTAAAAGAAGTCACACATCTCATCAAATGCCTTCAGTGCCTCTTCGGTTTCTGGTTTCTTTGGCATTAAGTAGGTCATTACTGTGGTATTGGAGCGTGAGGTTTTTCCAGGGAACAGCTGGCCCAGCTGGCACATGTCTGGGGCTTTAAAAAAACTGAGGTTGGGGAAGAGAACACGAATAAAATCGTAGCCATTATTTTCTTGAAAGCCCCATTCTTCACGCGGTATATCGCGTAATCTATCGATACTATGCTGAGGAAAAGCAATGCGTACATGTGGACCAAACGGGGTGAAGTGAGCGCGGTTAGATGGGGTCCGAGTGGCAACAGTATTGGTGTGCGCCGCTTGAAAGTGGTAGCCCTCTAAATAGCCATCATAGGAAATTTTCCAGTTGGCGCCCTCCATGGTTCTGGACTTGTGGTAGTACCAGGTTTCGAGCTTTAGTTCTGCTAAGTCATCAAGCATCCCACCTAAAAAGGTAGGTACATCAATGGGTAGATCAGGTGTCAGAATTACAAAGATCATGCCAGCTACCTCTTGGGTTGGTAGCTTGGTCAGGCGTAGACAATTTTTATCGACTTCACCAAAGGTTTTAGCTTCTGCAATGCCGACTAGATTACCCTCATTAGAGTAAGTCCACGCGTGGTAGGGACAAGAAAAACGTGAGCGATTTCCATGTCCTTCTGGAGCTAGCAGCATGCCACGGTGCTTGCAGACGTTGATATACGCCTGTGCTACGCCATTGCGGTCGCGAGTAATTAACACCGGTACGCCGGCCACATCCATGGCTTTATAGTCATTTACCTCTGGCATTTCAATAGTCAGTGCCAGCATCAGTGGCAGGCGTTTGAAAATGGTGTTCATTTCTTCCTGAAAACGATCGTCGTCAAAGTAATTATTCACGGGAACCTCAAACACGCCTTGTGCTTGATCAGTAGTTCCCTGCTCAACGTGGTCCAGTAAGATAGCCGCGATGTCACCGTATTGTTGATAAATTGTCATGGTTAGGCTCCTTATTTTGCTAAGTATTTATTAAGAGTTTGGTGAAAGTGACGAATGCGTACTTCCTGATAATCGCCCAGTTCCACTAATCCGTTTTTAGAGGCTTTAAGACCATCGTGTACCAATGACATATTGCTCATATCTTGATCCACTACTGCACCAAGTACGCCCAGTTCGGGTGCTGCTGACCACGATTCATCCTCACCTAGCATGTGCATAGGTACGGACTGGGGTTTTGGTTCGCCGGGTTTAACGCGGGTCAAAACACGTACTTCCATCAAGCAGTGATCTTGATCTGGCCATGGCCGCCAGCGATAAACGATATTAGGCATAAATCCTCCCCAAGGTGAAAAATTGGGGAACACGTTGTATACCAGTGCATCGAGTAGCTCGGCATCGGAGGTGTTGCTGTAATCGCGTCCAAACGCGCGCTCGGAGCTGGTGCGCAGGGATTCCGCCAGTGCTTGGCGAGCTGTTTGGTCATCTGCCACAGTGACATTGAAGTTGTCTTTTTCAGGATCGTAGTTGTCAGCAGAGCGACCGTTATACTGCAAGAATTGCTCAATGATCCATTGTTCACCTTCAGGCTTAATGTGCGGAGAGGGGGTGCCGAACGGAGTAAGGTTGGCATTTACGTGATCGCTGAGCACATTGTAGGCAGAGTTAGCATCGCCGGTAAACGGCATTAGTTGTGGGTGCGTGACATAGGCATGGTAAGACTCCATGAAGGCTTCCATGGTAATTTTCCAATTAGCATGTACGACTTTACCAACCCAGGCAGCAGTCACGCACTCCTCATGATTCCAGTCTTTAAAGTGCTCGGGGAGTGGTGCCAGATATTCTTCTAGCGTTGGGCCGCCTGGGTTATCACGAACAAAAATGTACCCGCCCCAGTGACCGACTTCGGCTTCTGGCAATTGCATTTTTTCATCGCTTAAATGTTTGAAATCCCAGCGACAGGGAATGTCATTGAGGGAGCCGTCGTTATTCCAGGCAAAGCCGTGAAAGGCACATACAAAACGTGTGGCTCTACCGCTGCCTGTTGCTAGCTTGCGCCCTCTGTGTAGGCAGACGTTATGCAGGGCTTTAACCGAGCCATCTTCCTGGCGTACCAGTAGAAATGAGCGACCAGCGTTTTCGTAAACAATATAGTCACCGGGGTTGGGCAGTTCTTCATCTCGAGCTGCAAACTGCCAAACATTTGGCCACATTTTTTCGACTTCATCGGCGAAAAAATCCGCTGAGGTATAGCGCGACGCGGCGATGGATTCAGAGCCTAAATACTGATATTTATCTTCGGTTAAGGCAGCAGGTGGTGTGCGTGTATCGGAGGCAATAATATCTTTCCAGTTATCGCCGGGGCAGCGGTCGACATGGCTGGACAGATTGTTTTTAGAGTGACTCATGGCCTAACCCTCATGATTGTATAAGTGGTTAGTAAAGTACCTGAGCTGGCCTGCTGACTCATTGATATAAATCAACAACTCCCAATAATAAAAACAATCTGATCTGTATTTTTAGGTGGTTTGGCGCTGCTCGAAAATAATTAATCTCCTCAGTGAACGTGCCGCACTTTAATCAGCTAAAAATCAATGAAGATACATGCTAGGCGTTGTATGAAACGCTGTTTGTCACAGTGCCCGTAGTGGCGAGGCTACGCTGGCGAGCCAAGTAATCGCTGATGTTTTTAGCGATTACGTTGGAAGGAGCGTAGGCGTTGTTAGTTATCAAGGGAGGATGATTACTAGCCGTTTTTACCTCGTTGGCCAATATTTAGGGTCGGGTTTTCCAGTAAAAAGGAATCGCTGGCCGGGTCAGATCTGACCCAGTCAATCAGCTCTTTGCGTGAGGCGATCTTCCAGCCATCGCCTCGATCTTGATAGCTATCTATATAGCGACCAGCGACAAACAAGTCGTAAGGTTGCTGGTCTTGTTGAATCCGATGTTGTGCCAGAAAATATACTTCGCCGGTTGCTGAATTACCATCGATCTGAATATCCATTTGGCCAAGCATGTGGTGACTACTTTGCAAATCCCCTAAAAAACCTTGGGCAAAATTAACAAACTCAGCAGCATCGCCTTCGAACAGACCGCAATCGACGCGGGTGTCGGCGTGGAAGGAGGACAGATGTACATCTGGTAGTAATCGATCCTGGCCGCGCATATAGTTAATAATGATGCTGTGAATATCTCTTCTGGCCGTTAGATCGCGGATTTCGGCTTTAAGTTGGGTTAATTCGTTCTCCATTGTGGTTCACCTATTTTTAAATTATTTGTGGCTATTGCAGTTGATCGGCATAACCGGCCAGAAAAACTGGATCGGCAAAAGTTTGCCTAACACTGACTGATTGAAAGCGCCATCCCTCTATGGTGCGGGTAAATGTATCGGTATAAATATTAGATAGCCATACGGGTGCTTCGCCTAGCTTGGTAACAAAGGCGAACAGTCCGGTGAAATGGGCTGTTGCGTGATCTCCGTTTACGTCAATGACGGGGTTGAGCATGTAGTGCATGGCGCTGTGCCACTGGGTGGTTAGCTCTTTCATCATGGCTTCGATTGCGGCCGGACCGATGGCTATACCCATACCGACATCAAAGGTTGCATCACTGGTATATAGAGCGGCAAAGGCTTTGAGATCGCCCGATTGGCCATCGATAATGTTGGCACCGTAGGAATAACGGTATTTTAATGTTTTTATGTCGTGAATATCGCTCAGCAGCTGGGCGTTATTGTTAGCATTGCTCATGGCTTGGTCCTGTATATATTATTGTTTGTTTGAGCGGTTTGGCTGTCCCAGTCTAGAGTGGCACGGTTAGTGCCGGTTCTCCAGGCTGGGACCGTGCAGTTAGCGCCGCCCCTCCAGATAGTCGTTGAGTACTTCGTGAAAGTATCGTACTCGGGTTTCTTGGCTGGAAAGGTAAGAGTCTTGGTAGCCTCGTGATTGCCAGCCTTTTTGTTGGCCTTCAGACAGCATCATGTCCTGCCATACGATGGAGTCGATAATTTCAGGTATACCCTGACCGCCATCAAAATCGCAGGTTTCCGGTTCAGCTTCAGTCAGAGTTTGTGTTCCGGCCATCACGGAGTCGACTTCATTAATGCCTTCAACTGGGAAGGCCATACACCACAAATCAAAGGTGCATTTAGTGGGGTCTTTGGCATCCGGTTCAGTGCGGAAAAACACTAGATTATCTGGCAAAAACGAAATAGTGACATTGGGGAATATCACTGTATGCGGGCTGTCAGTTAGCTCTTCATCATTCATGTGCTCATAGTGCTTGAAGCCCCGCTCTTTCCAGAGCCGTTTTTTTGCCTCTTTTAGGTCCAGCCAGCCTTGCATGGCTTTGGTTTCAAAATCAGGGTAGCTGTCAGGGTCGATATCCCAGTGCCGCAACAGGTCGTCAAAGGGGTGGGGTTCTCCTTCAGGTAAACGATCTCGCAGGGAGGGGCGCATGGGTTGTACTGTGCGGCCGTGACCGTTGGGATACATTTCATGGCGTGCGCTCCAGTAGTCCTGATCAATCCAGGGTGGAACTTGCGGATGTGCTGTGCGGGTATGGTAGGATTCGCTGAAATTATCGGTGGCGAATTTCCAGTTACAATTAAGTTTTATTTTGCGGGCAAAAACCCGCACGGCGGTATCCATGGGATAGTTTTTATAGATTTCTGGTATGGGGCTCAGATAATCCAGCAGGGTCGGAGCGTCATCATTCATGGTGTACCAGACCATGCCGCCCCAACTATCACAGCGTAATTCCTTTAGTTGCAGTTTGTTACAGGGGTTACCTTGGGGGAAGTCATCAGGGTCACATAAGTCTTTTAATACACCATCACGACCCCATACCCAGCCATGATAAGGACAGTGAAAATCATTACTGTAGCCGCTTTCGGTGACTAGTTTCATGCCGCGGTGCAAGCAGACATTGTAAAATGCTTTAATTGAACCATCATTTTGTTTGACACAGATGACGGATTCATTCATAAAATCGTGAACAACAAACTCTCCCGGTTCTTGTAGGTCTTGTACGCGGCCTGCAACGTGCCATATTTTGGTCCACAGGTGCTCCCATTCACGTTGCGCAAACTCTGGTGAATAATAGCGTTCGCCGGACATAGGATCGCCGCGTAGTAAGTCGGGATCGCGGCCATTTAATGTGAGTGGATGAACAGGTATGGTTTGCATGGTGCACCTCATTATTAGTGAGAAAGTTTTGCCCAGTACTTAGCTGGGCTAATGATTTATTAGCTCGTGGGGCTTACTTGTTACATGCCACCAATCCCCTGGCGTTCAGGGGATTGGTGTAGGTTCTGCAGGTAGTCGCTGAGTACCTTATGAACGTATCGAATCCACAAAGCAGTTCAAGCTAGATTAAAAGTTGTAGGTTAATTCAACGGCTACCGTGCGACGCGGGCCATTAGAGACAAAATTCATCACTCCTGGTGCATGGAACCCTGACGCGCGGTATTTTTCGTCGGCTAGGTTTTTGCCGCGTAACGCAACAGACCACTGGTCATTGGCTTCTGTCCAACGCACGCTGGCATCAAACAAATCAAGTTCCTCTATGGTGCCAACTGGGTTATTACGAGTATCTGTTTCTCGCTCATCAGAATAACTCCAGGTCGCATTAAACGTGGTATACCCACCTAGCATATCCATTTCATAGGAAATGCCTAGCGAGGCAAGGTTTTCAGGTGCATTACGCAGTGATAATCCGGAGGCATCTTCCTGACCATTCGCTGGGTTGGCATCCACATCAAACTGGAAATCATCGTAACTGGCGTCAAGATAACTGTAAGACCCGTTAATAGTTAAGCCTGTCATTGGCATCCATACTGCTTCTAACTCAAAGCCTTGGATTATCGCTGAGGCGGCATTTTCCACCCGAGTAACAGGGTTGCCGCCAACAAAGACCAGCTGGTCTACCTGCAGATCCTGGTAGTCATTGTAAAATACTGCTGCGTTGGTTCGCAGTCGGCCTTCAAGCCAATCTGCCTTCACGCCAAGTTCAAAGGTATCAACAATTTCTGGCTCATAGGGGCCTATGTCTTCAGCAAAAGTTATTCTTCCGTTAAACCCGCCTGACTTAAAACCTCTCGCATGATAGGCATAAAACATCATGTCGTCGGTATATTTCCAGTCAGCGCCAACGCGCCAGCCCAAGTTTTCCCAATCGCTTTTACCTTTTACTGGTGTCACGCCCAAGGAGGTGCCGGCGAAAATATTTTCATTACGAATTGCCAGTTCTTTTTCTTGCCAGCTATAGCGCAGGCCAGCTTGTAACCTGATTGTGTCAGTGACATCCCAGTATGCTTGAGAAAATACAGACCATGATTCATCATCTTGATCATTAAGGATCAACCCAACCAGGCCTGGCCCAAACGCATCTAACTCTGAATATGAATCCAGTTTCCAGTTTTGATAAAAATAATAAACGCCGGTAGTAACCTCAACACGATCTGCGGGAGAAAAGTTAACGCGTAACTCCTGTGACATTTGTTCGTTATTGGTAGTGCGAAGAGAGGTATACAGGTCTAGTGGTGTGCCATCCTGATCCGTCCATTCGTCAAGCTCGAACTCGCGATAGTTGCTTATAGAGACCAATTGCATATCACCTATATCCCAATTCATGGTTAAGGTAGTGCCATCGATATCATAATCAGAGTAGTTCAATGCCTGGCTGGTTTTGAAGCTAACTTTATCGTCTAGTGACTGGGAATAACCGGGAGCATACAGTGCCATGGATGGATCTGAATAGTTGACAACTGTCGGTGAACCGTTTCTACCGCGACCGTACTCGTACTGTAGGGTGGCGTCAAACGTATCTGATGGCGTGAACTTTAAGTAGCCGCGTCCAGACAATACATCTTGGTCACCCAGGTCTTTACCCGTTTCATGATCTTTATAAAATCCATCAAAGGATTTGTACATCAGTGCAACCTTGGCAGTTAATTTGTCATCGATCAACGGGACATTAACGGTCATGGCGGCATCCTGCCGTCCCCAGTTGCCAGCAGTTAGCTTGACTGAACCACCAAATTCGTTGGTGGGTTGTTTGGTTCTGACATTTACCACGCCACCAATGGTGTTGGCGCCGAATAATGTGCCCTGCGGGCCGCGCAATATTTCGACCTGCTCGATATCAAACAAATCGAGTAGTGCTGTTGTATTGCTGCCTTGATAAACGCCATCGACAACGACACCGACTGAGGGGTCAATAAAACCATCGGCCTCTTGCACCCCAATGCCTCGAATACTAATAGCCGCAGTCATACCTGAATTGACCACGCTAGACACTACTAAGCTTGGTACCGTACCACTGATGGCTTTTAGGTCCGTAGCAAATGTTCTCTCCAGCATGTTACCGCTGAGCGCTGAAACAGCGACCGGTGTATCTTGCAGGCTTTCTTGTTTCTTTTGGGCGGTGACTATGACTTCTTCTATCACTGAACCCATACGTGCAGATTGAGCCTCGGCAGTGATTGGTACTGTAATCGCCAGTGCTACTGCAGCGCCAATTGCTAATGACAGGGGATGTTTGTATGCATTGTATGTTGTGGTTTTTTTACCTAAATCGAACATATTAACTCCAAGGGTGCTAATGCTTATTTGTCGTTATTTTTGTGGGCTGCTTGCTTTATAGTTATGCGTTTTTTCTATTGGTTTGTGCCGTCCTTGTTATTGGGCCAATTTGGCTTCTACCATTTATAGAGGCGGCACATCACAATATAAAACAAGCAGAATTGTTTGTATATAGGGGTTAAGTTGCTTTATCTTATGTTGCTGTTTAGCGTCTCCCTTCTAGGTAGTCGTTTATAACTTCATGAAAGCGCCGCACTCGGGCTTCCTGCCCGGATAGGTGGCAGTCTTCATAGGCCATGGAGCGAAGACCACGTTGTTGGGTTACGGCCAGGGACAGGTCTTGAGACAAAAAATCACCTTGGTCAATGGTTGCTTCATAGTCCGAGAAATCACCCGTCTCAAGCATCGCTTCTTGATACGGGCGCATACCGTACAAGGTTGCCACTTCAGTCGCGTCTTCCACCTGGGGCACCAGATACCAGTAATCAAAGGTTGACCAGTTAGGGTCATCAGCGTCTGGCTCTGTACGAAATACGTGGAGACCTTCGGGGGTGGCGGTCAGGGTAAGATTTGGAAAGCAGGTATGGTGCATTTGGTCGGTTAATTCATCATCCATCAATGCGCTGAAATAGTTGTATCCTCGTGATGGTCCTAGGCGACGTCTAGCCTCTTGTAAGGCTAATCGAGCTTCTTGGGCCCGTCCCTGATAGGCGTCCAGGTCGATATCCCATTGCTTCAACACATCAGCCCACAGCGGTTGAATGTCATCTTTTACCGGGGAGCGAGTCGATGGTTGCAGTTTTTCGATCATCCGGTTGTGTCCATTCGGATACATTTCAAACACTGTTGCAGAGTAATGGTCGTCAATCATTGACATAAACTGGGGATGTACGGACGGAATGTGGTACGCCTCGTTAAAGTTATCTGAAGCAAATTTCCAGTTTGTATTTACTCGTAATGTGCGCCACACAACTCGTGTGTAGTTTGCGAGGTCACGATTGCCTAGCAGAGTGGGAATTGGATCGAGATATTCCAGTAAAGGTTGGGCATTTTGGTCAAAACTCCAGAAAATAAAACCTCCCCAGGTTTCACAGCGCAGCTGTTTCAGACGCAATTTTCCACAGGGATTTCCTTGTGGGAAATCTTCTGGATCTTGTACCCAGATCAGTTCGCCATCCAGGTCCCACTTCCAGCCATGATACGGACAGGTAAATGCATCCATACCACCTTCTTCCTCTTGTACCAATTGGTTGCCGCGGTGCATACAAACATTAAAGAATGCGCGGACCGTATGGTCTTTTTGTTTGACCATCATCACCGATTCATGGCGGAAATTATGTACGATAAAGTCACCAGGATCCTGCAGCTGAGACTCTCGACCACCGACATGCCAGATGCGTTTCCACATGTGCTCCCATTCGCGATCAGCAAATTCCTTTGACCAATAGCGATCACCGGTAATGGCGTCTCCTCGGGCCTTTGGTAATGCTGCGTCCGGGTGAGTTGGATAAGTCGCTGCGTGCGAAGTTTTTGATAGCGTATCAGTCATGGTAGTGACCTCGTTAAATATAGATGTTTCAGTAGAAGGAGAGGGCGGTTCATTGCTCGCCATGAATTTCGCTCAGTGATCCTGGTAGCGGCATGCCGGCATAGATGTAATATTTCTTGCATTTCCAGCCCGCAGTGGTTTTTACGCAATCCATGCGGTAACGCACGTGCACGTGAACTTCATTACCATCTTTCGAGCGGCCCAAGCCCTGTACATAGGCACGCATTACTGCCGTGTCGCCCTGGTAAGATTCGACACGAAAATTGCTAATGTAATGAGTGTGGTGGGACATATCCGCAAAGACTGTATCGTAGAATTTTTTGAATTCAGGTTTTCCAGTCATAAGGGCTAGGCCAATGTCTGACAGGTCAAGAACTGCATCATCGGTAAACAGATCCAAGAGTTCGTTAACATCTTCAAGTTTATCTACCGCATAGCAGTAGTCGGTCATTAGGTCTTGCAGGGCAAAACGTTCTTCGAGTGGGAGTGTGGTCATGGGGGTTTTCTCCTGGGTGGGTGATTATTGTTGTTGTGAGTATCAGCTTGCCATTATTAGAATGGCAATCTAAAATGACAAGCTAGTTTTATTCTTCCGCTCTGTCAAGTAAAATTTATTGCCCACAGACCAGTTCACCTACTTGTTTAAATCAGGATCCTAACTTATGGATGATGCCGACCAATATATTTCAGATTTCTCATCTTTATCGTGGCTCAGCGGTAAAGATTGGGTCATGCCTGCCTCTCAGGACAGAAGTAAAAAGACCCTCTTGAAAATTTTAACTTCAGCCAAGATACTGTTCATAGATAAGGGGTTTGAAGCTACTACGATTGCCGAAATCTCACGCCACTCGGGTGTTTCTTCGGGGTCTATCTACAATTTATTTGCTGATAAAAACGCTATTTGCCGCGCCTTGTTCGAAAATTATCGCATCAGCCGTGAGGCAAAAATTGCTGATCTAATCGACCGTCATGATTGGCGTAAGGAAAAGGCCGAAGACATTATTCGTTTCCATCTAGAAATCATTTTTAGTTCGTCTAGGGATGACGCCGGGTTTTTACGATTGATCGAGCAGCAAAGGCTCCGTGACCCGTTATTGTTTGAAATGCGTGCCGAGTCGGAAGAAAAATTTTGTCTGATAATGTTGAAATTATACCAATGCCACAGTGGCGATTTTTCACATCCTGATTTGGAAACTGCTGTGCGCTATGCGCACTATATTATTCGTGGGTCGGCGCTGTGGTCGATCCTGTCAGATGGTACACAAAACCAATTTCTCAAAGTGACAGACAAGCATTTCAAAGAAGAAACCACTCGCATGGTGTGTGGCTACTTAGGCCTTGCGCCGAAATAGTACGACTAGACGTAAGCTATTTATTTGCGGGCAGCTCAATAGAGCTGCCCCGTGATCTTATCCTCCTTGGTGTTGTCTCCAGCGCTAACCTATGAGCGCTAGATGCTTACTTCAAAGACTGAATTTGAATCCGCGACATTGACAAACGCGTGGGATGTAAGAATACTTAGCCAATAATTAAAAAACAATTAAATCTGTTTTTTAGCTGGAGGGCTCTGCCTGTGCCGGTATGCTGAAATCAATAATTTATATAACGAGAGGTCATGTGCCGATGACATCGATCAAATCGCGTAATACCCGCATTATGCAAAATAGCTGGGTCGTCAATGACCTACGACAAGCCGCAGAAAACTGGATTCGGTTAACTGGTATAGGGCCATTTTTTTTGGTTGAAGGCATCGAGTTGGAAGATCAACTGTACCGCGGCAAAGCCACTGATGTTAAAGCTAGCTTTGCTCTCGCTCAGGCTGGTGATATTCAAATTGAGCTGGTTTGCCAGCACAATGATGCGCCCTCTGCCTACCGCGATACCTTTGCTGCAGGACAGCAGGGGTTTCACCATATGGCGCTCTATTGCCAGGATTACGATGGCGATTTGAATGCCTACCTGCAACAGGGTGTAGAGGTCGCTTTCAGCGGCTCCTCTGCCGGCAAACGTTTTTGCTATATCGACACTACGGCTAGCTTGGGTTACATGATGGAATTGATCGAACACTCGCCCGCTCAGGCTGAATTTTTTCAGCGCATTCGCGCTGCTGCGGTTAACTGGCAAGGTGATAATCCATTACGCCCCGCTTTTTGACTATCCTGATAACCCCCCTGATTTGGTCATATTTTCTGGAGTATTCAATACGATGAACGATACGTCGCTCACCCTCTTAGCAAGCAAAGTCACTCACTATACTCACACTAGCGATGTACTAGTGGTGGGGTTTGGTATTGCAGGCGCCTGTGCTGCACTTGAGGCGCGTAGAGCCGGTGCAGATGTTATGCTTATTGAGCGCTCAAGTGCGGGAGGTGGTGCTAGTGCGCTTTCGTCCGGTTTGTTCTATTTGGGGGGGTGGTACCGACGTACAGAGAGCCTGTGGTATCGAGGATGATGCCGACAATATGTATCGTTTTATGACCGCTAGTATGGGCAGCGAAAATGCGGATATGATTCGATTGTATTGCGATCATAATGTTGAGCACTTTAACTGGCTGGAAGCTCAAGGAATTCCTTTTGAACGTAGTTACCACAAGGACAAGGCAGTTTTTTTGCCCGGCACAGAGGGATTATTAAGTACCGGCAATGAGAAACTGTGGCCTTACTGTGAAGTAGCCAAGCCCGCCCCTCGAGGGCATCAGGTACAGGAAGAAGGTGATAGCCCCTGCCGTTTGGCAATGGAGAGGTTGATACGGAACTGCTTTGACGAAGGCGTGGATGCCACTTATGACAGTCGTGCTACGGCTTTGATTATTGATGACAGGGACAATTCTATCGTCGGAGTTCAGATTCGTAAGAACGGTGAGCTGCAACATTTTCGAGCCCGCAAGGGGGTCATCTTGACCACTGGGGGGTTTGTAATGAACGATGAGATGGTGGCTGAGAATCTGCAGACTTCTCCCACGCTTGAGCCTCTAGGTACGCCCTACAGCGATGGCGTGGGAATTCGCCTTGGCAGCGCTGCTGGTGCTGCAACTGATGCCATGAACGGGCTTATTGCCACCGCTTCTATTTATCCTCCAGGGCAATTGATTAAGGGCATTATTATTAACCAAAACGGTAAGCGATTTGTTGCTGAGGATAGCTACCATGGTCGCACCGCAGCATTTATTTCTGAACAGCCGCAACAACGTGCCTACTTGATTGTTGATTCAGAAATTTTTGCCTATCCTGAAATAGAAACTGCTCGTCACCAGTTACTCGATGGCTATAACAGTATAGAAGAAATGGAAGCTCAGCTGGAGCTTCCGCAAGGGTCTCTGACCCAAACGTTGGCAGATTATAACCAGCATGCCGCACAAAGTTACGATGCTGATTTTCATAAACATAGTGACTGGCTTAAACCTCTCGATAAGGGGCCGTGGGCGGCGTTTGACATATCCTACAATCACTCAAGTTATTTGTTTATGACGCTCGGGGGGTTGAAGATTAACCCCAATGCCCAAGTTCTGGATAATCAGGGGCTTGTGATAAAAGGGCTGTACGCAGCTGGCGCGTGTACGGCTCATATTCCCAAATCAGGTAAGTCTTACGCCAGCGGCATGAGTCTTGGCCCTGGGTCGTTTTTTGGTCGAGTGGCTGGGCGTCATTGCGCCGGGACGGCTGCACTGAATAATTCTCAATGAAAATAAACGATCTGGCTTTACATCATTTTTCTTTGTTTGATGTTACACCTGACCTGCTGTTATCGGCGGCGGCTGAAGCCGGTTTTAGTCGCGTGTGTATTTTTGCGCAGTGTCCACCAAGCGAACAGGATAAGTCGTTATTTTCGTTTGTTGATGACAGTAATAAGCAACACTTTAAAAGTCTCCTGCAGGATTTTGCGATTAAGGTAAGCAATATCGAGTTTTTCCAACTGCACGAAGATACCTGCGTCGCAGAGTTTGAGCGGGCGCTGGCGTTGGGAGCAGAGCTGGGTGCCAGCTTGGCAGTTACTCATATCCACGATACACAGCGCAGCAGGGCACTTGATACCTCCAGTGAATTTTCTGATCTGGCGGCGCGATACGATATTAAGCTGGGGCTGGAGTTTATGGGGCTGACGCCGGGATGTCGTAATCTCGATGAGGCGCTGTGGTTTGTTCGCCAATCCGGGCGTCGTAATGTGGGTGTAGGGGTTGATGCCTTGCACTTACATCTTACCGGTGGCGTGGCGACGGATTTGATCGACATAGAGCCGACAGCTATTGCGTATGCACAGTTGTGTGATACCCATGCTGTATTTGATCCGGCCCTCATTGCCGACGAGGCGCGTTATCTCGAGCTGGCCTTTGCGCGACAGTTGCCTGGTGAGGGTATTATAGATTTACCTGCTTTTGTTCAATACTTACCTGCCGATACTCCGGTGGATATTGAAGTGCCGTATCCTGACCGAGACTCAAATAGCGAAACACCAGCGCAGTATGCCCGCCGTATTATGCAGGCTACTCGTGTACTGCTGAACACGGTTGAATAAACTGGTCTTGCGTTAATTTTGCATAATAATGACTTTTTGATGATCGATAGAAGTAAGTTGAAAATTTTTAACAGAGCGTGATGCCGGCAAAATATTTTATGGTTATCGAATTGAATACCAATCAGAGGCTTAGTCAATATGTTGGATGTGCAAAGGGTTTTTCACACGGGGATGTGTGTAGCTGACATTGAAGTTGCCAAGCGGCAGCTGGGTGGAGATCTTAATCTAGAATGGTCAGAAGTGCGTAGTTTTGATCCATTGCCTTTCTGGACGCCGGAGCGCGGGTTGGAAGAGATTTTAGTCAAGGCCACTTACTCCCGGCAGGGGCCCCACCATTTGGAATTGTGTCAAGGGCCCAAGGGTACGTTGTACGATCCTGAGTTTCATCCCGACAATCGACACATAGGTATTTGGGTAGATGATCTAGCAGCTGAGGCAGATAAACTGCGTGCGGCTAACTGGACTGTTCGAGGTGCATCAGCTGCGCCAGAAGACGGTTACGGTGTTCTGGCTTACTTGGCTCCGCCTATGCCTGGCTTGGTGGTGGAGTTGGTTTGTGTATCACTGAAGCCGACAATTGATGAGTGGATTAACAGTAAGTAGTCGAAATAAACAGGGACGTTATTGTATGGGCTTCTTGTTGGTATTAATGGTTCTTTTACTGTTTGCTGCGTTTGGTAGTAATCGTGATAAGGGATTGTTCTTCGGTAATCTTACTTACCCTAAATATGCCAGCCCGCATTGTGCAGTGTTTTCAGGCTTTGTGAATAGCAATGTTGAGCTGCAGTTGTTGCATCCAGTAAGTCGAGTTGGTCAGAAAAAATTTCTGGTCCAATATCCATTACTCCACCCTTATTCGCTAATATACTGAGAATCTGGTGCAGGTTTAGTTCACCTTCGCCGGGTGGTTTTCGATAGCGTAGGCACTCCTCAAACAGATCATCGCTTTGCGCTGTGAGCATGGCATCGGCCAATTGCACTGAAGTAATACTGCCAGCGGGAAGTGACTCCAATAACGCCATGTTTGGCTTTCCTTTGAGGAAATGCCAAGTATCCAGCAGTATGCCTGCATTATCAGCCGCAGAATTTTTAACAATAGACCATGCCTCGTCCAGGGTTGGAATTCCCCACATCGGTAAAAATTCAAGATCGACCCGGATATTAAGGGCTCGGGCTTGCTGACAAAATTGAGCGAAACATTCTGCTAATTGTGCTGGTTCGAACTGGCGGTAAAAATATGTGCCGGTTGCACAGATCGCTGGTAGCTGTAGTTGATCACAAATATCGAGACAGGCTTGAGTGTTGATATCAAACACGGCTTTGGCTGCTGCGGGAAAATCGTCATTGAACCTGACGGGAGCCCAAGCACTAAAGCCGTCAAAATGTCCCAGTTTTACATTATTGTCTGCAGCCATGGAGAGGATGCTCTGATTGGTTTCACCGCTGGCTTTTAATGAGTTGTAAGTTGTTAAGCCAATTGGCACATGGCTGAAGCCAGCGTTGGACGCTGCAATTAATTGTTGTTCGAAGGTGTGGGTTTTAACGCAGGCGGGCCATAGAGAGATGTTCATGGTTTGACGTCCCTAAATTGTACCATTCAGAAATAAGCTGTTGAAAATACTTAACTCACCATAGAGCAATGTTGTTTTATGGTACGTGTTAATTTATTGCGCCGCTGAGCGGCGCTGTTTTTCATCCTTTTACTACTTCACTATTGCTGAATGTAGCCTTTTGTTAAGTGTGCGTAGAATCAGTTTGCCAATTCTGCACTTGGCTTGGGCTCGCTAGGTTGTGGTGGTTTAATCTCAAAAGCGAGTAGTACATTACCTGGCATATGCTGGCTAAACATATAGCCTGAATTGATGAACAGCATTCCGTTATCCAGCAGCGCCGCAGTTCCACCTTCTAAGGAGCCGCCGTATCCGGGAATACCAGAAACGGTGTTGGGAAAGTCAATTGCGGTATTGTATTGCCACAGTAGCTTGCCAGTGCTCGCATCGTGAATGCGTAAATAGCCGTCCATACTGCCAGCAATAACTAGCTCCGGAGTGGCGGTGGGCACAGCACTATTACCGGGTACGCAGTAAGGGCGATTATTACAGACATCAGTAGCCTGCCATTTCCAGAGAAAGTCACCGGTATCAATATCTAAGGCGAACAAACCCGGGTTAGGAGTGCCACTATAGCGATCGGGGTAAGCTGCATCGGCTAGTGCGTCTGAAATGGGTACTATCAGAGAGGTACCTGATACGGCCATACCAAAATGAATGCCGCCGATGATACCACCTCGACCCACTTGCTTGCGCCAGACCAGCTTGCCGTCGTCAGGATTGAGTGCCCAAACGGTACCTGATTTTTGGCCCGCTAGTAACAATTGCTTACCGTTATCGCCTTGGGCCAGAATAGTCGCTCCACCAAAATCAAAATCAGGGCCGTCTTCCTCTGGGCAATTAATGCGATCGTTCATAACACAGGAGGCGTTCCACGCATCACCTTTAGTGGCTTGAAACACCCATTTAATAGCGCCGTCGTCCAGATTGATCGCTATGATCGCGTCGCTGGTACCACCTGCTGGAGATGAGTAATTTTCACCGGTGCCGACATACAGTGTGCGGCGCTGAGAGTCTATGGACGGCGTATTCCATATAGGTGCTCCCGAAGGTCCATATTGCATGACACCATTTTTGTTTTTAGCTTGAGGGCTTGGTTGCTCGGCTATGGTGTAAGTTTTCCAGTGCTGTTTACCGCTATCAGCTGCCAATGCAACAACAGATCCGCGAAAGCTGCAACAGGCATAGTCAGGGTTGACTGCTGCGGTTACCTCTAGCGAAGAAACAGGCACATAGAGGCGGTCTTCGAATAGGGTTGGCGTTCCTGTGATAGTCGCATTTTGATGTGAGTCTACGCGCCGCGTCCAGACTTGTTGGCCAGTACGAGCTCGCAGTGCATATACATTTCCTAGAAAATCACCAAAGTATAGAAGCGGATCCGCAGTCAGATCTTGCGAGTCCCAGGGGGCTACTACAATACCTGTTCTGACTTCCGCCCGAGCTTTAAACGACCAGTGCATACAGCCTGTTTCGCGATCCAGCGAATACACAGTACCGTCCTGGCTACCGACAAAAACAGCGCCGGCCGCAGTTGCGGGATGTGAACGTGCACGCACAGCATCGGGAAAGGCAAATACCCATTTTAAGCTAAGGGTTCCCACATTATTGGTGTCAATGCCAGCCACATCAGTAGGTATCTCTCTGCGATTGTCGGGAGTAAACCCCCATCCCTGCAGTGCTGGAGGTGTATTTGCATCAAATGGATTGACTTTCTGCTCACACCGGAGGGGCTCGTTGTTTAATGCTTCGGCTGAAAATTTTCTACCGCTGATATATTCTGCGACAGTACTTTTTTCTTCAAGGCTCAGCATTGCTGCTTGATTACGCATCACACCTTCGGTTAGTGCTCTATAAATAACAGACGGAGAAATAAAGCCAAGCATAGATTTGCTGGGGGCCTTCGGTACACCGGCTTCATGACACTGTGCACAAATGGTCGAGTAAATATCGGCACCACTTCTGACTGGATGAGTTGCGTCGTTATTAGTGGTTTCAGCCTTGACCATAAAGCTGAGGGTGCAGAGGGCTAATAACAATAAGAGAGTATTTTTAGTCGGTTTAATGGCCACGGGGTGTCCTTGCAGATTGGTCCTGCTTGAAAGTGATAGTGCGTATTACGAGTGGTGCCCGAGATATCTAGAGGGGCAGCAGTGGTTTGCTATAAATAGAGCAGATTTTCCAGCCATCATCACCGCGTTTGAATTCGAGTAAGTACTGTAGATAAATACAGATCTCATCGGCATCTTTTGTGATTGCTTTGCCGATCACATGACTGCGACAGCTGGCTGTATTAGCAGTGATATGGTCAATATGGAAGTTGGTGGCGTAGTGAGCCTGATGGGACATATTGTTGAATACACTGCTGAAAAACTCTCTTACTGCCGCGCTACCTTTAAAGCAGGGGTAGTTGATAGCGGACATATCATACTCTGCATCCTCAGTGAGACACTTGAGTATGTCGTCAATGCTAGACATGGCGTCTATAGCAACCAGATAGGCAGTTAGGGTGTCTTGCAGTGTTTGGCGATCTTCCAGTGTTTGCAGGCGTTGTTCTAAATTATTCATTGGTAGTTATCTCACTATGTTTATTATTGCCGTCAGCATATCCGCCACAAATAAAACCGTCAATACTGTTTTTTGTTTGGGGTTGGCCTTGTGGCGAATATGAGCGTAGCTGATATGCGGTGTTGGAGGTATGGGCAGGGTGCTTCGCGGGGTAGTAGACGGTGGTTTACTATTTGTGGGGGTACCGAGATATATCGGGCTTTTCGAGGCTGGCAAAATATTTCATCAGTGGCAGAGATTGGGGTTTATATACGTTGTGGTGGTGGGGGGCAAATAACGATGATTGTCAGTTGCTATCGCCTTCCTTTGTTTCGCTCTGTGTATAGAGGAGGGTTTGTGTGCTTGTGGGTAATGAAGTTCTAACATCATCCTTTGATTCAGATATATGCGCGGGCATGGAGTTGACAGCTGTTAATGGGGATGGTTATATGTCAACTAAAACAACAAACAATCAAGCAAGATGGTTTTATATAATTATAAGTATTAATAAGGTGTCATGTAATGAATAAATTCGACTGTAATAATAAACCAGCGATTGCGGTTACGGCAAAAGGTGCCCTGCTGCTGGGGACGCTGCTTTCGTCAGCGCTAGCAAATAGTGCGGTACTTGAAGAAGTCATTGTGACGGCACAGAAGAGGGCGGAAAGCTTACAGGACGTTCCTATTTCAGTGGCAGCTGTTAGCGGAGAAAAAATGCAGGATAATTTTATCCGCGTAGCGTAAATCTCGGGGGCTTGCCCCCGAGCTGGATAGCGTACAATGGCATTAGCCATTGTGAGGTGTCCCGTTCATGGAGTTACAGAGAAATACGCATCATGTTTACCGATTAATGT
>JBAYQJ010000050.1:0-23112 GCA_041677245.1 Spongiibacteraceae bacterium | reverse complement strand
GGCATAAATTCACCTTTAAAAACGAGCTAAATCAATCAACCGATAAGCGTACTGATAGCGGAAATCGCTCAGTTGGCATACCACCATACTCAACTACTGCATCAGGATCCATTAATCGCAGCCTAGGGAATCGAGCAACCATCTTTCCGATTACCTTGCGTAAAACTGTTCGCGCTAAAGCATTACCGGCACAGAAATGCGTCGCATGCCCAAAAGTACTGATATCCTTTGGATTACGGGTAATATCAAACTTTTCTGGATCAGGATAAAAGTCCGGGTCGTAGTTAGATGCACCCATGGATATATGTACCACCATACCGCGATAAAGTGGGGTGCCATCAACCTCACAATCCTTCATCACAAAACGATGGCGGTAGTTACCTAAAGAGTCGACTCGAAGACACTCTTCAATAGCACCGTTTATCAACGACGGATCTTGCTGCAATAATTTTAGCTGATCAGGGTGCCTACACAAACGTAAACTACAAAGACCAAGTGTCGCAATTACCGTCCCCAAACCCGCGGTAAACAACTGCATCAGAATGCTAAATAGATCCTCTGTACTCAACTCACCTTTCACATCATGGGCATCTATGATGCCGCCTACTAAATCATCTTTCGGTGGTGAATTACGACGCTGCTCAATTACATTGCTGCAATATTCATAAGCCGCATTATAAGCATCCATATATTCTTTGGGTTTAGCTGCACCTTGCGGCACCGTAGCGACTAACTCTAGTACATCATTGAAGCGTGTAAAAATAGGCCAATGTTCCTGCGGTAATTCCAGTACCCCACCGAGCAATAAACGATACATAAAGGGCGCTGCAAAATCACTAATCATGTCAAAGCTACCCTTAGCCGCAACCCCTTCAATCATCTCATCCACCATGCCATCAATAACATCTTGATATTGAGCCACTCTCCTTGGTGTAAAACCCGGTTGAATCAGGCGACGTAAAGCAGTATGCTCTGGCGGGTTAAACTCGGTAAGTATCGGCAGGCCGTTAAAATAATCAAACATATCAACACCCCAGCCCGGCTGGGGTACACCTGAAATAGTCTCGTAATCAGTAAAAGCCCATTTAACCTGATCATGACGACAGATAACTGCATTAGGACGACCATTAACCATGACATAAAATGGTGATTTTTTTGCCCACTCCAAAAATCGAGGAATAGGATTCGCTTTCATTTCCTGGCCAAACAAATCCACCTCAACAAAAAGAGATGAATCCAATTCTGGAATTTCTGGCGGCGCAATATTTGCGTTAGCTGTCATCTGTATGTACTCCTATAAATATTTATTACAATTAACCCATCTGTGCTAACACGTCACCGACGTGGGCTTGATGAATAGAAATACCACCGTCGACAGAGAAGGCCTGACCAGTAACAAAACTTGAATCATCAGAAGCTAAAAACACCAGTGCTTTAGCAATATCTTCCGGCTGACCCAGGCGCGGCATCAGGGTATGTTTTTCCAACATAGCCAATGTTTCTGGCGGCAACATGGAGCGAGATAGGTCAGTAAGAATTAAACCCGGCAAAATAGCATTACAACGAATTCCCTGCTTGCCATACTGGGTTGCGGTGTTACGCATTAATGCATTTACAGCAGCTTTAGACGATGAATAGGCAGGATTAAAAATATCACCCAACAGTGATGTGCCAGAACTGGTATTAATGATTGAGCCACCACCTGATGCAAGCATCAATGGAATACAGTGTTTGGTCATTAACATCGTGCCACGTACATTCACCTCATAGGCTGAGTCCCACACCGACTGCTCTAAATCAGAAATCATGGCATCAGCGGCCATTTGAGATGGTCGGGTATCTGCCGCATTATTATGTAAAATATCAAGTCGTCCATAAGCTTCTTTGGTGGCAGCAACAAGAGCAACAATGGTATCCTCTTCAAGTAAATTCACATACTGTGCAATGGCTTTACCACCAGCGGCATTTATATCGGCTGCAACTTTTTTTGCGCCTTCGATATTAATATCAGCAACCACTACAGCAGCACCTTCGTTAGCCAGCGTTTTGACACACGCTTCACCAATGTTGGCGCCAGAACCTGTCACAATAGCTACTTTACCTTCCAATTTCTTAATCATGTTTCTTCCTCTTTTTAAGATTGTTAATTTATTTAATTATTTAATTATTTAACCGGTAAAAATTTATTGCGCCGCCGATAAATTAATATTGCTCACTAAAATAGCCGCGCGACTTTGAGCAAATACCATGGTACAAACCCAGCCAATCCCCGAACCTCGACCTACTACCAAACCCAACTTATCTGTCAATTTTTTATCCATCACAGAACCTTTTTATTACTTCCACATTCTACCGTTATAATATCTTACCGATCAGGTTTCCATCTTTGATGGCTTCATCAGTAGCAAATACACTCCACTTAGCTTCACGAGCATCACCGATAATATGCAACTCAGGCACCTTGTCGATAAGCTCATGGAATAACGCTTCATGCGGCGGCTTTGAAGTAATTAAAATCACATTATGTATATCAGGAATTTCAGAAACTTCACCCGTGTAGTAATTTTTTAAAATGACTTTTTCTGGGTTGATCTCTTGAATCTTAGTATGTGGGATAAACTGAACTTTAGGCAGCAAGCGCGAAGTAATTACCTTATTAATACCCAACTCATCCACTGACATGGCCAAACCACTATCAATAGTAACAAAAATCACTTCTTTACCTTGATCAGCCAGTAATTCGGCAATACCGGGGCCTACTTCGTATGAGGTGTTATCGTAAACAACAATTTTTTCGCCTACTCTGGAAAAATCTAACAGCAAATCTTCTGGAGTAATCACATGACCGTAACCTAAATCGTGACCGGGAATTTCAGTCAATTGGTTTTTACTGATACCAGTACGTGAGTAAGTCGAGCCCGTCGCAATCACAACTGCATCGGCGCCCATAGCTTGAATTGACTCAGCGGTAGCCTCTGTGCGCAATTGAATATCGACATCTAATTTACTTAGCTGCAGGTTTAGCCAACGCACGATATCGTGGCGCTCTTCTAGCCCTGGCAACTTACACTGCATAATGACGTGCCCACCCAATTCATCTCGTTTCTCTATGAGCGTGACTTTATGGCCACGTTTGGCGGCGACCATGGCCGCTTGCATACCAGCAGGACCACCACCAATAATCGCAACATGCTTTTTAGTATCGGCTTGTATTAATAATTCATGCTCGTGACTAATATCAGGGTTAACCGTACAACCCACTGGGTGACCAATACACGAACGCAAGAAACAGCCTTCTAAATCGCCAATGCAAGCGCGAATCTCGGACTGTTGTTTATCTTTAATTTTGTTGGCCCACTCTGGATCAGCAATCATAGAACGTGCCACGAACACCATATCGCACTTACCGTCTTCAATAGCTTGGTCGGCAAACTCACCCGTAGTGATACGACCACCACTAACAACCGGAATATTGGTAACGACTTTTTTAACCTCAGCCGCAGCGTAAAGGTGCGTCCCTTCTTGGGGTAAATAAGATGAAGGGTAATGATATTGTGTCATTTGCGGCTTTTGCCCACGAGCGGTAATTCTTAACCAGTCAACCAACCCCGAGTCGGCCAAGTACTTAGCCATCTGTACACCTTCGTCAGTCTCGTGGCCGCCAAGGGTTGATTCATCAGCATTTAAAGCAATACCCAGTACAAAATCCGGTCCACATTCAGTGCGAATCCCTTCCAGTATTTCAATAACCACGCGCATACGGTTGATCATATTACCGCCGTATTGGTCGGTGCGCTTGTTATACAAAGAAGACACAAAGCTTTGCATACCTGCGCCACCGCCAATGGGAAATTCAAAACCGTCGGCACCAGCTTCTTTAGCATGTTTTGCCGCAATAACGTGGTCGTTAGCAAGTTTTTGAATTTCGCCCACGGTCATCGAGCGTGGCTGGGTATCAGTTAGTACAGTATGCGGGGCAATACCAGACGCTTGCGCTTGATTAAAATCAGCCATCATCCAAACACCTTGTACAAAGGTTTTGGCGCCCCATTTATGAGTAGCATTAACTATTTTTTCAATAGCGTGAAGATCATCTCGATCATAGGCTCGAATAAACCACCCCGGTGGTACTAATGGCGCAGGCTGAACCTGACAACTGGCAATACCCATAAACCCAGCGCCGCCTTTAGCTCTGGCTTCAAAATATCCCACCTGCTGCTCGGTACCAATACCTAAACCCACCATACCGTGTGGCGACATGAAAATTCGGTTACGGATTTCCAATGAACCTATTTTCATAGGAGTAAAAAGATGCTTGAAATACGTCATGGAAAGCCCTCTAAAAAATATTTTTAGTTGATATTTAATAGGCCTAGCATAACTCAAGCAATCTATCCCTGAGATAATTCCATTTTACAACTGGCAAAAGAATTAATTTATAAATAGAAAATGGCCTAAATACACATAAAAAATGCACATAAAAAAACCGCAGTGTTTTAGCACTGCGGTTAGATTTAAAGGCGTTTTCAGGCAAGTTATTGGTCAGCCCAATTTGTTGAGAGGTTACAAAGGCTATTAGTAGAACAAGGCTGTTTTTCGTACTGAGTCTAATATTGGTTCAGACTGCCAACCTAAATCACGCTCCGCTTTACTGTGATCTATAGCCGTCATAATGTCCATCAACCGTAGCATTTGAGTAATAAACATCAAATCCCGCTCTGTCAAGGTGGCAATGAGCACCCACTACCCCCAGACAATACATCAACGAGGGATGCGAATATTCGGTTTGTTAACGCCAGTGGCCTCAGCCGCGGCCGTATAGATCACCATAAAACCGCTCTACATCCAACCCATCAATATTACGGGTATCACTGGACTGGCGATTCATTACTCAAACTGAATGCCCAACCTCTAGTTAGTTGACGAACTACATGAGAACCGAGAAAACCATTCCAACCAATAATCAACATTGCCTGATCAGACATTCTTCGATCTCAGTTTGATGATGAGAATTAACGCTTCCAGGGATCACCCAGTGCAGAAGCAACCATTAGGTTGTTCTGCATAGCACCATCAACCACAAGATTTACACCATTAATATAAGCTGCCCCCGGACTCGCCATAAATGCAATCGCTGCCGCTTGATGCTCAGGCAAACCGACCATACGCGAGGGGTTACGATCCTGTGCCTGCTGACGTAACTCTGGGTCAGAATACCTCGCATCTGTCATAGCAGTGTGTGTGGAGCCAGGCGAAACGCAATTACAGCGAATACCATCAGGCCCCCACTCGATCGACATTTGACGAACAAGCATAATCAAGGCTGCTTTACTGGCACTGTAGGCTGCCAATGGTGGCGATGGATTCTCACCCGAAATAGAGCCAGTAGCAACAATGTTACCACCAGACTCTTTGAGTAAAGGGTGCGCAGCTTTACCTAATAACCAGGTTGCGCGCGTGTTAATTGCCATCGAGCGATCGAATTGATCCACCTCCATTTCCAACAAAGTTGCACGATTAATAATGCCAGCGTTGCTGATTAACGTATCCAAACCACCGAACGCAGCTTTAACCGCATCAACAATTTGCTGCGGAACATTTACATCCGACAAATCGCCGACAAAGGTTTCTATCTGCGCGCCATCGGCACGCAGATCGCTAGCTAAAGCATCTAAGCCATCTTGGTTAATATCCACCAATAATAGTTGTGTAGCTTCGCCCCGGGCCTGAGAATCTCGATGGAGTTGCTTGGCAACGGCTAAACCAATACCACCAGCAGCACCTGTAATAATTGCTCGCATAATTACCTCTTATATTTCGCGATGATTAGTATCGTTATCTAGTATGAACGAGGTAAGCCAAGGCTTTCCGCGATAGAATTACGCACCATTTCATTCGAGATTGGTGTCATCCGCAAAATGCGGTGATCACGCCAATAACGCTGCATATCAGTTTCGGCGGAATAACCCATACCACCCATTATTTGAATACCCAAATCGGCCGCTTTTACTGCATTTTCGGTCGCTACCATTTTCAGCATATTCGCTTGCACACCACAGTCTTTACCTTGAGCCTGTAACGTTGCCACGTAATAAAGCAATAACTCAGTGGTTTGCTGCCAGGTAGCAATATCAGCCACATAATGCTGCAAAATTTGGAACTTCCCTATAATTTGACCAAAGGCTTTACGCTCTTTCATGTATTGCACAGCATCTTCTAAAACACCATCTATCGCACCTAAACACTGTGCACCAACCATGATGCGCTCGTTGTTTAAAGTGGGCAGCATGGCGTACCAGGCCTTACCAGGCTCACCTAATACATCTTCATCGGGCACAAATACGTCTTCGTAGGTTACCGAGCACGAACCCATAGCACGCATACCTAATTTAGGTAACAAGGTAGCAGTAATGCCAGGTGTCTTAGCATCGACAAAAAACATGGTTAACCCGTGATGTTTTTTCTCTACATTTTTGTCGGTACGGGCTAGCACCAATAAACGATCAGCCACCTTAGCACCTGTGGTCCACATTTTGGCACCGTTTAAATTCCAGCCGCCATCGACCTTTTTAGCAACTGTTTTCATCGCGCCAAGTACATCAGTGCCACCATCAGGCTCAGTCATACTCAAAGCTACCCGCAAACGGCCTTCGGCCATGGGTAATAACCAACGCTGCTTTTGCTCTTCTGAGCCAACCGCGCCAATGGTTTTTGCGCCACCAAAAGAGGTAAGTCCCCACACCCACAATAAACCGCCGGCGGTTCGAGCAAACTCACGGGCAAAGATCATCTGCATGACCACATCACCACCAAGACCACCGTATTCTTCAGGAATACCAATACCAAAAAAACCTTGCTCAGCAATTTTATCCCAAAGGGCTAATGGATAATTTTCTTCATCGGCTTCCAACTCGCGCATCCAGTCTTTTGGTGCTTCCGCGTTCACCCAGCGGCGGATAACATCTCTAAACGATTTTTGCTCTTCGCTTAATTCAAAATCCATAACGTCTCCAATACACGTTAAATTAAATCGGCAATACTTGGCAGAAAGTAACAACCCAAGCATTAATTCGCTAAATACACCAGCGCATCATTATACCTACAGTAGCGCCATACCATACCTATCTTCCGATAAATCAAGACTATAGTTGACAAAGCAGCACCCGCCATTATCCTTACGGGATGATTAACATAACATACCAAAACCATCATCAGAGCTAGCTATGAACAATGATAATCGCAACAAGGGTGCAGCTATGGTTATCGGCGGCAGCGGTGGTCTGGGCAAGGCAATTTGCCAAGTACTTGCGAAGGAATGGGAAGGCCTATTCTTTACCTACAACCGCAATAAAAATGCCGCCGAAACACTTAAACAAGAGTTAAGCCCACTGTGCCCTGTAGATTACTGCGCTATGGATGTGACTGACATAGACTCAATCAAACGAGGCTTCACACAAGCCAGTGAACAATTCGACACAATTGGAACTCTTATCTTTGCCAGCGGTGCTAATATTGAGCAACCCTATGTCGCCGATATTTTACAAGATGACTGGGATAACGTTTTTAATATCGAACTCTCAGGTTTTACCCGGTTAGTACGCCAGATCATCCCGATTTTTCGTAGCCAGGGTTTTGGTAGTTTAGTGAGTATCGTCTCGTTTGCCCCCTATCACTTCCCCCCGGGTGATGCACTTTCAGCAGTACCCAAAGCCGGTATCGAAGTATTATGCCGCGCTATCGCCAAAGAAGAAGGACGCAACGGTATTCGTGCCAACTCAGTAGCACCCGGTATTATTAATGCAGGACTCGGCAACGTATTCCAAGACACATTATTTAGCCCGGAAATATGGCAAAAACAATGTAAACGCGTGCCACTAAAACGTTTTGGCGAAGCCGATGAAATAGCCCATACAGCGGCATTTTTAGCTTCAAACAAATCAGCCTACATCACCGGACAAACCATAATTGTTGATGGCGGTCTTAGCCTCTAAACAAGAAGTTATTGCTTCGCTAAGCATATCAGCTCAAGATTCTATTAAAGGTTGATCTGCAAACTGCATCTTGCCCCAACCGATTTCATAGGTAGTGATGGTCGCGGCCTCAAAATACATTGCCTTGCACTTCCAACCCTGCTCAGTGCGCACATAATCGTTGATATATTTGCCAATAGTCCAAAGAGCCTGGCCACCCGGCATAGTGGTAGGAACAATTGCATGCCACTCACCGTGAGCACTGTCGCCATCAACTTCTATCAGCGGATTAGTTACGCAGTGAATAATAAAAGGCACCGCTGCAAACTCTTTAAACAGGGCAATAATAGCCCGCCGCCCCTCTGCTCGTGCAGTACCACTTGGCCCCTCCCAAATCCCATCCTCTACAAATAAATCAGCAACCGCCTCGGGGTGCTGATGGGTAGGCCCTTTCCAGCCACCGTCGTTATAGTCGATATAACGAGCTTGAATCTTGGCTATTTCATCGATATCTTCCAAGCGCTGAACACGCTCTTCGAGGGTTCGTCTCATACAGTGCTCCCAACTTATAATTTTATCTGAAGCCTTCCCGTACTAAATTTTTACACCCAAAATAAACACCTCACTACAACAAACAATAAATGCCATAGTGAGGTGCTTTTACTTTTAATGACAGCCGTGCATACCGCCGTCAACAATCAACTCACCACCCGTCAAGTATGATCCTGCACGGGAACAAAGAAAAATACACATCCCTGCAATATCTTCCGCCGTACCCAAACGCGCCAGCGGCACTCGACCAATCAACTCTTGGGCTTTTTCCTCCTCACCACGAATATGTGCTGTCATACCCGTGGGAAAATACCCAGGAATCACCGCATTAACGGTAATATTGTCACCCGACAAATCAGCCGCTAACACTTTTGATAAATGATGAATGGCGGCTTTACTTGAAACATAAGAATAGGCCGACAAAGGCTCAACCAACTTGCCAGCCAAAGAGCCAATATTAATCACCCGAGCCGGATTAATAGCGTCAGCAGCACCTGATTTTTTTAATTGAGGCAACAGTTCTCGAATCAGGGTAAATGGACCCTGAACATTCACCGCCATAATCGGCGCCCAAGCCTTATCAGGAAAGCTTTCCAGTGGCGCGCCCCAAGTGCGGCCAGCATTATTAATCAATATATCCAGCTGCTGCTCATGCTCTTTAAAACGATTAGCTAGATCCACTATTGCCTCAGGACTATCCAAGCCTGCTGGCAGCGCAATACACTCACCAAATTCACTAAGCGCCTGAGCCGACGCGGCACAAATATCAGCCTTTCGTGAAGTGATATACACTTTAGCTCCAGCTTTCACCATAGCTTCGGCAATCATATAACCCATGCCCTGTGCGCCACCGGTAATCAGGGCAATTTTACCTTTAATGCTAAACAACTCATTCATAGCAACGTCACCCCAATGCTATTGCGAAATATTAATAATGATTTTCCCCATCTGATGCTCTTTCTCAAGATACATCATGGCATCGCTGGTTTCATCCAACGTGAAGGTTTTCTCGATAACAGGCTTCAAGTTATGCTCTCCAACATAAGCCATCATACCTTTGAAATCGTCCACTGTTCCCATCGCCGAACCAAAGATGGTTGCATGCTTTAAAAAGAAATCAGGCACAGGAACATCAAAACTCATACCACCAGTCGAACCGTAAATCACCACACGGCCACCCATATTCAGCGCCCGTATATACTGCTTAGTCGCACCCGTTGGCGCACCATCAAAAACCACATCGATTCCACCGGACATCTTTGTTAAGGTTTTGCCCCACTTCTCTTCCTTGTAGTTAACACCGCCTTTTGCACCCATAGCAACAGCTTGATCGATTTTTTCCTGTGAGCTACTGGTTACATAAACCTCGGCACCCATAGCAACTGCAAACGTTAACGCCCAAACAGCAACGCCACCACCAATACCAGTAATTAATATTTTTTCGCCTGCCTGTAGTTGCGCTTTAACTGTCAATGAACGCCAAGCCGTCATTCCCGCCAATGGCACCCCAGCCGCTTCGGCAAAAGAAAAACCCTGAGGCTTTGCGGCTACAGCATCAGCTGGAACACAAATATATTCTGCAAAGGTACCTGCATAAGGCATACCTAGACAACCAAATTCCGCACTAGGGTACTTTGGGTTATCCCCCCAATGGGAGGCAGGATAAAGCACTACTTCACTACCTATTACCGCCGTATCGACACCTTCGCCAACAGCATCGATAACACCCGCGCCATCAGCTCCCATAATAGCGGGAAGCTTCATCCCTGGGTAAAGTCCACGGCTAACCCATAATTCACGATGATTTATTGCTGCAGCCTTTAACGCAACACGCACTTCACCAGCCGCTGGGACCGGCGTTTCAAGCTCAGTAATTTTTGGGCTGCCGGGGCCATCTGCTGTTGTCAATAATAATGCTTTCATATTGTCACTCACCTCTGTTGGAACATTAAATTCTCAGCTGGATACTCGCCGGAATTATTCGATTTTTAATGAAGATATTTTTAAGCCTTCGCCGCAGCTGTCTTAACTTAACATTATCAAATAATAAGCGACCATGGATCACCTATCTTCTGACCAAGCACACCACAATAAACTCTACCCCCTAATTAAAAAGCAGGTAATTACCCAGCATCACCCTCACAAACATTTGAACAGATTTTACAGTTTATGTATAATCTTTACCTCCTTTTTAGGTGCTATAATTGTCTACCTAAAAATTTTTATCGCATTCTGAATATGCACCCTTAAAATGCGAGTTTCACGATTAATTGAGGTCTACCCCATGAGCAAACTTAAAGTTGAAGTTGATAAAAAAGCCTGTTGTGCCTATGGGCTATGCGCCGAAATATGCCCAGACGTTTACAAGTTAGATGAAAATGGCATTGTTTATCTTGAAAACGATATAGTACCTGAAGGTCTGGAAGAGCTAGCTCAGGAAGGTGCTGACGCCTGCCCACAAATGGCCATTAAAGTTATTGAAATTGACGGTTAATTAGCTATTCAAGCGAAAAAAGCCCGCTTTTGCGGGCTTTTTTGTGGGTAAATCTAGCCCTCTTGCTCTAGATTATCCGTAAAACCCGCAGGCACATCTGGCCCCCAAAGATAAAAAGAATCTTCCAGGGCATAATTATCTGAAGGATAATCCATATCTGCCGGCACATAATCCATGCCTGCCGAGTACTCGATATAACTTCCCCAAGGATCACGAATATAGTTAAAGTAGTTTGAGCCCAGCACATGTCGGCCCAAGCCCCACTGATAATCGTGACCAGCAAGCGCCATATATGTAGCTCCCAAACCAATATCATTTATAGAGGAAACCTCCCAACTACAATGATGCAAACCAGGACCTGATGAATTAAGTAGCGCAATCATATGATGGTCACTACCGTGTACACCATGCATAAAGCAAACCACATCAAGAGAGCGATCCGACAAACGCAAACCCAAAACGCCTTCATAGAAAGCCAGAACCGTATCAATGTCTTTGGTAAACATAGCAAGATGAGACAAGCGATTGGGGCGCGCACGATCACCATCACTACGTAAAGAAGCCGCTCGCTCACCCACTGCCCCCCCCTTAGCCTCAAAGGGAGCCAAACTTTCGGCTGCAGAGCGCTCAGCAACAATAATACTTACCGCCAGACCCGCAGGATCAAAAAACTCCAGTGCCCCATTTACTTCCTGAAAACTAACACCCTGCCTGGTCAAACTATCCTTAAAACGCGGATAATCATCTGCAAAGCAAGCAAAACAAAGCTTGCTTAACTTCTTTTCAGCAGCCTGAACAATTTTTGCCCAACAATGAGAATGACCGTCAGTAAATAGACCTAAACCATCATTTTCCTTACGGACGATAAGCCCAAAGTCTTCATAAAACTTTTTTGCTACGGCAAGATCCGGAACACTCAAAACAAAATGATCGAGTGAATGTACCCCTAAAACTCCTGGCCGACGCATTTCTGCAGAACTCATAACACCCTCCTAAAAGTTATTAAATTATTCTCAATAAAAAGCTGCTATTACTCTTCGTCTTTAATACCATTACGTAACAAGCCAAGGCCTTCAATTTCAACTTCGCAGATATCACCCGGCTTCAAATATAGCTGCGGCTGACGAAAATGACCCACACCAGAAGGCGTGCCCATAATAAATACATCACCCGGCTCAAGAGTTAAGGTTTCGCTCATCAACGAAATAACCTTGGCTACGGTAAAAATTAATTGATCAGTATTCGACTTTTGGACAACCTCACCGTTAACTCGTGTCTCAATAGCCAAGCCAGCCGCACCTGCTGGCACCTCATCTGGAGTTACCAGAAATGGGCCAAAAGAACCCGTGCCATCGAAGGTTTTACCCACTTGCCACTGCGTAGTTTTAAGCTGGTAATCACGAAAAGTAGCGTCATTAAAAACTGAATAACCAGCAACGTGATCCAGTGCATCCTCTTCAGATATATGACGACCACCACGACCAACGACCGCCACTAGCTCACCCTCGTAATCCAGCGCATCAGAAATCTTAGCACGAATAATAGGTGTATCATGACCAATTAAGCTGGTGGCATAACGTGAGAAAATAGTCGGGTAATCTGGCAACTCAATCCCCGCTTCAGCGGCATGATCCTTGTAGTTAATACCCAGACAAAAAATCTTGGCCGGCTTACTGACTGGCGGCAATATTTCCACAGCATCCATATCCACAGGCTGACCAGCAGCCAATGCCACAGCGGCCTGTTGCAAACCATCACTGGCAATTATAGATTCCAAATCGCCGGGATAATTTTCATCACTTTCAACGAAGCCGTGAAACTGACCATCCTTTCCGGCGACCGCTAAACCTTTACTACCATTGGATAAAAACGATAAAAAACGCATGTTAAATTCCTGCTATTTATATGAATAAAAACTTAGATGACTATTTTAAAGCGCCTTTAAGCACACCCAGCAACACCACCATCCACCGCGACTACCGCGGCCGTAACGTAAGCTCCAGCACGGGACGAAAGGTAAAGCACTGAACCAACAATATCCTCCTCACTACCGAAACGTAGTCGCGGAATCATTGAAGCCGCCATTTCTTGAGCTTCCTTGGGGAAACGCGCCGTCATACTAGAAGGGAACAAGCCTGGCGCAATAGCATTTACATTAATAAAATCTTTCGCTAAATGTTTCGCCAAAGCACGGGTAATGTGGTTAACACCCGCTTTAGTAGCCGCATAAGCATAGTACTCACGAGATGCCGCCATAGTACCGTCAGCTGAACTGATATTAATCACGCGGGCGGGGTTTTCCTGTGTGGCTGATGCACGCAAATAAGGCAACATTTTTTGCGTCAAGAAAAACGCGGGCTTCAAATTAATATCAAAGGTTTCGTTCCAAAGATCTTCGGTAAACTCTTCAATCGGCCCCTCATGAAGCACACCCGCATTATTCACTAAAATATCCAACTGTGTTTCTTGTTCAGCAAATTTAGCGACAATAGCATTAACGCCGTCGACCGTTTTTAAATCGGAAACAATAGCTTTACAATAACCTTTCTCAGACAGCTCACTGGCAACCTCTTCTGCCAGTTTTTGATTGCGAGCCACAATGTAGGTTCTTACTCCCGCCTCCACCAAGCCTCGTGCAATCATTAGACCAATACCAGAAGTCCCACCCGTTACCAAGGCTATTTTGCCTTGCACAGAAAAAAGCCTATTCAGTAAATCACTCATTATTTTTCCTTTATTTTCCCGCCACACAGATCTAATTAGGATGCATAATATCTATCGCGCCCAACCAAAAAGAACAATCTGGACACATATTGTCTATTATGCCAGCATTTTACCAACTAGAAAAGTTATTAACGCCACACTAAGTTAATGCGCCAGCCTCTATTAATACCTATATATCCTCTACACCAAAACCATTTTCTGTTAAAACCTCATATGTATCGCTACCGGCCGAATACACTGGAGAAACTAGCCCCGGCATAGAACGGCTAAATATTGGGAGCTGGTGCAGGCTGGCTGATATCATCAATATCAATACACACACCTCACGCCTCGCAGTGTAGATAATTTGGCAACTGACTGTTTTTAACCGCGTCAGCACAGGACAAAAAAGACAATGGCGAGGATTATTGAAACAGGCAAGCCGTATCTACCACATCTATCGCTGCGCCGCCTTTCTTCTATTCGATTGCAGTTCCTCCTACCTCCATCAACATACGTTTCATTTGCTGAACAAATTCCACAGCAATGGGTGACGACGTACGCCCAGAAAGAAATGCTACCGCTAATGTAATTGACCAGTCTTGATCAATATCAATTAAATTGATACGGACAAAGGTACCCGTCTGACACTCGCTCTGCAGAGCTAATTCCGACAACATTAATACCGCATCTGATTCTAAGGCGATGATCTTGAGCGCCGCTATATCCTCACACACAAAATGTCCCAACCATTGTGCCGAGTCCCCATATTTATTACGAATCAACTGATTAACATCTACACCTTCTACCGCTGGAGACGCTAAAGGAAATTCAGCTAAATCTGCTAATTTAATTTTTCGGCGACCTGCCAATGGATGATCTCGGCGCACAAATAAACCGCCATAATGCTGACACAGCGCTTGCACGTCTAAGCCTCGGTAGCCAGCAATTTGGCCAGAATCTGCGATCAAAAACTCTATCTGCTCAGCCAATAAAAGATCAACTAATTTCGCCGCAGACTGTACCTGCGCAAAAACTTTTAAACGAGGGCGCTCCTTCGCAGTGACTGAGAGAATACGGGGCAACAAGACGTAACCCGGCACAGGCCCTACCCCAAAATGTAACTTCCCCAATTCAACATTACGCATCAAAGCTATATTGCGCTCTAAACTGTTAGCCTGACGTAGTAAGTCACGCGCCCCCGCCAAGACCTCCTCACCAGCCACTGTCGGCCTGACACCATTAGATTGCCGCTCGAATAACACCACTCCGAGCTCTTGCTCCAAGGCCTGAATACTACGACTGAGCGCAGACTGGGTAATAAATAATTTTTGGCAAGCGCGAGCGTAGTTACCCATCTCGGATAACTCCAAAGCGTGTTTAAGCTTACGTAAATCCATGAGTATATCTCATCAAGTTGTATCTATTTTTACATTGGACGCATCAACAAGACTAGCGCAACATAAACCATACAACTAGATAATAATCCCGATGTGGAGAAACACGATGAATCTGCAACAATCTCTGATCATCATTATCCTTACGGTACTTGTGCTAGAAATCCTCAAAGGCCGCCACCGAAATATATACCGAAAAGAAGATATCATTATCACAGGCGGCGCTTTTCTCTTAGGTCGAAACCTAGTTGCACCTCTTCTGGCAGTGGGTATGGCGGCAGGGTTTGCGAAATTAATGCCAGCCTTAAAGGGCAGTCTTAGCGACGCTCCTATTTGGGCAGCCACACTGTCACTACTTTTAATCGGGGAGTTTCTCTTTTACTGGGTTCACCGCGCCGCCCATAACCCCCGTAAACACCCGCACCTATTTAATATGCACGCCACCCATCACAGCGCGCGCTTTTTAAACCTGTCAGTCATGTCGCGTTACAATGTATTTTGGCCTATTGTGCAGCCTTATGCATGGATGGCCAGCCTAGGATTTTATTTGGGGATGACTGAGGCTGTAACATTGTTTTTTATATGTATAATGATTTGGAACACACTCACTCACACTCACTTCCGCTGGGACGACACAATCAGTGAACATCTATCCTTCGGACCAAAACTGGTGCAAGTTGTTGAGTTAATTTTTATTACGCCAAAATTGCATCACACCCACCACGGCTACGGCAAAAATGGCAAAGCTTATCGTAACTTCTGCACTATTTTTAGTTTTTATGATCGCCTATTCGGCACGCTCTACATCCCACAAGGACGACCAGAGCATTACGGAATCATGGGGAAAAATATTGATAACACCCATTATTTAGAGCAGTTGTTTTATCCTTTTTATACAACCTCTAAAAAAAGACACATTAATAGGGTTAAACATTAACAGGCCCTGTGTCGTTGATTTCCTTACCATTAATTATATTTTTAGACACCAAACCTATCGATGCTTTGATGCTGGTATTGAGCTCGCTTTCGCTGCCGGTTTAATATCTCCACACTTTTTGAGCATGGGTAAAAGGACCTCTAGCAAAGAAGCCCAATCCTGAATTTAATATTTTCTACCCAGATTAAACTGGATAAAAATAACGTTCGTGAATAGCACCTTCATTAAAGGTATATATTTCAATGGTTGTTGTATATGTACCTGGCTGGTCGCGACGATGATTTTTTATATAACAGGCAACTTCATTGCCATTAATAAGAAAATCTATTAACTCTACTTCGATATTAGTCCCAAACTGCTCCCACATGTCATCTAGCGCTTTCCACCCGTCAATCACGGGGCCCCCAACGTATTCGAAAGTCAGCTGTGCCGGAGCCATTGTCAAATAAAGCGCCGCAAGCTCTTCCTTTTTTCCTTCATTCCACAGTAGAATTTTTTCTTCAAAAAATTTTTTGATCTTTTGATGATCCAATGTGCTCATAATAATTCCTCTTTGTTATGGTTGTTGTGTATCCAGACTTTTCCACCAGTAAAGTTGATCCGTACTGTTTTCGAGTACTTCCCATGCCTCTTGTATACCGCGCTCTGCATTTTCACTGCTCATACCAAGGCCTGCCATACAAATTCTGGTCATTTCTACGATATAAGCTTTAGGGTGCTTTTCTCCATGTGCCAGACGCTTTGTCGCTCCAACCGTTGCGCCAGTTAACATGTCACTTGCTACTTCGATTGAATTGAATTGCAGTATTTTCTCATCTCTGGCTTTTTCTAAAGCATCAGTAATTATGCTGAAAAGTGGATTGCTTTCGCTTAAGTGCTCAATGAAATCTATATTGCTGGTAAAAACTCCCCAGCGAGGATCCATCGCCGCTCTCGCGAGAGTAATCACTGTTCCTCCAGTAATTTTAACCAACTCCTTGTCTGAGTTTGAAAATAACTTCTGGTAAGATACGATCATCTCATCGGCGAGCTTCTTACCTAGTTGCTGACTTAATTGCTCCAGCGATTGAAAATATTTATAGAAACTGCCACGAGAAACTCCTGCCTTTTTAATAATATCGTCAATAACTACTGCTTGTTTTTTTTCTTCTGGATGATAGACATCCAATGCCGCCTCGAGTAATAGCTCACGCATTCTTTCTCTTTTTTCACGGGCGACACGAGTTCTAAAGTTCTCTTTTTGATCAATAGATTTTACTGTTTCAGGCATTAATTTTCCGATGTAAGTTGCGGGCTATATACAGATATTCTGAGGACCCTAGTGATTCTTTATATTTGGCAACAAAGCAATATTAGACGGCAAATCCAGCTCAGCCCGACCATATAACTCAAGAGATAATGGGCTATTGAGTGCCGAATGCCTACTAGCAAAACTAAGGTCACGCCAATAGCGCTGCATAGGGCTACTGTCAGAAAACCCGGATGGGCCCGCTATATCCATGAGTTTGTTGCCTGCATTTCTTATCTGCTGCATCGCATACCCAGAATCGGCCTGAATCCGTGCTTTATCGTAACCAGTTAAGGGAGTTTCTTGAGCAGTTTCATCAAGCATTTTTGCCGCGCGCTCAATATGTAACCATGCAGAATCAATTTCCATGGTCGCTTCGCCAAATAATTTAACATAGGTGTGGGACTCGCTTTGAGTTGGATAATTCCAGCCCACTATCTTTTTTTCTATCATTTGTTTTTTTACATACTCTTGCATTGCCATGACAGAACCCAATGTAGGACTGAGCACACCCAGAGGAAAAAGAGGTTCAACAGGCATCCGCTCACGAGGCTCGAGCTCTTCGAGAGTCAATAAGTATTCGCTTGTTGGCGCCGCTGAGGCAAGCATTAAAAGTTCCTTAGGTATAAATAAATCTTCCGCTATAACGGTATTACTTCCCGACGCTTTAACACCTAACACATTCCATGTGTTCTGAATGGAAACATTGGGATTATTAATTAATGGTATTGCTGCAAAGGCTGTGTCTATTGTCGTACCGTTACTGTCTAAAACCTTCACACCATTTAGAGCCCAGTCAGCGTGCATACAACCAGATGCGTAACCCCATTTGCCATTAACAATATAACCTCCTTTCGTTGGCGTTGCTGTCCCCATTAATCCAGACACACTGCATAGCAGCTCTTTACCCGTTTTAAATATTAGGTCTGTCGACTCTTTTGCCATAGCAGTCGCAGCGCCTGAGCATCCTGATAATAAACCAAAAGCCCAAGCACTCCCTGCGCAGCCTTTTGCTAACTCAGCAATAGTTTGCATATGAGTAATAATTTTGCAGCCATAACCACCAAACCTTCTTGGCGCCATCATTAAAAACAAACCAGATTTTTGTATCGCATCAAAAACGACATCAGGTATTTTCCCCGCTTGCTCAGCTTCATCCGCATGCTGCTGCAATAGAGGCCTTAGTTTTTTTGCGATTTGGATGGGCTCAATTATTGACGTGTTAGGCTGAAATGTGAAGCGCGTCTGCATATGCGTACCATACCTTTTATGAGTGACTATATTGTCATTATGACACCAATGTTTATTTTGTAAAGGGGTGACTCAGAAGTTTTTAGCCATAAAAACACCGTAATCATTATCTTTAACGCTGGCACCTACTGCACGAACACCCTTACATTTCTTCAAGTAGGCTCAACAATATAGCTCGGCAGTTAACGAATATATCCTTGATCGCTCTGCGGGTTATTGATAAGTAGCTGGTCGACAAAGGCATGGTGATAATGCCGTAAACAGGGCGAGGAAATAAAAGAAGACACAGATCAGCCAACGACATCGCACAGGTGGCAATACCAGCATGGAGACATATCACACTCGGGCTATTTACCCTATGATATGCGTGCTTTTAAACAGAGCGCTAAATTCTGCAGCGGGCATGGGCTTGTTGAAATAAAAGCCCTGAACCTCGTCACAGGAATTGCGTTTAAGAAAATCCGCCTGCTCTTGTGTTTCGACACCCTGGGCAACAACGGTTAAGCCCAGGGATTTACCCATAGTGACGATCGCCTGAGCAAGGGTTTTGTCTACGCCAGCATCGGCGATATCACGGATAAAGGTGCGATCTATTTTGATAGCATCGAGTGGGAACTGCTTGAGCATGGCAAGTGACGAATAACCCACGCCAAAATTATCGATAGCAATGCGGATGCCAATTTGTTTCAGGTTATTAAGCACTATTAACGCTTTTTCCACATTCTGCATCAGAACATGCTCACTGATTTCCAGCTCCAGTAAATTCGCGTCCATACCGGTTTCTTTAAGCACAGTAACGATGGAGGTAGACAGGTTTTCATGGAAAAATTGCTTTGAGGTCAAATTCACAGCCATGTTTAGCTGGGGAAGCCCTTGTTGCTGCCAACTTACATTTTGCTCACAGACGGTTTTCAGCACCCAGTTGCCAATGGGAATCAGCAACCCTATATCTTCAGCCACCTGGAGAAAACGCAGGGGAGCAACCATCCCCAGATCCGGGTGCTGCCAGCGTAACAGCGCCTCCATTCCTGTGACTTTGCCACTGACCACATCTCGTTTAGCTTGGTAAAACAGTTCGAGCTCTTTGTTCTCCAGAGCATGGCGCAGGCTTGACTCCAGTGTAAGACGCTCAAGGGATTCCTCATGAAGCTCTGCAGAATAGAGCTGAAAGTTATTTTTACTCTCTTCCTTCACCTTATACATGGCAATATCGGCACTTTTGGTTAAGGTTTGTTCGTCGAGACCATCATCGGGGTAGATACTGATACCGATACTTGCAGTAACGCCGGATTCCTGCCCCGAAAGAATAAAAGGTCGTGCGACGCTGGAAACAATTTTCTGTGCCACAGTGAGCGCAAAAGCGTTTTCATCGAGTTCCGGCAACATCACCACAAACTCATCACCACCGAGACGAGCAACAGTATCGCTGTCTCGCAAACAGTTTTTCAGGCGCTCGGCCACTTGCTGTAACAACTGGTCTCCGGCGTCGTGACCCAAGGTGTCATTGATATACTTAAAATGATCAAGATCGAGAAACAGCATTGCAAGCTTTTTACCGTTGCGCTGCGCTAGACTGATATTTTGACTGAGTAGTTTATTGAACAAGCTGCGATTGGGGAGCCCAGTGAGGCTGTCATGGTAGGCGAGATATTCGATCTGCTCCGCATGAACAATACGAGCCTGTGTTTCTTGGCGACGGATCTTTGCCAAGTTATAACTCATTCGCCACAGCAAACCAATAATCAGCACCAATAAAAGATTAGCGCCAGTTGCCCGCCACAGATAAGTTTCTGCATATTTTTCAGCTACTTTGAGCTGCTCCTCCTGAGATAGGCCAACAATGACCGCCAAAGAGAAACCATAAAGTTCGCGGGCGCTGAGATAACTTAGTTCCCCATCGATAGGCGACGCGGCAATGATAGCTTTGGTTTCAAAGCTATCCATACCACTCATCAGGCGTTGATAGTCCAGAGCTTGCTGGGAGGTAATATCATCGCCCTGACGCACAACCTTAATATTGCCATCGGTACCCACCAAACCGAGCAACCCCTGTGCACCCATCTTTGCAGAATCATAGCTGCTGACAAAAAAAGCAGCGTCAACATCGATAATACTGACGCCGGCAAACCGTCCATCAGGACCATCGATACGGTGGCTGAACTGAAGAGCAAATGGCTCCGTGCCTGTCTGCGGTTTGACCGAATTGATAAGGAGAGGCTCTCCCTGCTGATGACGCTGAAACAGTGCCGGATTTATCGGCAAAGTTGAATCCTCTGTACTGGCAACCACATCGCCCTGAGTATCGACAATGGCCACGGTAAACAGAAAGGCCGGCGGCAATAGCTCGTAGAGATCCAACGTAGACAAAAGCCCCTGTTGTTGCTGTAGACCTTGATCCTGCTGATCATAGGCAAACTGAATGACTTTGAAATTTTGCGTGATTTCACGCAGAACCCGAACCACCTGCGCTTCGTAGGTATCAGTGAGCTCCCTGGTCAAAGCGAGCGCATTTTCCTCTGCGTTACGACGCTCAACCTGTATCAGGTTTATCGTTGTCGCCCACAAAATAATCATCATAGCGGCAGCAAAAAGCGGGAACATAACACTCGATTCCGTCACCCTGTGGGCGGAATAGAACAGCTGTTTGAGAGCAGCTTTGCAGGTATCTTTACCTGACATAATGCATCCTAATTGTATCGATCAATGGGGTTTAAAAGGATGGTGATCCTCAAGGTACAATATCGACAATTTTTACGTTCACGCTGGCATTACCCTTTTGGATATAGCCGATACCGCGGGGGTTGCTGAGGATAAATTCTTCCACTGCATCGTCATTTTCCAGCTGTTTAGGGGGCTGTCCCCTACCAGTGAAAATGATTTTTGACCAGTGAGCTTTTAACTGTGCCGCAGACCAGCCCACGTTTTCATTATAGAAGTCCTGCCTCTGCTCATTAGCGTCCAACTGGTCAACCGGGAGCGCACGACCGCCGCCAGGAAATGTACTGGATCGTCCTAGAAAAATATTGACCAGTTGTGCCCGTGTTATCGTGGTCAGTGGGTTCTCCATTGACACGATCACTGCCACCTCTGCACTTACAGAAAAGCTGCTCAGGCCGATCAAAATCGATGTCAGGATAATTCTGATACGCATCACAAGAGAAACCATTAAAAAACAAAGTCCATGGAGAGACTGAGCAGGTTAGCACTATCCCCAGGCTCAAAACTTGGCCGGGGGTTCACTAGGCGGCCACTGGAACCGGAACCCGATTCGGTACGCAGGTGCTGCAACTGAACCTTAAGAGCGACACGATCCAATGCGTCCCAGCGCAAACCAGCGGTAATACTTTCCTGATGGAAGGCAAAGGCGTTGACCGGTATATCGAGATTGGCATTGAGCGCCATTGCCGTTTGCGCCTGAGCCGTCGACAAGCCATTCAGGGGGATATCTGGTGTAGACAGTTTGTCAGGTTTAACATGAGCAACGGTGACGAAAGGCATGACTGAGCCAAGCCGGTAACCTGCGGTGAAGTACCAAGCGGTAAGGTCCGAGACGAAAGTGGCCCGATTGATATCAGTGCTCGTCCATTCTCCCCGAATCAGCCAATTACCCACACTATGACTGGCACCCAGTGCGAAAATAGTGTACTCGGAGTCATCACTGCGAAATTGGTTGTCAATATACGAAGCCTGTTGTCCAGCTGCTCCAGGTGTATTAGCACCAAAATCACGGAAGCCATCAAACAGGTCATTAAAAAAGGGAGAGCGGATATCCAGGTCCATCGAAGTATAAGATACTCTCAATGAGGTCGCACGATATTGCAGACCATAAACTAAATGGAGTGCATTACTGACATCCGCTTCACTATTACCGGAAAACCTTTTGAAGGTGCTCCCATAAGATGCTTGCAGTGTATGTATAGTCTCTCCTGACGCCCGCTGATACATAAAATCGATGCCATCCTTATTGGTAATCGGATTGACGTCATACAGCTCTTGAGGGGGGCGCATCCAAGGATACGTGTAACCCACCAGCCGCGTCTCCGACTCCATAAAGGTGGGCGCGACAATACGACCAACCCTGATGGTAAACGCCGGTGTCAAGTCATAGCTAAAAAAAGCCCACTCAGTCCTGGGATCATAGCTGCCGTCATACTGGTATTGTGAAACCATTTGGATGACTGCGGACAATCTGTCATTGATTTTTGCATTTAGCTGCAGCCCCAATTTACTGTCCACGGAAAAAGCAACAGTCTCTGAGTAACCAGCGCCGTCGGGTTGGAAAAAGTTGCCCACGTAGTCTACGTCATCCTGACTTGAGTGAGTGGCGCCCAAGGTACCAAAGCCGTGTACTGTTAATTCCGGCCAGTTAATCTCATCTGCGCAGGTAAAGCTGGAATACATCCCAACGATCATAAACAGAACAGCAATCCCTACCATAGGTATTCTGTTAGGAAGTTTTTGGGACGGGGCGGCCATTAACATGTTATAAGGCGATCCATTATATTATTTTTTCTGTTTGC
>JBAYQJ010000049.1:0-23232 GCA_041677245.1 Spongiibacteraceae bacterium | reverse complement strand
GGGGACGGCAGCCCTGGAATTATATATATTTGGCGTGGCCTACAAAAATTATTCGATATGATTACCGGTGCTCGATTATTTGGGCATATTTATGGGTAATAGTAAGGTGGTGTGGGGGGAGAGGCGTCGTGAGGCGTCTCCCTACCCCGATTAAATGTCATTATGAATAAATTGCCATCTGAAGAAGAAATGCAGTCTCTTATCGATAAAGAACTTGAGGGAATGGAACCAAGCCTCAGGGCATATGCAGTTTCTATATTAATTCCATTAAAGAAAAAGGTTCTTAAATGGGAGTATGGTAACGACGAAAAGTTTTCTGCGTGGGAATTCGCTGACTTTGGTGAGCGCAATGTCGGGGCTGCCTTCTGTATCGGTGGTCATGGCGCAGGCGGCTACCCTTGGGGTCTTATATTTACCAATGATGATTACTTTGGTATGGATGCTGGCTGGTACGGTAGTTTCAAGGCAATGTTAACTGATGGTTGGTATGAGTAAAACATTTAACAAGGCCAGCAAATCTGACCTCCGTAAGCTGTCTTCTTTTTTGCAAAAATACGCAAAAAAGCAGCCATCTTACTCCGGCGGTTTCTGGCGGCGTTAAACATCAAAATATAAAGAAGTGCTTATCTTAAAAAATGAAAAATATAAGAGCTAAATCTGTATGTGTATTTCGCTATCAAGGGAAGGTGCTGCTTGCAGAAAGCTTTGACCCTGCCAAGAACGAGAAATATCTATCTCCTGTCGGGGGCGGTATTGACTTTGGTGAAAAACCCGTAGACGCGGCTATCAGAGAAGTCAAAGAAGAACTAGGTGCAGAAGTGGATCAATTGAAATTGCTTGGTGTAGTTGAAAGCCTCTTCGTTTTTAATAGTCAAGAAGGTCATGAAATTGTTTTTATATACGAGGCTAAATTCAAAGACAGCTGCTTTTATCAAAGTCATGTATTGCCCGGCATTGAGAGTAATGGCCATACTTTTGAAGCACGCTGGTATGACTTAAGCAGCATAAAAACTAGCAAGATTCCGATTTATCCAAAAGGCATAATTGAAATTCTGTAATTGCCGCTTAACAATTGGTTCAAACCGTTCAGCATAAGTGATTGGATCGTCGCAAGTCCAAAGATCAGTTAGAACAAAGCATCGATACCTTATCCAGGCACGCGGATAAAATTACCGCTACCTAAAGACAGCAGCCTAGGGCAGATTTTTGCTCTTGCAAAACCTGCATTTCGACATCCTTGTGGATCATGGGGATAGGTAAACGGATAGGTAAGCATAAATTAAAGGCAATATCACTGATAACAAATCCCGCACAGGTAATGGTCATCCGGTATCCATCGCCATAAATAGTCGAGGCAGTGCGCTTTATTGTATGAGTGACGGCTATATAGTTTGGTGCATAATATTGAAAAGATCATGCGATATGGTGAGATAGCAAAGCACTGAAAGCGCTCGCAAATGATGATGGCGCATGATTTTTATGCAATTGCACTGTTATTGATTTATGATTAGTGAAATTCAATAAGGATAGGGTTTGTGGGTAAGCAGTTTTGCGGAAATGTTTTTCTACATCCTCGTTATAACTTAAGGAAAGTATGTACATTCCCGAATGCTTTGAAGTAACTGACAAAAATAAAATTTACGCATTCATTGAGTTAAATGCATTTGGTCAGCTCATCTCAAATTCAGATGGTCGGTTGTTTTCTACGCACATACCTTTTTTCCTATCCGAAGATAAAACCAGGTTACTTGGCCATTTAGCAAGGCAGAATCCGCAAGCTAAAGATATTGAAGGTCAAGAAATTTTGGTTACATTGCAAGGTGCGCATGATTATATATCACCATCTTGGTATGCTGGTTCAGGCGTACCAACTTGGAATTATCAAGCTGTTCATGTTTACGGTCAGTGCAAAGTCTTTAACGACCCTAATAAGCTTAAGCGGGTAGTTGATACACTCACAAAAAAATATGAATCAAATTTTCCCAGCCCATGGCAGCCAGATTATAATTCTTCTATGTTAGGGGCTATTATTGGCATTGAAATCAATATTAATGAAATTCAATGTAAATATAAACTTAGCCAAAATCGTTCAGAACAAGATCAAAAACAGGTAATTGATGAATTAAAGGTTAATGGTTCAAAACAATTAGCAGAAGCAATGCAGCGCAATAAGTTATAACAAGTAAAATCACTAGGAATTGTAAGTGCCGCCACATTTTTTGAAAAATTAAAAAATTTGCCAGCATTCACAGTCCGGTGTTCGAGCTGTTAGGTATTAATCGAACTTATCAAGGAGGAAAAAATGTCAGTAAAAAATGGTAGTTGTGGGTGTGGAAATTTAAAATACTCTGTTGAAGGTGAGCCAATAAATTCGCTGTTTTGTTATTGCAAAGAATGTCAGATTATTACTGGCTCGGACAAATGGTTTGGGGCATGGTTTCCAAAAGATAATTTTAAAGTTGTTAGTGGTAGTCCCGTTATCTTTACTCGTAAAGGGGATTCAGGAAAAGACATGAATTATCTATTCTGCGAAAAATGCGGGGTAACAATATGCGCAGAAGTTACAGTGGGTAATTTTTATTCAGTTGCCGTATCCACGTTTAATAATTCAAATGATTTTGTACCAGCTATGGCAATTTATACGGCTTCAGCACCAAATTGGGCGGTGTTTCCTGAAGGAGTGCCTAAGTTTGAAATTTTACCCCCAAACTTAGGTGCTTGAATTCCTAGCAAAACGCTACACAAAAAATCGCGCGGTTACATGGTCGTTAAAATTATATGAAATAAGAAGTACCCTAATGGATGCTCTGGCTATCTGATAAAGGCTTGGCGACTGTTAAAATCATTCTGGATGATTTATGCTGAAAAGCAATTTGGTTTGAATGATATTCGAATCATGGATGTTGATAAATTAATGGGCGTGGTAGTAATTATGTTAAATTTACGCAAAGTATACTGCGCCGACTTGACGGTAGGTATGCATGTTTCAGCTCTGGATAGGCCATGGCTAGAGTCGCCATTTCTAGTGCAGGGGTTTTATCTTGAAAATTTTGAAGATATTGAAGAGGTCAGTAAGTTTTGTGAGTATGTATATGTCGACGAAAAAATAGCTCGCGGGTCGGTGTTAAAGAAAACCCTTGCGGATTTACCTTTCGGTAAATCAGTGGCTGGTAAATTATTCCCCAATAAAAAAATAAAAATTTATACCGATTCTGTTACTTGGAAAGAAGAGTTTCCAAGTGCCAAGGAGGCAGTAGACACTCTTTCTGGTTGCTTGAAAGAATTAATGGCGCGCAATGAAAAAGGCGGTCCTCTGGAAATAGCCAAAATAAAAAAAGCTGTTGAGCCGATGATTGACTCGGTTACTCGCAACCCCGATGCTTGTATTTGGCTGGCACGGATGAAGCAAGAAGATAATTATATCTATGAACATTCCCTTGGCGCCTCTATCTGGGCAGTGGCACTGGGACGTCAGCTTGGTTTACCTAAGCAGGATTTACGCACCCTGGCTTTAGGCGGTTTATTGTTTGATGTGGGTAAACTAAAAATAGATACGGCGCTGATGAATGCTAATCGTCGTCTGACAGCAGAAGAATTTCAATATGTAAAAAGTCATGTGCAGCTCAGCGTGGATTCCTTAAAAGAAGGAGGGTTGATAAATCAGGATGTTATCGACATGGTGGCGCACCACCATGAGCGACACAATGGTGGCGGATACCCTCAAGGTTTGGCGGGTACCGAAATACCGGTATTTGCTAGAATTGCAGCTATTGTTGATTGTTATGACGCCATTACCAGTCATCGTATTTACGCTGCGGCTTTGCCTCCCTCGCTGGCGATTAAAAAACTTTATGAATGGAAAGATATTGATTTTCAAGCTGAGTTGATTGAGGAGTTTATCCAGGCTATCGGTATTTATCCTGCAGGAACGTTGGTTGAATTATCATCGGGTGAAATAGCAATTGTGGTTGCTGAGTACCGTACTCGTCGTTTGCGCCCACAGGTAATGATTATGTTGGATAAAAATAAACAACCTCTGGAGGATATTCGCTTTATTGATATGCTGGCGGTCCCGTTTACAGAGGATGGTCAGCCTTTAGATATTGTGAATAGTTTAGAGCCTGGCGCTTACGGCATAGATATGACCTCCATAGAATTATAGTGAGCATAGCTTGAACACTTTACCTGTTATTCAGCGGCAAGAATTTTTCAGTTCGTTCTCTCCATATTGCGAGCAGAGTATTGCCGCGAAAACAACGTTGGGTTTGTTACTTATTGATGTAGTGAATTTAGCGTATATCAATCATAGTTATAGCTATGCACATGGCGATGACGCCCTGGGGTTGTGCTTTACGCAGCTGCAGTCAATTAGTCGTTTACCCGATACGATTTTTCGAATTGGTGATCGTCAGTTTGTATTTATTCTACCGATGCTAAAAGCACCTGCTTTTGCTGCACTGGCTGTTAATAAAGTGGCGAAGTTATTAAAGGGTGAAACTACTATCAGGGGGGATAGTGTTGATATTGATGTTAAGATCGGTGTCGGGCTCAATAAGTCTGCACAGTTTGGTGCCGAAGATACGTTGCTGGTTGCTGAAAATTCCTTAAAAAAAACAAAAGCGAGTAAAGCGTTATTTACTATTCTCAGTACGGAAAAAGAAGAATACCAGCCGCAGGTTTTTGAGAAGATTTTTAATGAAAAATTAAAAGCTAATGATTTTGAGCTCTATTATCAGCCTAAAGTTGATATGCAAACAGGTGCGGTGAATAGGGCCGAGGCTTTGTTGCGTTGGCAAGTTCCAGGCGAGGGATTTGTCTCCCCTGAAATTGCCGTCGATATTGCAGAAAAAACAGGGCAAAGTTTTGCCTTGACTAAATGGGTTATTTACACCGCTGTGCGCCAACTTAAAGAGTGGGAAAAATGCGGTTTATGGTTGAATGTGGCGGTAAATATACCAGCAAATTTGATTCAAACACCTGAGTTATTTATTTTGGTGAAGGATGCGCTTGCTATATGGGGTGTTGAAAAGGATAAGCTGACATTGGAAATTACCGAGTCTGCCATTATCGATGATAAAGAAGCTGGTTTTGATAATTTGTCGAAGCTAAAAGAATTTGGCGTTAGCTTATCCATTGATGATTTTGGCACTGGTTATTCTTCATTGTCTTATTTTAAGCATATTCCTGCTAACGAATTAAAAATTGATAAAAGTTTTGTGGCTGGCCTGTTAGTGAATACTCAAGATCAGGAGATTGTGAAGATTATTATCGGAATTGCGCGGTTATTTGATTTAAAATTAGTGGCTGAAGGTATTGAAGATCAGGCGACGTATGACTTTTTACAGCGGTTGGGCGTTGATTATGGTCAAGGGTTTCACATGGCAAAGCCTATGCCTGTAAAGGAGTTTTATCAATTTATGCAAGCCAGGGTCATTGGAAAGCATGGAAATTAATAGCAATGGGATGGACGGAGGCTGTAAAAAAATAGCTATTATATGAGCTGGCTTATCTCTTATATGATTGCTTGTCCTTCAGTATCTTGTGTGAGATATTCAATACTTAAATAGTGGAAGTGGAGAAAAGATATGGAGAGCAGTGTAATTGTTATGGGTGGTGGATACGCAGTTGGTTGGGGTTCTTTGGCGCTAATTAACGCGGTATTGGCGCAAAGTAAAAATAGAAGTGGTCTGATTTGGTTTTTGATTTCTTTGGTTGTTGGCCCGTTGGCGACCTTGGCTTTGGCCTTCCTGGGAAAAGTAGCTGAATAAAATCAATCTCATGGGCATAGATTATAAAAATAGAAAATTTTATAGGCACAGGCACTCACTGTTAAAAATTCTTAATAGGCTAATAGCAGCCCTCTTGTACATATTAAGATGATTATTGGCCATGCTCGGTAGGGACTCAAAATAACTAAAATTCTGGTGTGCCTATTCTGGCCGCTTTTTCCTTTATTAATTTCTCGATATAAAAACGTCACCTTTTTGTCATCGACCCAGCATAGACTTCGAAGCAATTGTTTATCAATATTTTGCTAGAGGGGAAGTGGGATGAATATAGGGCGTTTATTGGGCGGTGGTTTTTTTGTTTTGTCATTGATGCTGGCAGGTTGTTCAGATGATGATGGTGATCGTGGTCCGAAGGGGGAGCCAGGAGAACCCGGAGAGGTGCCAGCTCAGCCACTTAGTGTCACTATTTTGCATGTCAATGATCATCACTCTCACCTGACGGAAGAGAGTTTTTCCTTTGATGTCGGCGGGTTAACCCTAGCGCAAAAAGCCAATGCCGAGGGTGATGATATTGCCGAGGTTGACTTGGCATACGGTGGTATTCCGCGCATGGTCGAGCTGTTTGAGCGACTTAGTCAGAATCGCGAAAACGTAATCAAGATACATGCAGGCGATGCGATTACCGGTACTCTATTCAATACCCTTTATAAGGGCACTGCCGATGCGCAAATGATGAACCTGGTCTGCTTTGATATATTTGAGCTGGGCAACCATGAGTTTGATATGGGGGATGCAGGTCTGGCTGCCTTTCTTGACGAGCTGGATGATGGTGTTTGCAATACGGCAGTTCTGGGAGCTAATGTGGTGCCTGGTCCTGATTCACCGCTGCTGGATCGCGAGTATATTCGGCCCTATGTTATCAAGTATCTGAGTGGTCAAAAAATCGGTATTGTCGGCATTGATATTCAGCAAAAAACGCAGGTTTCGTCACGCCCGGATCCTGGCACTATTTTGTTGGATGAAGTGGACACTGCGCAGCAGTATATCGATGAGCTGCAAGCACAGGGTATTAATAAGATTATTGTTGTTACACACCAAGGCTATGACAATGATATGGCTATGGCGGCGCAGCTTACAGGTGTCGACGCGATTGTCGGTGGTGACTCGCATACGTTACTGGGTGGCCAGGGCCTTATAGATCTGGGCTTTTCGCCGGAAGGTGACTACCCAACGGTTGTACAGAATGCCGATGGCAACGATGTCTGTATTGTGCAGGCTTGGGAGTATTCACATGTGGTCGGCGAACTTACTATCGACTTTGATGAAAACGGCGTAGTGACTGCCTGTGGTGGCATACCGCATATTCCGGCGGGCACCAGTTTTACCTATGAGTATGATCCAGACACAAGTGTAGACGGTGATGAAGAGGTACGTACACTGTCGGTGAACGATAGCGACGGTTTTCAGATTGGGCAGGCACTGGCGAAATTTGATGAAGTGGTGCTAGTGAACGAAGACGATTTTGCCAAGGTTATTTTAGCCGGTTTTGAAGCACAGGTAGATGTGTTGACGCAGGTGGTGATAGGCAGCGTCAGCGAAGATCTTTGTCTGGCACGCTTTCCTGGTGACACTCGCGGTCAGCCTTTGTGCGCTCCTGCCGATACCTACGAAAACGGTTCCGATATTTCTAATATTGTTGCCAAGGCATTTATGCAGGTTACACCAACCGCTGATTTCGGTTTTCAGAATGGCGGTGGTGTTCGCATCAATATCCCTTCCGGTGCCATTACCATTGCCGACGTTTACACCTTGCTGCCGTTTTCGAACACCATGGTGGTAGTAACACTGACCGGGCAGGAAGTTGTGACTTCGCTGGAAGAGGGGCTGGAAAATGCACTGGATAATGGCGGCTCAACAGGGGCATACCCCTATGCCTCCGGCCTACGTTATGCCATTGATACATCCATGCCTGCGGGTAGCCGTGTCAGCAATGTGGAGGTTAACCCCCGCTTGTCTGGCGGCTGGACACCGATTGATCTGACGGCAAACTATGCGGTAGTCACTAATGATTTTCTCGCAGCCAGTGGCGGCGACGGTTATGCCACGATCAAGGTTGCGTTTGACGAGGGACGTGTGGTCGATACGCAGACAGAATACGCACAAGGTTTTGTCGATTATGTTAACGATGTTACGGGTAATGGGTTGACGCTGCAAAAGCTGAATGTCGAGGAATACAGCACGCAGAACTATACCGATATCGACGGCTGTAATCACGGCACGGATGCCGCTTGCGGATTACCATTAAGCAACTGATTATAGATAAAGTCCTCGCCCTTACCGGCGGGGATTTTTTATATTTATGTAGTAAAAGAAAAGAAAGTTATTGCCTGCAAAAAGGCAGCTCTCGACTGCGGTCGGCTGGGTTACTTATGTCTAAACGAATGCCCCTATACCCTCGGTGCATTATGATCTAAGCCATTTTTAAAGTGATAAAAATAGTCACATATACGTCACTAAGTGGTCATATATTTTTTATACACTCATCTTAAATAACTTACCAGGAGCACCATAATGGCATTAGGATTTTGGCAGATTGCAGTTATCGTTGTGTTATTTTTACTGCTATTCGGGCGCGGAAAAATACCTCAGTTGATGAGCGATGTGGCGCAGGGCATTAAGGGATTTCGACAAGGTATGCGTGATGAAATGCCCAGTTCAGAAGACGATAACTCGGTTAAACCTAAGGGCCCGGTGGCAGGCGATTCATCGGTGTTACACAGCGAACACAATAAATAATTAGTTTTGTTACTGGGGGCGGCAACCTTATGTTCGATTTGGGCTGGATGGAAATTGGATTTATTGTTGTTTTGGCTTTAATTGTCGTTGGGCCAAAAGACCTGCCAAAATTGATTCGTAGTATAAGCTCGGCGATGACAAAAGCACGTAAATTTTATCGTGATGGTGTGACGTCTATGCATAAGCTGGAGCAGGAAATTGATATTGCATCGGGTAAATATGATAGCGATGGTGAGCCTAATATCTATGAGCTATTACCTGATCATATTAAAAAATCGATGATATCTGTCGAGCCCAGCCGAGATAAAGCCAGTAATGAAGCAGCACAAAAAGCGTATGAAGACGCTGTGGCTGAATTAAAAGAAAAAATGGAACCTGCGCAACGCTCCTCGGAAGATGATAGTAAAGCATCTAGTGTAGTTTAGTCATTGCACGCTGTTATGGGTTACCTTTTAAGGAATTATTATGTTTGCTGATCAAGCGTCGGACCAAACAATCGATTTGTCCAGAGCTCCATTACTTACCCATTTGTTAGAATTACGACGTAGGCTGCTTTATTGTTTGGGCTTGTTTGCTCTTATCTTTGTGGTTTGTTATTTCTTGTCTGATTCAATTTATGCGTTTCTATTGCAGCCTCTTAAAGAGGTTTTTGATGGTGATGAAAATCGGCATATGATTTATACCGGTTTGCACGAGGCTTTTCTTACTTATCTTAAATTATCTTTTTTCTCTGCTTTGTTTTTTTCTTTACCGGTAATTCTTATCCAGATTTTTAAATTTATTGCTCCGGGGCTTTATCAGAATGAATCAAGGTCAATCCGAGTGTTGTTTTCTCTTACTCCTGTTTTGTTTGTAGCTGGTTCGGCTTTGGCATTTTATGTGGTGTTTCCTTTAGCTTGGCGGTTTTTTTTGGGTTTCGAAAGTACATCGTTTGAAACAGGCATAGCCATACAGTTAGAAGCGAGAGTAACGGAATATCTTGATTTGGTTATCCGTTTAATATTGGCATTTGGACTCAGTTTTGAGCTGCCGGTAGTACTGTTTTTGTTGGCAAAAATTGGCGTGGTATCAGCGGCAGGGTTGGCTGCTAACAGGCGCTATGCGATTGTCATTGCTTATGCGGTGGCGGCAATATTAACTCCCCCGGATTTTATTTCACAGATGGCGTTGGGTACGCCTATTTTGTTGCTGTATGAAATTTCTATTATTGTTATTCGGTTAAGTGAAAAGTCCTCCGGTTTTTTAAATCCTGATAAGGGTTTGGCTTGCAAGTATAAAGTAAAGTAATTATTTGGCTTTTTAAAAATTGTTTAACAATTTTTAACTATTAAGTTCACATTTGACCTGCATGATTATCTTGTCTGACCAGGCATGAGCAAATTATTAAGCGACTACAGTTGAATACAGTTAAGTGTTGAACACAGTTAAATAAAGCCAAATACAGGAGAAGGGATATGAATAGTGTATTAAAAAGTTTGTTAGAAGATGACGAGGGTTCGGTTACAGCCGTTGCACAAGGCACGTCATTCAATCGACGTGAAGTTATGAAGGGTGGTGCGGCAGGTGCAGCGACTCTTTCGTTAACAGCGCTGGCAGGCAGAGCTGTGGCAAGCTATAGCGACGACTATGGCCCGATTGCTCCCGTTGCCGATCAAACGACAGGATTGTCGTTGATTTCATTGCCGGAAGGTTTTGAATATTTTACTTATGGCTGGACTGGTCAACCTATGCTGGATGGAAATTTGACACCAAAAGATCATGATGGCATGGGCGTTGTTGCGGCTAAAGGTAACCAGATTGTATTGGTCAGAAATCATGAGTTGAGTGCAACCGAGGGCGTTAAAGCTCCAGCGGTTGCGGATTATCATTCAGCCTGTAATGGCGGCACAACCAATGTTTTGTTTGATGCGATCAAAGGTAAGTTTCTTGGTTCTTGGTCGAGCTTGAGTGGCACTATTAAAAATTGCTCGGGTGGTATTACTCCTTGGGGATCGTGGATTTCTTGTGAGGAAACTACTGAAACACGTGACGGTGTACCCCATGGCTGGTGTTTTGATGTGCCTGGTTTTGGTGTGGCTACAGGTCAGCCTTTAAAAGACATGGGCCGCTTTTCGCACGAAGCTGTTGCAGTTGATCCGGTAACCAGCTTTATTTACGAAACTGAAGATGCAACACCTTCAGCATTTTATCAATTTAGACCCAATCAGCACTTCAACCCGGCTTCCGGCGGTAAGCTTTACGCTTTAAAGGTTGTTGGTGAAGATAGTTTTAACTTTAGCGGCGGTGCAACGGGCTATGTTAGTTACGCCAATGGCACTACTTGGGATGTCGAGTGGGTTGAAGTAACTGACGCGCACGGCTTGGATGGGCGTCCTTACAATTCTGCGCCTGGCAGAGCGTCCTTTGCACGCGGCGAGGGTTGCTTCTACGACAGCGGAAAAGTGTATTTCACATCGACCAGTGGCGGTGGTGCTAGAAGAGGTCAGGTGTTTTCTTATGATACCCGTCGTGAGCAATTAACCATGATTTTCGAATCTCGTGGTACTGGTTTGGGTAGTAATGACTTAGACAGCCCTGACAATATTGCTGTATCACCCCGTGGTGGTATTTTGTTGATGGAAGACGGTGGTTCGCCTAACTATCTTCGTGGCCTTACGCCTGAAGGTGGTACCTTTGTTTTCGCCGAAAACATCGTCACTTTGTCTGCTGATGATATTAGCCAAGCCGATGCTGCGTTGAGTGCCAGTGGTAATGTGATGTCATCAATAAATCCGGGTAATTATCGCGGCGAGTGGGCTGGTGGTTGTTTTCATAATGAGTGGTTGTTTGTGAATATTCAGAGTCCAGGTATTACTTTTGCGATTAAAGGTCCATGGAATAAGGGTTCACTTTAATACGGTTATAGGATGTTAGCTGCACAGGGATGTGCCCCCCGATTTTGTTGTTTAAGCGCTATGTCCATAGCGAGAAATTTTCTTTTATTGCAATGATTAAATTGATGTGTCGATACCATCGGAGGAGAAAAAAATGCGTAGATCAATTATTTTTGGTGGTCTTGTTTATAGCTTAATGGCAGCCATGTCGGTAAATGCAACACCAGTATCTTATGGTGACCTGACGGGTGGTGGTGCTTTTTCTGGCACGACATCGAGCAACAGTGCATGGGCACAAGAAAATCCAGCTAGTGGTGATGAGATAAATTTCTGGACGTTTTCTGCAAACGTCGGTGATACGATTTCTATCGTCGTCAATAGCCTGCCAAATCTTGATGGTTTTTATGATTTGAATGCTGCATTTAGCCTCTATAGTGGTGTGGTTGATAGTTCCACATTTTATTTGAGTAACTTCAGTAATACTTCCAGCTTTGCTACTGCTGATTTTATTACTGGAACGCCAGTATGGGGTACGGCTGGTAATAATGCTTCATTGACCGATATTGTATTGGCTAAGGCGGGTACATATACTCTTGCTATTGGCGGTGAAAATGGCTTTAGCTTTGATGATGACTATGATTATGAACTTAACTTTTCTCAGGTAGCCGTGCCAGCCCCAGCCAGTTTGGGTTTGCTGGTCGCAGGTTTGGCAGGTATAGGGCTGCGCCGCCGCCAGAACAAATCTTAATGATGACCTTGTAAAGTCTGTTATAGATTGGCAGGCTTTACAGTTTTCTGTTTTCTGTTTTCTGTTTTCTGTTTTCTGTTTTCTGTTTTCTGTTTTCTGTTTTCTGTTAACGATAAGTTTTCAGTAAGGTCCAAGCCTTAGCCTCCAGATCGGCGCAGCCATTGAGCAAAGCGGCTAGCTCTTCGCCATTCATCTCCTTTCGACCCTTGCACATTTTGCTACTGATCAGGGCAAACCGGCGCCATTCGTCACCGGCGGTGGCCATCATTTCTGCGGCTTCGGCGAGCAGCTCATTGTTGAGTGCCTGGCTGGTTTCTTTGAGAAACGAGGCGTAGATAAACCGAAAGCCGGCGCCGCCGGTGCCGATCTCTTCTTGCATACGGACGATATGGCCCAAATAGCGGGGCAGGTATTGTTCGCGTTGTTTATTGTCTTTGCTCAGTTTGATAATGCATTTGCCCATGTGCCTGATGCCTCGCAGGCCGATAACCGGCAAGGGGGCTCCGGTCATGATGCGGTGGTTAGCTTTGATTGCTTTAACTGAGGCGCTGGCTAAATCAAAACTTTGCGGCAGCTGGGTGGGGTAATACATCATACCTTTTGCCGCGAGTGCGCCTTTGGCGAAGCGGGCTTTTTTGAGGGCGGCGGCGTCGCAGCGCACCACTTGTTCAAATACGGGATCGCTGATTAGGTAGTCGTCACCGTCGCGGCCGTAGACGATTAAGTTGTGGGCGTTAAAGTGAAAACGCATGGAGTCGGGAAAATAGGGTAACCAGAATACGGAGGTTTGTAGGCCAACTATTTTGCCTTGATCCAGCTGTCGGTCGAGTTCGTCCATGCCTTGCTCGGGCTTGCGAAAGGTTTGGTAGTTCATCTTTAAACCCAATCGCTTTTGTACGCCTTTGATAATACTGCGCGGCGGCATGCGGTAGGCGATAAGTGGCATGCCGGATAATTTAACCAGTGGAATATAGGCAAAGGCCAGAGCGCCGGCTAAGCCAAAAGCCATAGGCTCAGACAGTTTGAGGCCGTTGTGGCTGAGCATGCTGGCGGTAACACCACTTTCACAGTGAGCGGATTGTTGGTGCTTGAACATGGATGGGGGAAACCTTGTATTGATGGCGGGCTGGCTTATGTGGCTGAGATAAATGTCTGAATTATAGCTCTGCTGTGTGCAATGGTTGGGTGGGCAGTTGTTGCAACGTATGCATCTCTAGCCCTAATGCTTCGCTATAACGCGCGAGTAGTTTATCGCTGAGCTTGGCATATACTGGTGGTTTAAAGTGCCGACGAATACGCCATTGAAATAAACCGGTGGTTTGCGCAAGCAGTGCTACATCCATCCGGCGGTAATACATAAAATATTCCAATGCAGATGTTTCGCCATGGCTGGCTCGCTGCCAAGCGTCATTGCATTGTTGGTCTATGAGCTTTAGTTCAGCTTGGGTTGCTTCTGCCTCTACGATCCACCCCGCAGATTTCACCCCGGTAAAATTGCCTTGCTCATCGCTGGCATAAATTAATTTGTGAGCGCCGCCGTAGGTGCTGTTTTCGCTATCTTGTGGAACCTCAGTTATTTTCATCGCGACTCACTATCTACACTAAACGACGGTTAAATGAAGGAACGAGGTGGAGAAGCGCCCGCTTTCGGGGATGTAGCACAATAATTTTTGCCCGCTTTTTAACTGGCCGGATTGGAATAGCTCTTCGAGCATAATGTAAATAGACGCGGCACCGGTATTACCCTTGGTGGGCAGGTTGGTAAACCAGCGTTGCATTGGTATTTCAAAATTGGCTGCTTGCAAACCGGCAAAAACCTTATCGCGGAAAAAGGTCGAAGAATAGTGGGGGATAAACCAGTCGATCTCATCGGCATTCAGCGCGTATTTTTGCTGTAATTCGATCAATGGTTTTTCGACGGTGTAGTGGATGATATTGTCGTTGAGTAATTTAACATCCTGTTTAACGGCCATCACCGAGTTTTCGGCACAGTGCTGTTGGCTAAAGTTTTGCCAGCCAGTGAGGGTGTCGTTGGTGTTTTTTACCGCGCCAGCATACATGCAAGGGGCCATCTCGCCAGCGTAGGAGATAATATCTAGCCAATCGATACGCAGAGACAATCCAGTAGTCGCCGGTTTGTTTTGCAGCAGCATGGCACCCGCGCCATCGGATAGCATCCAGCGCAGAAAGTCTTTTTCGAAGGCCAGTTCGGGCTGTTTTTCCAGATTGTCGACGTTGATATCGATCTCTTGGCTGAAATTATCGGCTTTCATGCTCGCTGAGGATAAATCCGAGCCGGTGGCAATCGCATTTTGATGCAGGCCAGAGAGCACGCCCATATAGGCGTATTTCAACGCGGCAATACCGCTGACGCAAATACCTGCGGTGGCTACAGCTTCGCAGTGATGCAGGCCGAGTTGACCTTGCACCATCACTGCGTGGTTGGGCATTATCTGGTCGGGGATGGAGGTGCCGCAGCTCAGGCAGTCAATCTCGCTCAGTGATAGCTGGCGGCCATCAAGGCGACGAATCGCCTCTGCGGTTATCTCGGCATTATTGTAGTTGGGAAGCAGCGTTTCGGGGTCGATAGCATAGTGGCGACTGGTAATACCGTTGGAGCGCAATACCATCCGGCGGGCTCGAGAGGGCCGATTGCCCACTTGGCCGAGGATGTGTTCCATTTGCTCATTCCCTACCGGAGGGTTGGGTAAAAAAGCGGCGATATCGGTGATATAAACGGCGTTATCACTCATTATTGAGGTCCATATTCATCGACTCACCCGACGGTGCGGAAAAATAGCGCCGCTGTGCGGCAATACGTTTTTGCATAAGTGGTGCCAGCAGCCTTTTGATGACGGCGGTGATGGGGACCACGGTGAGTATTAGGGTAATAAGAAAAATCACGTAGGCGACCAGAACGATGCGGCGTAGCAACGTGCCTGGTTTGCCCAGCGCTCGTAGCAGGCCACCCCAAATGCGGAAGCTGCGTAGTGCGATTGTTTCTGAGGCAATCAGGCGTTCATTAATGCTAACGCTACCCAGGTTTTGCAGCATGGGGCTGTTGTCTTCGGTGGCTCTATTGGGTAATTGTTGCGCGATAGCTTGGCCAAAGCGGGCGGCCTTGCTGATGTCTTCGGCACTGATACCTGCGGCGGGGATCAAGCCATTCAGGAATGGTCCTTTTTTACCGGTTAGTACCCATAGTGGCGTAGAGACAAAAGTTGCTGCACTGTGGGCGGGGTCGGTGAGGGCTACATTATCAATGAGTCTTGCCCCCAGTCGCGTCAGGTGCTGCTTTACTTTTTCCTGTGCCATCAGCCACATATTACGGCAGGCGATAACAGTGGTAACCGCTGTACCGCGCAACAGTTGTTCGGCGGCGGGAGATTGCAAAAAAGCCGTCATCGGCTGCGCGGGCGATAAAAACCATACTTGGTAGGCAAGGATTACCAAATCAAAGGGCTGGTCAGTTTGACAGGATAGAGGTTCAATCGGCCGAGGATCGTCATAGACGGTCTCTGGAAACAGATCAAAAAAAGATAAAAATGGCCAGGGGAAGGGGTAAGCCTGAGTTGGTTTTAAGCACTCAAACACCAGTTCGATATCGTCTACCGGCCGCATAGGTTCGGCTATAGAGCGCACGACATCGGTTAGCTGCCCCGACTGGGAGTAATAAATAATGAGTACCCGTTTTTTCACCGGCTGCTTGGCCCTTCTGAAATTTCAATATAGCAGGCTATTATGACATAGGGTTCGTGCTAAACTCTAGGGGATGAAGTTTAAGGTGGCCCTCGGCCATCAGCGTATCAGTATGAGTCAGCCAGCATTTAAACCGAAGTCCGCCGTTTTTGATACCATCGTGGCTAATGGTAAACACTTGGTCGGGCAGTAGGGGGCGCAAAAATTTCAGCTTTTTGATGCCGCAGATGCGTTGTTCAGGGAACTCAGCGGCCAGCTGTTTAAAAACACTATTGAGTATCACCACTCCCGGTACAATTGGTTGGCCGGGGAAGTGCCCAGGTAAGGAAGGGTGTTTGCTGTTAACGCAGTGCTTTATGGGTAGTTCGGTTGCAATCATGACAAGGTATCGGTGTTGAGAGTAGTGCTTATTATAGATCGCGAAGAGTTGAGGTTTCCATTACAATCCTCGGCTTTCTTTTGTTAGGGGTGGAACCACGTTGCAGGTTGACCAGATAGTTATTGGTACACAGGAGCTTAGTGCTTTATTGCCGCATAGCGGCTCGATGTGCTTGTTGGATAGCATCCATTCTTGGGATGATAAACTGATAAGTTGTTGGGCTACGTCGCATCGTAGCGTTGATAACCCGCTGCGCGAGGATAATCAGCTGCCAGTTCATGCCGGTATCGAGTATGCGGCTCAGGCAATGGCGGCACATGGCGCACTCTGTGACAGTAAAAAAAACAATCAGGGTCGTATCACTGAAGAGCCTAAGCTGGGATATTTGGTGGTGCTGACCGGGGTTGAGTGGTTCTGTTCGCGGCTAGATGATTTATTGGGTGAGCTATTGGTAAAAGCTGAGCGTTTGATGGTGGTAGATGGCGGCTTTAGCTATCAATTTAATGTCTATCATCAAGATCAGTTATTACTACAGGGGCGAGCAGTGGTGGCGCTTCAGAATGAGTAGTTGCCGGTTTACACTGGGTTGATTTGTGTAAAGTGATACTCTAGCATTCCCTTGGTTAAAGGCCTTACAAACTCAGTTGATAAAGTTTTATGCGAGCACTTCCTTTTAATCTTTTGCGTTGGTCTGCGTGGGCTCCGGGTTTAAATACCGTCGAAGCTTGGCAGGGTTGGGCTGAGGGGCGTGATGATATAGCGGGTGACGATAGTCTGCCGGAGCTAAAATTCATTGCACCGATGCTGCGCCGCCGCTTTAGTCGGCTCAGTCGAATGGCGCTACAAGTTAGCTATGATTGCCTGCAAGAGCGCAATGATGTGCGCACCATTTTTTGTTCCCGCCACGGTGAGATCCACCGCACTAAGGCGTTGTTAGATGATTTAGTGAAACAAGAACCTATTTCGCCTATGGGCTTTAGCCTGTCGGTGCATAACACCGCCTCGGGGCTTTACTCTATCGCTAGTAATAATCACGCGCCCTCCAGCGCAATAGCGGCGGGGCTGGATACTCTGGAAATGGCCATGGTTGATGCGCTGGGCCACCTACAGCGGCAACCCGATAAGCCAGTGCTGGTGGTGTTGGCTGATGAGCCGTTGCCAGGGTTTTATCAGCCCTATGATAGCGAAGCAGCTCAGCCCTATGCCTTGGGATTACTGTTAGGTGCTGCAGATACAGATATAGAGGGTTTTGATACGATTGAGCGTTTGTCTTTGGCGGCGCAACCGTTTAATGGGCTACAACCAACTGCAGCCCTGCCTCATGGCCTGCAGTTTTTGCACTTCCTGTTAAACCAGCATGCCATTAGCCAGACTATGGGTGAGCGCCTGCAGTGGACTTGGCAGCGCTAAGATGGCCGAATTAGAGTCGACAAAAATCAACTATTACTGGCGTATCTTTGGTACTGGTTTTAGTTTTGTGTTTTTTGGCCTCGGAGGGGTGTTTCTGGCGCTTACCCTATTGCCGGCAGTGCGGCTCTGGCCGGGTACGACCTACCAGCGCAATCGCCGGGCGCGCAAAGTCGTCCATAACACCTTTCGCTACTTCATCTGGCAGATGGGCTTTCTTGGCGTGAATACCATGAATATAGAGGGGCGTCAGCAGTTGCGAGAGACTAAAGGTCAGTTAGTGATTGCCAATCATCCCTCGCTTATTGATGTAGTTATCCTGATCGCCTGTATTCCTAATTGCTGCTGTATTGTTAAGCAAGCGCTATGGCAGAATCCCTTTATTAGTGGTGTGGTGCGCTGGACTGGTTACATCAGTAATTCAGACCCGGTCAGCCTGATTGCTGAGTGCCGTAAGGTCCTGGACGAAGGCTGCTCAATTATTGTTTTTCCTGAGGGGACTCGTACTAGCGACGCGTCGGCGCTGAAATTTCAACGCGGTGCTGCTAATATAGCGGTGCGTTGCAAGGCAGATATCTTACCCGTTATTATTCGCCCGGATTTACCCACTTTAAGAAAGGGTGAACCCTGGTATAGCATTCCTTCACGTTGTCCGGTGTTTAGTGTTAAAACCCTGCCGCCAATTGAGGCATCCAGTGTTGTCGGTGAGCAGGCGGAGTTATCGCTGGCGACGCGGCAGTTGAATCGTTATTTGCAAAATTACTATCAAGGCTTAATGTGTTATGCATGAATTAGAATTAGAATTAAAAGAGTTAATTATCCGCTGTCTGGATCTCGAAGACATTAGCCCAGATGATATTGATAGTGAGGCACCGCTTTTTGTTGATGGTCTGGGGCTGGATTCTATTGATGCACTTGAGTTAGGCCTGCATATCAAAAAACACTATAAAATTGAGTTGGATGCTAACTCCGAAGATACCAAACAGCATTTTGCGTCTGTTATGGCATTGAAAGCATTTATTCAAGCTAACGCTAACTGATCGGGCTTTAAGACAATGGATAAAGATTTAATATTTAGCCGTGTAAGTGAAATTCTGCAGGAAACTTTCGAGATTGATGCAGCAGATATTACGTTGGAGGCTAATCTTTACGAAGAGCTGGATCTGGATAGTATTGATGCGATTGATCTAGTAGTAAAAATCCAGGATATTACTGGGAGAAAAGTGAAGCCAGAGGATTTCAAAGCGGCGCGTACAATTGGCGATGTAGTCGATATTATATTTGCAACAACCCTCTGAGGATTCAGTGTGCGAGGCTCTTTAACTGGCTTGTTGATGGCCTTGCTAGTACTTGCCTATCCGATAGCAGTATATTTTGGTTTACAGTATTTGCAGCCTAGGTTTATTGGCTTAGTACTATTGCTATTGTTGGGATCGCGATTATTTTTAATGCGCCAGCAACTACAGCATAATATTAAGCCTTTGCTACCCGCTTTATTGGTGGCTGCTTTGGCTGCCTTGGGCGCAGCAGTGCTCAATAGTCAGTCTCTATTGCTCTTCACTCCTTTTTTTATTAGTGCGGCGAGCCTGGTTTTATTTGCCAGTAGCTTGTGGCGTCCGCCGTCGATGATAGAACGCATAGCGCGAATTCAAGAGCCCGATCTGGATGAGCGAGGCGTGGTGTATACGCGCAAGGTGACTATAGTCTGGTGCGTTTTTTTCGTGATAAATGGCAGTCTGGCGCTGTACACCGCGCTCTACTGCAGTGTGGCAATCTGGACTATCTATAATGGGTTGTTGGCCTATGTGTTAATGGGCTTATTGTTTGCGGTGGAGTACCTGGTGCGCCTGCAAGTAAGAAAAAGACAGACAGGGAAAGGAAATATACCGCAGTGATACATTTATCGCAGCTTATGACCGCCAGGCGTGATCCGCAATTGATTGTGGCTCGGGAGGCTGACCAGCAATGGCGTTGGGCAGATTTTTATGCCGATGTTGTAGTGTTGGCGGCGGTGTTACAGCAGCATACTGAGGCCCGCTGGTTGCTCTATGAAGAGCACGGCTATTATTTTTCTGTTGGGTTAATGGCCTTGTTGCACAGTGATAAAACGGTGCTATTACCCCCCAATGTCCAGCCGGGCACATTGCAGGATCTATCCGCGTTATGTGATGCCGGGTTGGGCTGCGATGCTGTTTCGGGGCAGGATGGGCTGCTAGCATTGAACATCCGCAAGGTGCTGGCCAGCAAGGCATGTAACCATGCCGGGCCGTTATCGGCACAAAACGCTCCTGTCGTTGCTTTGACGGCCTTGTCATCCGAGCATTGTTTTATTGAAATGGCCACATCGGGTAGCACTGGTGATTCGCAAGTTATCCGTAAACCCTTAAGCTGTTTTGAGCAGGAGCTAGCCTGCCAGTATCAATTATGGTCTGAGCAAATACGAGCTAGTGAGGTATTGTCTACGGTCAGTCATCAGCACACCTACGGTTTGCTGTTCAAAATTATGTTACCACTGTGTAGTGGTGTGGCCTTTCGGGCCAATAGTTACCAATATCCAGAGCCCTTATTCGCCACTATTGAGCGTTCCTGTCCACGTGCTGTTTTGATTTCTAGTCCTGCGCATTTGTCACGATTGCCAGAAGCTTGTCCGTCTGTTGCTTTGGCTGAGCGCTTGACCATTATTTTTTCCTCCGGTGGCCCACTGGCTTTAACGGCAGCTATCGATGTTAAGCGTCAGCTGGGTCTGGCGGCAGTGGAAATTTTTGGTAGTACTGAAACTGGGGGGGTGGCCTGGCGATCGCAGCTAGGCGACCTGCCACCAGGGCAGCAGCAGCCCTGGCAGCCTTTGGCTGGGCTTGAGCTGCGCGCAGCTGAAGGGACAAGGTTGCTGGAAGTAAAATCGCCCTATTGCATGGAGCGTGATTGGTATGCGATGTCTGATGTCATTGAGCTGCTGGGAAACGGTCAATTTTTATTACAGGGGCGTGCCGATCGCATTGTTAAAATAGAAGAGAAGCGTTTGTCGCTGAATGCAATGGAGGCTCGTTTACAGTCTACGCCTTGGGTGGAAGTGGTTAAATTATTACTTTTACCTGGACGGCGCAATCAGCTTGCAGCGGTTGTAGTATTAAGCGCTGAGGGTAAACAACTATTGGCTGAGCAGGGCAAGCGAGTTGTTAACGAGACGCTAAAGCAATCATTATTAGCTTATTTTGAGCGAGTGGTATTGCCGCGTAAATGGCGTTATCTCGAGCAGCTGCCGTTCAATAGTCAGGGGAAGTTACCATTGTCTGACTTGGCGGCCTTATTTGATAGTGATAATTTTTTAGAGAACGCCGAGCAGGCATTAAGCAGCACAATGGAATTAAGTATTTTATTAAAGCAACAAGACCGGCTTGAGTTGTCGGTAGCATTAGGCAAAGACGATAACGGTGGTGGCATATTTGCTGGCCATTTCCCCGGCTTTCCTATTGTCCCTGGAGTGATTCAAGTGGATTGGGCAATGACTCATCAGTGTTGGTATCCGCTGGAGAGTTTTTATCGTTTAGATAAACTAAAGTTTAAACAGGTCATTTTGCCGGGTGACAAATTGAAACTGGTGTTAGAGCATGTCAGCGATGGCAAGGTTGATTTTAGTTATCACCGTGGTGCTGATTTGCTTTCCAGTGGCTGCTTGGTATTCAGGGTCTAATGATGAGCTTCAAACCCTGTTTACTTATTCCTGTTTATAACCATGGGCCGCTGTTAGCGGAGACTATTACTCACTTAAAAACCTTCGACCTGCACTGCCTGCTCGTCGATGACGGCAGTGATGAAACCACGGCTGCCATGTTGCGAGAGATTGCCGCTGCAGAGTCTTGGGTGACGCTGCTGATCCAGCGGCCTAACCAAGGCAAAGGGGTTGCTGTGTTAGCCGGTATTGCTGAAGCGCAGCGGCTTGGCTTTACTCATGCTTTGCAGGTGGATGCTGATGGTCAGCACGCAGTGGACGATATTCCGGCGATGTTAGCCATGGCAGCGGCAGAGCCTGAAGCATTAATCAGTGGTGCGCCAGTTTATGATGCCAGCGTGCCGCGTTCACGACTTTATGGCCGTTATATCACTCATTTTTGGGTGTGGATAGAGACATTATCCTTTTCTATCGTGGATTCTATGTGCGGCTTTAGAGTCTATCCGGTAGCAGCGACTCACGCGCTGGCTTGTAGTCACCCCGTTGCTCGCCGCATGGATTTTGATACGGATGTAATGGTGCGTTTATATTGGCGTGGTGTCGCGGTTCGTTTTCTGCCAACACAAGTACGTTACCCCGATAACGGTATTTCGCACTTTGCTTTATGGCAAGATAACTTACGTATCAGTCGTATGCACACGAAGTTGGTTTTCGGGATGTTACGGCGACTACCGCAACTATTAAAACGCAAGTGGCTGGAGCGTAAGGAGCGCAGTAATAAAACACAAACCAATGAGCAAGAGATAAACCATTGGTCTCAGGCTACAGAACGTGGTGCTTATTTGGGTATGTGGTTTAGTGTCAGTTGTTACCGTATATTTGGTCGCAAAGCGTTAAATTTATTGCTGTACCCTATCATCGCTTATTTTTTTCTGACTAATAAAATGGCTCGGCGTGCCTCGCAGGAATTTTTGCAGCGAGTGTATGACTATCAACAGTTGCCCGCGTTAGATAAAAACGAACGCTCAAATCAAGGTGGTGATCAGCCCCAACTTCCCCCCTATTTTTCGCATCGGCCTGACTGGCGTGATAGTTATAACCATTTAATGAATTTTGGCCGCGCCATTGTTGATCGCCTGGGTTCGTGGGCGGGAGAGATTAGTCGTGACGATGTCGTGTTTCATGGTAGAGAGCGTATAGCTTCGGCGCATGAGCAGGGGCAGGGTGGGGTGATATTGGCATCTCATTTAGGTAATGCAGAAATGTGTCGTGCCTTGGCCGATGGCGTAAGAGGAATAAAAGTAAACTTGCTCACGTTTAGCGATAACGCCGGACAAATTGGTAAGTTAATGAAAAAAATTAATCCGCTTATTGATATGGAGCTAATTCAGGTAACAAATGTTGGTGCCGATACAGCTTTTTTACTGGCCGATAAAATAAGCAAGGGTGAATATGTGGTTATAACCGCTGATCGTACCTCACCAACTGCACCGCAAAAAGCGGTTAGCGCCACTTTTTTAGGTGACGATACCACCAACTTTCCGCAAGGAGCATTCATTCTGGCGGGTCTGTTAGAGTGTCCCGTGTATTTAATGTTTTGTTTAACCCAGCATAATCGCCATCATATCTATATAGAGTTTTTTGCTGAAGTTATGGCAATGCCCCGGCGACAACGGCTTGAAAAAGTTCAGTACTATGCGCAGCAATACGCACAGCGATTACAGCACTACACATTAATGGCCCCGTTACAGTGGTTTAATTTTTATGATTTTTGGGAGCCGTCGGCAGATCATTCTCGGCATTAATATGAGGTCTAGATAGACCGGCCAGCGAAACGAAAAAACAGTATAACCATACAATTAATCTGAGGTTGGTAATCAAGCAATAAGGTTAATGAATATAGTTTAGGGAAAAATATGAGTAATAAAGAT
>JBAYQJ010000048.1:0-23395 GCA_041677245.1 Spongiibacteraceae bacterium | reverse complement strand
ATAGGGTATCTCAAGATAAAATTGGTAGCGGGGGCCGGATTTGAACCGACGACCTTCGGGTTATGAGCCCGACGAGCTACCATACTGCTCCACCCCGCACCAGAGTTGTCAAACTTTGAATCACTTAGTAGGTAAGCAATGTCTGACAAGGCGCGCATAATAGGGTTCTGATTGGGCGCCGTCAAGTAAATCGGTAAAAACAAATGAAGTTACTTGTAATAGCCAGAAAATTGCTAGCATCGAGGCTATTTTGTGATCAGTAAAAAAGATGTGTTGTGGTCGTGATAGTTCAGCGCTTTGCAGTGCTATAGGTTTTGGTTGCTGGATAGCGAGTCGTCCTCGGCAATGGATGACTAATTGCACGATTTCCGGTATCGTTCGTCGCCAATATAATTGACGAGAATTACATCGATATGGGCCAGTTTGCCGAAATTCGTCCCTACAATGATAGTGAAGTTCCCGCTGTCTTGACGCGTTTGCTGGCGGATAATGAATTTATTGCCGCTATTGCGTCGTTAAAGTTGGGATCGTGGCATAAAACCTTTGCCGGTTTGGTTTATCCGCTGGTCCGTTGGCTGCTCAAACGACAGTTGCGCGACGTGGCAACGGTTTCTGGTTTTCAGCTGGCGGTAAAAAAATACATGGATGTGATGGTTGAAAGTACCTCTACCGGTTTTACTGTGTCGGGTCTTGACCAGCTAGATGCCGATAAGCCCTATTTGTTTATGAGTAATCATCGGGATATAGCGCTTGACCCGGCACTGGTTAATTACGCGCTTTATCATAATGGGCACGATATGGTGCGTATTGCTATTGGTGATAATTTGCTGACCAAGCCTTGGGTGTCTGACCTGATGCGTATCAACAAAAGTTTTATTGTGAAGCGTTCCGCCAAGGGGCCGCGGCAGATTTTAGCGGCTTATAAAATGTTGTCGGGGTATATTCGTCACTCATTACACGAGGATAAAAATCCTATCTGGATTGCGCAGCGTGAAGGAAGAGCTAAAGATGGTAAGGATCGCACCGAGCCCGCCATCATAAAAATGTTAGCGATGAGTCAGGATAAAAAAACAGAAAGCTTTTCTGACTATATCAATGCGCTGCAAATCGTACCGGTGTCTATTTCTTATGAGCTGGATCCCTGTGATGGCTCTAAAGCTAAAGAGTTGTTTGCCCATGCGACCCAGGGTAGCTATAAAAAATCTGCAAATGAGGATAATGAATCTATTGCCAAGGGGATAACGGGTAACAAGGGCAACATTCATGTTGCTTTTGGTACTCCTCTAACGGGGAATATCGAGGATGCGGACATGGCTGCCGCGATGATCGATGAGCAGATTATCAGTAATTATGTTCTACATCCGAGTAACTTTTTTGCCTATAAAATGTTGCATGGCGAGTATCCACAAGGTGTTTATTCTTGTGAGCAGCGCCCTTTTAATAGTGCTGATTTAGTGGCCAAAGAAAGCGCTTTTCGCGCGCGAATAGAGGCTTTGCCGGAAGAGTATAGGCCCTATGCTCTGGGTATTTATGCCAATACCGTAGACAGTAAAAAGCAGTATTCTAACCACTAGTACGCCGCGGCTTATTATTGCCGTCTTCTCCCGCTGTTGTTTAGCCGGGTTTTTCCTTTATCTTTAATAGCTGTTTTGATGCTGACCGACGAGATTAAAAAGACGATTCAAACCGCCTATAGTACCTTGCTTGAAAGCAAGGGCTTGAAGGCGCGTTATGGCCAGCGATTAATGATTGCTGAAGTGGCGCGAACCTTAACCTCCAGGGGTGATCAGGCGGCGGTGTGTGCGGTCGAGGCGGGCACTGGTACGGGCAAAACTATCGCCTATACCTTGGCGGCTGTGCCTGTGGCTAAGGCCTTGGAAAAAACCTTGGTTATCTCTACCGCAACTGTGGCGCTGCAAGAGCAAATTATTCACAAGGATTTACCTGATATTCTTCGTCATAGTGGTTTGTCATTTACGTTTGCTTTGGCCAAAGGGCGTGGCCGCTACCTGTGCCTATCCAAGCTGGATAGTGCGTTGCAAGATGGCGATGCCGGTAATAACACCATGGGTTTGTATCCCGATGAAATGCAGTCACAGTTGGATACGCAGACCTTGACGGTTTATCAGGATATGTTGACGGCGCTGGCTAAGGGGGATTGGGATGGTGATCGAGATAGCTGGTCGCAGGAGTTAGAGGTTCCTTTGTGGAGTAGAGTGACCACAGATCATGCGCAGTGTACTGGGCGTCGGTGCGCCAATATCAGCCAGTGTTGCTTTTATAAAGGGCGCGAGCAGCTGGGTAGTGTCGATGTTATCGTCACTAATCACGATTTGGTGTTGGCAGATTTGGCTTTGGGTGGTGGCGCGATATTGCCCGATCCAGAAGATTGTATTTATATCTTTGACGAGGGTCACCATCTTCCCGACAAGGCGATCAATCATTTTGCGCGTGCCAGTCGTATTCGCAGCACTGAGCGCTGGCTGGATCAAGGGATAAAATTGTTAGCTAAAGCGGCGCCGCAGCTGGCAGATAAAGCGGGAATTGGTCGACATTTGCAAAGCCTGCCCTCAGTAATGGAGACCTTAAAGCAGCATTTGGCGATGCTGTTTAATAGTCTGGAGGGCAGTATCAATATTGAGCCTGATCGGCGCGGCTCGATTCCTACCCATCGTTACTCAAAGGGCATCGTGCCTGAGCCTTTACGGTTGCAGGCGGTTGAGTTAGCGGCGCAATATCGCAGTATGCAAGACATGCTGGATGGTTGTTGCTCGTTATTGGAAGAGGCGATGGAGGAGTCAGGGAATGCGATTCCTAAGGATGATGCTGAGGCCTGGTTCCCTGCTTTATCTATGCTGCGTGGTCGAGCAGAAGCCAATTACGCATTGTGGTTAGATTATAGTCGTGGTGATGTGGAAGAAAATCCACCCCGTGGCCGTTGGGTTGCAGTTGTTGAGGGAGGGGTTGGTAATCTGGACTTTGAAGTGTCGAGTAGCCCTATTTTAGCGGCTACAACACTGTCGAAGTACTTATGGAATCGTTGCTATGCGGCAGTAGTGACCTCTGCTACGTTGACCGCGCTGGGCGGCTTTGATCGGTTTCAGATGCGCGCTGGCACGCCAGAAAACACTAATTATGCCGTGGTCCCCAGTCCGTTTAATTTTTCTGAATCGGGCGAGTTGGTGGTTCCGAAGATGGATTGTGAGCCCAATGATGCGCAGGCACATACTGAGGAGTTGATTAAGTTATTGCCCGAGCTGCTCAGTGGTAACGAAGGCAGCTTGGTGTTGTTTGCTTCACGGCGACAGATGGAGCAGGTTAATGAGGGGGTCGCAGCGCAATGGCGGCAGCGTATTATTATGCAGGGCAGCTATCCCAAGCATGAGGTGTTGCGGATGCATAAGAAGGCGGTCGATGAGGGTGAAGGTAGCGTAATTTTTGGTTTGGCTAGTTTTGCCGAGGGCGTGGATTTACCTGGTAATTACTGTACTCATGTGGTGATCGCTAAAATTCCGTTTGCGGTACCCGACCAGCCGGTAGAGTCCGCATTGGCGGAGTGGATAGAGAGTCGCGGTGGTAATCCATTTATGGATATTACGGTGCCGGATGCTGCGTTGAAACTGGTGCAGGCAAGCGGTCGTTTGTTGCGCACAGAAACAGATCGGGGCAAGGTGACACTGTTAGATCGTCGTATTATCAGCAAGCGTTATGGTCGGGCGATGTTGGATTCGCTGCCACCCTTTAAACGTACCCTGGCATAACCGAGCATGATGAAAGGAGTGGGAAGGATTTGATGCCCAGGCAGGTTGAGGTCGCGTCACTGTTAATTGATATTGAGGCGGAGCTGCGTCGATTAGATTTGTGGCAGGCTGAATCGCCATCAGCACGAGCTTTGGCTAGTACTGAGCCGTTTTGTATCGATACTCTGACTTTTCCACAGTGGTTGCAGTTTGTGTTTTTAAGGCGGATGACGGTTCTGCTGGAGCAGGCCCAAGTATTGCCTGATCGCTGCAGTATTGCGCCGATGGCAGATGAATTTTTTAAGCGGTTGTTGTGGCCACAGGCGAAGCCGCTGGTGGCTGCGATTGAGGCGTTGGATTGTTTGTTGTCAGGGCAAGGTGGTGGTGATTGAGAGCGCTGTGGCTTTGTGGTTATGGTGGATTGAGGTTCATGCTGTTGTATTAATTTAGGTGTCTCCGCGCTCTGCGGGTCATGTTGCCCCGAGGCTCTTATGGGTCGCGGGGTTTTTTATGCTCAGTGAAAGGCGATTATGCGAGCTGCTTGGCATCTTGGTGAGGCTTGCTTGTGGATTGAGTTGATACAGTTTCTGTGTTCTTTGCTATGATCAGTGCTTGCATTTTCAATGAGATAAACATGGTAATACAGACATTATTAGCAACATTGGCGGATGGTCAATTTCATTCAGGTGATGGGCTGGGTGCTTCGTTAGGGGTCTCGCGTACCGCAATTTGGAAGCAGCTGAAAAAAGTTGAAGAGTTGGGGGTGCAGCTGGAATCGATCAAAGGCAAGGGCTATCGTATACCGCAAGGGTTGAATCTGTTGTCGCGTCAACTTATAGAGTCTGAGTTGACGGTGGGGGCCGCTGCGCTGATCAGTGAAATAGATGTGCAGGATGCCATCACCTCAACTAACCGTGTTGCTATGGAAAAGGCGCTGCAGGGTGGTGCGAAAGGCTATGTGTGTACCGCCGAGCAGCAGAGCGCAGGACGGGGGCGTCGAGGGCGAGCTTGGGTCAGTCCATATGCTGGGAATATTTATTTGTCGGTTGTGTGGGAATTTAGTGGCGGGGCCTCTGCGTTGGAGGGCTTGAGTCTGGCTGTTGGTGTCGCCGTTGCCGATGCGTTGGCTAAAGCCGGTGTTGGTGGGGTGGGGTTGAAGTGGCCTAACGACATCCTCTATGAGGATAAAAAATTAGCCGGTATTTTGATAGAAATGACCGGTGATGCCGATGGGCTTTGTCAGGTGGTTATTGGTGTTGGTTTGAATGTGGCGATGCCGGCTAAGGTTGCTGCTGATATAGATCAGGCTTGGGTTGATGTGGCTTCTATAAACCCGCGGGCCGCTGAGCGTAATAGGTTGTTAGGGTTGGTGCTTAATGAGTTGATGCCGCTGCTTGAGGTTTTTGCTCGCTCAGGCTTTTCTGTGTATCGAGATCGCTGGGCTGAGCTTGATGCTTATTTGGGTAAAACCATTAGTATTATTCAGGGTAATGATATCACTGTAGGTTGCGCGCTTGGTATTGATGATACCGGCGCAATTAAGATTGAAACTGAGCAGGGCGTCCGGGTATTCAATGGCGGAGAGGTTAGTCTCAGATTGGCTGGATCGTTGTAAGGATGATTTTAGAGATTGATTTGGGCAATACGCGAGCCAAATGGCGGTTGATGGATGGCCGGCAGGCAGTTGCAAGGGGGGGATTTGTTCAAGGTAATAGTCTTGAAAAGATGCTTCCTTGTGAAAATATCGACCGAATTAAAGTGGTCAGTGTCGCCAGTCATTCGATTTTACAAGCGTTGAGGGCTCAATTGTCGTTATTGGGTGTCGAGCTGGAAATGGCTTTATCGGCGAAAACGACGGCGGGTGTTAGCAACGGGTATGCGCAGCCCGAGAGGCTGGGTGTTGACCGCTGGTCGGCGGTCGTAGCAGCATATCAGCAGCGGCGGTCTGCAGTGCTGGTGGTCGATGCTGGAAGTGCTTTGACTGTTGATGCGGTTGATGCCAGTGGTGTGCATTTGGGTGGTTATATTACGCCAGGGCTTGGACTGATGCGCAACTCATTGCTACAAAATACCGGCGGGGTTAGATTCGAGCGTAATAGTTATGATCTGGGTGTTAGTTTTGCCTGCAATACCGATGATGCTGTTAGTGCAGGATTGCTGGCGTCTTCGGTGGGTGCGGTGTTGGTGGCGCTGGCCGAGGCAGAAAAGATACTGGTTTCGGGTTTTGATGTGGTAATGACCGGTGGCGATGCAGGGCTGATTGAGCCTTTTTTACCTGAAATGACCTCGGGCAGCATTACCGTTGTACCTGAGTTGGTGCTTGATGGCCTGCAGTGGCTGCTACCTTGAGCGGGTGAAAAGTAATAAGGGCTGTTAAAAAAGGAAGTAATACGTGCGCTGGATATTAGTTGTTTTGTTGATGTGCAATGGGATCTATTTTCTGTGGCAGTACTATTTGGTGCCGGCCGTTGATAATGGAGAATCAGCTGTAGCGGTTGTTCGGGGTTCTGGGGCTAGATTGGTATTGTTATCTGAGCGGGAGAGCTTGAATAATGATGGGCAGCACATATCGCAAATTCAGCATGACTTAGTGCTAAAGGCCGATGAGCGGGCTGTTAGCACTGAGCCGCTGACTACGGATACTGCTGAAGGGAGTAATATTTGCTGGCTGATTGGGCCGTTTAATGAAGAGGTAAGTGGTAAGCAGGTTGTAGGGCGGCTTGCAGCCATGGATATCACCCTGCGTTTGCAGACAGTTGAGGTGCCAGGTAAGCCAGATTACTGGGTGTATATAAAACCGCAAGATACCAGGAAAAGAGCTATCAGTTTGTTGCGTGAGCTACAGGCGAAAAAAATTGATAGCTATGTGATTACCCAGGGAGAGTTGGCTGATGGTATTTCCTTAGGGTTTTTTACTCAGAAAGATAGGGCTGACGCTGTCTACAAGGCGCGTATTAAAGATGGCTATGAGCCGATCATAAAGGTTGTCCCGCGAACGCACAAAGAAATATGGGCAGTTTTTGATCGCGGAGAGCATGGAAAAATGTCAGAAGTACTCTGGCAAAAAATAAAAGAAGGGAATAAAGGCTTAGAAAGACGTAAAAATTACTGCGATAAGATTGCGTCTATGGGCAACTTCGAATAGAATGCCCGCCTCGTTGAAATGACAGTGATGCTGGCGTAGCTCAGTTGGTAGAGCAGCTGACTTGTAATCAGCCGGTCGGGGGTTCGACTCCTCTCGCCAGCTCCATTTTCTTTTCAGGATACGAGTGCTTAGGGGTATGTGTTATAGCAGTCCCAAAAGTAAGAGTTGAATCGGGCTGCTTTCTAATTACACGGAAAAGCAAGAAGGCCCAAACCCAGTGGTGGGGTTCCCGAGTGGCTAAAGGGATCAGACTGTAAATCTGACGCGCAAGCTTCGGTGGTTCGAATCCACCCCCCACCACCATTTATTATGCACAAAGTGAATGCCTATAAGCGGGTATGGTTCAATGGTAGAACCTCAGCCTTCCAAGCTGATGGTGCGGGTTCGATTCCCGCTACCCGCTCCATATCCTTTATTCTTATGCGATGGGCAGAAGATAAAGAAGTGGGATGTGCTCATATAGCTCAGTCGGTAGAGCACTTCCTTGGTAAGGAAGAGGTCACCGGTTCAAATCCGGTTATGAGCTCCAATTTAAGGTTGTCTGAAGTAGCTGTTGCCGCAGGTAGTTATGCTAATGCAGTCAGTCTGTGAAGAGTGCAAAGGTTTGATATCGGTTGTACCGATGATTACAGGCCAGTGGCTCAATTGGTAGAGCACCGGTCTCCAAAACCGGTGGTTGGGGGTTCGAGTCCCTCCTGGCCTGCCATTATTTAAAGCATCACTTCGTAGATTGGCGAAGCGGTGCTTTACGCATTTTTGAAAGCTAATTATTAAAAGTATTGTTCGGCAATACAAAGGCGTCTGAGTTTTATATGAGCGCGAATACAGTATCAAAAAAAGGTGGCGTGGATAGTCTTAAGTGGCTGTTAGTTTTAGTGCTGATTATTGCAGCGGTTGGCGGCAATGTTTATTACGCAGATCAGGCGCTAATGTATAGAGTGTTGGCGCTGTTAGTGATTGCATCTATCGCGGCCTTTGTCGCAGTACAGACCGTTCAGGGTGCTGCTTTTTGGAAGCTGGCAAAAGAGGCCCGAACGGAGATTCGTAAAGTAGTGTGGCCAACACGTCAGGAAACCACACAGACCACGCTCATCGTGGTTGCTTTTGTTATATTGATGTCGTTGATTCTTTGGGGCTTAGATACCCTGTTGGGTTGGCTGGTTTCCCTGGCAATCGGTTAGAGGTGAAGAATGTCGAAGCGCTGGTACGTAGTTCACGCCTATTCCGGGTATGAAAAAAAGGTTGCAGCTGCGCTTAAAGAGCGTATTGAGTTGCATAATATGCAAGAAAGGTTCGGTGATATTTTAGTGCCCACCGAAGAGATAGTTGAGATGCGCGGTGGCCAAAAACGTCGCAGTGAGCGCAAATTTTTCCCAGGTTATGTGCTGGTTCAGATGGAGCTGGGTGATGATACTTGGCACTTGGTGAAAGAGACTCCTCGGGTTATGGGGTTCATCGGTGGCAAGGCTGATAAGCCTGCACCTATTACTGAGGCTGAAGCGAATGTCATTCTTCAGCGGGTAGAGAGTGGTGAGGCGCCCAAGCCTAAAACTTTGTTTGAGCCCGGCGAGATGGTTCGAGTTATTGATGGTCCGTTCAACGATTTTAATGGCGTTGTTGAAGAAGTAAATTACGAAAAGAGCAAGCTGCATGTTGCGGTGTTGATCTTTGGCCGTTCAACTCCGGTTGAGTTGGATTTTGGTCAGGTAGAAAAAGCTTAAGTAGAGCGTTTTTAACGAGGGTTAAGCCTTCGAGCGTCGAGAGTTTGTTTCTTGGCGATATTAACCGGGGAGCCGATGATTAGCCGTAAGGCTGTGAGGCGTTAAAACCCAAAGGAGAAGTAAAATGGCGAAGAAAGTTGAAGCTTATATTAAGCTGCAAGTGCCTGCTGGTCAGGCAAATCCAAGTCCCCCTGTTGGTCCTGCGCTGGGTCAAAAGGGTGTTAATATCATGGAATTTTGTAAAGCATTTAATGCTGCGACTCAAGGTCTAGAGCCAGGGTTGCCGATTCCTGTTGTTATCAGTGTTTATAGTGACCGTAGTTTTACTTACATTACTAAGACGCCTCCTGCTGCTATCTTGCTGAAAAAAGCTGCTGGCATTAAAACCGGTTCCGGTACACCTAATACCAAGAAAGTGGGTAAGGTTACGCGCGCGCAGTTGGAAGAGATTGCGACGACTAAAATGCCTGATCTAACTGCAGCTGATATGGATGCTGCGGTGCGTACTATTGCAGGTAGCGCCCGCGCCGCCGGTATTGAGACAGAGGGTGTGGTGTAATGGCTAAGTTAAGTAAGCGTCAAAAAGCGATTAAAGAAAAAGTACAGGCTGGCAAGTTGTATGCTATCGATGAGGCCGTTGCTTTATTGAAAGAAGTATCAACGGTTAAGTTTGGTGAGTCTGTCGATGTGGCCGTTAACCTTGGTGTTGATGCGCGTAAATCTGATCAGGTTGTTCGTGGTGCGACTACTTTGCCGCATGGTACTGGTAGTGTGGTTCGTGTTGCTGTGTTTGCTCAAGGTGAGAATGCTGAAAAAGCAGCTGCCGCTGGTGCGGACATAGTGGGTATGGATGATCTGGCCGAACAAGTTAAAGCCGGTAATCTGGATTTTGACGTTGTCATCGCAGAGCCAGCAGCGATGCGCGTTGTTGGTCAACTGGGTACTATTCTTGGTCCTCGCGGTCTGATGCCTAACCCTAAAACAGGTACTGTAACTCCTGATGTTGAAACTGCAGTGAAAAATGCCAAAGCTGGTCAGGTGCGTTTCCGTATCGACAAAAATGGTATTATTCACGGCACCATCGGTAAGTTGACTTTTGATGCCAATGCATTGAAAGAAAACTTAGAAGCGTTAGTTGCTGATCTTCAAAAAGGCAAGCCATCAGCGGCTAAAGGCGTATACCTGAAAAAAATGACTCTTTCTACAACAATGGGTCCTGGTTTGGTATTGGATCAGTCTTCTTTGGCAATCTAAAGAAGCAAAGAACTTTGTGGTCTGTCTCCGTGTTGGCTTTTGCATAACCGGTTACAGGCCGTCAAAGACCGTAGGTGTCGGAGTGGTGGCTGGGTTTTGTGGTTTAGAATTTTGCTTCCTGCTTTGACTTAATTCATATTTGTTTTTTGCTAAAGATAAATAGGTACCTACGCAGACGGTGACGGTTACCGCATATTATGTTTTTAGTTCGTTTTACGGATATAGCATAATTTGGGTAAGTGACCACCGAAACAGCTGTCGAACAACCCTCGGGTTCGTTTGGCAAAATCTGAGCGATGGAGGTGAATGATACCTCTGTCAAATATTGGAGAAGTATTGTGGCAATAGGACTCGAAGACAAAAAAGCGATTGTCGCTGAGGTCCAGCAAGCTGCTCAAAGTGCTCTATCTGCAGTAGTTGCCGACTCGCGCGGCGTTTCTGTTGTGGCTATGACTGCACTGCGCAAAGAGGCTCGTGAGGCAGGCGTATATTTACGCGTTGTCCGTAACACGCTGGCTAAGCGCGCTGTAGAAGGTACGGCTTACGAGTGTTTAATCGACACTTTTGTAGGACCAACTTTAATTGCATTCTCTAACGAACATCCAGGTGCTGGTGCGCGCATCCTGAGTGCTTTCGCTAAAGATCATGAAAAGTTTGAGCTAAAAGCTGCTGCCTTTGAAGGTGAGAAGACTGATATCGCACTGTTGGCGAAACTGCCAACTTACGACGAAGCAATTTCTCGACTAATGAGTGTGCTGAAAGAAGCCTCTGCTGGCAAATTGGTCCGCACTATTGCGGCTATTCGCGACCAGAAAGAACAGGAAGCTGCATAACTTTTTATAGTGAAAGGTTTGTGGATTTATTGAATTTACCGAGTTTTGCTTTATTGAAGGCAAGCTCATGAGATAGGGTTTGAATCATGTCTTTATCAAAAGAAGATATCATCAATGCTGTTGCTGAAATGTCAGTTAAAGATGTTGTAGAACTGATCGAAGCAATGGAAGAGAAGTTTGGCGTAAGTGCTGCAATGGCTGTTGCTGCTGGTCCTGCTGGCGATGCTGGCTCTGCTGCAGAAGAACAGACTGAGTTTGATATTGTTCTTACTGCTGTTGGTGATAAGAAAGTTAACGTCATTAAAGCTGTACGCGCAATTACTGGCCTAGGCTTGAAAGAAGCTAAAGCAATGGTTGATGGCGCGCCATCAACTATTAAAGAAGGCGCCTCTAAGGATGACGCTGAAGAAGCTAAGAAACAGCTTGAAGAGGCTGGTGCATCTGTCGAGCTTAAGTAAGCTGACACTTGTTGAACGCCTCGATACAGCGGCTCTTTGGAGTGCTTGAGGGGCGTAAGGCTGGTGGGGTTATCTTCGGATAATACTCGCCGGCCTTTTTCTGTTTATAGGTCTTTTATTGAATTTTTAACTAATTTAGTAAGGGACCGACTTGGTTTTGATCGATACGATAGTCGTATTATTTTTTAGATCAAGTAAAGACCTGATCGCAGGACTGTGATGACTAGTGTTCGGCCTGGGCACTAATCACAAACGAAAGCTGGGGAGCGCTAATGGCCTACTCGTATACAGAGAAAAAACGGATCCGTAAGGATTTCGGTAAAATGTCCAACGTTATGGATGTGCCGTATCTATTGGCGATACAGTTGGATTCATATAAAAAGTTTACACAAGATGACACCACTGTGGGGAACCGCGCAGATATAGGTTTGCATGCGGCGTTTAAGTCGGTGTTCCCTATAGTCAGCTACTCGGGTAATGCTGCACTTGAGTATGTTGATTACGTTTTGGGCGCACCTGTTTTTGATGTTGCTGAGTGCCAATTACGTGGTGTTACTTACGCAGTTCCCCTGCGGGTAAAAGTTCGGTTGATTATTTATGATAAAGAATCAGCGAACAAAGCCATTAAAGATATTAAGGAACAAGAAGTTTACATGGGTGAAATTCCGCTCATGACTGAAAATGGTACCTTTGTTATTAATGGTACTGAGCGTGTCATCGTGTCTCAGTTGCATCGTTCACCCGGTGTGTTCTTCGATCATGATAAAGGAAAGACTCACTCGTCTGGCAAACTACTTTATTCGGCCCGTGTGATTCCTTATCGTGGTTCATGGTTGGACTTTGAGTTCGACCCTAAAGATTTGGTCTTTGTCCGTATCGACCGCCGTCGCAAATTGCCTGCGACCATATTGTTACGTTCTTTGGGCTATAGTTCTGAAGAAATTCTGGATATGTTCTACGATGTTAATGAGTTTACCGTAACCAAAGATGGTGACTTTGAAATGACCTTGATCGCCGAGCGTTTGCGCGGTGAAGTAGCGTCTTTTGATATCGTTACCAAAGCCGGTACGGTTATCGTTGAGTCGGGTCGTCGTATCACCGCACGTAATATTCGTCAGATTGAAAAAGAGAAAATCACCAGCCTTACGGTACCACAGGAATATATCGTAGGCCGTTCCTTGGCGAAAAATGTTGTTGACAAGAAAACCGGCGAAATCATTGTTGAGTGTAATACCGAATTAACCGATGAGGTTTTAGCGCAGTTGGCGGAGGCTGGTGTTACTTCTATTGCCACGCTGTATACCAACGATTTGGATTGTGGTCCGTTTATCAGTGACACCTTGCGTGCAGATCCTTCACGTAATCAATTGGAAGCATTGGTAGAGATTTACCGCATGATGCGTCCTGGTGAGCCACCAACCAAAGAATCCGCAGAGAATTTATTCCAGAACCTGTTCTTCTCGCCAGAGCGCTATGACTTGTCGACTGTTGGTCGGATGAAGTTTAATCGTCGTCTGGGTCGCGAAGAGATTTTGGGCGAAGGTATCCTTAGTAATGAGGATATTGTTGACGTGCTTAAAACACTGGTTGGAATTCGTAACGGTAAAGGTATTGTCGACGATATCGATCACCTGGGTAACCGCCGTGTACGTTCTGTAGGTGAGATGGCCGAAAACCAATTCCGTGTAGGTTTGGTTCGTGTTGAGCGCGCTGTTAAAGAGCGTTTGTCTATGGCTGAATCCGAGGGTTTGATGCCTCAGGATATGATCAATGCCAAACCGGTTGCTGCCGCAGTGAAAGAGTTCTTTGGCTCTTCGCAGCTGTCTCAGTTTATGGATCAAAACAACCCGCTGTCAGAGGTTACTCACAAGCGACGTGTATCTGCGTTAGGGCCTGGTGGTCTGACACGTGAACGCGCAGGTTTTGAGGTGCGTGATGTTCACCCAACGCACTATGGCCGTGTATGTCCTATCGAAACACCGGAAGGTCCAAACATCGGTTTGATTAACTCGTTGGCAACTTATGCCCGCACTAACGAGTACGGTTTCCTTGAGACGCCATACCGTAAAGTTATCGATGGCATTGCAACCGAAGAGATAGAATACCTCTCGGCAATCAATGAAGCTGAATACGTTATCGCTCAAGCATCTGCTTTGATGGATGAAGATAGCAGATTAACGGAAGAGCTTGTTGCTGTTCGTCACATGAATGAATTTACCGTGAAAATGGTAGATGAAGTTCAGTATATGGACGTGTCACCTAAGCAGGTTGTTTCTGTTGCGGCGGCATTGATTCCATTCTTAGAACACGATGACGCCAACCGCGCATTGATGGGTTCGAACATGCAGCGTCAAGCAGTGCCAACCCTGAAAGCGGATAAGCCGTTAGTAGGTACAGGTATTGAACGTTTTGTGGCTGCTGACTCCGGTGTATGTGAAGTGGCAAGTCGTGGCGGTATTGTCGATAGTATTGATTCTGGCCGTATTGTTGTGCGTGCAAATGACAATGAAGTATTGGCTGATCAGTCGCCGGTTGATATTTACAATCTGACTAAATATACGCGTTCTAACCAGAATACCTGTATTAATCAACGTCCAATTGTTAAAAAAGGCGATGTAATACGTCGTGGCGATATTCTTGCTGATGGTCCTTCTATTGATTTGGGTGAGTTGGCTCTTGGCCAAAATATGCGTATCGCCTTTATGCCCTGGAATGGTTACAACTTCGAAGATTCGATTTTGGTGTCTGAGCGTGTTGTTAAAGAAGATCGTTTCACCACTATCCACATTCAGGAATTAACCTGTATTGCCCGTGACACTAAGCTGGGTTCTGAAGAAGTAACTTCGGATATTCCCAATGTTGGTGAGGGTGCTCTGGGTAAATTGGATGAGTCCGGTATTGTTTATATCGGCGCTGAAGTGAATGCAGGTGATATTCTTGTTGGTAAGGTGACGCCTAAGGGTGAAACTCAGCTGACGCCAGAAGAAAAACTGCTACGCGCTATATTTGGTGAGAAAGCGTCTGATGTTAAAGATACATCGCTGCGGGTTCCTTCTAGTGTTAAAGGTACTGTTATCGATGTGCAGGTCTTCACTCGCGATGGTTTGGAGAAAGATCAGCGTGCAAAGGAAATCGAAAAGTCACAGCTGGACGAGTACCGCAAAGATCTGAACGAAGAGTTCCGTATAGTAGAGGGTGCGACCTTCGCATTGCTGCGTAACGCTTTGATAGGTCAATCTGCAGTTAGCGGTGCTGGACTGAAGAAAGGTGCCGTAATTACTGATGAGCTATTAGAAGGCCTTGAAAAAAATCAGTGGTTCAAGCTGCGCTTTGATGACGAGTCGATTAATGCTCAATTAGAGTCTGCTGAAAATCAGCTGGCGGAAAGAAAGACCTCGCTAGAAGCACGTTTTGAAGATAAAAAACGCAAGCTGCAAAGTGGCGATGATCTGGCACCTGGTGTGCTGAAAATCGTTAAGGTTTACCTTGCGATCAAACGTCGTATTCAGCCAGGTGATAAAATGGCTGGTCGTCATGGTAACAAGGGTGTTATCTCCGTCATTATGCCAGTTGAAGATATGCCTTATAACGAACAGGGTGAGCCCGTTGATATCGTGCTAAACCCGCTGGGTGTACCTTCTCGGATGAACGTTGGGCAGATCCTTGAAACCCACCTTGGGTTGGCATCGAAAGGTCTGGGTGAGAAGATCGATAGCATGCTTAAAGAGCAGCGTCAGGTGGCAGAGGTTCGTGACTTCCTTGACAAGATCTATAACGGTGACGGTGGACGTAAAGAAGATATTGCTTCATTTACTGATGCAGAAATCATCGAAATGGCCGGCAATTTACGCGGCGGCGTACCGATGGCTTCTCAGGTGTTTGACGGCGCCACTGAAGAGGAAGTTAAAAGCTTACTGCGCTTGGCAGATATGCCAGATAGTGGGCAGATGCAATTGTATGATGGTCGTACTGGCGAGGCGTTTGATCGCTTAACGACAGTTGGTTATATGTACATGTTGAAACTGAACCACTTGGTAGACGATAAGATGCACGCTCGTTCTACTGGGTCTTACAGCTTGGTTACTCAGCAACCGCTGGGTGGTAAAGCGCAGTTTGGTGGTCAGCGTTTCGGTGAGATGGAAGTGTGGGCGCTGGAAGCATACGGTGCAGCTTATACCTTGCAGGAAATGTTAACGGTGAAATCGGATGACGTCGCCGGTCGTACCAAAATGTACAAAAATATCGTTGATGGTGATCAGCGCATGGAGCCCGGCATGCCGGAGTCCTTTAATGTGTTGCTCAAAGAGATTCGTTCTCTTGGTATCAATATGGAACTGGACACTGAATAAATCCATCGACAATCGATTATGGGTGAGGGCTCTGTCATTAAGAGAGTGCCCTCGTCATAGCGGAGGAACGGCGTGAAAGACTTATTAAATTTACTCAAGCAAGGTCAGAACGAAGAGTTTGATTCTATCCGGATTGGTTTGGCCTCTCCGGAAATGATCCGCTCTTGGTCGTATGGTGAAGTTAAAAAACCAGAGACCATTAACTATCGTACCTTTAAACCCGAGCGTGATGGTCTATTCTGTGCCAAAATTTTTGGTCCAGTAAAAGACTATGAATGTCTATGTGGTAAATACAAGCGTCTAAAGCATCGTGGTGTTATTTGTGAAAAGTGTGGCGTTGAAGTCGCGCTGGCCAAAGTACGCCGTGATCGCATGGGCCATATTGAACTGGCGAGTCCAGTTGCCCATATTTGGTTTTTAAAATCTTTGCCAAGCCGGATTGGTTTGTTGCTGGATATGACTCTGCGTGATATCGAGCGGATTCTTTATTTTGAATCATACGTCGTAATTGATCCTGGCATGACTACCCTTGAAAAAGGGCAGATGTTGACGGATGAGCAATACTTCGAAGCCATGGAAGAATTTGGTGACGAATTCGAAGCGATGATGGGTGCAGAGGCTGTTCAGCGTTTGATGCAAGAGATCGATATCGACCAGGAAGTAGAAAACCTGCGCGAAGAGATCCCTACGACTAATTCTGAAACCAAAATCAAAAAGCTGTCTAAGCGTTTGAAGTTATTGGAAGCGTTGCAGACTTCAGGTAATAAGCCAGAATGGATGGTGCTCAATGCGCTGCCCGTGTTGCCGCCAGATTTGCGTCCTTTGGTTCCTTTGGATGGGGGTCGTTTCGCAACGTCTGATTTGAACGATTTGTATCGTCGCGTTATTAACCGTAACAACCGCTTGAAGCGTTTGTTGGATTTAAACGCGCCAGACATTATCGTCCGTAACGAAAAACGTATGCTGCAGGAATCTGTCGATGCACTGTTGGATAACGGCCGTCGCGGTCGGGCTATTACTGGCTCTAACAAGCGCCCGCTGAAATCCTTGGCAGATATGATCAAGGGTAAGCAGGGTCGTTTCCGTCAGAACTTGCTGGGTAAGCGCGTCGATTATTCTGGTCGCTCGGTTATCGTGGTTGGTCCTACGCTGAAATTGCATCAATGTGGTCTACCTAAAAAAATGGCCTTGGAATTATTCAAGCCGTTTATTTTTGGTAAGTTAGAAGCCCGTGGTTTAGCAACAACGATCAAAGCTGCCAAGAAAATGGTTGAGCGTGAGCCGCCAGAAGTATGGGATATCCTCGCCGAAGTTATTCGCGAGCATCCAGTTATGCTAAACCGTGCGCCGACACTTCACCGTTTGGGTATACAGGCTTTTGAGCCGGTACTGATTGAAGGTAAAGCGATCCAGTTGCACCCATTAGTGTGTGCGGCATATAACGCTGACTTTGATGGTGACCAGATGGCGGTACACGTACCGTTGACACTGGAAGCACAGTTAGAGGCACGCGCATTGATGATGTCTACCAACAATATCCTTTCACCAGCGAATGGTGAGCCGATTATTGTGCCGTCGCAGGATGTAGTGTTGGGCTTGTACTGGATGACCCGTTCGCGGATTAATGCCGAAGGTGAAAATATGGTTTTCTCCGACGCGCAGGAAGTTCATCGTGCCTATACCTCGCGTAATGTGCATTTACAGGCACGTATAAAATGCCGTATCACCGAAGTTCTATTCGATGAAGAAACGGGCGAGCGTCAGCAAACAACCTCAATTATCGAAACGACAGTTGGGCGGGTATTGTTATGGCAAGTTATTCCTGAAGGCCTGCCGTTTGAAATTGTAAACCAGAACATGGTTAAAAAGGCCATCTCACGGGTGCTGAACGAGTGTTACCGTAAAGTTGGTCTAAAAGCGACGGTTATTCTCGCTGACCAATTAATGTACACAGGGTTTGCTTATTCTACCCGTTCTGGTTCTTCGATCGGCGTTAACGATTTTGCGATTCCTCCGGAAAAAGTAGCCATCATCGGTAGAGCTGATGCTGAAGTGAAAGAGATCGAGAAGCAGTATGCTTCTGGTCTGGTAACTCAGGGTGAAAAATACAACAAAGTTATCGATATCTGGTCACGTGCCAATGATATGGTTTCCAAGTCGATGATGGATGGTATTTCTAAAGAGACGGTTGTTAATCGTGATGGTGAGGACGAAGAGCAATCTTCGTTTAACTCGGTCTTTATTTATGCTGACTCAGGTGCTCGTGGTTCACCGGCACAGATTCGTCAGTTAGCGGGTATGCGTGGTCTGATGGCGAAGCCGGATGGCTCGATTATCGAGACTCCAATTACAGCTAACTTCCGTGAAGGCTTGAGCATTCTGCAGTACTTTATTTCGACTCACGGTGCGCGTAAAGGTTTGGCTGATACTGCATTGAAAACAGCAAACTCGGGTTACTTGACGCGTCGTTTGGTTGATGTGGCGCAGGATTTGGTTGTTACTGAAGATGATTGTGGCACTGAAGAAGGTCTGTTGATGACGCCTGTTATCGAAGGTGGTGATATCATCGAGACTTTGGGTGATCGCGTATTGGGCCGTACAGTGGCTGCTGACGTGTTAATTCCGGGTACTTATGAAGTTGCTTTCGCTGCGGGCACTCTGATCGATGAGAAGGGCGTTATCGAGCTTGAGAATATGAGCATCGATGAAGTGAAGGTGCGTTCACCTATTACTTGTGAAACTCGCCATGGCCTGTGTATCGCCTGTTATGGTCGTGACTTGGCGCGTGGTCATCAAGTGAACATTGGTGAGGCCGTTGGTGTTATCGCTGCACAGTCCATTGGTGAGCCTGGTACTCAGTTAACAATGCGTACCTTCCACATCGGTGGTGCGGCATCCAGGGCAACTGCTGCTGATAGCGTTCAGGTTAAACAGGACGGTATCGTACGTTTGCATAATGTTAAGTTGGCTGAGAAAGCCGATGGTACTTTTGTCGCGGTTAGTCGTTCTGGTGAGCTAGCGCTTGCTGATCATAGTGGTCGTGAACGTGAACGCTATAAGCTGCCTTATGGTGCAGTTATCAAAGTTGCGGATCAGGCTGAAGTAAAAGCAGGTGACATTGTTACTGTATGGGATCCGCATACTCACCCCATCATTACTGAAGTGGCCGGTAAGGTTAAATTCAGTGGCATGGAAGAAGGGATCACCGTTACTCGTCAGACCGATGAGTTGACGGGTTTAAGCTCTATAGTGGTCATCGATCCAGCGGAGCGTCAGACAGCAGGGAAAGACATGCGTCCGGCGGTTACTCTGGTTGATGCGGATGGCAAAGAGCTGTGCTTGGCCGGAACAAGCGTTCCCGCGCACTACTTTTTACCAGCTAACGCCACGGTAGCTTTGACGGATGGTGTTGATGTAGGTGTGGGTGATGTAATTGCTCGTATTCCACAGGAGAGTTCAAAAACTCGCGATATTACGGGTGGTTTGCCGCGAGTTGCAGATTTATTTGAAGCGCGTAAGCCTAAAGAGCCGGCGATACTTGCCGAGATTTCGGGTACTGTTAGCTTTGGTAAAGAAACAAAAGGTAAGCGCCGCTTGGTTATTACACCGAGTGATGGCTCAACCTATAAAGGTGCTGATCATTATGAATCGTTGATCCATAAATGGCGTACTTTGAGCGTGTTTGAAGGTGAGCACGTTGAGAAGGGTGAGATCGTATCGGAAGGGCCTCCAAGTCCACACGATATCTTGCGTCTGAAAGGTGTAGAAGAGTTGGCCAAGTACATAAGCAACGAGATTCAGGATGTTTATCGTTTGCAGGGTGTAAAAATCAACGATAAGCACATTGAGGTTATTTGCCGTCAGATGCTGCGCAAAGTTGAAATTAATACTTCAGGTGACTCCTCTCTAATCAAGGGCGAGCAAGCTGAGTTCACCCGAGTGCTCGAAGAAAACGAAAAGTTGATTGCTGAAAATAAAATGCCTGCTAGCTACGAGCGTATGCTGTTGGGTATTACCAAGGCATCGCTGGCTACAGAGTCATTTATCTCTGCAGCATCGTTCCAAGAGACAACTCGTGTGCTGACTGAGGCTGCGGTAACAGGTAAGCGTGATAATCTGCGTGGCTTGAAAGAAAACGTCGTCGTTGGTCGCTTAATCCCTGCGGGGACGGGACTGGCTTATCATGCGGAGCGCAAGCGTCGCAAAGATGAGCAAATGGCGAGCAGAAATGATTCGGTCGTAAGTGCTGCTGATATCGAAGCGGCATTAACTGAAGCGTTTAAAGAGGGTTAATGTGATTAATGGGGTGCAGGCTCATTATTGAGCTTGTTCCTTGTTGAGCACTTTAAATAGATATCACGATATAACATGTATCGGGTATTGACTAGGTTGGAGTGCGTCTATACTATTCGCGCTCCAGTTTTTGGGAATGCTCAGCCAGTTCTGTGAGGGATTAGTTGGGTCGAAAAGCCTATCCTGTGACTTTAACAGGGTGTTAAAGGCGTATTAATATTTGGAGTTTGTTTAATGGCAACGATCAATCAGTTGGTTCGTAAGCCGAGAAAACGTAAGGTTCAACAAAGCGACGTTCCTGCTTTGCAGGCTTGTCCGCAGCGTCGTGGAGTATGTACTCGTGTATATACCACCACGCCTAAGAAGCCAAACTCTGCTCTACGTAAGGTTTGTCGTGTTCGTTTAACCAATGGTTATGAAGTATCTTCATATATCGGTGGTGAAGGACACAACCTGCAAGAGCATAGTGTTGTGCTGATTCGCGGTGGTCGTGTTAAGGATTTGCCGGGTGTGCGTTACCATACAGTGCGCGGCAGTCTAGATACTTCGGGTGTGGCTTCGCGTAGGCAAGGTCGCTCCAAGTACGGTGCCAAACGACCTAAATAATTTAGGTTGGGGGCTAACTTAGTTAGTCCCGATTACGTTTTTGCGGTTAAAAGACGGCTGCGTATTTGCAGTTGTTTATTGGAATCTGAAAAGATATTTTCAACCTTAGTAAGGCCAAACCCCTGCTACCCACGCCTCCAAGCCTTTGGAACCAGTGGCAAAACAGTGTTTGGAAATCCTGAAGAAAAGGGCTTATACCATGCCAAGAAGAAGAGTTGTCGCCAAGCGCGAGATTTTACCTGATCCTAAGTACGGTAATCTCACTTTGGCCAAGTTTATGAACCACGTTATGGTCAGTGGTAAAAAATCAGTTGCTGAAAGCATTGTTTACGGTGCTTTAGATATCGTTAAAGAGCGTCTTAATAAAGACCCTCTGGAAGCGTTTGATGAAGCATTGGAAAATATTGCACCTATGGTTGAGGTTAAGTCTCGCCGTGTAGGTGGTGCAACTTACCAGGTCCCTGTTGAAGTTCGTCCATCACGTCGCCATGCTCTTGCTATGCGTTGGTTGGTGGAATACTCGCGCGGCCGTGGTGAAAAATCAATGCGTCAGCGTTTGGCTGGCGAAATTGCTGATGCGTCACAAGGTAAAGGTTCTGCGGTTAAGAAACGTGAAGACGTTCACCGTATGGCTGAAGCTAACAAAGCGTTCTCGCACTACCGCTTCTAAGTGGTGGTTAGTCAACGTATTTGAAGTGTTAGCAATAATAGTTATCTATTAAGGATTAAAAACAGTGGCACGTAAAACGCCTATAGCCCGTTACCGTAATATCGGTATCTGTGCGCATGTGGATGCGGGTAAAACCACAACTACGGAGCGTGTCCTGTTCTACACCGGTATGTCACATAAACTCGGTGAGGTTCATAATGGCGCAGCCACTATGGACTGGATGGAGCAGGAGCAGGAGCGTGGTATAACTATCACGTCTGCTGCCACTACTTGTTTTTGGTCTGGAATGCGGCAGCAGTTCGAGCAGCACCGTATCAATATCATTGATACGCCAGGGCACGTTGATTTCACCGTTGAAGTTGAGCGTTCTTTGCGGGTGTTGGATGGTGCTGTTGTTGTCTTGTGTGGGTCTTCCGGTGTTCAGCCTCAAACTGAAACTGTATGGCGTCAGGCAAATAAATATGAAGTTCCGCGTATTGTGTTCGTTAATAAAATGGACCGTACCGGCGCTAGCTACACGAAGGTTATTGATCAGTTAAAGCAGCGTCTTGGCGCTATTCCGGTGCCGTTGCAGATGACTATTGGTGCTGAGGAAGAGTTTAGAGGTGTTGTAGATTTAATAAAAATGAAAGCCATTCTTTGGAGTGAAGAAGACCAGGGGATGACTTGTGATTACGCGGAAATCCCTGAGGCTATGCAGGCTCAGTGCGAAACAATGCGTGAGTTTTTGGTTGAATCCGCCGCAGAGTCCAGTGATGAGTTAATGGATAAGTATCTGGAAGGCGTTGAACTCACCGAAGAAGAGATTGTTGCTGGTATACGTAAGCGTACGCTAGCGAATGAAATTGTACCGGTTGTGGGAGGTTCTGCCTTTAAAAATAAAGGCGTTCAAGCCATGCTGGATGCAGTCGTCCAGTATCTGCCTTCTCCGGAAGAGGTGAAGGCGATTGAGGGCACCTTAGATGATAAAGATCTAACGCCTGCAACGCGAGAGGCTGACGACGACGCCCCCTTTGCAGCGTTGGCATTTAAGATAGCTACAGACCCATTTGTGGGTACGCTGACATTTTTTCGAGTGTATTCGGGTAGATTGGAAACGGGCACTGCTGTATACAATTCAGTGAAAATGAAAAAAGAACGTGTTGGTCGTATGGTGCAGATGCACGCAAATGATCGGCAGGAAATAAAAGAAGTCTTGGCGGGTGATATCGCCGCGGCCATTGGGCTTAAAGATGTAACTACGGGTGATACCCTGTGCGCTATTGATAACGTGATTATCTTGGAGCGGATAGAGTTTCCAGAGCCGGTTATTTCCGTTGCGGTTGAGCCTCGTTCTAAGCCGGACCAAGAGCGTATGGGTATTGCTTTGGGTAAATTGGCCCAAGAGGATCCTTCGTTCCGGGTTAAAACCGACGAAGAGACGGGTCAAACTATTATATCGGGTATGGGTGAATTGCACCTTGATATACTGGTTGACCGGATGAGGCGTGAATTTAATGTCGATGCTAATATCGGCAAACCTCAAGTTGCTTATCGTGAGGCAATTACTGCGACTACTGAGATCGAAGGTAAGTTTATTCGTCAATCAGGTGGTCGTGGCCAGTACGGGCATGTATGGGTTAAATTTGAACCTGGTGCTGATGCTAACGCTGAGGGTTTAGAGTTTGTAAATGAGATTGTTGGTGGTACTGTTCCGCGTGAATATATTCCAGCAATTGAAAAAGGTATTGCGGAGCAAATGCAGAACGGCGTACTGGCGGGTTATCCGTTGTTAGGTCTTAAGGCAACTCTGTATGATGGGTCTTTCCATGATGTCGACTCGAATGAGATGGCGTTTAAGGTAGCCGCTTCCATGGCGACTAAAAAGCTGGCTCAACAAGGTGGCGCTCAGCTGCTGGAGCCAATCATGAAAGTAGAAGTGGTGACACCAGAAGAGAATATGGGTGACGTGGTTGGGGATTTGAACCGGCGTCGCGGTATGATTTTAGGTATGGATGACAATGCTTCAGGCAAAGTTGTTGATGCTGAGGTACCACTGGGTGAAATGTTTGGTTACGCGACTGATTTGCGCTCTGCAACTCAGGGTCGCGCTACGTTTACTATGGAGTTTGAACGGTATGCTCCTGCACCCAAAAATGTTGCGGATGAAATAATCGCAAAAAACCAAGGTTAACTTTTCTTTTAATATTTGACGAGGTAATTAGCTGTGGCTAAGGAAAAATTTGAACGCACCAAACCACACGTCAACGTTGGTACTATCGGACACGTTGACCATGGTAAAACAACTTTAACAGCGGCATTGACTCGCGTAGCGGCAGAGTTATCT
>JBAYQJ010000047.1:0-23966 GCA_041677245.1 Spongiibacteraceae bacterium | reverse complement strand
GCATTTTTGGGAGCAATATCCAGGGCTATTTGCAGGCCGAGACCTTCGAGCTGGGGGCACTTGGATGGGCATCACCAACACAGGTCGCTTTGCCGCAGTAACCAATTTTCGCGAAATAGCCGATCCCCCCGCCGTCACCGTATCTCGCGGGGAACTATGCACTCACTTTTTGTCCTCCAGACTCAAGCCTGAAGAATATCTAGCGCAGCTACATCACAAAAAAGCACGCTATGCAGGATTTAATCTACTGGTAGGCACGCTATCTGGCACCACCCCAAATCTATGGTATTACTCCAATCGCCAACAACAAATCATTAAGCTCCCACCAGGCATCCACGGTTTAAGCAACGGCCTGCTCAATGACCCATGGCCCAAGGTCAACCAAGGTAAACAAGCGCTGGCGAGCCGACTTGAGGACTCATCCACCCCTGAAACACTGCTTACCGTACTAACCGATACGCAACGCCCTGCCGATGACCTGCTTCCCGATACGGGCATTGGGCTTGAGACAGAGCGAATACTATCAAGCCGCTTTATTCAATCAAACGCTTACGGCACCCGCAGTAGCACCATCATGCGCATAGACCAACAGGGGAGAGCCGAGTGGTTGGAACAAGAGTTTGATCATACGGGCGCGATAGGAAAGCCTCGAAGCTACCAAATAGAGCTCCGCCAATAATAACCACCGGATAAACGTCACCAGATTAAAGCCTCAACTCGCTTAATCCGACAGCAATGGCCTGACAACGCGCTGCCCGCCAGCCTCTACTAAGACCTGCTCCATAAATTCGCGTACGTCATAAGCACTATCCATACCCATGGCGTGCTGTAAAATCTCTTTGCCACGGCTCATAGCGATATTGCGGATCACCGACTTTACCTTGGGCAAATTGGCAGCGTTCATCGATAGTACGTCATAACCCATGGCCATAAGTAAAATAGCCGCCGCAGGGTCGCCCGCTAACTCGCCACAAATACCGACATTACGCCCCTCAGTGTGGCCATCATCCACCACCTTTTGCAGCGCTTGTAGCACAGCCGGATGGTAGGCCTGATACATATCAGCTACGCGGGCATTATTACGGTCAACCGCCAACAAGTACTGAGTCAAATCATTGGAACCAACCGATAGAAAATCAACGCGCTTAGCCAGCGCTCTGGCCTGGTAAACAGCCGCTGGCACCTCAACCATCACCCCGATTTTGGGTAGCACCAGCTCTACATCCAGCTCATCTTCTAACTCGTCATGGGCGCGATAAATCAACTCCAAGGCCTCATCCAGCTCCGGCACACTGCTAATCATCGGCAACATAATCCGCAGGTTACCCAAACCCACGTTTGCCTTCATCATCGCCCGCACCTGTACCAAAAATATCTCCGGGTGATCAAGGGTAACTCGAATGCCACGCCAGCCAAGAAAGGGGTTGTCTTCTTCAATTGGAAAATAAGACAGTGACTTATCCCCACCAACATCCAAGGTACGCATCGTAACTGGCATCGGCGCAAAGGCCTCTAGCTGGCTGCGATATATTTGCCGCTGCTCCTCCTCACTGGGAAAGCGTTCTCGCAGCAAAAACGGCACCTCCGTACGATACAAACCCACCCCCTCAGCGCCCCGGTCTATCGAACGAATAATATCGGCCTGTAAGCCGGTATTCACCCACAAAGGCAATCGGTGACCATCCGTTGTCACACAGGGTAAGTCTTTTAGCGCCTCCAACTCTTGGGAGAGATGCAACTCTTCTTCATACACCGCCTGAAACCGGCTTAACAACTCAGTTGAAGGATTAAAATGCACATGGCCGTTATAGCCATCAATAATAATTTCAGAGTCGTCCATCTGCGTGTAAGGCAAGCTCATTGCGCCCATCACCGTAGGTATTCCCATTGAGCGCGCCAATATCGCTACGTGAGAATTACCCGAACCCCGCACCGAAACCAAACCCACTAACTTGTCGGTAGGCACCTCACCCAGCATCGACGCGGTAAGCTCTTCACCCACTAAAATTGTTCGCTCGGGGTAATCTACCGGACCACTGTTTTCTGCTTGCAGATAAGCCAAAACTCTACGACCCAGATCTTTTACATCGGTGGCTCGCTCTTTAAGATACGCATCATCCATCATCTCAAAGGTACGTACATGCTTGAGAATGACTTTACTCAGCGCCCCCTGAGCCCACTCCCCCCGACGAATGCGATCACTTACCTCGGAGGCTAGTGCGCTGTCATCCAACATCCGCAGATAAACATCAAACAATGCCATTTCTTGTGGCGCCAAGCGCGTGGATAGGCTTTCCCCCAGATCCGTAATATCCTTGCGCACGGATTCCAAGCAACAATGAAAAAACGCCAGCTCAGTATCGATATCCTTACAAGCACGCCTTGGTACTGCGTATAAATCAGCTGGTGGCGCCACCACCCTAGCTTGACCAATAGCAATGCCTGGCGCGCCAGCAGCACCCCTAAATGTAGCCCCTACGCGCTTCGTACTACCAGGCTCCAGCGCGACGATTGAGCCGGTCGCTTGTGCGTGGGTAATAACCCCCGCCAACTGCGCAGAGATGGTGACAAGAAACGCCTCATCATCCTCATCAAAACGCCGCCGCTCTTGCTGCTGGATGATTAACACCCCCAACACTTCCCGCTTGTGAATTATGGGCACACCAAGAAATGAGCTGAAGCGCTCCTCGCCGATACCCGGCATAAAGATAAAGTTGGGGTGGGCCTCAGCGTTATCGAGATTAAGCGGCTCCTCTCTGGAAGCCACCTGACCAACCAGCCCCTCGTTAGGAGCCATGGAAATTTTTCCTACATACTCTCGATTTAAACCCTCGGTTGCGCTAAATATATAGCGCCCGAGGTTAGCTTCGCGTAGATATATAGAGCACACCTCGGTGCCCATAGCATCTCGAACCTTGGCCACAGTGACATCCAGCACTGCCTGCAAATCGTCGGCGCCGTTTACCTCCTGAACGATACTGCGCAGGGACTCGAGCATGTTTTTTTGCATGTAACTTCCTTCAATCCAATTATTATGCGCTCTTTCCCTGAACGCTTTTTAACCGGCGTGATCAATCACTAACCGGCTATGCTTAGCCGCGAGTTCCTTTAAGGCGCGGCGATATACTTCTCGCTTAAACGGTATCACCTGTCCCAACGGATACCAGTAACTCACCCAACGCCAGCTATCAAACTCGGGCTTTTGGTCACTATCGAAACAAACATCACTGTCATCGGCCAACATCCGCAACAGATACCATTTTTGTTTTTGGCCAACGCATAACGGCTTGCTGTCACGGCGCAACAGCCGCTGCGGCAACCGGTAACGTAACCAGCCTCGGGTGCAGGCAACCACCTCAACATCTTGCTCCGTTAAGCCGACTTCTTCTTTTAGCTCCCGAAACAAGGCTTGTTGCGGGGTTTCACCCTGCTGAATACCACCCTGTGGAAATTGCCAGGCATCTTGCCCTACCCGCCGCGCCCACAATAATTCTCCCTGCGCATTTGCAATCATAATGCCGATGTTGGCGCGAAACCCCTCTGAATCAATCACGAAACTATCCCTCAATACTTGCTGCAATTCCCCGGCAATATTCTAATTTCGGACGACAGGGTTAGCCTTTTTGGCTGCATGCTATTACTACCATTGTTCCACAAATATTGATTATTGAGAAATAATCTCACTCAATCACCGTAACAATAAAAGCTTTATCCGCAAAAGATAAGCCAAAGACAGTGCAAAAAATGGGTCTGCTAGTTATGCTGTAGGGCTGATTGGCTATGCAAGTTTTAGCTAAAACTTTTCCCTATATTTCTTACTTAAACACTGGAGTAACTATCGTGAGCCTTGCTATTTTCGACTTAGACAACACGCTACTTGGGGGAGATAGCGACCACGCATGGGGAGAGTTCCTGGTCAAACATCAGCTCGTCGACAGAGATGCCTATGAACAGGCTAACGACTATTTTTTACAACAATACCAACAGGGCGGCCTCGATATTGATGAGTTTCTCGCCTTTGCATTAAAACCCTTAGCGCAACATCCTAAGCAACAGCTAGATCAATGGCATCAGCAATTTATGCAGGAGTCGATAGCACCTCTGCGCTTGGCCAAAGCCGATCAGCTACTGCAGCAACACCGCAACAAAGGCGACTACCTGCTGATTATCACCGCAACCAACCTATTCGTCACCGAACCAATTGCCAAAAGCCTTGGAGTAGATCATATCCTCGCCACGGTGCCAGAGTTCATCGACGGCGCTTATACTGGAAAAGTATCAGGCACGCCCTGCTTTCAAGCGGGTAAAGTGGAGCGCCTACAACAGTGGCTGACAGAGACCGACATGGAGCTCGAAGATAGTTATTTTTATAGCGATTCACACAACGACCTACCCTTACTGGAACTGGTCACCCATCCTTTCGCGGTCGATCCTGATCCTATTTTAAGCAAACATGCCCAGCAACAACAGTGGCCGATCATCAGTCTGCGCGATGATTAGAGTGAACCAATACCCGCTCATCACCTTTCAACACCAGAGTAGAGGTAAGCAGAAAAGCTATAATTCTCGCCCAATAAAAAAGCCCCATGGTTTAGATGGGGCCTTTTTAACGCTCAAGCTCGCGGCTAATCTTCTTCGCACTCAGCGTCATACTCATCAGCACTCAGCAGGTTTTCTAATTCAGACAAATCTGCAGGCTGTAATCTAAAGAACCAACCGTCGTTATAAGGATCGCTATTAACGGTTTCCGGGGCATCTTCCAACGCCTCATTAATCTCGATAACTTCGCCACCAATCGGCGCATAAATATCGGATGCCGCTTTGACTGACTCAACTACACCAGCCTCGTCACCCGCCGCTAGTATTGCACCAACATCAGGGCTTTCTACAAAAACCACATCGCCAAGCGCAATCTGGGCATGGTCACTGATACCGACGGTAACTGTACCGTCTTCTTCCAAGCGAACCCACTCATGGCTGCTGGCATATTTTAATTCGCTGGGGGTGCTGCTCATTGGGGAAGCCCTCTGCTACACAGATTAAAGGATGTATTACGTTGATATTGTTACTCAATTAATGCGCGCATTCTACCGCTGAGATCAATAATTACAAGCAGCCATCGTCAAGATCAACATCATCGTAGAGCATGCCCAGTGATAACCGGCCAGACAATAGCCGTTATTTTTCTGCCAAACTCTTAGTATCAGTGGCACTTAACGAATATTCACAAACCCATCGCTTCACGCATTACACGGCGTTTTAAAGTCGTTGTCCGATCCAACCAGCGCATACCCGCATTCCTAGCCCAACGCACAGGCAAAGCAGGCTGAGCAAATAAGCGCTTGAAGCCCTCCATCCCCGCCATCATACCCAGATTCGCAGCTTTACGGCGGCGCTGATATCGACTCAATACCGCCATACTACCTAAATCGATCTCACGGCGGTGGGCTCGCAACAACTCTTCGCTTAGCACTTGCACATCCATCAAGCCCAGATTGACACCTTGGCCAGCTAATGGGTGGATGGTATGCGCAGCATCACCCACTAAAGCCAAACCAGGCTTGATATAATCAACCGCATGGCGTTGTCGTAACGGTACTTCAACCCGCCGGCTAACTGCGGCCACCTCTCCGAGCCGATATTCAAACGCCTGCGCCAACGCGAGACAAAAGTCCTCGTCACTCAACTGCATCAGGTTATCGGCATAACCCGGTAACGCCGACCAAACAATCGAGCAAAACTGCTGGTCACCAGCTGCTGTAGTCAAAGGTAAAAACGCCAATGGACCTTCAGGTAAAAACCGCTGCCATGCAGTTTGCTGATGCGGGAGCTGTGTTTTTACTGTGCAGACAATAGCGTGATGATGGTAATCCCACTCGCGGGTTTCAAAACCAGCCAAGCTGCGGATATTAGAATTAGCTCCATCGGCGGCAACCAACAGCGATGTAGTCAACCGGCGACCGTCATCTAACAGCAGTCGATAGCCGTGACCGTCATCAACGGGCTCAATCGATTGCAGTTTAAGCGGAGCCAATAGCTGCACGTTACCATGCTGCTGCATTTGCTTTAATAACGCTGTCGAGGTGATGCGATTTTCGACAATATGACCCAACACCGACTGATTCACATCGGCGGCATTAAAGGTAATATTACCGGTGCCATCCGCATCCCACACATGCATCTGCGTATAAGCACTGGCTCTGCGCTCGATCAACTCAGGCCAAATATGCAGGCTTTGCAAAAAATGCTGCGACGCCAGGGTTAATGCACTAACCCGCAAATCATAACCGTCAATTGCCGCAGCCTGCTCCGGCCACTCACCACTAAATACTTGCGACTCGACCACTGCGACACGCAAGCGACTGCCACCCAAAGCACAGGCCAGGGCACTGCCAACGATGCCTGCGCCGACAATAATGACATCAAATTGATGCGTCATAACCAACAATCCTTATTAAGCAAATACCGCCCCATCATGCAGACCGGCACTGTGATGAATAAATGACGATTTGGCTGCGGGCGTTATATCGAGAAGACCTAAACCAAGGCCGCGCAATACGCTAAGAGGCCATTGCTTGTTACCAAAGAGTGCAGGGAGTTGGTCAGAAAAACCAATTGTTTTCTGCTGATCAAAATGCTGCTGCTCAACATAACGCTGCAGCAACGCCAATTCCCCCAGAGGCTGCCCCTGCCGCGAGGCTTGCGCCAACAGCTGCGCCAGTCGCCCGCAGTCACGCAGCGCTAAATTAAAACCCTGACCCGCAACCGGATGCAGGGAGTGCGCGGCATTCCCCATGACGACAAGGTTAGACCGAACCTGCTCGCGCGCCTGCAGCAATTGTAACGGGTAAGTAAAACGCTGCCCTACTCGGGTAAACTCGCCTTGGCGATGACCAAACCGGCGTTGCAATGTTTGTAAAAACTGCTCGCCACTAGCGTTGCATAATTGCTCAGCCTGCGGCTCTGGCATACACCACACTAAGGCGCTTCGAAATTCGTTCGGCAACGTAGATGTTAACGGCAGCAAGGCCATCGGCCCCTGATCGGTAAACCGCTCGAAAGCACAGCCGAGGTGCGGCTCACGAAAACCAACATTGCTAATCAGTGCAGTTTGCTGATAATCGTTGCAAATCGTATCTATGCCTAGCTTTTCTCGCAAATTTGAATTGGCACCATCGGCAATCACCGCAAGCTGAGCAGAACATGTGCTGTCTTTATCACCCAGCCGATAAGTAACGTTAATGCCATCAGCGCTATGCTGAATCGCAGCCACTGATGCTGGAGCGATAAAATCTATATTGGGCTTTGTTGCCAACTCACCCATTAACACTTTACCCAACCACGCGTTTTCAACCACATAGCCTAATGCGGGCCAATTTACCTCCTCACAATGCATCATCGCCGAACCAAAATGTCCGCGATCAGACACATGTATCTGTGTTATATCGGCAAGGTGTTGAGATAATTTTTGCCACAAACCTAATGGCTCTAAAAGCAGACGGCTACCATAAGATAAGGCGGTAGAGCGCGCATCAAAACTGGGGGTGTATTCAGTGTTCGCCGTATCTGACTTACTCGCAGTGACAGAAAAACTCTCCAGCACCAGAACTTTCAGCTGATCAGCGCTGCGGCTGGCTAACTGTAGCGCCAGACTAATACCCACCATGCCACCACCAGCGATAACAATATCGTAATCGACCGCCGTATTAGCTGATCCCGCCGCAGTCATCAGGCAGTAGCCCCACTAGCACCGGTTAACATCAAGGCTTCAATATCCTCAACGGATTTAGGCACATCCTTCGTCAGTACATCACAGCCATTTTTGGTCACGACCACATCATCCTCGATCCGAATACCAATGCCACGCCATTTTTTAGCCACTTTATTATTATCAGGCGCAACGTAAATACCCGGCTCAACCGTCATCACCATCCCTTCTTCAAGTACGCGCCACTCATCACCTACTTTATAATCACCGACATCATGTACGTCCATCCCCAGCCAATGGCCGGCACGATGCATATAAAAATCTCTGTACGCACCCTTTTCAATTAATTTTTTAACACTACCTTTGAGCAAGCCTAAATCAACCAAACCCTGGGTAATAATTTTGACGGTAATATCGTGTGACTCGTTCCAATGGCTGCCGGGCTTAATCACATCAATAGCTGCCAATTGCGCTTTGAGCACAACGTTATATAACGCTTTTTGTTCTTTAGAAAACTTACCGTTAGCAGGAAAAGTGCGTGTAATATCCGCCGCATAATGTTCCAGCTCGCAACCCGCATCAATCAACACCAGATCACCGTCTTTGATGGTATCTTTATTTTCTACATAATGAAGAATGCAGCCATTGTCTCCCGCGCCAACAATAGAGTTGTACGCAGGAAAGCGAGCACCGTTACGACCAAACTCATACTGGATCTCTGCCTCTAACTGATACTCCGCCACACCCGGTTTACACACCTGCATGGCTCGCACATGAGCTGCAGCCGAAATCTTCCCAGCCTTAGCCATGACCCGAAGCTCTGCAGCACTTTTATACAAACGCAAATCATGCAACAAATGATCAAGATCTAAAAACTCACCCGGTGGATGCGCGCCAGTACGAACTTGCGAGCGAATAACATTCACCCACTGCATAACTTTCCGATCGAAATCTTCATGCCGGCCCATAGCACTGTAAACACGCTCGCGCCCTTCCAACAAGCCCGGCAAAATATCATCAATATCATTAATGGGAAAAGCATCATCAGCGCCATAATCTGCACAAGCCCCTTCAGGCCCTGAACGATACCCGTTCCATAATTCCATCGCTGGATCGCGCTCACGGCAAAACATAATATACTGTCCATGCTTACGCCCCGGCATTAACACCAGCACCGCATCAGGCTCAGCAAACCCGCTGAGATAATAAAAGTCACTATCTTGGCGAAAGGGATAGTCGGCATCTCGATTACGTATTTTTTCGCGAGCAGCGGGCACGATAGCAATGCTATTGGGCTCCAACTGGGCCATTAAATTTTTACGGCGACGGGCAAATTCTTGTTTACTGATTTTCATAAAAGACTGACGTATATAATAATGAATCGAAGGGTTATTTTAGTACTCAATACAGATATCAATAAATTAATTAACGCTACAACCTAGAATAGCTCCCCAACCCTAACCCGGTATTGATGCAGAGCTACTAATGTAACGTCTTGGTTTTATTGGTGAACAGCTTACTTGTTGAACCAAGCGACACTGCTGCCGGGCTTTGCACGACCACCCCAGCATCCGCTGCTTGCTGCTGATGGCACTCAAGATAAATGGTCATCGCCGCAATACGCAAGTACTCAGCCACTTCAAAAATATTTTGCTCGCGCTGTTGCGCGTCTTCATCTTCATCGCTCAGACTAATCTGGCTGATGGCGACCATATCACCCAAAGCCTCTGAAACCTCTTTCGAGTATTGCTGCTGGCCCTTTTGCTCCTGCACAACCTTGCCCCCCTGAGCAAAACCAGCCATAAATCCCTGGCACCACTGACCGATCGAATCGACCCGCTGAGTAATTTCTACTGCATCGTCCGGAAGCAATAATCGCAACTCCATTTCGCTAGATTTTAATTGCTTGATTGTAGCGCCATACAAAGCCAGCAAAGTTTTAGCATCCTCTTCATTAGGCGGCTCGATCGCATCAATAAATATCGCTGCCTGCTCAAGCCATTGCGCCGGATCTATCTCCTCTCCGACCGTCAGCAAGCCCACTACATAGCCATGTAATTTGGATGGCGACTGCATACCGCCCAAGCGCCAGTAGATGTCAGCAAGTTGATCAAAATCAGGTAGGGATATTTCGGCGTTCATGGTTGTCTCAGTGTTGGCTGCGTTATGACAGAGTGATTAATGGTTATCTATTGAGCAATTTTTCGCTTGCGTGCATAAGTTTACACTGTCAGAGGAAATGCGGGCATCTTAGCCCCTTGGCACCACAAAATCGACCGGTGGATAAACCGCTGTTTTGTGAGAACCGCATCTCGTCTTGACACCAATTCTTTAAATATCTGCCATGCCATTGATATTTCAGGTATTTATTAAATTGACCGCCAGCCTTTACACAACTATATTTAGTCATAATATTAGACCTCCAAGCGCATTCGGCAGGCAAGAGATGGCAGATACACAATTGAAGGCATTAACCACTAAAATCAACGATCTTATCCAGCTTTGCGGCCAGCTGGATAAAGAAAATCGCGCACTAAAACTAGAGGCGTCCCACTGGGCCGATGAGCGCCTGCAACTGGTCGAAAAAACCGAGCTTGCACGCAATAAAGTGGAGATGATGATCTCGCGCCTGAAGACCATCGAACAAGATTCTTGAATAAGATGTTGTAACACCCCATTTGTACCACCGTGATACCACGGAATATGAGGCAAAAACTGTGAGTAATGAGACTGTTATCGTCAAGCTGCTGGATAAGGAGTATCAAGTTGCTTGCCCCCCAGGGCAACGCGAAGCCTTAACCCAGTCAGCCAGCTATCTGGACAAGCAAATGCGCAATATTCGCGGCAACGGTAAAGTCATTGGACTTGAACGCATTGCGGTGATGGCCGCTCTCAATATTGCCAACGAACTACTGCAAAACAACCACGCTGATGCCAGCGATAACGCCAATAGCAGCCAGTTAAAAAGCCTAAATGATAAAGTCGATGATGCCCTTCAACGCTTTCGCCAACTGGATATCGGTTAATTTTCTCATCACTATCTGCACAGCCCCCCTGTTTTGCCAGCCCAGCTAGGTTATAATCACCCAGCTCCCTGCAGTATTTGCCAGATAACTTAGACCCCTGAGCCGATGCGTATTACCCCGGAGGTTCGTGGTGTTATTGGCGTGCATGTCCGCTAGACGGGAAGCCCGATATAGCACTGGAACCACCACCTTGAACCGTTGGGTTCAAGGGCCATGTTATCAGCGGTATTCTGGGGAGCCCTTATTTTCACACCCTTACGACAGGTAAGCACCCTCCGTGGATAAAACCACACGATCATCACTGCGCCAGCAATTGCGGGCCAAGCGCCGTGCTCTCAGCGCGAACCAACAGCGAGTGGCGGCTCGGCAGGCTCTCCGCCATGTCTGCCAATCCGGTTTATTCAAACGCCATCGCGATATCGCTTTTTACCTCGCCAACGACGGCGAAATCGACCCCAGTGGCTTATTAGCTCTTGCCTGCCAACGGCAGCGACGTTGCTATCTGCCAGTATTAGCCCCCGACAATAGCTTATGGTTTGCTCGCTATCGGCCGGGAGATAAAATGAAAAAAAATCGCTTTGGTATATTAGAGCCCACTGCGCGCAATCAATGCAGAAAACCATGGTCACTGGGGCTGGTATTTTTACCTCTAGTCGGATTTGATCGCCAAGGCGGTCGACTTGGCATGGGGGGAGGGTTTTATGATCGTAGCTTTAAACACATCAAGCGCTCGCCACTCACATCGCAGCCAGAGCTCATAGGATTGGCTCACCAATGCCAACAAGTTACATCACTAACACAAGAAAGCTGGGATATTCCACTCTCAAAAATAGTGACCGATGAAGAGGTTATTCGTGTAATCCGGGATGAACGGACTTAAGCTAACAGCTGCAGCGTACCGGTTATTGCCGTACCCAAACCAAATAAAATAATTGTCACTGTTAACGCATCCACTTTTGTTGTCACCTGTACACTCCCTATAAATTAAAGATAACTTGCCGATATGCGGAGGGAGTCATCGGGCACCCCTCTAGTCACAAGGTTAAAAATATACAATAAAACACTTTCCTGCAAAACCAGATGTTAAAACTGTGACACTACCTATACCGTAAGTGTTATAGGGTTCACAGAGAGGGCCTTTGGCGCTGATAAACCCCGTGATCGACCATGACAAGCCAAGATAAGCTCCTCTCTAGTACGTATCAAAAGCTATATTTATTATTATATTCAATACGTTACATCCATGACTACTGCTGCGACAACCAAGATGCTCGCCACAACAGCAGTCAACTTAAATTAAGCTAGCGCTACACGCCATCTCGACGGCTCAAAAAGAGACGGTAGGCCGGGTTATCTGTTTCATCTTCAAAGGTATATTGTAGCTGTCGGAAAAAGCTCTCCACTTCTTTGCGGCTTGCTTTAGAGGCCTCCAAGCCTAACAGCACCCGGCCGTAGGCAGCGCCGTGATTACGGTAGTGAAACAGCGTAATATTCCAGCGCTGACCTAACTTGGTCAAAAAGTTCATTAACGCACCAGGGCGGTCAGGAAACTCAAACCGGTAGAGTATCTCTTCTTTTAATTCCGCCGGCGCATGACCGCCAACCATATGCCGTAAATGCAATTTAGCCACTTCGTTGTCGGTTAAATCCAGCACTGGGTAGCCTTCACTTTCCAGGCTTTTAATCAGATCGATTCGATCATTACCACCCGCTGCTGTTTGCACACCAACAAATATCTGCGCCTCACCACGACAACTGTAGCGATAATTAAACTCAGTGATACTTCTTCGGCCCAGCATGCTACAAAACTTTCTAAAACTACCCGCCTCTTCAGGGATAGTCACGCTGATGACCGCCTCGCGCTTTTCGCCAATCTCAGTACGTTCAGAAATATACCGCAGACGATCAAAATTAGTATTGGCACCACTGTCGATAGCCAGCAGTGTTTGCCCCGTTAAGCCGTTTTCATCGGCATATTTCTTCAGTCCAGCCAGCGCTAAAGCCCCCGCCGGCTCTGCGATAGAGCGCGTATCGTCAAAGATATCCTTGATCGCCGCACAGATCTCATCCGAGCTAACAGTAACCACATCATCAACCGTCTTGCGTATAACTCTAAACGTCTCTTTGCCGATTTGTGCCACTGCGACACCATCGGCAAAAATACCCACCTGCGGCAAGGTAACCCGACGCCCTTTATCCATCGCGGCTTTCAAGCAAGCAGCATCATCAGGCTCAACCCCAATAACTTTTACTTCAGGGCGGACAAATTTAATAAAAGCAGCCACTCCTGCTAACAAACCACCACCACCAACAGGTACAAATACCGCGTCCAAGGGCCCCGTCCACTGACGAATGATCTCCATACCAATCGTGCCTTGCCCTGCGATAACCTCGGGGTCATCGTAGGGGTGAATGTAAACCAGGCCTTTTTCAGCCACCATGTTTTTAGCGAACGCAGAGGCCTCATCATAGGTATCACCGTGTAAAATCACCTTAGCACCACGACTACGCACGGCATCAACTTTAATTTGCGGCGTAGTTTTTGGCATCACAATGACAGCCTTAACGCCCAGTTTTAGCGCCGCCAGCGCCAAACCTTGAGCGTGGTTTCCCGCCGATGCCGCAATAACACCTTTATCCATCTCCTCTTTGCTAAGGCTCATCATTTTGTTGTAAGCACCGCGGATCTTAAAAGAAAAGACTGGCTGTAAATCTTCTCGTTTCAATAAGATACGATTGTTAAAACGTTTACTCAGCAACGGCACTTCGTCAATAGGTGTCTCGATAGCAACATCGTAAACACGGGCATCGAGAATTCTTTTAATATAACTTTGCGGCATCGTTTTTTGGCATTTAAGGTTGGGAATGAGCGCACATACTAATACCTTGCGCAAAAAAATTCAGTAGAAACTATTGAAAACCTGCTCTCACTGTAGCCGATACAGGCTCAGCAACCTTATAATACTGAGCTTCCCGCCGCCATCAAAGACACGAGCCATTGACGACTATGACCCAAGATGAATTGAAACAAGCCGTTGCCCGCGCCGCCTTAAATTATATTAAGCCTAAAATTTACCCAAATAGCGTTATAGGAATAGGCACAGGCTCCACTGCCAATTATTTCATCGACTATTTAGCTGAAATGAAAGACCAAATTAAAGCTACCGTTGCCAGCTCTGAAGCATCGGCGCAGCGCCTGCAACAACACGGTATTCCAGTGCTAGAGCTCAATTGTGTCGATGAAGTAACGTTTTATATCGATGGCGCCGATGAGGCCGACCCACAACTGGCACTGATCAAGGGTGGCGGCGCCGCCCTAACTCGCGAGAAAATTGTTGCAGCCGTCGCCAAAGAGTTCATCTGCATTGCTGACGACAGCAAATATGTAGAGCAACTTGGCGGTTTTCCTTTACCAGTAGAGGTCATCCCGATGGCCCGCAGCTACGTAGCTCGACAATTAGTAAAACTGGGGGGTACGCCCATTTACCGGGCGGGGGTGCTTACCGATAATGGCAATATCATCCTCGACGTCCATAATTTTATGATACCGAACCCCAAAAAAACCGAGCAGATGATCAATGATATAACTGGCGTTGTCACTAACGGCATTTTCTCACGTAGGCCTGCAGACATTTTACTACTGGCAACACAGCAAGGCGTAAAACAACTGACCGGAAATAAATAAACACAAAGCAATGCTAAAGGGATATAACTCGCTGCCGACATAACTTTTTACCAATTACCTTCTATACTGGTATACCAGCTTAGTGGCTGGGCATTATGGCTGCTACGAGCAACCCTCTATAATAAATTTGCGCGACCTAAATACACGCTCTAAATAGCAAAGGTGAAACAATGAACAAACTTAGCGTCGGACAGCGATTAGCTATTCTTGTGGCTCTGCCACTGGCAATTATTATCCTGCTGGTTATTTTTTCGCTATCCTCCTTCTCCTCCATCAATCAAGGAGTTGGCCGCATCTACGATGACCGCGTAGTACCGCTAACTCAGCTCAAAAGAACCATAGATGGCTACACCACCATCATCCACGCCATCAACAAAGCTGACAATGGTCTAAAAAGCCCCGATGAAGCACTACTGGAGCTACAACAAGGCCAAGCAACAATTAACGAAAACTGGGATCAATACGCCAAAGGCAGCTTAAACGCTGAAGAGCGTGCAGTTGTTGACGCCACCAATGCCTTGCGCCCTGCCGCTGATGCCGTCATCGAATCAGCTTCCAAGGTGCTTTATAGCATGGGCAAGACCCTCCAATATGACGATGACGGTGACACCTTAATCACCAACTATAATGGGGATTTATATGAATACGTTGATCCCATTTCTGAACAAATCGTCAACCTGATCGAATTACAGCTCAGCATCGCCTCAGAGGAGCGTCAGGCGGCGCAAAGCATTTATGACGAATCCTTTAACTGGTCGATTACCGTCGGAGCGCTTGCAGCTGTGATCATGGTGACTTTCGGCATCTGGGTTGGCCGCACTATTTCTGTACCGCTCAATGGCTTGCGTGCCTTGATTGAACAAGTTGACCGCGACAAAAACCTCACTCTGACCGTGGCAATTGATCAAGAAGATGAAATTGGCCAAGTTGCCAATGCGCTACAGCGAATGATAGATCGATTCCGAAACATTATTGCCAACGTGAGCGATACCAGCGAGCAACTACAGCAATATGCCATCACCCTCTCCAATAACACCGAAATGACTCGCGAGGGCGTAGCGGTACAAACCAGAGAAACCGATCAAGTTGCCACAGCCACAACCGAAATGACTCACGCCATCGAAGAGGTCAACCGCAGCGCACAACGGGCAGCAGAGGCCGCTAACGAGGCCAACGACGAAACCAACGAAGGCACCAAGGTACTGGATATTGCGATCCTCTCTATCAATAGCCTTTCGCAACAAATCAACAATGCCAGCGATGTTATTAACCGCGTTGCATCTGACAGCTCTGCGATCGGCTCCGTACTGGATGTTATCCGGGGCATCGCCGAACAAACCAACCTACTCGCGCTCAATGCCGCCATCGAAGCGGCCCGCGCCGGAGAGCAGGGTCGCGGGTTTGCTGTTGTTGCCGATGAAGTACGCTCATTAGCGCAGCGTACTCAAGAATCGACCCAAGAAATCCAGGGCATGATCGAACGCCTGCAAGGAGGCACACAAGACGCTGTGAAAACTATGGCTGAAGGCACCGATGAAATGCAGCGTACCGTCACCGAAGCTGAAAAAGCCGGTGCATCGCTACGAGCCATCTCCATTGCAGTCGCCATGATCAACGATATGAATAATCAAATTGCCTCAGCAACCGACGAACAAATGGCCGTTTCGCAGGAAATATCCCGCAATGTGGTTAATATTTCAGACGTAGCCAAAAGCTCCGAACATTCCGTTGAGGAAGTCGATAAGGCCAGCTCAGAACTAAAAGACGCAGCGAACAAACTCGCCGCCATGGTTCGTGAATTTCGCACCTAATCCCAGACAAGCTAGGCCCAGCCAAAAGGGTAGGAATTTGTAATCTCAGCATTTAGGAACGGACCGAAGCTTAACGATAATAAGGCACTTATATACTGAGGGCCTTATTATCGGTAGCAAAATGCCCGCCCGACGACTGGACTGATCAACAGAAAGCCGCTCAACGTTTAATTACCCAATCCTTCCAAGTAGCGGGCGCCCCCCCAAATTATTACTCAACCACGGTTTCAACCGTCAGGATGTCCCCCAAACCAGCACTTAATTTATCCCCCACCAACAATGGACCGACCCCCGCAGGCGTACCCGTCAACACTACATCACCTGGCAACAGACTAAAGCTCTGGCTGATCTCCACCAATAAATCAACTACTGGAAACAGCATATCCGCGGTGTTACCAGACTGCTGCAATTGATCATTGCGGTAAAGTTGTAAGGATAACTGCTGTAAATCGATACCCTTGGCACTGACAAATGGTGACAACGGACAGGCACCATCAAACGCTTTGGCGCGCTCCCATGGCTGCCCCTGTCGCTTTAAATCATCCTGTACATCGCGCAAGGTCAAATCAAGCGCCAAGCCGATACCGGCAATGGCCGCTTGGGCTTGTTCAGCCGAAGCATGAGTCAGCACACCGCCAATCAATATCGCCATTTCCAGCTCATGATGACAAGCACCCAAGCCCTTAGGAATGGTGATGGGTTGATCCATTGCAACCGCCGCAGTTGCCGGCTTAATAAACAGCAGCGGCTGCTTAGGGATAGGATTATTTAATTCTTTAGCATGATCAGCATAATTACGACCAACACAGACAATTTTCCCCAACGGGCTATTACTCAAGGCATCACTGCTGATAGCCCCAATCAAATGGTGCCGATAAGCTTTTATCATAACGGTCTCTTGCAATTAACAGCGATCAACTTAATCAAAGATTTTACCGGGATTCATCACCCCATTAGGATCAAACGCCTGCTTCACTTGTTTCATCAATGCTATTTCCAAACCACTGCGCGAATAGGGTAAATAGGCCTTTTTCAACAGGCCAACACCATGCTCAGCGGAAACACTGCCGCGATACTTTTGCACAATCTCAAAGACCCACTTACTGACTTTGTTACATTGTTTAAAGAAGTCCTCTTTGGCCAAAGCATCTGGCTTCAAGATATTCAGATGCACGTTGCCATCGCCGATATGCCCAAACCAAATAATTTCAAAATCGGGATAATTGGCGGTAACAATAGCCTCAACCTCAGTTAAGAAATGGGGGATTTTCGAAATGACCGTAGAGATGTCATTTTTATAAGGAGTCCACTGGGAGATGGTTTCTGAAATATCTTCCCGCAGCCGCCACAGATTATTGAGCTGTTCAAGGCTCTGGCTCATCACCCCATCTAATACCCAACCCTGCTCGACACAACGCTCGAATAGCTCCATTGCCTGAGCCTCTATTGACTCGCTGGTGTTTTCAAACTCCAGCAAAGCATAAAACTCAGCAGCGGTATCAAAGGGACGCTGTAGACCGGTATGACTGACCACTTTTTGCAAGGCTTTTTCCGAAAAGAACTCAAACGCAGTTAAATCCATCTCTGCCTGGAAGGTATTTAATACCTCCATAATCGCAGAAAATTGCGGCACGCCTAATACCAGCGCCGTCAAATTTGACGGCTGGCGAGTCAACCGCATCGTCGCCTCAACGACCAGACCCAAGGTACCTTCTGCGCCGATCACTAATTGCCGCAAATCATAGCCGGCATTGTTTTTCATCAGGCCACAATTGAGCTCTAACAACTCTCCCGTACCCGTTACTACGGTTAAACCCGCCACCCAGTCGCGAGTCATGCCGTACTTTATCACCTTGATACCGCCAGCATTAGTACTGATATTACCGCCAATTTGGCTGGAGCCGCTGGAGGCAAAATCAACCGGATAAAATAAACCCTGCTCCTCAGCATACTGCTGTAGCTGCTCGGTAATCACTCCGGCCTGACACTTAACCGAACGATCAATGGGATCGAAGTCATATATTTTATTCATATAATCAAAGGCCACCACAACTTCACCGTTAGCTGCTACCGCACCACCGGATAGCCCAGTGCGACCACCGGAGGGAACTATGGCAAATTGCTGTTCATTGGCCAGACGCACAATAGCCTGAACCTGCTCGGTGGTTTTAGGAAAGACAATAGCTGCAGGACGCGGCTCATAAACCTTGGTCCAGTCCTTGCCAAACGTGCTCAGGGACTCTGCATCCAGACGCACTTTATCTTCACCCACTATTTGCTGTAACGCCTGCACTACTGTATCTGCCAATATGGCCGCATCATTCATGTTGAAGATTTTCCTCGCTGTATAAACCCAAACTAAAAGCACCCTGATGGGTTTATCTATACCGTGAATAAGCCAGCATAATGCCAGCAAATTATATAATTTTACCCGTCACCCCCTTACGAATAGGGTGCAGAAAAACACGATTATGATACCATACGCGCCTTTAGGCTACACACCCTCAGGAGTCATCCAGCTATGGGCCAAACATCACTCAACAAGAGCAAGATAAAATTTCTATTATTAGAGGGTGTAGATCAGTCTGCTGTTGAAACCCTCAAGGCCGCCGGCTACTCCAATATCACTTGGCACCCCAAAGCACTCCCCGAAGAGCAGTTAAAAGCTGAGATCGCCGATGCCCATTTTATCGGACTACGCTCGCGCACTCAGCTCACTAGAGATGTGCTTGATCACGCCAGCAAACTGATAGCCATCGGTTGTTTTTGTATTGGTACCAATCAGGTGGATCTGGATGCAGCTACTGAGAAAGGCATCGTCGTCTTTAATGCTCCTTTCTCCAATACTCGCAGCGTTGCCGAGCTGGTTATTGCGGAATCTATTTTATTATTGCGTGGTGTTGCCGAAAAGAATGCCCTGGCCCACCGCGGTATTTGGAAAAAATCCGCCGCTGGCTCCTACGAAATTCGTGGCAAACAGCTAGGAATTATTGGCTACGGCAGCATTGGTATGCAGCTGGGTGTTATTGCCGAATCGCTAGGCATGCATGTTATCTTCTATGATGTTGTCAGCAAATTACCGTTGGGCAATGCAGCCCAGGTTGGCAGCCTAAGCGAGCTATTAAGTACTTCTGATATCGTCAGCTTGCACGTGCCTGAAACTGACGCAACCAAGAATATGATCGGTGAGCAGGAGTTGGCCCAGTTTAAACAGGGTGCGATTTTAATTAATGCCTCTCGCGGCACGGTTATTGATATCGATGCATTGGCAGCTGCTTTAGAAGCCAGGCATTTAGCTGGCGCTGCTATCGATGTATTCCCCGTTGAGCCTCGTTCAAATGATGAAGAGTTTATCTCACCACTACGCCAATTCGACAACGTCATCCTTACTCCGCATATCGGCGGTAGTACCATGGAAGCACAACAGAATATTGGTTTAGAAGTTGCCGAAAAACTGGCTCGTTTCAGCGATAACGGCACCTCAACCTCTTCGGTTAATTTCCCAGAGGTAGCATTACCTGCACATACTGATATGCACCGATTGCTACACACTCATCGCAACATCCCCGGTGTTATGTCTGCCATCAACCGACTGTTTGCTGACAACAATATCAACATTCGCTCCCAGTACCTGCAAACCAATAAAGATATTGGTTATGTAGTTATTGATATTGACGCAGCATACAGCGGACTAGCACTGGAAAAGTTGAATGAAGTAGAAGGCACTATTCGTTCACGGGTATTGTTCTAGCCACAATAGCTACTAAAACGAAAGGCCGCCCCAAAATATTGGTGCGGCCTTTTTTATACATCACGATACTCGGTTAATCCCGACTATAGACACCGAGGTAAACATCCATCGCCGAAAACATCAGCCGCCGTATTTCTTCACTTTCATTCACCAACTGATGGCGGCCATTTTTAATATAGAAAAATTTAGCCGAATTAAACTTTTCCTTTACAACCGGCATATTATATTGCCAATCGACTGTCTTATCTTCCTGCCCCTGCACCACCAGAGGCACATAAATAATACCGGGCAAGCGCTTAAAATATTTCAACCAACACTTTAACGCAGTAACCCATTGCACTGATAAAACTCGGGACTGCAGCGGATCACTGCTTTCAATAAACTCTAAAAACTTTGTGTCATGGGAGTTAATAGCAAACTCCCGGCGCACGTTTTTTAAAAACCACTTTCCAATACTATGAACCACCCTCGATAACTGCCAATGGCCCGGCCTTACTAACGGCGCTAACAAGACCGTTTTAGTGAAAATATCTTCACCCCCAGACAATAAAAAATCCATCAAGATAGCGGCACCGGTACTTTGACCAATACCATACCAAGGCCGAGGTGCATGATCTTTAAAAAACACCAACACATGCTCTAACACTCGCTGGTACTCGGCAAAATCACCAATACTAGAGCGCTCGCCGGTTGACAAGCCATGGCCTGGCAAATCGTAAATCACTACCGAAAAATTTCGCTTTAAACAATACTCGATCAAATGACCATACAAACCAGAATGGTCAAAATACCCGTGTAAAATAAAACATGTTTCTATCGCATTTTTATGCTCGAAATAATGCGCAACTATCTCAAAACGATCGCAGGGGAAATGCCCAAAATGATGGGTAACATCGTCAAACCGCTCTTCAAAGTCCAGCCCATAATAGCGAAAGTAATCGCGCTCAATATCGCTGGTACCAGAAGGCACGGATGGATCCAAGTGCCGGATATGCCGCTGTAGATTTTCTAGATTCATCTATACTTTCGCAGTTTTAGCCAGTAAAAAATTGTCTGTACTATCTGACAGAATTAGCACAGACCTGAGACAAGCCTCTATGGCAGTCGGGCTTTGGCCCGACCAAGAGCCCTGAGTGAGGTAGCTTGCCGGATTAAAAACCGGCCTACAAAAGTTCGCTGAATATGGCGTAGATCAAGTAAATGTTACGCTGATCTGACCGCCTTTATATACAGGTATACTTAGGGGTAACCTGTCTCTTCAGGATCAATAACAACTTCAAGCACGCGGGAGCTTGCAGCAAAACCACTATGACTAAATATAATTCTACCCTGCCCTTTATAGGCCGCTACAGAACGGGCAACATCTTTAGCACCAAAATTAAATGGCACCCATGCTTTACCGGTTTGATAGGTTGAAGTTCCTGTAGGCTGGCCAATTAGAGCATAAACTTCTTCCATCGACATGCCGACGCGAATATCATCAATCGTTGCCTTAGCAGTAGAGCTGCTACTATTAGCTTGAGTCGATTTTTTGCTAACTGCTTTAGACTTAGCGCCACCTTTACGCAATGCAGCCAAATCAACTGAGCCTTTGGTATATTGCGCCGCACTACTACCCTCTACTTGATCTAAAGCCTGACGAGCATATTTGCGTAATTTTCGGTGAACGTTGCTATCAGCAACTTCTTTTAAGGTATTGTAGTAACGATTATTTTGCGAACTCCCTAGTGCTTTAGCCAGCCATGAAAGTGTATCAATATCACGATCAACTGCCTTGGGGTACTTTTGTAATAATATCTCTGCCGCTACGTCTAAAACTTCAGTATCCCTTTCTCCACCATTATAAATACTCTGAGCCGCCTGTTTAATACTGACATTACCACCACGGGTCATTTGATCAATATACCGCTGACCCACAACATCCGCAGCCTGCACAGTAATCGCGAACATTGCCAACAATGTCGCAAAAATTAAGTGTTTCATTATAATTAACTCCCTATTTATTATTAAGCTTAGTTTATATACGCATTTTATTCTGCCTGACATTTACCAGCGACTCAATATCAACGAAGTATTGATGCCGCCAAAAGCAAAATTATTACTCATTACATGCTGGTGTGACATTTCTTTACCCGCACCCGTTAAATAATCTAATTCTCCACAACGAGAATCAACATGGTCGAGGTTGGCCGTACCGGCATACCAATCGTTATTCATCATCTCGATACTCAACCATGCCTCTAAAGCGCCACAAGCTCCGAGGCTATGTCCGAAATAACTCTTCAATGAGCTGATCGGCATAGTATTGCCAAACACAGTATTAGTCGCATTGGTTTCGGCAATATCACCTTGCTCCGTGGCCGTCCCATGTGCGTTGACATAGCCTATGGCAGCCGCATCCAGATTCGCATTTTTTAGCGCCTGCCGCATGACTACTTCCATAGTTGCCGCCGTCGGCGAAGTAATATGAATACCATCGGAGTTAGTAGCAAAGCCTGTAATCTCGGCATAAATCTTCGCGCCACGAGCCTGCGCATGCTCCAGCTCTTCGAGTATCAATGAGCAAGCACCCTCACCAATAACCAAGCCATCGCGATCACGATCAAACGGTTGCGGTGTTAGTTTAGGTTGATCATTAATCTGGCTAGTGGCAAACAACGTATCAAACACGGCCACCTGAGACGGACATAACTCCTCCGCGCCCCCCGCCACCATCATCAGCTGCTGACCATACTTAATCGCTTCGTAAGCATAACCTATGCCCTGACTACCTGAAGTGCAAGCACTGGCAGTGGGGATTACCCGTCCTTTGAGACCAAAAAACAAACCGGTATTGACTGCGCAGGTATGCGACATCATTTCTACATAGGTTGTGGCAGTGATATTACGTGTATTGCGCTCAATTAACATGCTGGCAAACTTAGCGACGGCATCGGAGCTACCACTACAGGAGCCGTAGGCAATGCCCATACTGCCATTTTTAATTTCCGGGTCATCGAGTAAACCGGCATGCTCCAGGGCATGCTCCGTTGCTACCGTTGACATTAACGCGACTCGCCCCATGCTTCTGATTTGTTTTCGGGAATAATGTTTTGGCCTGACAAAATCTTTAACTGGCCCCCCCAATCGCGTACGCAACCCCTCGATATCTGACCACTCCTCCATAATTGAAATGCCGTTTACACCAGCTCGCATATTTCGAGAAATGCTCGCCCAATCATGGCCTAACGAGCTAATACCACTAAAACCAGTAACCACTACTCGTTTCAAACTATTACTCATCAGTGCAAACCACCATTAACTGAGATTACCTGACGGGTTATATAAGCCGCCTCGTCTGAACAAAGATAACTGGCCAAGCCTGCTACCTCTTCCGCTTTACCCAAACGCCGCATCGGCACCATTTTCATCACCTCATCGATGGGTAAGTCATCCACCATATCAGTTTCAATCAAGCCAGGAGCGATGCAATTCACAGTAATCTTGCGTTTCGCCAATTCTAAAGCCAGTGCTTTAGTCGCCCCAATAATACCGGCTTTTGACGCGGAGTAGTTAACTTGCCCACGATTGCCCATTACCCCCGATACCGACGACAGCGTAATAATACGCCCTCCGCGTTTGGCGCGAATCATCGGCATCATCAATGGATTCAACACGTTATAGAAACTGTCGAGATTAGTGTGAATCACTGCATCCCAATCTTCACCGGAAATAGCCGGAAACGCATTGTCACGGGTAATGCCCGCGTTGCAAACCACGCCATAGTAGACGCCATTGGCTTCAATATCAGCCAGTAGCGCATGGCCTGTGGCCATCCGATCGGCAATATCAAACTGTAAAATACGCGCCTGCCTGCCCAGCGCTTCAATCGCGGTAGCAGTTTCCTGCGCCGCTGCGACACCGCTATGGCAATGCACCGCAATATCAAAACCATCTGCTGCCAGGCGCAGCGCTATTGCACGCCCAATACCTCGGCTGGAGCCGG
>JBAYQJ010000046.1:0-24474 GCA_041677245.1 Spongiibacteraceae bacterium | reverse complement strand
GCGACTTCGAGACGAAATTCTGGGGAGTATGTTGGTCTGGATTGTTTTGACATAAATAGCACCTAGTTAGTGAGGTAAGTTTATCACCTCTAATTAGGTGGCCAAATTCACTATGCCACTACATAAAGATTTGCTCAGCACCAGTCGAATCAGCGATTGTCACATTGGGCATATAAGACGACACAGCCTCCAGCGACATGATAAAGTTATCCTGGATTTTTTCTCCGCCAACTGCAGCCACGGATATAGGGACATCCTGCAAACTTTCTGCTCGCTTCTGTGCCGTTACAATAACCTCCTCAAGCACCGCGCTATTAGCAAGTGCTGGCGAAAGCAACGCCCCAAGTACCAGAGCGCCTTTTGCCGTAACAGCAATTGCCATCCTATTCTTATTAAATCTAGCCATTTAAAACTCCTCAATAACATTTTATTTTTAATGTTAATATCGTTGATAACTGCAAACAGCTCAGCGCGTAGACCACATATCTAATATCCAGCAAGATCAATGCCCATCACCCAGCCAGTCAATAAGAAAACCATCTTGACTGTTTTTTGATCGCGCGTTATATAACCATTGTCAACGTATGGCTGTCAACCAAAACCCTCCTCTTATCAACCATTAAAAACTGGGCAACACTGATATTATTCAATGGCCTTTTGATAAAAAATCAATCCTATCTAATTGATATTGCTGGAAAATTTATTATCTTATTATCAACCGACACCAACTCAACCTAACACTATGATTGAGGGGAATAATATGGCTCAACGTATTTATAATCGGAGCTTTAGTACCCCTATACAAAGCGAAAAAGCTTAATGCGCTAGCGCATTTACTGAAGCACAAACTCTAGCGCACCCAATACTTTTAGCTTAGATTCACCTTGAGCAGCCCACTCCTTATCGAGAGATTTCTTAGCAAACATTTCGGTTTCTGAGCGAACTACTTTACCATTACGCTTTATGCGTATCAGAACGGTATATCTCATATCATCTTTGCGTTTATGTGATGTAATTGTCGCCATTAAATCACCTCTTCGGTGCAAAACAGTAAAAACAGGTCAAAATCAGTTGTTGAAAAAACCTTACAAATCAAGCGGAAAGATAAATATAGCAAGGGGCTCAGTGGATCGAAGGTTTAGTATAGCCCCGATGATGGACTGGTCCGACCGTCACTGCAGGATGTTTTGGCGTCAACTCACCCAAAACGCGGTGCTCTATACCGAGATGGTCACCACTGGCGCGATTCTCCACGCTGGCCCAGAAAGGTTTTTAACCTTCCACGACGAAGAACACCCCATCGCTTTACAATTAGGCGGCAGTAATGCCAACGATCTAGCCAAATGTACAAAAATTGCCGAGCAATGGGGTTACGACGAGGTCAATTTGAATTGTGGCTGCCCCTCTGACCGTGTTCAAAACGGCATGTTTGGTGCGTGCTTGATGGCGCAACCGCAACTAGTCGCAGATTGTATCAAGGCCATGCAAGACGCCTGTTCATTACCCGTCACCGTCAAACACCGTATTGGTATTGATGATATGGAAAGCTACGCGGAGATGGTGGACTTTATTCGCCCCATCATCGACACCGGCTGCAACACATTTATCGTACACGCACGTAAAGCTTGGCTGAAGGGGCTTAGCCCCAAACAAAACCGAGAGATACCACCGCTTGACTACGAAATGGTTTATCAGTTAAAACATGATTTCCCAGAACTTGAAATCATCATCAACGGCGGCATCACCAATATCCAACAGAGCTTGTCACACTTAGAGCAACTTGATGGTGTTATGCTGGGAAGAGCTGCTTACCACGACCCTTATTTACTGGCCGAGGTAGACCAGCGAATTTATCAGGCTAAAGCGACTAGTACTGAAACTATTATTAAAACTCGGGATCAAGTATTAGCAGACTTTTTGCCTTATATTGAAGAACAATTGTCGAAAGGTGTTTTACTCAACCACATCAGCCGACACATTTTAGGCTTGTTTCAACGAGTCCCTGGGGCTAAGTTATTCCGTCGCCACATCAGCGAGCAAGCCCATAAAAAAGGAGCCGGTATCGAGGTCATTTTACAGGCCCGAGAATTGATGCTAGACGCCCAACAGCGCAGCGATGAATATCAAGCCGCGCATCAAGCCAGCTACTAACGAAAAAACACCGGATGGAAACCCAACATATGAACAGTAAATTGGAACAATTAAAAAGCATGACTGATGTTGTTGCCGATACTGGCGATATTGAAGCCATTACCCGCTTCAAGCCGATGGATGCTACTACCAACCCCTCGCTATTATTAAAAGCTGCCCAACTACCTAAATATACCGGTCTAATCACCAATGCCAAAAGCTGGGCCATACAGCAAGGCGGCAGCGACGCACAGCAACTAGCCAATTGCAGCGATAAACTAGCCGTTGCTATCGGCTGTGAAATTTTAAATATAATCCCCGGCCGTATTTCAACCGAAGTTGATTCAAGACTATCCTTTGACACCCCAGCCACTATTGCTAAAGCTCGGCGATTGATCGAGCTATACAATGAAAGTGGTATCAGTACTGATCGAGTGCTAATAAAAATAGCTGCTACATGGGAAGGGATTTGCGCTGCCAAACAATTAGAAAAGGAAGGCATAAACTGCAACCTAACCTTATTATTTGGTTTTGCTCAGGCCGCCGCTTGCGCTGATGCCGGCGTATTTTTAATCTCACCGTTTGTGGGCCGGATCCTGGATTGGTATAAAGCCAGCACTGGCGTTAGTGAATATGCCGCCGAGCAAGACCCAGGGGTGATATCGGTAAGTAAAATTTACAACTTTTACAAACAACACAGCTATAGCACCGTAGTTATGGGTGCAAGCTTTCGCAATATCGGTGAAATCGAGCAATTAGCAGGCTGCGACCGCCTAACTATCAGCCCGCAGCTATTAGAGCTTTTAGCCAATGACAACGGTCGCCTGGAGCGCAAACTATCTCCATCATCCATCGGAGCGACGATCGCGAAACCCGACAATGATGAAGCCGCGTTTCGCTGGGCGGTCAATGAAGATGCCATGGCGACCGAAAAATTAGCCGAAGGTATCCGAAACTTTACCGCAGATCAAATTAAGCTGGAGCAGCTACTTAGCGCTTAAATCACCCTAACCTATTCAGAGGAGCATTAGGTGCTGGATAAAATCAAACATTTTTTTAGTTCTGAGCTCGCTAACGACGAGCAAAATGAACCATCGCAATTACAATTAGCGGCAGCGGCTCTGTTAATTGAGCTTAGCCGTGCCGATTTCAAACAACAGCCGCAAGAACAAGCGGCTATCACCTCGGCATTAAAAAAGTGTTTTGATCTAAATGAAGAACAACTGTCACAATTAATTATCATGGCAGAAGAAAAAAACCGAGAAGCCACTGCACTCTACCCATTCACAGCTCTGATCAAAGATAATTACACCCTTGAGCAGCGCTTCGATTTGGTCAAAATATTATGGCAAGTAGCGATTGCAGATGGCGAAATCAGTAAATATGAAGATCATTTGATCCGAAAAATATCCGACCTGATTTACCTTCCTCACAGTGAATTTATCAGAGCCAAACTGGAAGTGCTGGGACGGTAGTAACGAAAAGCTCTATCTAAGTGTCTCAAGCGTCGAAACCAGCGAAGAAAAGGTTTGTCTATTTTTTTCGTTTAATGCCATTAGTACACGATGCGCCTCGATGATTTTAGAGCGCACGCAATCTTCATCAGCGCACTTTACCGGCAACTCGCCCAGTGCGCCTGAGGCTACCTGCTCAATTTTATCCCTGATAGCAAACACCTTATCAAACCCCATGCTATCCAGTAGCCGGGTAATACAGGGATTAGGTGAAACAATAATAGGAATAAGTTGATAGCGCTTTTTTGCCTGTATCGCCAACTTAGCCAATAAACCTAGCGAGGTGCTATCGATGCCTTCAGCTTCAGACAAATCGATAACCACTCCAGTAAACTCAGGACTGGAAAATATCTCGTCAAAGTAATCATCAATTGTGGTACAAAGGGTTAGCCGCACATCCCCCACCATTTTGATAACAAAAGTCCCGTGATGCTTGGCGACCAGAATTTTACCTGCTTGCATGGATCAACAACCCGTCTTTTCTATCACTAGCATGGTATTTTAGCGTTTGGCTGCAATACCATCAGTATTTTTTGAAATCACTAGTACCGCAATATCATCCGGCACCTCGACAACGTGACTTAGCTCAAGAGCCGCCACAATACCTTCAACAGAGTTCGGCGCCAACTGTAGACGCTCCCGCAAAAACGCCTCCTGCTCTACCAAACCCTCTGCGGGAAGCACCTCTAATATACCATCCGTGAAGAGAGTCAAAACAAAATTCTTAGGTAATTGTAACCTCTTCTCAGTATACAATGCATCTTCGAACAGGCCGACCGGCATACCTTCACCCTCTAAATATCGGCAACCAGTCTCAGTCGCCAATAACGGCAGCGGTAAGTGCCCTGCTACCGCATAGCGAAGCTCATCGTTACTTAAATCAATTACCCCGATACACAGTGTTGCATGCTTGCCAATATCCGTATTAAGCAGGTTGCGATTGGCAACGTCGAGCATGGCTATCGGCGATAAAATACTGTTGTCGTTACGGTGAGTAAAATCGCTGCGTTTACGAGCAAACATATTTTTCAGTAAGACCGTAACAAACGCCGATGAAGCACCATGACCAGAAACATCGGCAAGAAAAAACACGGCATGATGGGAGCCGACTGTAAAATAGTCAACAAAATCCCCACTAAGCAGCAGCGATGGCACTATTTTATGGTTAAAATAGTACTCTCCAATATGCAACGATCTAGCAGGCAACATTTTCATTTGCACCTGCCTACCCGCCAGCTGATCTTGTTTAAGTACTGTCAAGCTCTGTTGCAAGTCTCGATTCATGTCCTCAAGCTGCTGCTGGTAAGCTATATTTTCTTGATGTAATTGAACCTGCTGCAAGCAACGATTGACCGCATGCTGTAGCACTTCCATATCCACGATAGGTTTAACCAGATAGTCGCTAGCACCAAACCGCAGCGCTTCTACAACATCGTTCATTACCCCAATACCAGACATCACTATCATAGGAATATCTATCGCCAGCGACTTAATCACCTCCAGCAACTCAGGAATATTAATGCCCGAGGAATCAATATCACAGAACAGCACCGCAGGTTGATGCTGCCGCAGCATTAGCAAGCCCTGCTGGCCATTAACGGCCTCCAGCACAGTAAATCCAACGCCTCTCAGATAAGAGGCTATCGGTAAGCGCGCCGATTCGTCATCATCAATCAGCAATAAACACTGATCAGCAAAAGCCATGCGTATCCCTTAAACTCACTCACTTGCTTATTAACTTACGAATACCCACCCACACGGATTGGTGGCGCAGAACACTACTCCTATGCCTTGACGACTGCAAGGGAAACCCCCCATAAATCGACTTATATTTGATCAACTTAAAGTATCCGCAACAGCTGGTTTGACTGAGACGCTTAGGCGTACTATAACTGCTGACAATAAAGACTAACTTAAGGACGTAGTTATGCCGTCAAATGATCGTTCCTACAATGAAAAACGTGATTTCATTCGCATGAAAATCAACACCCCCGTGAGTGTCACCCATGCTGGAGTTCAGTATCAAGCCACCTGTAAAGATTTAAGCGGCGCAGGCATGCTGATTGAGACCCAACACTTATTTAACCTTGGTGATATATTGGACGTATCCATTGCCTCACAGCTAGATAGCCACCTCCCCTTTAACGCGACCACTGAAGTATCCAGAGTCGATGCAGGCAACGAAGACACACACATAATCGGCCTATCTATTAAAGAAATTCGATAATAAGCCATAGAAGTAAAATACCGTTACCAACCCGTTTATGGCAACAGCCTACCAATCATCATCAAAATCATCTTCGCCAAAGCTATCTTCAACAGCGCCGTCCTTAACTAAAAACTCACGGCGCTGTAAATACGCATCGCGAATAAAGGTGTAACGATCTCCCGAAATCAACTTTTCAGCGGCAAATAAACTAGCCCGCTTATCCACTAAATTAACTGCCCTAATGCTATTGCGGGTGCGCACATGATCAATCTGACCAACAACATCAGTCGTTATCGCATCGCCATAAGCACCAAAACCATCGCGCACGGTAAAAGAGCCTAGCAAAGGGGCTACGACGTAGGGGCCAGCCCCCACCCCCCAATAGCCCAGAGTTTGACCAAAATCCTCATAATGCCGCTCCAACCCCATGCTCGAGGCAACGTCAAAAATACCCGCCAGCCCCACTGTCGTGTTGATCACAAAACGACCAGTGTCTGACGCTGCCTGTGAGAATTTGAATTGCAACAAATTATTAGCAATTGTGGAAACTTCTGTCAGATTAGCAAAAACATTACCAACCCCTTTCTCAACGGGGTCTGGAGTCACCCATTGGTAGCCTTTAGCCACTGGTGTTAAAAAATAGCGATCAACAACATCGTTAAAAGCATAAATCTTCCGATTTAACGGCTCCCAAGGGTCTGGCGTAGCCAAATTATGCTGTAATATCTCTTGCGCTCGCGCATTCCAGGCCTTCCAGAAACGTTGGCTCTCACTTTGCTCTACGATCGCCTTTTCCGTTACCGCAGCAAAAGTATGCACCGAATAGCACAGCGACAATATACAAAGCAGCCCTCCCCCGAAGACCCCTCCTAAGACTTTCATAATGACTCTATCCAGTTAATGTTGCTCTTATAGACGGAAATGTATTTTAGGCACGAACCATAATCGAAACATTGACTAGATTCCAGTAATGAATCGATAGAAAAAGGGCGGTTAATAAAATGTCTGTTTTAAATAGATGCTTCGATCTGAATCAGGGCTATTGGCCTATAAATTATCCGACCATTTGAGCTACCGCAACCAATCCTTTAATAGTGAAAAATGGTCCAGCTCGCAGCTTTTATGTCGCAATAGGCTCTGGTGACCATAATTTTGCTGATTACCCCCCGCCTTACTCAAAACCAGTAAACGCGCATCGTGCGGGCCAAGCTCGCGCAAAAACTCCCGCACATCAGCCGGATCACCATAAATCTGATCACTATGGGCTGCAAAATAAAAGCTCGGTGGTAATTGCTGTCGCCTAATGGCCTCACCATAATCAAAACTATCTTCCGGATCACACCAGTCATCGGAGTCAGACCAATATAAGTAATCTCGATAATTTTTGCTCGACTCATTGCTAGTTCCCATCAGCAATAATTTGGCAGGCATATAGCCGACAACGCGCACCAACTGACGAGCAATGGTCCGCCACATGATATTTATGACCAAACGCTTATAAAAGTTATCCACCTGTAACCGTCGCCGCGCGGCAAAATGGACCATTTTCTCCACGGAGCAAACAGCTGAACCATGGCGCGCATAATAACTGCATAGCAATACGCTGCCCCAACCATGCCCTATCCATATTTGCGGCCGATCACCTCGAAGGCTGACTATTTTTTTAATAAAGGCAGGAATATCTTGTTGAATAGCCTGGTGACAACCGTATACCGACTTAGCGCTAAGCCCCGGCCAACTTCTGCCCTTGCCGCGCAAACTGGCAACATAAACATCGTAACCTAATCTAGCGAGGTAATAGGCAAGACCACTGTTGCTGTTCATGCCGCCAGTAAAAATATCGCCATCGTGTAAAACAGAATGCAACATAAATACCGGGGTGCCCAACTGATGCTTATCCCGATAAAAACGCCGCAACTGCAATTGATCCACGGAAGAGGTCAACACTGTTAGCGATTCAGAGTTTATGTATTCTTGCATAGCTTTATCAAATCAACCTGCAATGAATGTTAGCTGCGCACATCCAGCAATGACTGTTTAACCAGCTTCCACTGTTCCTTTAAGCGCTTTTCTGAAACGGCTTGGCTTGTACCTAGTGTTTGGGCAAACAAGGATACTCGGTACTCTTCAAGTAACCAACGAAATTGCAATAACGACTCACTACGCACAGCTGCATCGCGATTATCCCGCCACTCGCTATAAAGCGGCTCACTTAATGCTTTTAAGCCTACCGATAGTTGCTTATCCCGCTGCAAGTGGCCTCTGAGCTTCTCCAGGCGCTGAATTATCGCTGTTAAATAACGTGGGTATTGCTGCAACTGATCCCAAGGCGTATCAGCAATAAAACCGGGAGCAAAAAGCAAATTTAGCTGCTGCTGTATATCAGCCACTGCAAACGCCCAAGCTAATTCGCTAGTTTTTTTGATTAGTTTGCGAATAGCATTGTATTGACCTGCGATCTCGCTGATTAATGTAGCCACCAAGGTCGCTTCTTCAACTAATTTACTTTTACCCTCCTCGAGTCGCTGTTGAAAGGACGCCTCATCGCGGGGCAAATCTTGCCCGGCAATAAACACCCGATGCACCACGGCATACAACAGATCGTCCAACCATTGCTCACGCTGCTGTGAAATACCCGCCAATTGCAACGTGATGGTATTACCCTTTAATAAGTCCTTGCGCAGATATTTCATCTGCTGCGGCAACTGCAGCATAAATAAACGCACAAGCCCGCGCTGGCTTTCTTGCTCTGCCTGTTCCGGGAAATCTTTTAATTCAATCGCTACGCTGTCTTTACGGTCAACCAAAGCCGGATAACTGGTAACCGTCACCCCCGCCTGATCAAATTGATGCAGCTCTGGTAACTGCCCAAAATTCCACTGTTTAATATCTTCGGTTTGAAAACGCTGCTGAGTTTGTTGCTGCAAGGTTTCAGTCACTTGCCCTTTAAAGTTTTCCAGCAGCTTATCTAGTTGCCGGCCCTGACCCAACTGCTGACCATCAGTATCGACTACCCGATAATTCATCCGGTAAAAATCATCCAGTGAATCTGGCTGCCAACTTTCAATCGGCACCGTCACTGCAAATTGTTTTTTTAATTGACGACTCAGCACCTCAAGCAAAGGCTCATCAGCCCCCTTTACTTGTGTCAACACCTTGTCCACAGACTCAGGCACTGGCACTAATTGCTTGCGAATGGGCTTAGGTAGTAATTTAATCAAGGCAATACATTTATCCCGCAACATACCCGGCACCAACCACTCAAAACGATGGCGCGGCACACGATTTAACAAGCCAATCGGTATCGTCACAGTCACACCATCGGCACGATGCCCTGGTTCAAATAAATACTCTAGCGAAAACACCAAGTCACCCACTGTCATACTGGCCGGAAATTGCGCCTCACTAATATGGTCAGCGCCATGCTGCATCAGTCTCTGCTTATCGACAAACAATAATTGGGGGGACTGCTTGACGCTAGCTTTATTCCATTTTTCAAACTGTTTCAGCGTGGTAACGCTGGGATCAATTCGTTCTTGATAAAATTCAAACAGTCGCTGCTCATCCACTAAAATATCACGACGCCGTGATTTAGCTTCTAATGCCTCGATATCTTCAACCATGCGTTGGTTATGCAATAAAAACGGCGCTTTAATAATGGGACTTTGTCTTGGTAGCCGACCCTCGACTAAAGCACCACGAATAAATATCTCTCTCGATATCACCGGATCAATAGGGCCGTAATGTATCGGTTGGCGATCACTGATCGTTAAACCGTACAGGCTGATTTTTTCATACGCCATTACCCGCCCAGTCTTAGGCTGCCAATGCGGCTCACTATAACTACGTTTAAATAGCTGGTCGTTAATCCCTATCAACCACTCCGGCTGGATCATCGCGCAACAACGGGCATAAACTTGGGTGGTTTCGGCTATCTCCGCCGCCATAATCCATTTGGGACTTTTTTTAAACAGGGCCGACCCAGGAAAAACTCGCAACTTGCGATTGCGTGCACCAAGGTACTGCCGCTCTTCATCCTGATTGGCAATATGGCTAAGTAAACCTGCCAGTAACGCTCGATGTACGGCTTCATAGCTAGCGGGCTCTTTGTTTTCCTTGTAACCCAACTGCCGACAGGCAAGCCGTAGCTGACGATGGATATCGCGCCACTCTCGCATCCGCAGAAACGAGAAAAATTCCCGCTGGCACATTTTGCGCAACTGCCCCTGGCTTAGCTCTTGCCGCTGCTGCTCGTAGTAACTCCAAACATTAACCAACGTTAAAAAGTCTGAATCCTTATGCCAAAAACGGCGATGTTTCTCATCACTGGCTTGGCGTTTGTCCGCTGGTCGCTCCCGTGGATCCTGAATACTCAGCGCACTAACAATCGTTAATATTTCGGTTAAACAATTATGTTGCTGCCCGGCAATAACCATCCTCGCCATGCGCGGATCAAGCTGAAAGCGGGTCAACATACGTCCGGTATCGGTTAAACCTCGTTTACTATCAACCGCACCCAGTTCCTCCAACAACTTAAAGCCATCGCTAATCATGCGATGATCAGGGGGATCAACAAAGGGAAAACGATCGACATCGCCCATCTTCATCCCCAGCATTTGCAAGATGACTGAAGCCAAGTTGGTACGCTTAATTTCCGGGTCGGTAAACGCTGGCCGATTATTAAAATCCGCCTCGTCATATAGCCGAATACAGATCCCTGCGGCCACACGACCACAGCGACCTTTACGCTGATTAGCGCTGGCCTGGGAGATAGGTTCTATCGGTAAGCGCTGAATCTTGGTACGAAAACTATAGCGACTGATACGGGCAAAACCGGGGTCTACTACGTAGCGAATACCAGGTACGGTCAGCGATGTTTCAGCAACGTTGGTAGCGAGCACAATTCGTCGCCCGCGACGCTGACTGATATTAAACACTTTGTTTTGTTCGGTATTACTCAAGCGCGCATAAAGCGGCAGAATTTCACAGTGTTGCCAATCGCGGCTATCTTGCTGCACCTGCCTTAAGTGTCTAGCAACTTCGCGAATATCGCCCTCACCACTCAAGAACACCAGCACGTCGCCTTTGGCACTCCCCTCATTGCGCATTAACTCGCTAATGGCCGCTTCAATCGCCTGGGCCAGGTCACCTTCTTCAGATAAATCAGCCATGGGACGGTAAAGGGTTTCTACTGGGTAAGTACGGCCAGACACCTCAATAATCGGTGCATCATTAAAGTGACGAGAGAAACTCTCTAAATCGATGGTTGCCGAAGTGACGATCAATTTTAAATCAGGGCGCTTGGGTAGTAACTGCTTTAGATAACCCAGTAGGAAATCAATATTAAGACTGCGCTCATGGGCCTCATCAATGATGATGGTGTCATAGCGATTGAGAAATTTATCGCGTTGGATCTCCGCCAGCAAAATACCATCAGTCATCAGTTTGATATGCGAGGTAGCCGCCGTTTGATCAGTAAAACGTACCTGATAACCCACTCCCTCACCTAGCGGGGTGTGCAATTCGTCCGCAATGCGCTGCGCTACTGCACGTGCCGCCAAGCGGCGTGGTTGGGTGTGACCAATCATACCGTATACACCGCGACCCAGCTCCAAACATATTTTAGGCAGTTGCGTGGTTTTACCGGAACCCGTTTCCCCAGCGATAATCACCACCTGATGCTTGGCAATTGCTTCGGCAATATCTGCGCGCTTATCGGCAATCGGTAAATTGGGGTAATCGATACAAGGCAGTGCATCGCAACGGCGCCGGGCTAAAGCGACCGACTGGCTAATCCGATGCTGTAGCGACTGTAACGCTTGATCCACCGACTTATCGGCACGTAAGCGTTTGGATATCTCATGCCATTTACGTCTCAGGGATTGCCGATCTGCCAACATACATTGATCAATACCGGCAGTAATATTGTCAGAAAGAAGCTTAAACGATTGATCCACTAAATACGCCAAAGGTAGTAAAAAGGCGCTATTATACGTTCATTAAGCTAGGACCAAAACCAATGATGCCTTTTTTAGCCAGCAAAAAATCGTTACAATCAGCGCTAAATTGCCATACATTATCGCCATCTACCCAGGAATAAGCCGTGAGCATGCTCCAAAACTACACCTACGACGAAATTACCATTGGTCAAACCGCCAGCTATAGCAAAACTCTCAGCGAAGACGATTTAGTATTGTTTGCTGCAGTATCTGGTGATGTCAATCCAGTACATCTCGACCCAGAATTTGCCGCTACCACCCTATTTGAAGAACGTATCGGCCACGGCGCTTGGACGGGATCGATAATCTCTGCTGCTATTGCTCTAGAGCTACCTGGGCCCGGTTCTATTTATTTAGGACAAAACCTATCCTTTAGAGCACCCGTTAAAATAGGCGACACGATAACGATCAATCTTGAAGTAACCGAGAAAAAAGACCACAAAAAACTGGTAAGCTTAAGTACTATTGCTGTTAATCAACACGGCAAAGTCATCGCCAAAGGCAGTGCTGAAATAATGGCGCCAACCGAAAAACTATCACTACCACGCCCCACTTTACCCAACATTACCATTGGTTGAAAACCAAACACAACATTGACCTATAACCAATGCCAGCGCTCAGTTTGACGATATTTTTGTGACAAAATACCCTAGGACAAAATTACCTAAATTATTAGCTCACAATAGTCTATACTGCGATTTGAATTTTTGGCCTACTGGTCACATAATTCCAAGCAGAAATTTAGCTAGCAGGATTTAGTTAATTAGCACATATTTCACTCATTTCTCAAAACAAGATGATAACTTTGTGCTTTCACGGACTTGTCAAATCAGTTACAGGACTCAATGTGTTTATGCGTCATAAATGGTTAAACACCCTCGGATTATTTTTAATCACCTTTATTTACAGCAATCTAAGCATTGCTCAAACACTCCACGCCGAACAGCAAGAGCTGGCAAAATACCAGCAGCAATTGAGCACTCTTCAAGCCCAACAACAGCAGTTACAGGCCAGCCTACAAAAAAATAATCAAGCACTAAAACCGCTACTGCAAAAAAAGTCACCCGAGCAAGAGCTACTGAATGACGCCCAAGAGCAACTCAATCAGGCTAAGATTAACTTTCAAGCCGAGAACTCCCCAGACAATCAGGCGCGCATCAAAAATGCCGAGTTTAAATATGCCTTGGCGGAACGCAAATTCAACAAAGCCAATGAAGATTTAGTTGAGCTACAACAAAAAACAGACGAGCTGAACGCCCAACTCGCAGCAACCAATAACAAAATAACCAACCTTAACAAGCAAAAAGATGCACAACACGCACTCATTGCTAAGCTTAAAGCTCAACAAGCTGACACTCAAAGCCGCCAAGCCGAGCAACAAAAGTTAACCGCCGCCGCCGCGCAGGCCGAAATCGCGCGATTAAAAGCCCAGCTTAAGCAGCAAGAGCTCGAAGCTCAGGCTAAGATAGAGCGCGCTCGCGAAGAAGCTGCCACGGTAGCCGCTACCGTTACTACCGCCAACAAAGTAAACACCACTACTACAGCGGCTGTAATACCTGCAGCTACCGCTAAGGCTCAAACCACCCAATTAAATGCTGCGGCCACGATTCAGAAAACTCAAGGAATCACCCTGCTTAACAACACCGATCAGGTTCGAGCGGAAGAAAGCAGGATAAAACAGTTACTTGCCACTGAAACAGGCAGTAGAGACAAAGGCTACAACAAAATTCTTAATATAAAAATCATCGACAGCAACGGTAATGCTGGCCCAGCCGAAGCAAACTCCTTACGCCCACTTGGTCATGATAATTATCGTGGCACAGTAACACTCAACAATGGCACCAACCTCTTCAGCATTGGCTTTAATCGCTGGGAGCAACAAGTTTCTGCTGCTGGAGCCGGAACTAAATTCGAAGTTATTTATGATGAATCAAACCCCAAAACCCCTCGTTTGATATACTACCCTGCAATATTAGCCCCAGCACAACCATAGTTTCTACACTACCGCCAGCACCCAATAAACTATTGCGGTGCTGGCAGACTGACTCCTTCTAACAACCCGCCACTGACTGCCCACCCACCAATATGCCCGATCAGCCTGCAAGCACTCGCTCCCCCTACCAACTCGATACCGCCGAGCTGTTATGGAAGGCTGACAATGTTCCCGAGGCTGATAAATATGGCGACATATACTTTTCAACCCAGCACGGGCTCGACGAAACACGCTATGTTTTTTTGCAACACAATCAGCTGCAACAGCGCTGGCAGCAGCTTGCTGATGGGCAACAGTTCCATATCGGTGAAACCGGATTTGGCACCGGTCTAAATTTTTTGGCAGCTTGGCAGCTCTGGCGACAAACAGCACCATTATCAGCGCATTTACACTTCATCTCGGTTGAAAAACACCCCCTACGAAAGCAAGACTTACAAAGAGCACTGACTAGCTGGCCCGAGCTACAGGACCTCGCTGATCAATTGATTACAACCTACCCGGTGTTAACACCGGGGCATCATTTGCTGCCATTTGATGGCGGCCGCGTTACCTTGCACCTATTACTCGGTGAGGCCATCGACGGTTTTGAGCAGCTGCGCCGCAGCAATCACCCCCGCTGGCAAACCAGTACACCACACCCGATAGATGCCTGGTTTTTAGATGGCTTCGCACCAGCAAAAAATCCAGATCTGTGGCATGACAAATTATACGCGCTGCTCGCTGACCTTAGCGGCGATGGCACCACCCTCGCCACCTTCACCGCTGTCGGTGATGTTCGCCGAGGCCTGATCGCCCATGGCTTCAACATGTCCAAAACTAAAGGATTTGGGATGAAGCGCGACATGCTGGTGGGGCAGTTTGACAGCCAAAATAGAAAACCTGCACCGCCACCACCCCGCTCCAGCGGTACGACCGCGCCTTGGTACTTCTCCCCGAGCAAGCATATAACTGGTAAACACATTGCTATCATCGGTGGTGGTTTGGCGGGCACAACCAGCGCCTATGCCATGGCCCAACGTGGTTGGCGGGTGAGCTTAATTGAGCGCTCCGACCAGCTGGCACAGGGCGCTTCAGGTAATCCGCAAGGCATGCTGTACACTAAACTATCTCATCAGACGAGCACACTAAATCAATTTGCCCTCAGCAGTTATCTGTACGCGTTGCGCTTTTACCGATACTGGCAGCAACAAGCTGCAAACCCGGCTGCGCTACTAGATTTATGCGGTGTTTTACAATTAGCCACTAGTAGCAACGAACAAAACAAACTCACTCCATTGAACCATGCCTTTGCCCATCATCCAGAGCTAATGCAATGCGTTAGTGCCGAACAGGCTTCAGCGCTGGCAGGGATACCACTGGACTTTCCTGGCTGTTTTTTCCCGCAGGCAGGCTGGGTCGCACCACGGGTACTGTGTAATACGCTGGCCGCCCATCCACAAATCGAGGTGATCAGCCAACAACAAATACACAGCCTTGAAGTACAAAATTTAAGCAGTGATCAAACACAGTGGCAGCTCAATGATAGCAACGGCAAAGCCCTGCTTCGTGCCGACGCAGTAATCATTGCCAATAGCCGCGATGCTATTCAATTTCAACAAAGCTGCGAACTGCCAGTAAAAACAATCCGAGGACAAATCACACTACTAGCGGCCTCAGCCAGCAGCCAAACACTAAAAACAGTTATCTGCCATGAGGGCTATATTACCCCCGCCATTAATGGCCTCCATAATCTGGGAGCTACCTTTGACAATGGCGATAGCCGCATCGATATCCGCCAGCAGGATCATTTGCGCAATCTGCAAAGCCTGGCTCGATCTATCCCCTCGCTCGATATATCGCCGACCGATAATCAGTCACTAGACGGCAGAGCAGCCCTTCGTTGTACCAGCCCGGATTACTTACCGATGGTCGGGCCAGTGCATCAGCACGCACTATTTCTCAAACACTACGCCAAGCTTAAAAAAGATGCAAAAACCAGACTCGACCAGCCCGGTAGCTACCACCCCAACCTGTATATCAATATTGGTCATGGTTCCCGAGGGCTAACTTCAACACCACTGTGCAGCGAGCTGCTGGCAGCGATGATCTGTGGTGAACCACTCCCCATACCCAGGACGCTCGTCAGTGCTTTAAATCCAGCCCGTTTTGTTATCCGCGATCTCATTCGCAACAAACATTGAAAATAGAGCAAAAGCAGGCCGATAGAGATACAATTAGCATTAACAGAATCATAAGGACCAAAAATCATGCAGTCACCCCACAACTATTTACTCACCGAGTTGGACGGCGCCCACAACTACTACGAGGGCCTAGTTTTACAGGAGCTACAAAAACAGCTGCCGGAGCAACTCGGCAATAACGATTATATTACCGATATCGCCTGCATCGCACTGAACAATCTACCCCCACGCTACATCCGCCATACTGTCGATATGGCATTTTACCTGTCACCCAACGAACTTCAGGAAATGCTGGATAACGTTACCATCGCAGTTAGCAACGCCAAGCAAAAAATAGATAATGACACTCGATCCTACGATTAATTGCCCGCATCTATATTTGCAACCTACATGTCCGCTCACTCGTACACGTTAAACCGACCTGGATTAATTCGACTACAACCATTTACCCTACTCAGCATTTGGTTAGGGCTGCTATTTGCGCTACCAGCGTTGAGCGCCACCAGCCCCACTCAATACCACTATAAAATTATCGACCAATACCCCCAGTCTCGCGACTTTTTTACTCAGGGCCTGGAGTATTATCAAGGCGTTCTTTATGCTGGCAGCGGCCTTAAGGGCAAGTCAAAAATTATTGCTCGGCACTTAAACAGTATCACACCGCTTCTGTCTGCATCGCTCGATGAGCAGTATTTTGGCGAAGGTATAACTCATCTCAACGGCAAACTGTATCAACTTACCTGGCAATCCGAGCGTGGTTTTGTTTATCAGGCCAATAATTTGCAACGATTAACGACGTTTAAGATTAACGGTGAAGGTTGGGGCTTGTGCAATAATGGCGAACAGCTCATCTATAGTAACGGCAGCGATCGCTTGAGATTTGTTAATCCCGAGACCTTTGCCACCGAAAGAGAAATAGCCGTCACACTTAACGGTGAACCCATCACCCACCTCAACGAGCTAGAATGGGTTGACGGCTTAATCTACGCTAACATTTGGCAAACCAACTGGATTATTATCATCAACCCCAGCGATGGCGAGGTCGTTGGTAAGGTACGACTTAACGATCTATTGCCTCAAGCATTGCGACGTACCAATACCGACGTACTCAACGGCATTGCCTATGACCACGAGCAACGCCGCTTACTAGTGACCGGGAAAAACTGGCCGCGAATCTATCATATCGAATTAATCCCTGACTTCTAACATGAAGCCGCTAAGATCAAAACTATACTTGCGAGCTCAATCGAGCTAATAGCCCCCCTATTTATCCAAGGAAACTCATGTCGCGCCCGGTTTGCTCCCAATGTCAGCGTCCTATTCCGGTCTGTTATTGCCACACCATCCTATCGATCAACAATCAGTGGTCGATAACAATTTTGCAACATGCCACTGAAACTAAACACGCCATTGGCACCGCGCGCATAGCCCAGCTCAGCCTGCAGCAATGCCAGCTAACCGTAGTCAATGACCACGTTCCCATCCAGTTAGAAGCATCATTGCTAGAAGCTCAGCCACTGCTGGTTTATCCGGGGGAAAACAATCTCACCTTAGAAGAGCTAGACACCAACACGGTACGACCGCTGCTATTTCTCGATGCAACTTGGCGCAAAGCCCGCCGTCTATATTTGCAATCGCCCGAACTGCAACATTTGCCCACGCTGGCCTTGCAACCCCGTAAAGCCTCACGCTATCGTATCCGTAAAGAACCTAAGCCTGAGGCCATGTCAACGATTGAGGCGGTTGCGACCGTGCTGGCAGCGCTAGAAAGTAATCCGAGAAAATATCAGCCACTACTCGATACGATGGACTGGATGATTGAGCAACAAATTACAGCAATGGGCGCTAGTACCTTCAAAAAAAATTATTCCTAGGGCCGCAGACAATCAACGCAGCCCACTCTCCTTAAATACTCTAACGCTTCTGCACAGCCATCATACAAGGCCCCAGCGACCTTACTACTGCTGAGCTTGTTGCTGTAACTGCTGTCTTCGCTGCTCTTTGGTTTGACGTTTATACTGCAATTGCTCTTCCACTGCTGAGCCCATATGAACTTCACCGCGAGCCCGCGCTAATTGCATTTGCCGTTCACGCTCTAAAAACCGCTGGCGCTGTGCCTCCGTTGTTTTATCGTAGCAATGCGGACAGCTCACACCTTTTACATAATGCTCACTAGCCTTGTCATCATCGGTAATAGGCAAACGGCAAGCATGACACTGATCGTAGCTGCCGGTTTGCAGTTTATGATCGACAGTAACCCGGTCATCAAAGACAAAACACTCACCTTTCCACAAGGTCTCCGCTTCGGGCACTTGTTCAAGATATTTTAAGATGCCGCCTTTTAGGTGATATACCTGCTCAAACCCCTGCTCCTTCAAATAAGCGGTGGATTTTTCGCAGCGAATACCTCCAGTGCAAAACATCGCCACCTTTTTATGTTTGTTAACATCAAGGTGGTCACTCACATACTGAGGAAATTCACGGAAGCTTTCGGTTTTAGGATTAACCGCATATTCAAACGTACCGACCTTCACTTCGTAATCGTTACGGGTATCAATAAGCAAGACATCAGGATCACTGATTAGACTATTCCAGTCCTCAGGCTCGACATAGGTGCCCACTACTTGCTTAGGGTCAATACCCTCCACCCCCATGGTAACAATTTCCTTTTTCAGCTTAACCTTGGTACGTAAAAAAGGCGGTTTGAAGGTATAAGACTCCTTAAAATCAATATCTGCCAATTGAGGCTCTTGCTGCAACCACGCTAACAAGCCATCTATGGCTTGGCGAGATCCAGCCACAGTGCCGTTGATACCCTCTTGCGCCAACAATAAAGTACCGCGCACGTCCAGCGCCTTCATAGTATCCAGCAACGGCTGCCGCAGAGCTTCAAAATCACTCAGGGTAACAAACTTATAAAGCGCGCAAACAACAATAATATCGGGGGAGTTAGGATCGGCGGGGAGCCCGTAACTTTGATCAGTAGACATACTCTTTCCTCGGCTGACTGGAACGTAAATCCAGTGCAAATAAAACGGTAAATTATAAAGGCATCCATGGTAGTTGTCCCGCGCTTCTCAATGAACATATACATTCCATTGATACAGATCAACAGATTAAGCGCTACTGAATAAGAGGCATCTTCATTAAATAACTGCCCACTCAGTGGCTAATATAATTAACCAGCCACACTAACAGTGCCAATACCATCAAAAAGTAGATTGCTGCAGCAATAAACACATGTAAACCATTAGCGCGACGAAAATCCTCTTGGCGCTTATCCTTTGGCCTCACCCCCAAATGGGACGACAATACCACTATCAGTACCTGCCATATATTTAGTGGTTTTTCACCATCTTCAGGGCGCTCAAAATATCGCGGTTTTTTGTTCGACTTCGGCATAATTTTATTTAACACAGATTTGTTCGGCATAGATAGCATGCCAATAAATAGATTGACCACTCATTAAAAAATAGGCTAAGTTAAGAATCTCTCGACATACCAGCAGCTCGCTTGCACTGTCAGCCCTTGCGTCTCTGCCCATGCCAAGCCATGCCTCACCAATTTTTCTGCCAAACCTTTGCCCCGAAACTCAGCGGGCACAAAGGTATGGCTAAAATCAATGCGCAGATCGGGTAAAAGCCGGTACTCTAAAATAGCTTCAGCGCTATCAACGGTTAAAATGAAACAGTTTTTATCGCTATGATGCGTTATATTACTCATATCTTTGCTAAAATCCTCTACCGAGAGCCCGCGCTATACTAGGCATCTATTGATAGTAGCGCACATTAAGACCAGATTACCAATAAGCGAGCCCCCTCCAAAGTCATCGTATTTATTGTAGGTGTTTTCAAAATGATGCAGCGTAAGACCGCCCAGCCCACTATCACCACCCAACAAAAAGCCCTAGAAATTAATTTAGATGAGTTTAAATACGGCACACTAGTAGAAATTGGTGCCGGCCAAGAAACCGCCAGGCAATTCTTTTCAGCTGGAGCCGCAGCAGGAACAGTCGCAAAAACGATGTCTGCCTATGACATGCAAATCAGCGATGTTATTTACGGTAAAGCCGGAGCCTATGTTAGCCGCGAACGCCTGGAGCAAATGTTGACTCGTGAGTTTTCGCTACTCACCGAGCGACTTGCAAACAAGCGGACAAAAACCACTCAATTTTTTAGCTATGCCGCCACCGTAACCGCCAAAAGCTTCAAACAAAAAAACGAATGCCACGGCTGGGTAGGTATCCATTTGCAACTATACCCCGAAGCACCACCCAGTGAAATCATTCTGCATGTGCGCATGCTCGATGAAGACAACCAAAGTCAAGCTGATGCACTGGGTATTCTCGGCGTCAACCTGATTTACGGCGCTTACTATTATAAAGATAACCCCAAAAAAATTATTGAAAGCCTGTTAGACAACGTCGACTCCACTCGCCTGGAAATTAATCTAATCAACTTTAGCGGACCTTATTTTACCGAGGTAAACAACCGCTTGATGAACCTGCATTTAGTCCACAGCTGGTGCTGCCGAGCGGTCATGTTTGACGCCGACGGCGCCTCAATTGTACCCGCCAGCGCGCTGCGTAAAAAGGATGTCTTGGTGATGCGCGGCTCATTCAAACCGCCGACAAAAGTACATATCGACATGAGTAATGCGGCTCTTGAACAGTTCAAGCACCTTGGTGACTTATCCGGCCGAGGTGTTTTATCAGTAGCTGAAATCACTATGTCTGAACTGGCCTCCGACACTGAACAAGATGATGCCAGCTTTCTAGCCAGAGTCGATTTACTGGTCAAACTCGGCTTTCACGTTTTGATCTCCGATTACTTACGCTTTTTTAGGCTGCGCTCGTGGATACGTAATTACACCGAAAATCACATCGGCATTGTGCTCAGCATCCACGATCTGAAACACTTATTTGATGAAAGTTTTTACGACGGTTTAGAAGGTGGTATTTTAGCGGCGATGGGGAAATTATTTTCCGACGACACTAATGTATTTGTCTATCCAGCCAAGATCGATGGTAAATTAATTACATTAGAAAACGCCATTGTCCCTGAAAAAGTCAAATATCTACTGCAACATTTAGTTGCCAACAAATCAATGATAGCCATTGAGAATTATCACGAAGAAAATCTGCATATTGACGCTAAAGATATATTCAAACAAATATCTGCTGGGCGCGGCGACTGGGAAAGCGCGATGCCGGAAGAAGTGGCGGCTGAAATTATTGAGAAACACTTATTGGGTTTTCGAGGTTAACTGCGTACGGCGTTCTTCAAACGGCTTATTAAAACGCATCGGGCAATCAAAGTGACCAATATTTAATGGCTACCTGATTAACCGATGCGAGATACTTTCTATGACTGCGCAAAAAGCCGCATCAAGCACCACTTGCCGCTTCATCAGGGCTTTTGATGTACAAGGTAGCTAAAATATCATCGACAGCGCCATCATCCATGCCCGCATTATCGATATCACAACTATAGGTAATTAACACCAGCAAACTATCACAGCGCAAATACCACTCTCTAATCGCATCGCCCTGATCTTTATAGCTAAAATAATACCCTTGCAACTCGGCAATATTGATCGCCTTACCAGCACCATACTGTCGCTGTAAATCTTCAGTGTATTGTTTTAACTCCTCATCACTGACATCGCCCTGCTCTTTTTGCAAGGTAGTTATTTCAATATCACCAACACCATCTTCATCACTGATAATAATGGTTTCTTCATCTTGTTCTGCTTCCCACTCATCTGGAAGCTCGACAATCCACCACTGGCTTTCTACTGCTCTCATTGGTTGCTCCCCTTAATTTTTATCAATTGTGCTTAATCTTTGCCAATTCTTCCTGGCCCCCTTTAATTTCTTTTAATCCGCCTTAATAAAAATTGGCCACTGCTCAACCGACAATTCCCACCGCATCACCAGAGCATCTTCACTACCGCTCTTGGTCGGATAATAATTTTTGCGCTCACCAACCACGGTAAACTGCAAGGATTGATACAGCGCTTGCGCTTTGTAATTAGAGGCTCTAACCTCCAAAAAACATAGTGCCGCTCCATGTTTTACCTGCGCATCTAAACCATATTCTAACAAGCAGCGACCGCAGCCCGAACCTTGTGCATCAGGTGCAACCGCAATATTTAACAAACTCGCCTCATCCAGCACCCGAGAAAAAATGGCAAAGCCACAAACCGCTCCATCCACCTCTAGCACAGTGCAGTCATCACCCGCCAATAGACTGCCCGCAAACTGAGCATAGGACCATGGGTGATCCGTCGCAGCCGCATCAATCTTAGCGGCGACTTCCAGATCGGCCTCAAGCATTGGTCGTAAGTGCATCAGCGTTTATTAAATAGTTGATATAAAGGTTGCAGATCTTGCCACACCACAGATTTTATCCGAGGATCAGATAACATAGAGCGCACACTGTGACTGCGTAATAACTTTACTGGTAACAGTGGATGCTCAACCCACTCACCCTTAGCAATTGCTTGTTCACTTAGATAGTGTGCCGGCGTGTCACCCAAGATTAAAACAATTGTGCTAGATACACGCTCGACCTGATTACCAAGGAAGGCCTGCAAGGCTTGTCTAGCAGCAGTTTCACTCTGATCGATATGACTATTTTTTGCCATCGGCCAAACAAAAGAATCAATAGTCAATTGCTGCTTACCAGCACCGACTGCATATAAGAGATTAGTGAGCAACTGCAGGTATTCTGATGGATCAACATCCCCCGTCATACCATCATCGAGTATTAATACATTACTGCCACGGATGATGGATAGCGAGAAATGCGGAATATCTTGCTTATTGACACCACCACGAAGCGTTGTTTTTGCGCCAAGATCTTCGATAGCCTTAGCTGCAGCAGCAGGTGCCGCTCCTAATAAAGCTTGCTTGGCAGCCGCAGCGCCGTTGCTTGCAGCTGAAGCACTACCTACCGCTAATCGCACCGCCGGATCAGTTTGCATCGCAACAGCTGGCGATGCGAGACCTATACCCTCAGTAGCCGTGCCGTTAGCAACCGTATTATCAACAGCTAGCTTGATAACGGGCAAAACACACTGTTGTGAAGCTAATGCACCCGGTAGTCGCAGACGTGGAGTATAATTATCTACCCCCATCGCTTCCAGATAGCTGAGTCTTTGTAACTCGTTCATCGCCGACTAACCATCGTGATTAAATACCTTTTTGCGGGTGGGATTTTAATACCCCAGCATCCAACAGGTTCAACGCATCTAAATAAGCTTTAATAGACGCGACAATGACATCGGTATCGGCTCCCTGACCGTTGACGATAACGCCGTCTTTTTCCAGCCGCACTACCACATCGCCAATGGAGTCGGTTCCTTGAGTAACGGCACTGACAAGATACAATTTTAATTGCGCGTGGCTGTTAACGATTTTTTCCACAGCTTTAAAGGCCGCATCTACCAAACCATCACCTTCGGCCCTAGCAGGATACTCGACACCATTAATCGTTAATATCATTGATGCAACCGGCTTTTTCCCAGATTTGGAGGTCGCCTCTAAATTGGAAAACTGATACTTTTTCTCGACCTCAGGTTTAACGACATCACCCACTAATGACTGCAGATCTTCGTCAAAAATCTCATGTTTCTTATCGGCTAAATCCTTAAAACTGGCGAATACTGCATTTAATTCATCTGGTGAAGCAAAGGTAACCCCTAACTCTTCAAACCGTGCTTTTACCGCGGCACGACCAGAATGTTTACCTAATACCAACTTATTGGAGTGCCAACCGACAGACTCAGCCTTCATGATTTCGTAGGTTTCACGATGTTTCAGTACACCATCTTGATGAATACCAGACTCGTGCGCAAAGGCATTCGCCCCCACAATCGCCTTATTGGGTTGCACCGGGAAGCCAGTAATTGATGACACCAAGCGCGAAGTAGGCACTATATGAACCGGGTTAATATTCGTTGCTACCGAGAAAGCATCAGCGCGCGTTTGTACCGCCATGACAATCTCTTCCAGCGAGGCATTACCTGCCCGCTCACCGAGCCCATTAATGGTACATTCCACTTGGCGAGCACCATTGGTCACAGCAGAAAGTGAATTGGCAACAGCCAAACCCAAATCATTATGGCAGTGGGTAGAAAAAATGGCTTTATCGGCATTGGGGATATTCTCAATCAAGCGCTTGAACATATTGCCGTATTCGATAGGTTCAGCATAACCCACAGTATCAGGAATATTAATTGTGGTAGCACCAGCCTTAATCACAGCTTCAATGACACGGCATTGAAACTCAAACTCAGTTCGACTACCGTCCTCCAGCGAGAACTCTACATCACCACACAAATTACGCGCATACTTAACCATGGCAACGGCTCGCTCTAAGACCTGCTCAGGCTCCATTTGTAACTTATACTTCATATGAATAGGCGAAGTCGCAATAAAAGTGTG
>JBAYQJ010000045.1:0-25795 GCA_041677245.1 Spongiibacteraceae bacterium | reverse complement strand
GCCAACTTAGCCATCCCAAAGCATTTTACCAGCAAGGCTTACTCAGCCTAACTCCAATGTTTAAACCACCATACTCCGCAAAGATGCAAAAAATTCTGGAAAAGGTTATGGGCTGAGCAGCAGTTGAGAGCGGATACTTTAAACCCTGAAGTAGTCCGGTTTACCGTGGGGCCACAAATCGCCCCACAAACGTCCACCACCATCGACCGTCATTGTATCACCAGTAATAAAAGCAGACGCATCACTGCCATAGTAAACCGCGGCCTGAGCAATCTCCCACGGCGAACCAAAACGCTTCATCGGGTTGGAGTCCGGAAACGGTGCTCGCGCTGCATCGGTGTAAACTGCCATTCCCTCCGAAGCAATAACACCCGGGGCTATACAATTGGTGCGGATATTATACTGCGCCCACTCAATGGCCACCGTTTTTGAAAGATGGATAACGCCAGCCCTGGCTGCGCAGCTATGGGCCATATCCACCATCCCCCGATCCACCACGGTGACGATATTAATAATAATCCCTGCGCGCTTCTGATCACGCCAATAACGCGCCGCTGTCTGCATCATAAACCAGGTGCCGCTCAGGTTAGTATCAACAACAGCTCGCCAACCATTATCACTAATATCAATCGCTGGCCGGGGAAACTGACCGCCAGCACAATTAACCAAAATATCAAAGCCCCCCTGCTGTGCAATAATTTCCTGTTGCACCGCACGCACTGCATCAGGATCCTTGATATTGACGTTGAATACTGCCACTAAGCCACCCGCGGACTCGATATCCGCTTTGACCTGCCGCAGCTTTGCAGCATCGCGACCTAACAAAACCACTTTAGCACCAAGCCGACTGTACAGCCACGCAATCGACTTGCCAATGCCGCCGCTGCCGCCGGAAATAACCGCTGTTTTACCCTGCAATAAATTCTCTTTATAAATACTGGGTAAAGCGGCCAATTGCTCGCCTGATAAACCAAATACTGCCTCTGTCAAAATATCCCCTGCAACTATCATTCACCCGCAAACAAACACCTATCGAAGCAGCTCACCAGCAATAATCATTTTACGCACCTCGGTAGTACCAGCACCAATTTCCAGTAATTTTATCGACCGGAATAGACGGTTGATTTCTGACTCCCAAATATACCCACTACCCCCGTGCACCTGCACCGCACTATTAAGTACTTTGTTGCACATGTCAGCGCAGTACATAACCGAGGCAGCCGTTAACGCATGTATTGAGCCCCTGCCAGCCTGGGTCTCATCCACGCTGGACACTTCTGCCAATACTTTACTGGCAAAGGTTTTCATAGTTTCTACCCACACATACATGTCGGCAATATGCGCCTGTACCATTTGAAAGCTGGCAATAGGCTTACCAAACTGTACCCGGGTTTTAGCGTAATCAATAGCCAGTTCCAATGCTCGCTCAGCAATACCCACACTGATAGGCGCGATCAGGGCGCGCTCAAAATCCAGACCACTCATAACCACCTTGTGACCCTGATTCACTTCGCCCACGACATTCTCCCTCGGCACACGAACATCTTCTAACACCAATTCTGCCGTTTGGCTGCCGCGAAAACCCATTTTTACCAGCTTCTGCGCAACACTAAAACCAGGCGTATTAGTCTCGATAAGAAATGCAGTTATTCCTTTTGAGCCCGCATTCATATCAGTTTTTGCATATAGCAAACACACATCAGCAATCGGGCCATTAGTGATATACAATTTACTGCCATTCAACACAAAATCATCACGATCTGCCACCGCCCGTGTGCGCATCGACCCTAGCGCGTCCGACCCAGCACCCGGCTCAGTCAAACCCAAACAACCTATTAACTCCCCTGAACATAGTTTTGGTAAATATTTTTTCCTTAGCACTTCGCTGGCATTGTTATAAAAATTATTAGTACACAAATTATCATGTACCACCCAGCTCAAAGCGAGAGCGTGGTTCCAGCGCGAAAATGCCTGCAACATGATCCCAGTATCCATTAAGGTCATACCGGCCCCGCCATACTCTGCAGGCACCGTGGTACCTAAAAAACCCAACCCACCCATCTCGCGCATAATATCGACGGGCCAGTACTCTTCATCATCCATTTTCTGCGCCAGCGGATACATGCGCTCACGAGCATATTTATCCGCATGGTCCATCAATCCCTGTTGCTCCGTGGTTAAATTAAACGGATTTTCTGTCATCTCAAACTCTCTCCTCGATTTCTTTCAGACCAATTCGAATACCTCGTCGCGCTGTACTGTTACAATCGCAACACACCATAACTTGGATCGGCAATAAGGGTATTCAAGGAGGTAGATATGGCGATACCCAGTGCATTACGTGTTGCTACCGGATCGAGAATACCGTCGTCCCATAACTCCGATGAGGTATAGTAGGCGCTGGTTTGATTTTCATAATCAGCCAGTACCGACTCGCGAATTTCTTGTATCTTATATTTATCGAGGGTTTCTCCATTACGCTCAAGTTGCGCAATCTTTACTGACGCCAGTGTATTTGCCGCCTGTTCTGAACCCATCACACTAATTTGACTATTTGGCCAGCTGAATAAATAGCGTGAGTCAAAGGCCCGCCCACACATACCATAATTGCCCGCACCAAAAGACCCATTAATCATTACAGTAAATTTTGGCACCTCCGAGCAAGCTTGCACCATAATCATTTTAGCGCCATCTTTGGTAATACCATTTTGCTCATACTCTTTGCCAATCATATAGCCGGTAATATTCTGTAGAAAAATCAATGGAACTCGATTTTGATTACACAGTTCCATAAAATGTGCTGCCTTTAATGAACTGTCATTAAATAACACCCCGTTATTACCCAGAATCCCCACCTTATAACCCCACAGATTAGCAAAACCACAGACCATGGTCTCACCATAATCCGGTTGATATTCTGCAAACCGACTACCATCAACGATACGAGCAATCACCTCACGAACATCAAAGCCGGCCTTAATGTTGTCCGGGATAATTCCATAAAGTTCTTCCGGGTCATAATACGGGTCTTCTGGCGTTTCACACTGCAGTTCAAATTTAGTTTTTTGTTCCCACTGCATAACAATTTCACGACCGATAGCAATTGCTTCTTTTTCACTACGCGCATAGTAATCACATGTACCCGAAACCGAGGTATGCATTCTTGCCCCCCCTAGTTCATCGACGGTGACATCCTGCCCAGTTGCGGCTTTTACCAAGGGCGGTCCGCCAAGAAACACCGCACCAGTACCCTCAACAATAACCGAGTAGTCTGATAATGCAGGTATATAAGCACCACCTGCAGTGCAGTGCCCAAACACCAGTGACAATTGTTTACAACCCATTTTTGATAGCTGACTCTGGTTACGAAAGATTCTCCCAGCCATGTACTTGTCACCAAATAAATGCGATTGCAGCGGCAAAAAACCACCCGCACTATCGCACATATGAATTACTGGCAATCTATTTTCAATCGCTATATCCAACGCCCTAACAATCTTCTTTACCGTCAACGGATACCATGCTCCACCTTTTACCGAACTATCGCTGGCATTGATCATCACCTCACGACCACCCACCACACCGACACCGGTAATGCAGCTAGCTGATGGCGATGAGCCTTCGTAAGCCTCACCCGCAGCCAATGATGACAACTCTAAAAATGGCGTCCCTGGGTCCAACAATAACTCAAGGCGGTCGCGCGGCATCATTTTATTTTGCTTGACCAATCGCTGTATATCACGGTCTGGGCGTTTAAACCTGGCCTCATCTTGACGCAGATGAAAATCGTCAATCATTGTTCGGTTATGTTTTTTATAACGCTTAAACAGCTCTGATTGAGGGTTAATATTAGATATTATCTTTCGCATCAGGATTTCTCCGCAGTGACGGCTATAGCCACTAATAGCGCGCCTTTGTCAAAGCTACTACCAGCAGTCTTATAAACAGTGTCGACAGTACCCGCTACCGCCGACTTGATTTCAGTTTGCAATTTCATGCTTTCTATCAGCATCACTACATCACCCACGACAACCTGATCGCCCTCACTGACATACACCGCTTCAACCACACCAGGCATGGGTGCCTTTAGGCTACCGCCATCGTCACGCTCATCAACAACGCCATTTTCAAATTCATCAATAATATTAATGACATGATGGCGGCCATCGGCATGCACATAGAGGGTATTATCCAACTGCATGGCATACAGCAAATGACTACGACCATTAACTGTTACCTCAGCCTTGCATTGATCTATATCTTGCAGGTTTATTTCTAAGTCGCTGCCCTCAATCAGCACCACCAGCCCATGATTACGGCGCATGGGCTGCACAATATATTCCTGACCATCAATTTCATACGTTGGCTGCATACTAGTTTCTCCAATGACCAATTGCCCCATACAATGACGGGGTTGCATCACGCAATAGGCTAAATTTTCTATCTTTTAATAAGGCCGCCGCCAAAATTACTTGCTGTTGTTGTTTGCTTAAGGGCTGCTGGACGATGCTGTGCTGATAGTTTTTTATAAACGACGTGTCCACCCCGCCGCGAACGAACTCTGGGTGACTAAGTATTTCCTTAACATAATCGATATTGGTTTTAACGCCGAGGATAATTAATTCTGCTAACGCTTTTTTGGCTTTTTCTAAAGCCAGCTCTCTGGTAGCCGCATGCACAACCACCTTAGCAAGCATCGGATCATAAGCAGAGGTAACTAGCTGGCCGGTATAAATTCCCCCATCAAACCGAACACCTTCGCCCTCGGGGATTTTGAAAAATAGCACCCGCCCAATCTCGGGTAAAAAACCATTAAAGGAATCTTCAGCGCAGATACGACATTCGATGGCATGTCCACTGGGCTTTATATCAGACTGCTTAATCAGCAGCGGCTGTCCAGCGGCAATTTTTATTTGCTCTACCACCAAGTCAACACCGGTCACCATCTCAGTGACGGGGTGTTCCACCTGAATGCGTGTATTCATCTCCAAAAAGAATAACTCTCCTTCAGGAGTGTACAAAAACTCTACGGTACCAGCGCTAGAATATTTAGCTGCCGTAGCAATGCCCACCGCAACTTTACATATTTTTTCACGCATAGCATCACTGAAATGGGCTGCCGGCGATTCTTCTATTACCTTCTGAAACCGTCGCTGCACTGAACAATCGCGCTCGGCCAAATGAATTACATGCTCTCCATCACCGAGCACCTGCACCTCAATATGACGAGCACTTGAAAAATATCTCTCAACATAGACCCGCTTATCTCCAAAATATTTTTCCGCTTCTGAAGCAGCTACGCGCAAAGTTCCACTTAGCTCCTGCACCGAGTTAACAATACTCATACCCTTACCACCACCACCGGCAGAAGCCTTAACCACCAAGGGAAACCCTAATTTGCTAGCCTCAATAGAGAACCTCTCGTCATCAGCATCCATGGTTATTGAGGGTGATACCGGGTATCCATGCTCGGCGACAAAATTTCTCGAAGTTATTTTGTCGCCCATTAATTCGATTATTTCTGCCCTGGGACCAATAAAGGTGATATTCGCAGAAGCCAAAGACCTAGCAAATTGCGAATTTTCTGACAGGAATCCATAGCCTGGATGAACTGCATCCACGCCCAAGCGCTGACAAATTTGTATAATTTGCACCATATCAAGATAAGCCCCTGTCGGTGAATCACCAATAAGCTCAACAGCCTCGTTCGCCATAGCAAGTGCCGGTGAATTCTTATCCGCCTCGTGATAAACAAGCACCGAAGTTATATTTAATTGCTGCAAAGCTTGCAGCACCCGACAAGCAATCTCCCCGCGATTGGCCACCAACACCTTATTAAACACCCGATCATTCATACAACGCCCACCATCCAGTTAACCCTCTTGAGTAACGCCCACCAGCAACCAACGCCCCCTCTAATCTACCAAGATTGTATCAACCAATTGAGCCATGCTCAACAAGGAACTTAAAAAGTATCCTTTAAATATTTAAATATAAATAAATAATAGGTTATATTGGCTAATATTAAGGATTATAATCAAAAAAATACCCTCTTAGCCGAAGACCAAGAGGGTATAAGTAAGACTCAACAATAACTAAAACTAAGAAAACCCTAGAGCGGCGGATTACCTGCAAGACGCTCGAGGCCATCAGCAGCATCAACCCATGGCAACATCGAATCACACCACATATGCCCCCTCGGCTTAACCTCTGCAGGATTGTCCAGAGTACCTACTTTCACAAACAATAATTCGGGCAGCTCAGCCAGCGCACTGTATAGCGGTGTTCCACACTCAGGACAAAAGTGCCGGCTAACAGACAAACCCACCCCACCCTTAACGGTATAGCTTTTAGTAGCACCCTTAAGCTCACACGCCTGCGCCGGGAAAAAAGCCACCACTGAAAATGCACCACCAGAAGCATACTGACAATCCCTGCAGTGGCAAATTTTTACATCCAACGGCTCACTCAAACAGTCGTAAGTCACCAAACCACACCGACACCGCCCCGAATAAGATCCCGCCATATATACCCCCAATTTATTCTTCAATTAATCATTCGATTTAATTTTGCCACCAGAGTTCGAACATCTGCATCTGCATCAATACCGGCATGACCAACACCCACCCCATCAATAATTAAACTGGTTAACTGCCCAGCCACTTCCGCCGAAGATCCTAGCTTATTACCCGCCACGATATCCCACAGATAATGCTCGATAGCACCAAACACCACGTTGCGAATAAGCGTTGGCGAAACACTGGCAGCAATATCACCACCATCCTGCCCCGCTGCAATCACTTTCATTAAAATACCAGCATAACGACGATTAAAATCATGCACCTGTTGCGCCAATTCCCTATCAAGTCCGCGCGACTCACTTAAAATTACCGCGCACAAAGCACTATTGCTATCCAACGCAGATAAATGACTATGGATAATATAATGCAAGCGATTACGGAAACCCTCTATGCCTTCCACGCCTTTTTGCAGCCCCTCAATCAAGCCTGCATAAAAGGCCTCAGTCACAGCAATTACCAGAGCCCGCTTACTGGGAAAATAGTGCAGCACTGTACCTTCGACTACACCAACCTGCTTGGCAATCTCTGCCACCGTGGCCTTCTCATAACCTTTGGACTCAAATACATGACGAGCCGTAGTTAATATTGCCCGAGTGCGATCTTCGCGGGATAATCGAGTTACTTTTCGCTTCGCTTCCATCGTACCTTCTTCTAAACGTTAAGCATCGACACCCATTGTCGACGCACCAGCCGCTATAGTAACAAAATCAGGCGGCCTTTTTTCAGCAAACGCACTCAAACCCTCAGAAAACTCCTCACTACCAAAGCATACTGCCTGCAACTGACGCTCAAGCGATAACTGCTCAGTCAAGGTATTAGTTACCGCAGCAGAAAATGCCTTTTTGGTAGCTAACACTGCCGACAAAGGCAGCCGGGCAATCGATTCGGCCACCTCGCCAACTCGCCGGGAAAAACCATCAACGCCAACACATTCCCAGACCAACCCCGCCCCATATGCATCAGCAGCCAACAACTTTTCACCGGTTAAAGCCAACCCCAAGGCTCGCTTATAGCCAAGCTCACGAGGTAAAAACCAACTAGTCCCCATATCTGGAACAACCCCCAAATGCGGCACAAAAGGCAGCGAAAAAAACGCTGATTCTGCCATAATTACTAGATCAGCACTCAACGCCAACCCTACCCCAGCACCTATGGCAGGACCATTGACAGCTGAAATTAGCGGCGTCTCCATCACCTCGATAAATTCAGCTAACGGATTGTAAAGCACACCCATTACTCGCCGAATATACTGATCTAACGGCTCAGTGACCGCAGCAAAATCCTTTAAATTACCACCCGCACAAAACATTTTACCCGCACCAGTGATAACAACTACCCGCACTCCCGGCTCGGCCTCAGCCAACCGTAGCTGAGCAAATAATTCCCCTGCTAAAGTTTCGCCCAAGCTATTCAGCGAAGCAGAATCACTGAGCGTCAAGGTACGCACATTGCCATCATCACTCACCAACACCAAACTCTTATCTACCATAACAATCACCTTGCAGGCGTTAAAAAGTCACCAACTGCACTACCCAGCTGATAGCCACCATCAATATCAATAACCGTTCCCGTTGCATAGCTACCTGCTGCACTGCTCAGAAAAACTGCCGCATTACCGATATCCCCCACTCGCCCAAACTGACGCAGTGGCAACTGCTCCAACATCTTTTCTAACTGGTCCGGCGCTACAGCCAATAATTTTTTTAATCCCTCGGTTTCATCTATCAAACCAGGACAAATTCCATTGACACGGATACCTGCTGCACCCCACTCCATCGCCAGAGTTTTCAACAGGGCATTAACCCCAGCCTTAGCAGCACAAACATGAGCCTGTAGGGGCGTAGGATTGACCGCCTGCGGCGCGGTAATCGCAATAAAGCTTGAACCCGGCTGACGACAATAGTCATAGCCCGCCCTAAACACGTGATAAGTACCTAACAGATCGATATCAACCACTGCTTTAAATCCCTTAGGGTTAATACTGACCGCGGGCGCAAAAAAGTTTCCTGCAGCCCCAGCTATCACAATAGATAACTCACCCAAGCTCTCCTTAGCCTGCCTCAGCGCCATCTCAACAGCGTCGTAATCCCTAACATCACCAGTAACAGCTAACACCTGACCACCAGTTAAGTCTCGAATTTCCTGCGCAGCACTATTGGCTTTATCCGCATCGCGCCCAAGAATGCATACTTTCGCACCATAGCAACTCAACACCTTGGCGACACCCAGGTTGATCCCGCTAGTACCACCTGAAATAAAAGCAACCTCACCAACCAACAAATCATTCGTATACATCGATTACCAGACCATTTTCACTATGAGAGTATCAATCTAAAACCAAAAAACGCTAACGGCTAAAAACCAATGCCGTTAGCGTCACTATCACTTTTATTAAAACTTGACCGACAGCTCCACACCAAAAGTTCTTGGTGGAGTCGGCTGATTAAATGAAGAAAAGGGAGGAATCGGATTGGAGCTAGACACCCGAACCTCATCAGTGATGTTGCGCACGTAAGCCGCAATACTCCAGCGATCACTCAACGGCGCATAACCAATACTACTATTAAATAAATTTTCAGATTTACGGGTACCAAAAGCATAGTTCTGCACATTGGTTTCATAATCTGAATGGAAAGACCAATCACCCTGCCAAAACACCGAACCAAAATCAAAAACCTGCTCGTACATCAACGCTGCAGTCAAGGTCCAAGGTGGCGCACGACGCAAATCTAAGCCAGAGTTATCCACCTCATAACCCCGACTAAATACATCGGCATCGAAATCATCATAAGAGGCATCAAGATAACCAACGCTGGTCTGCAAAGTCCAAAGCTCCCCCAGCAGAGCCGTAGCCTCTATTTCGATACCACTAATAGTCGCCCCCGCCGCATTTTCAACCAAGGTAACACTAGTCCCGTCAACATTTTGTAGTATCTCCACCTGCAAATCATCGTATTGATTCATAAATACTGCTGTATTTATTCGCAAACGACTATCAAAAAACTCAGCTTTTACTCCCACCTCATAGGACATAACCGTTTCTGGATCGTAGGGACCCACTTGCACAAATGTACTAGCACGCCCATTAAATCCACCCGCCTTAAACCCCGACGCAATACTCAAATAAGCGAAGGTATTATAATCAATCTGGTAATCCGTACCGACACGCCAGGTAACCTGTTCCCAACTTTCAGAAAAACTCTGCGTTCCTCGTAGCGCGGGAGCACCCGCTGATACAGATGCCAAAGAATAATCCAAAAATCCAAAATTGTTATCAGAGAATCCGGTTTCTGTATAGGTGTAATCTTTATCATCAACACTGTAACGAACACCCACAGTCACGCGCCAATCATCTGTCAAGCTATAATCGCCCTGCATAAAGAGCCCATAAGTATCGACCGCCTGACTCTGTGGTGTATCTAGTGTTGTACCAAGGTCACCTGGCGCGCCGATATTGAACCCCAACAAATAACTATCCAAGAAAAACCCCAGATTCTGATTGTGCTCTTGACGCATATAATTTAATCCAGCAACAAAATCAAAGTTATCAAAAGACGTAATACCCAAACGAAACTCCTGATAAAACTGATTGAAATCCGCCACCCGCGGCAGATTAAACAGCGGCAAAGCTTCGCCATCAACATTGGTGTTGGTGTCCTCCTCTTGATCACGATAGCCAGTAATTGAAGTGATATCGTAAGTTTCACCGATCCAGTCAACCTGCAAAGCAAGACCCCAGCCATCAATATCAAAAGGGCCCGTCAAATCTTCACGCACCTTATTCAGATCACCATCAGAATCAGCCGGAAACCCCAAAGCGGCCAGCGCATTAGCCAATGGCTTTGGCTCACCCTGATTGACAGAAGCATTATTCATCGGTGACGACTCCGAGCGATCACGCAAATAATCACCTATCAATGTCAGTGTCAAATTATCACTAGGCTCAACCACCAACGTACCGCGAGCCAGCACTGTCTCTTCGCCACCGACATTATCGCCATGTTGATTTTTAGCATAACCATCATAGTTATTGGATAACACGGACAACCTAGCTGCTGCTTTTTCAGTAACCGGAAACTCGATCGCAGCCCGATAGTCATTGCGACCATAATTGCCAACTTTAGCCTGCACCTCACCACCCAAATCACCCTGTGGGCGCTTAGTGGTAATACTCACCACACCACCAATAGTATTTTTACCGAATAACGTTCCCTGCGGACCGCGTAGAATCTCTAGCGACTCCAGATCAAAAATATCCAACAGGGAACCATTAGCCTTGCCCAGAAAAATACCATCGACCACCACACCAACAGCAGGCTCGAAGGTCAAATCAATATCCTGATAACCTATCCCTCGAATATAAAATGATGCGACGTTGCGATAACCTGGCGCCTGATCCAGCGCAACATTGGGAATACCTTTAATCTCATCCATCTGGGTTGCAAAACTTCGGTCAATTTCAGCTGCCGTCATTGCCGAAATCGCAATAGGAACAGTCTGCACCCCCTCATCACGCTTACGCGCCGACACAATGACCTCTTCCAGTGCCGCACTGCGGCCTTGCCCAACTTGCGCCAACACCGAATTCGAACCCAGTAAACTAGACACTGCCACCAGTATTACACCACCCGTTATTTTTTTATTATTACCCATATCCCTTCTCCAAAACTGTATTTTTTGATCAAACTCAAGCAGCTCAGATCAACCCCCCTTTACCGCAACTCAAACACTTCTTTCGACGGCACAAAACAATTGAGTTGAACTCAACTAAAACTATATCCGCAGGAACACCAAGTCAAGAACTTTGTTGTAATCGGCGTTAAAACAATCAAAAAAACCATTAAATAAAGCTAAACTCAATAAATAGCCAGGCACAAACAAGCCCCCCCTAATGTAGCCACTAAACTTAATTAATCTTTAAGGCTTTTCCTGAAAGCGAGCGGAGTGATACCTGCCCAGTGCTTGAAAGCGCGGATGAATGCGCCCGGCTCAGCATACCCCATCCTCTCAGCAACATCAGCCACACTCTGGTCTGTGGCACTAAGAAAATGAACAGCTAAATCCTGTAATAACCGAGATTTAATAGAACGAAATGAGACCCCCTCCATTCGTAATTGCCGCCTTAACGCTTGGGGATGAAGCGATAATCGCGCAGCAACAGCGACCAGACCAACCGCCTGCCCCCCCTGACGATAATCGCGCAAGAGAATACTGCGAACCCGCTGGGCATAGTGTCCGTGCGCACTAAGTGGTAGATATAAATTCAAGGGAGCCCGACACAGATAATCCTCCAGTGTCGACTCAGACTGCAACACCGGGCGATCAAAGTACTCAGCACTAAAACGCAGCGAATTAACTGCTTGGCCAGACAAAACTGTGGCGCCATAGAATAGCTTTTGCTGCTCGCTGACTCCCAACTGGGACTGATAATCAGTAAGCACCTGTGCCAGCGCTATACGTTCATTGATTAGCCAGCCACTAAACCGATGCACAATCATTAACGCCGAATCAACAGCAAAATTATTGCGCACCCTCATGCCTGGCCTGCGCGACACCGCAATGCACACCTGCGCGGAGTCTATCTCGCAATGATAAACGAGACTATTTTCAAACAAATTATTTAATTCAATATAGCGGTTAATCGCCCCACCCAGAGTGACTGCATTAACCGCATTAATAGCCATCGCCCGATAAGTACCCAACCTTTGCGGACGCTCCAGTAAACCGTACCACTCATCATTAAGGGCACCACTAAGCAAGCGACACAAACACACAAATTGTTGTACCGGCAGCCTCGCCCCGGGTCGCAACAGAGCGCTCGATGCAACTCCCGCCCGCTGCAGCAATGCCTGCCGAGCAGCCACGCCACCCACCCCCTCCAGCAACGCCGAAACCGTGGCGACCGAAACCGTTAATGCATCAAAACCATTCATAGTGATTGATTATAGCTAGCCATTTGTCACCTAAAGTTAATTTTTATGATCGCATTGATCATTGTTATTTGCCGCCTAAAACGCCAACCTTATATTTATAATCAATAAAAACTCAATAATATACAGCCATACTATTTAGCCCCTATAATATATTGAGTAGAACACAATAGGAACAACCAATGAATATCAACCCACACCGTTTTGGCTACACTAAAGACGCTCAAAATATTGTTGTCGTGACTATGGATATGGCGGGCAGCGTCAACACTGCCAACGACGAATTCTACTCATCCATGCAGCATACTCTCGATCAACTGGAACAAGATCAGGAGCTGCGCGGCGTCGTTATTACCTCCGCCAAAAAAACTTTCTTCGCCGGTGGTGATCTACACGACTTTGTAGTCGCCAAACCCGGTAGCGAAACTGCCGTATTTGATAAAACACAATCGATCAAAGCACTGTTTCGCCGTCTGGAACAACTCCCTGTCAATGTGGTCGCCGCGATTAATGGCTCGGCCCTTGGCGGTGGTTTTGAAATTTGCCTTTGCTGCCATCATCGCATTGCCTGGGATAACCCATCGGTGAAAATCGGCCTACCCGAAGTGAACCTGGGCCTGCTACCTGGCGGGGGCGGTATTGTTCGCAGCACAAAACTACTGGGGCTGGCCAAGGCATTACCCTATTTACTCGAAGGGAAACTAATCACAGCCGACCAAGCCTTGGCCGAGGGCTTTATCGATGAAACCGTTCCACACTCCAGTGAATTAATCACCAGAGCCAAACAGTGGATCTTGAACACTACTCAGGCACCCGAGCAGCTTGGTGGAAATAAAACCGATCAAACCTTGGACGGAAACCAGAAAGATCCTGCCCTGCAGAAATTTATCAACGATAGCAAATCAGCCCTGCAGCAAAAAACCCGCGGCCTGCTACCCGCTCCTCACGCCATATTGGAGGTAGCCGCAGCGTCACTGACAATGAATATCGACGAGGCGCTCAGTTTTGAAAGCCAAAAATTTGCTGAGCTAGTAGTATCTCCACAAGCAAAAAATATGATCTCAGCTTTTTTCTTTCAGATAAATCAAGTCACCGGCGGCAACAGCCGTCCGCAGGGCTACCCGACTTCGAGCATTAGTAAAATCGGCATTCTCGGCGCAGGTATGATGGGACAGGGTATTGCACTGGTCAGCGCCAAGGCGGGCATTAAGGTCATCCTTAAGGATGTATCCTTAGAAGCCGCCAACAGCGGTAAAATAGATATTGAGAGAATTCTAGACGCAGCCGTGGCCAAAGGGAGAATGTCCACCGCACAGTTGCAGCAAACCCTGCAGCTCATCACGCCTAGCGAGAGCAATGCTGATATGCAAAGCTGCGATTTTATTATTGAAGCCGTATTTGAGGATATCGACCTAAAAAATAATCTCACCGCAACCACAGAGCCGATACTGGATGACAATGCAGTTTGGGCCTCTAACACATCCACCCTACTAATCAGTCAGCTAGCACAGGCCAGCAGCAGAGCTGAAAATTATATCGGTATGCACTTCTTCTCACCGGTTGACCGGATGCCATTGGTAGAAATAATTTGCGGCAAAAAAACCAGCGAACACACCCTCGCCAAAGCATTTGATTTCGCCCGACAAATTCGTAAAACCCCGATAGTCGTCAACGACTCACTGGGCTTTTTCACCTCTCGCACTATCAGCACATCTATTCAAGAAGCCGCTCAATTACTTGCCGAAGGTATCGCCGCAGAACGTATAGAATCGATCGGCGAGCAAATAGGCTGGCCCGTAGGGCCGCTAGCATTGCAAGACGAAGTCAGCCAAAAGCTCTCGCTAGATATCATCGACACCCAAGTAGCCATGGGGCTTCGCAACAGCAACGCAGACCCCACCCCTCAAGGTACCACCTTGATGCGAAGTCTTTTAAGCCAGGGCCGTGGTGGCCGACGCCATGGCGGCGGCTACTATGAATACAACGCCAACACCAAACGGTTGTGGCCTGGGCTGACAGCGCAGTTTTTTCAAGCCGACGTTGAAATTAGCGATGAAGACATACACGACCGGCTTTTATTTCGTCCGGTTATTGAAACCCTACTATGCCTACAAGAAGGCGTGCTTCGATCAGTCGCCGATGGCAATATAGGTTCCATTCTAGGTATTGGTGCACCAACCTGGACAGGCGGTTATATTCAGTTTATTAATACTTACGGTCTTAAACGTTTTACCCAACGCTGCAATGAACTGCAATCACGTTATGGCAAACGGTTCACAACACCGACAATAGTGACAGAGACCTTAAACCGAGGCGACAGCTTTAGCTAATACAATACGCGTTAACAACGACAACAACATTCTCAGCAACACACTAATTACAATAATTATGAGACTAAGCGACAATGAATATTGAGTCAAAAACACCACTAGAAATGTTTTATCACTGGGAAGCCAACACGCCAGAGACTATTTTCCTACGCCAACCCCAACAACTTAAATGGCGCGAATACAGCTGGCAGGAAGTCGCCGACCGCGTGCGTCGCACCGCTCATTTTTTGCAGCAGCAACAATTTCCAGCCGGTAGCTGTATCGCCATTTACGCAAGCAATAGTGCTGACTGGGTGGTGGTCGATTTAGCCATTATGCTCAGTGGACACATCAGCGTACCCCTGTACCCGGGGCAGGATGCAGAATCGGTTAGCTACGTTTTGCAGCACAGTGAATCCCGATTAATTTTTTTAGGTAACTTTGACCAAAGCAATCAAGCCGAAACAATCCTGCCCAGCCAACTCAAGCGCGTCGCAATACAGGGCTGCACCACCAACTGTGATATATCGCTAGAAACTATCCAACAACAATTCACCCCGCTGACCGAATCCCCACTACCCAAGCCAGAATCTATTTTTACCATTCTTTACACCTCAGGCACCACCGGCAACCCCAAAGGGGTGATGCATGCTCACTCCACTCCCGGTCACATCATCAGCCGGATGCACAAAGCCTGGGGGATTGGCAAAGGGCCGGAGCGAGACCGAATGATGTCTTACTTGCCACTCTCACACGCAGCTGAACGCTGCATCGTTGAAATGAATGCACTCTATAGCAACTCCAGCATGTCATTTTCCGAGGGACTAGCAACCTTCTCCGAAGAGCTTCGCAGCATCAAACCCACCTTTTTCTTTTCTGTCCCTAGGCTATGGGTAAAATTTAAAGCAGGGATTGACGCAAAGTTTTCCACCGAACAACAACAACAATTTAATCAAGCCGACAAAACCAAAGTACGCGACATGCTCGGCCTGGATAAAGCCCGTATCGTCCTCACCGGCTCAGCCCCCTGCCCATCGCAGGTACACCAATGGTTTGTGAATATGGGCATCCCTCTGCGCGAAGGCTACTCCATGACTGAAAATTTTTGTGACGGCAGTTTTTGGCCTGTCGATAAAACACCTATTCCCGGCTGCAGCGGCTGGCCTCTACCGGGCGTAGAATTAAAGCTAACCGCAGCTAACGAAGTGTGCTTTAAAAGTAACGGCTTAATGAAAGGCTACTACAAAGCCCCCGACAAAACTGCTGAAGTGTTAATTGACGGCTGGTACCATACCGGCGACACCGGCCACATCGACGAACAAGGCCTGTGGATTACTGGTCGTATCAGTGAAGTATTTAAAACCAGCAAAGGCAAGTTCATTAAACCGGCAAGAATTGAAGACAGATTTGCCACACTACCGTTCATTCAACAAGTGTGCGTTTTTGGTCGCGGCCTGGACCAACCTGTGCTTGCCGCGACACTATCCTCAATCGGCCAGAGAATGAGCCAACAAGCTCTATTAAGTGCCGCCAATGAAGGTCTGCAATCCATCAACGAACAACTCCCCGCCTATGAAAAAATCAGCACTCTACTGCTTAACACTACAGAGTGGACCGCCAACAATGGCTTTTTAACCCCGACAATGAAAATAAAACGTAAGGTGGTAGCAGATAAATTCACCCCCATAATAACCGCCTCGACAAAGCCTATTGTTATTTTATAAGGCTATATTGTCGTTCCAGGGGGCTATAAAACAGCCCCTATATTATTACCACTATGTTGTTGCCACAGGGGAGCTACCCGATGAGAAATCCCAAAGAGCCTCTGATACGGCCGATACCATCAACGCCAAAGCAGCTAAAACTGCTTCTGGGACACTACACACCCTTGCGATCGGATAAATAACCACTCACCAAAGAGTGAACTGTATGCTGCACAGTATCGCGGGAACTTTTGGCAAATTTCATGTGCGTAACCATATGCGCCACGCCAACAATCACTCTGGCCGCATCATCAATATCTAGCGTTTTTGCCACCGACCCATCCTTGAGTCCTCGTAATAAAATCTTTTTTATCCCGCGTATAGCGCCCGCATAAAATCTTAAATAAGCAAGCCAAATATCACCGCGAACTGCAACGCTCCATTCCAACCACACTCGGATATAATCTGGATGATCGTCAATCGCATCACAGAATGTCATCAGCAAGTCTTCAATTGATTCGGCCGCCTTGACCTCTCGATCAAACTGCGTAACGACTATCTCATCTAATAAAAATCGGCTCACCTCATCGAGTACCGCTGACACCATATTCTCCTTTGCTGGAAAATAATGAAATGTCGTTGGAATAGATACCTGTGCGCGCTCAGCTACATCAGTATGGCCGGTAGCACCAATCCCCTTTTCGGCGAATAAGGCAATAGCACAACGGATCAATTGAGCCTGACGGGCCTTGGGCGACATCCGCTTGGCACGAGCTCGCACCGGCACTGTCTCGGTCAATTTAACGCCCATTTATTACGCACTTTATTCCACCAACGAAAATAAGAAAAGATACCATCCCAGCTTCCGGATGGGAACCTTCATCACCCTTGAAAAGGCTATATCACTGACTACTTAAAAATTTATCAAAGGCGATGCGTGTGCCAAACATACCTTTTTGCTTCAACACCTCAATAGCCGCATCTATCATCCCTGGCGGACCACATAAATAACCTTCACTACCCCGTAGAGAATCTTCTGTCAGCCGATAAAGAACCTCGGTTATTAAACCCCGCTCCCCTTGCCAGTGATCACCGGCTTCTGGCTCAGACAGCGCAGGGGTAAAGGTAAAATCAGTCAGCTGGTTACCTATTTCAGCTATTTTTTCAAGCCAATACAAATCCTTTTCTGAACGAGCGCCAAAAAAGAAGTGAACAGCTCTTGGAGAGTTCACCGCCACTAATGCCTCAATCATGGACATAATAGGAGCGACCCCAGAACCTCCTGCAACCATCACAATAGGTGCTACCGTATCGAATAAACAAAACTGTCCATACGGCCCACGAACAATCAATTCGTCACCAGGCATGGCAACCTTACTTAGATAGTCACCAAACAAACCACCCGCCAGCTGTTTGACCACCAACTCAACCCGACCACCATCGGCTGGCGAGTTAGCCATAGAAAAAGCACGCCATTGATCCGTCCCTGGCACCTTAACCTCTAAAAATTGTCCCGCCCGAAACCCATAGCGCACAGGCTCAATAACATCCAGCACCAGGTGCCGAATATCCGCAGTCAAGTTTTCGTTTACTACTAATTTGAGTCTATATTCCTGCAATGGAAACTCTGGAGTTAAATCGGCTTCGGTGTAATCATCACCTAACTGAATAACTATATCCTCATCGGGATAAGCACAACACAGCAACGTAATACCAGCATCTTTCTCCGCCTCGGATATAGCAGCGGCGTTGTCACTATAGTCAACAAACCCCTCTACCAATTTAGCCTTACAACCACCGCAGCCACCATGCTTGCAGCCATAGCGCAACGATACCTCAGCTCTGAAAGCTGCCTCCAGCACCGTTTCATTATCATTGCAGGAAAACTCAACACCAAAGGGCTGTAGTGTTACTTTATAAGCCATCGCACTACTCCTGCCTAGGATTTTAACGGTGGAAATTCTGGCCGCTGCACAACATAATCGCAGGCACGTATATCATCTAGCGTCCACATTCTATCGGGCTCCAGCTCAGGCTGAGCCATGAGTGTTATACCATCTTCACGCACATAACCCAGCGCAACGATGACCTCTGACAACTCCATCCCTTCATATAAATCATAAAAGTTTTTAGCACCTACATAACGCGGCGCCTCTTTCATGAAAATATCGTCACAACCCTCCGAACACAACGAATACTGCTTGCCCTCATACATCCGCGAACAACCCGTTGCGATATCCGGGCGAGGGAAAATATTAGGACGATTACATACTTGACAAAAATGCGGCAAACCGCCCATCTCTTTTAATATTAATTTACCGTCATCAGGATTTAAGCACTGTCGGTAGGTTTGCCAAAATTGACCAAAATGCTGCTTAAAACCAGGATATTTATTTTCAAACCACTCTATTTCATTATCATCAATACCATCAAAGCGATGGAAAAATACCGGCCATGCACCAAATAAATAAATCGCTGTAGAATGAGACAACCAATCCATATCGGTGATCATCGTATCCAGATGCTTAGGTGGCTCAATACCAAATGCTTCCAGTTTTTTATAAAAGCCGCCGTAAAAATCCTCATATACCCAGCGCATAGTCATTTCTTTCGCTGACTCGGTATGATTGCGCACAAAATAATCAGCAAACAATGCATTACCCGTGCCAAAGCTACAGTGCATGCGCCAGGACCACTTATCCATCGCCTGCTGTATTAGCGGCAAGTTACGATCATCCTGCAGCAAAGCACTTAATGTCGCCCAGCCATTGGCCATATGCCGGGCCTCATCAGATTGAATCGTTAGCAGCGTTGATGCCAGCACATCATCACCATGCGCAGCCGCAGCCGTCGACAAACCAACAAAAAAAACATTGGTATAAGCTGTTTCAATAAAAACCTGCAACCCTATCGATGTTTCCACTGGGTCACTGGTCATTACATCCTCCACCATCGAACGAAAAATTGCGCTGCCGACACTGTTCACCCCGGCTTGAGCAGCAATATCGTAACCTGCCGGATCTTTCCAAGTGCGCATGTGGTGACGAATAACATTCATTTCCAAATTGGAATGCCGCATCTCATCCAGCATTTGCATCATATAACCTTGGCGTAGTTCAATCGGCGCAACGGTTCTGGCCATGCGTCCCATCGCTCTGGCAGCAGCGTATTCAACCCCAACCAAATTAGACAAGCCAAATTTCATCCCCTCCATCCAACGCGCATCGGGCGGGCCTGAATGCAAACGACTAGAAGCCTCCAGCAAGGCATAGTGACGATCATCCTTTTCCAGCTCTTGCTCACAATATTCACGTACAAAGGTTTTAAAAGGATCGATTGGATTTACACCATCCAGATAAAACTTAGTCTTCTCTATGGTTTTCTCATCCAGATCAATATAGGTAGGATCCCACTCCATATCTTTTACACGATTATAAGCTTCATTGATTTTCATCGCTTTTTCTCCAAAAAATAATTTTATTGTGGTTTTGGCGCAAATACTTTGATGGTAATACTGTCGTCACCCACATCAATGTCACCCTTGTAGCTCACCAAAATCGCCAGAAAATTAGTCACGGTATAGGCCGAACCTATTTCCTCAGCTATTTCACCCATATCAAACACCAACTGTTCACCATCGACGGTTAGCGCCCGATAGGAACCAAAATCTTCAACTACAATCGACGGGTAAAGGTCTTGCATCAGCTCTGAAATAATTTCCGCCTCCTCACCACCCAAAAACTTGGCCGAGACAGTAAAATTTTCCGTTACTTTCGCTGTGTCAGTCATTTATTCAACCCCCGATAGTTAATGCATTATTTTGCTGCTCAAATTCATTCATTACTCGGGCATACGCCTGCTCAAATGATTGACAGCAGCGACTCGGCAGGTCGAACATTGGAGCCATGGCCTGCACGGCATCTTGCACCAGCGGCAACCATTTTTTATACCAACCTTGAATCACCACTCGATTATCAGGCTGCTGCTCGAGCAACATCTCAATAAACGCCTGAGTACTATTACGCCGAATCTCACGATCGGCCTCCGCACCCTCCGCAATAACCGCAGTGATAGTGTCGCCGTGTAATGGCGCATTTTTTAACACCAACTCACGATTAAATAGCGTGGAAACGATCGGCTCGAATAAACAGTTGATCACCAGATTGATTTCCCCCCAATCTCGCGTCGCGAGCAACAACTCTATTACTTTTCTGGTTGGCTGCCATTCAGTAGCCTCCATCCAACCGGTCTTGCAACTACCGTCACTAAACTGATCAATACCCGACTCCAGCTCCAGACAATAAAGCGCTATATCCTGGGCGTGGCGGTCTTTCTCAATACTTTGAAACACAATAGGCTGGGCAATAACATCCGACCCCGCCTCACGCTGAGCCTGACACAGCACCATAAACAAACCATATTCAACATAGCGATACGACGCATAAAACCCTGCCAAAAAGCTCACCCAAGAGGACTCATAATTCGCGTATAAATCTGCCCGCCTGGCTCCTTGTATTGCCTGCTCAATAGCTCGACCGGTATTGGCTTGGCGCTTAACAAATGGCCGAAACCATTCTGCCTGTGGATCTCGATAAGCCCACCAATCAGTAGATTTCAACAAGGTTGAATCATCACTCCATAACGGCCGCCCATGCTTATCGACATTAAACCAGCCCTGGGAGGCAAAGTTTTTAGGATCCCACTGCGTATGCAGCGTTATCTCTTCATACTGCGAGGCACGACGCTTTGCGGGCTTGATATAACGAAAGGCCGATGCCTTACGTGAAGAAACAACAGAACGAGACATAAAAACTCCTTAAACAGGCGTAAATCAACAGATCATGAAGAATCGACAACACCCCAATCTCAATATTGACATAATCTTCAATAACGAGGAGTATATTAATATTGAACATATTGTCAATAACATTGACCGTACTGTTGAGTAATATTCAATAAATAAAATATATATTAATAACTAACAGTTGATTTGGCATAAAAAAGCACTTATATTTTATTGAGTAAAACTTAATAAAATATAAAAACCTTGAAAAATGGAGCATAGATAATGAACCTAGCCTATCTAGATCAAATAAAAAAAACCGACATCCTTTCAAGACGCAGCGCCTTAAAAACCCTGGGCGCTTCACTATTAATCGCTGGTGTATCACCTAGCATGGCATTCAGTAGCAAGGCGTCGAGCAGCGGCTTTAAAGGCGAGGGCCGCATGGGTATGAGCAGCGGCGAAGATTGGATCGATACCTTTTTCAACGGCGGAGCCGACAAAATTATCAACTACTATGCCGATGAGTTTGTTTTTGAAGACATCACCTTGTTTCAAACTATCAACAACAAAGAAGACCTCTACCGCGCCTTCTTACCCTTCGGTGATTTCGGCCCCGACGCACCAGGCGGCGTACACCAATTCGACATTATCCGCTACGACGGCGGCCTTGCCGGTGACCGCAAGAATATTGCACGCGATAAAACCCCAGAAGGCTACTCCGATGAAGAGTGGAAAATGTGGAGTAGCGATGCCCTTACTGGTATTAATCATGATTATGACGAGTGGTGTGTGATGAACTGGGTATGGCGCGCCAAGCACAATGCCGATGACTTTTTGGGTATAAAAGGTTGCAAAGGAAAAACCACCTATACCCGCGGCATTACCTTCCACATGTATCGCGATCGAAAAATTGTCCGCGAATTCACCCACTGGAACTTTCGCGACGTAGCCATACAAATGGGCACATTTCCTGAACCCAATAAATTCTGGCTAAATAAATAAACCCACCTAGCAACAGCGAGAAATATCATGTTAACTGCGCCCATCGACCAACCGGTTAATCTACTCACCCAGGCCATCCTCAGCTACGGCAGCTGGTCACTGACAGCCGCGATATTAATCATCGCCATCCGCAAAGATCAGCAACAACATCGCCCCTTTTATAGCCTACTGGTACTTGCTGGCTTGGTCGCAGCCTTTGCCGAACCTCTATATGATGTTGGCTTCACCCTATGGTTTTATGCACCAGGGCAATGGACGGTATTTTCGGCCTATCAAATCCCGCAACCCAACTGGACGTTTAGCGGTTACACCGTGCTTTACTCCGGCACCGCTATGTATATTTGTGAGTCCTTACGTAAGGGCATTTCACCGCAGCAATTACTGGGCTGGGGCGGCATCGCACTAGCAATGTCGATGGCCTTTGAAACTATCGGCATCAATGGCGGCGCGTACACCTATTGGGGGGCGCATGTACTGCGAATATTCGATTACCCGATTGCCATCGGTATTCTTGAGGCCACCCAAGTTCTTTGCTACAGCGTAGCTGCTCACCTATTGCGAACCCACACCCAAGGAATCAAACCGCTGTTTGGCCTCTTCATATTATTCCCCTGTACGTTTTATCTGGTAAATTTTGGCGCTGGCTCACCACTGATTATTGCCTTGCATCTGGACCCACCAATAGCATCGCCACTACTCAGTTATATAGGCACATTAACCAGCATTTTATTTGCCAGTGTCATCACCTATACCGTCATTACATTAGCCCCAACGGTAGGCAGCAAAAAAGCAACCAGCAATGACTACAGCCTTTCCGGAGTCTAGTATGAACATCAAACCTGAAGCCCGAAAAATTGAGGTCGATTTCTCCGGAGCCAGAATAGACTGGCTCCCCAGCGACCCCGAACTAGCGCAATTCTGGAACGCCATCAGCATCGGCCTCCCCCTTCTTGAAGGCTACTTAATCAGATCACTAAAAGTTGCCCAAAAAGATTTGCCAGCTGACCGCCACGACCTGATAGCTGATTGTCAATTATTTTGCCAGCAGGAATCGAACCATTCTAAAACACACATGAAATTCAACGACATGGTCCGCGCCACTGGCCACTACCCGAAACTGGATGAGTATGTCGACAAACTCAGAGATGACTATGTACAATTTAATAAAAAGGGCCTGCGGCACGGCATGCTTTACTCCGAAGGCTTCGAGACCGCAGGTCCAGTATTCGCCGCCTACTTTCTAGTGCAAGCCAATAAACGGCTACAAGAAAAGGATGTCGACCTAGTAACATTATCACTATGGCGCTGGCATTTATCCGAAGAATTTGAACACCGCAGTTGCGCTTTTAATGTCGTTGAAGCACTATACGGCACCTACTGGGGTCGACTCGGCGGCATTATCAAGGCCACCGCCCACCTGCTAAGCTTTGGTATTCCGCTCAGCGAATACATGCTAAAAGAAGACATCAAAGCGGGCCGAATAGACGGGGGGCTCAAGGGCTTTGTCCGAAAATTCAAATCCTATTCAGGCATGTTCTTTTTTATTACACCAAGACTACTACGCGCCTTCAGCCCCTGGTACAACCCCAAAAATCTGAAACCACCCCAAGGCTGCGAACAGGTTTTGAGAGTGGCCTCAGAGACTCTAGATCTAAATAAAATGGCAGAGCGCGCCCGAGAAACAATTTAATAGAACTCAACCCAATTCTTAACAAGCCAGTCATAAAAACATTTAAATATTACTGGCTTTTTCTCAACACCCCTCTCCAGTAAACTCATTCACCCCCAAAAAACCATGCGACTTTGGCACTATTTTTAATAGTAAACTTCACCTAATTTATGCCAGCCAGTTAACATCCACGACCTTTAAAACACTATTATTCCCCACCTAATATTGTTTACAATCCATCAATCGCTCACCCTAGCAACAACTTCAATTTGACAATAAAATGAAACCACTCGTACTCCTCTTATGCTGTACTCTTATTGCCGGATGCAGCACCGACTCGTCGGCCGATAAAAAGACAGAAAAGGAAGCCAACATGCTTACAAAACGAGAAAAACAAACTTATGTAATTAGCTCGCCCATGGAAGGTATACTGATGCAGGATGGTCAGCCGCTAGCAAACACTACAATTACCAGACTGCTCAGATGGAATGATAATAATGACCTCTGATATGGCACTAAATTTGAACCAGATCTTTTTACCGAAACCAACGGCCCCATTAAAAAATTAATTTGTGATCTAGCATCGATAGAAATAACAGTTAGACCTGGAATTTCTAAAGCTTCCACAATTTGTCGCTGGGCAGGCAACTAATCCCTCAGGTTTTATTTCGCACAAGAGATAAAGCTAGCAAAGATGCCAGTAACGCATTGAAAAAACTTTAGCCGTCAATATCAATACAAACGCAGCACCAAACTTCGGAATAGCATGTCTTTTATCATCACCACTGCCAAAGTGATCGCCACGATCCTGTTGCTGATATTTTTATTCGTCGGCATTTTAAAATCCAGCCCTCGTAGTCATAACCCCAAATACCCGCCCATGGCAGAATATTTGGCAGGGTTCATTATTTTCTTTTCCTCTTTACTTGGCTTGTATTATCTTTGGCTGGATTAAATTGTCAGCCAAGCAAGCCGCATCCAACCAAGCATTGATATAAATACGATATCCACGCCAATACCGACTCAGGTACTTAAGGCCTACAAAATCATCTATATTGCCCGTGTAAGCATGGATTTTCAAAGAGCTTTTCGCGTGCCTGCCCCTGAATTTTCGATTAGCATAAGTAATACTTCAATTAATCATGCAGCAACAGTTTAATCAGATACACTAAGCGGTGACCACAGATGACGGAATTAATATATGAATATCACCATTGATGGATATGTCAGCTATATCTGCAGCAACTGTAAAAAAGCATATACCGTCGATGGTAAGCTGCTTACTTATGAAGAAGACACCAGCCCAGAAGCCGCAGAGGATAACTATGTACGCTATACCTCAAAAGTTGATGCTCCTTGTGTTTTCTGCGGTAATGCCGTGCTTATTAAGCTGGATGTGTGGGAATACCCCGAAGCAGTGGTTAACTATGCGTATTATGCCGTGCAGGGTGCACGCGATATAGAGTGTGAATTTACTATTGATCACTATTTCAACGATGAAACAGCTAATGCAGATGATAAACAACACTCTCCGGATGCAGCCGTAACCGATGAAGACAGCTTATTTGAAGAAGAGAGCTTAGCTACGGAAGAAGATATATACCACGAAACCCCAGAGGTTGAGGGTTATATCGATCAGTATGACGATACCGAGTATTTTGATTAGGTTAAAAGCTGTTAAATCCTTTCGACGAGCCTGTAAATAATTCTGTGTAACTGCCAAGTTTAAATATAATCCGCTAAACGCTCTTCAAATTCAATCATAAATCGATTGAGCGCGGGCTTCCAGTTTCTAATCGGCATAGTCCATTTTTT
>JBAYQJ010000044.1:0-26233 GCA_041677245.1 Spongiibacteraceae bacterium | reverse complement strand
TGATAGAAGGGCGTGTCGTCGACACAGATCAGTGATCGCCTAGGTAAGGTCATCGTAATTCCTTTTACGAAAATGTGTAGGGATCGTATAGTTAGGTTGTTGGCATGTCAATTTTAGAGTGCATTAGGACTTTTAGGGCTCAACCGTAATTTTTAAGCACATGGGCTTATCGGGGGCAAGCCCCCACGATTTCTTACGTTAAATAAGCACATCAGCGAAGTACAGAAATTTCTTTAACCAACAAACTATCAATAATTTTCGAAGCTGCCCGCAAGAGCTGGCTTCCAGGTTTTCGCCATATACGCGTTTTGCTGATATTGCGGCACGCGATTAATGCTGCCGCCTGTTTTTAAAAACTGCTCTACCTGAGCTTCAATCTCCCGGCGATGCTGCTCACGTACGCGTAATTCTGCTGCCAGTTTATTTTTCATAATGATCCCCATCGGGTTGCTGTTGAGACAAAACCCACATTAGCAACACTCGATGAACAATATATGTCACCCACATGAGATTTTTATGACAGCAACAGCCGCCATCCTAGCCTCACAATACCATCCGCCGTGGATAAACCAGCCCGCCATGCTAGAATGCGTGCTTTATTTACCAGAGATTTGTACCAATGCCCAAGCACTCCCCTACCCTGGAACTCGCCCTCGAGCTAATGTCACGCCAATCTGTCACCCCTGAAGATGCTGCTTGCCAAGAGCTAATGATCGACCGCCTACAAGCTATTGGCTTTGAAATACAACGATTGCGCTTTGGTGATGTGGATAATTTTTGGGCGGTTCACGGCAGCGCAGGCCCCATACTGTGTTTTGCCGGGCATACTGATGTAGTCCCGGCAGGGCCTGTCGAGCAATGGCAACACCACCCATTTAAGCCCGAGATCATTGATGGCATCCTGCATGGCCGAGGCGCAGCCGATATGAAAGGTAGTCTTGCCGCAATGGTCACCGCCTGCGAACGCTTTGTTGCCGAACACCCCAATCACAGCGGCCGCATCGCCTATCTCATCACCAGCGATGAAGAAGGCGTGGCGATCAATGGCACCGTCAAAGTAATGGAATGGCTGGAGCAACAAAACGAAAAAATTAGCTGGTGCGTAGTGGGCGAACCATCATCAACCAACAAAGTCGGTGATGTCATCAAAAATGGCCGCCGCGGCTCACTCGGATGCGTACTTACGGTAAAAGGTATTCAGGGCCACGTCGCCTACCCCCATCTGGCCTCTAACCCTATCCACTCAGCAGCTCCGGCATTGGCAGAATTAACCGCCGAACAATGGGATGAAGGTAATGATTTTTTCCCTGCAACCTCTTTTCAGATTTCAAATATCAATGGTGGTACCGGCGCTACTAATGTCATCCCCGGGGAACTGAAAGTTGTTTTTAATTTTCGTTTTTCCACCGAGTTAACCGAACAGGATTTACGCCAGCGCACTACCGCGATTCTCGATAAGCACGGTCTGGATTATTCACTGCAATGGAATTTAAGTGGCCAGCCATTTTTGACCTCAGAAGGCCCGCTAATCGATGCAACCGTCGCTGCCATTCAGGAAGCAACTGGCCTGACCACTGAGCTATCAACCGCTGGCGGTACTTCAGATGGCCGTTTTATCGCCCCCACGGGTAGTCAATTAGTAGAGCTGGGACCAGTCAACGCTACCATCCACAAGGTTGATGAGCAGGTCTGTGCTGCTGATATAGATACGCTTTCAACTATTTACCAGGGCATTCTAAGCAAGCTGCTCACTTGATGAACACTCAAACCCATATCAACGATGACGGTCTTATGGATGTAATCTGTCCACTCTGCCAAAATGTTTTATTGCAAGCCGATAAACTCTGGCGCTGTGAAAATAATCATTGTTTTGACACCGCCAAGCAGGGCTACACCAATCTACTACCCGTTCAGAATAAAAAATCCTTAGCTCCTGGCGATGGCGTCGACATGGTCACCGCGCGCACACGGTTTTTAAACGCCGGTTATTATCAGGCAGTTTCTGATGCGATCAACAAGACCATCGTCGATCATCTACAACAGCGCGCCAATGACCACGCCAGCATTATCGACGCCGGTTGTGGCGAGGGCTACTACACCAGCCGCCTGGCTCAAGCACTTGATGAGAACAGTATTGGCCGTGATGTTATCGGTATCGATATTTCAAAATTTGCTGTCGCTGCCTCTGCCAAGCGAGACAAATCAATTCGCTGGTTTGTAGCTAATAGCGCCAGCATTCCCGTTGCCGACCAGTGCGCTGATGTCTTACTCAGTTTGTTTGCACCGATTACCAACAATGAGTTTTTCCGCTGCCTGAAACCCGGCGCACTGGTCTTAACTGCCAGTACCGGCGAGCATCATTTGATCGAGCTACGCAAGCACCTGTACGATGACATCAACTATAAAACCTTTGATCCTGGTAAAGCACTGGGTGAAAATTTTAGCCAGCTCAGCCAACAAACTGTTCAGCAAACTATTCAATTACCCGACACCAATACCATCAAGGATTTGTTGTCGATGACCCCACATTTTTGGCGAGTGTCACCGGAACGAAAAAAAGTGTTAAATACACTTGAGCGACTGACAGTGACTATTGATATCCAGCTACATGGCTTCGTTAGTCAAGACGTCTGAACTATAGGGGAAGTACCCAGCGACACACCCACTATCCAAAATAGAAAGCTATGCTAGAGCCATTAAAGACATTCATTGACAACCCGCGAAAAGTTCTCAAACTTTTTTCTCTAGGCGCTTTATTATTTTTTATTGGCGTCGGTTTTATTCAAGGAGCGGATAAACTCATCGAGCCATCCTTAAAGCAAGAAGTACATACGTTACTGGGAATGATAATTGCAGGCTGTGGATTTTTTATCGCCATAACTGCGCAGCTCTTTTTGATCGCGCAACGATTTCGAAACCTGGGAAAAAAACCATCATCAAAAGACTAATCAACCTTATCAAACCGATTTCGACAAGCTAAAGGTCTTTAACTAGCTACAAACCATTAATCGCAACACCATTGACCTTACCACGCTCCAGGTTGATCTCTTCACCCGCAAATTCCGAAGATAGCTTGGTAATAACATATTCCCAATCTGTCGCCATCCACATTAAAATATGGTCTTCATCATCGATCTTTTCAAGCACAATGGTTTTAAGCTTTCCCAAATCGGTATCGACAATCTCCTCGCGCACAAAACGAAAGGTATAATTAATCAATTTACCTTTACGCTCGATTTGATAAGTCGTTTGCGGATAATCTTTCCCATATTTAATCAAATCTCTACGCAACTGTATCGGGTAATTAATATAATCAAACACCACTGCCGGTAGTTTTATCTGTCGAACCTTATTATCACCCACCTCAGTATAAGTGGCCAAACCCCGCTCGTAATCGTAACGTGTTCCATAAGCTTTTTTAATCCCAAAAATATTTCGTCGATAGCTATACTGCTCTGGATAAATAATACCCTCAACAAGCTTAAACCTTGATGTTTCAATAATTTCCGCCATGAAGGTTTTACTGATCTGTTTGATGACATAGCCGCCATTATTAAATTCAAGACTGCTATCCAAATTAAGGCTGAGGCCGCTGTAATTCGCACCATAATGTAATTCATAGGGATGCAACTCCAGGGTAGATAACTGCCGGGAAGTCGTAGCGATACTATCATCAACTTCCGCCGCCTGCAGCGGAGAGCCAATCATCACGACAATCGACAGAGCAAGCCACAGTTTTAAACCGCCTTGTTTAGCTAAAGATAAAAACGCTATGCCCATAAAATATTTACTCAATAAATCAATCAATATGACTTCAATATAATTATAATTTAACGTCGGCTTTACTACATCTTTACTAGAAATCAATTCACTACGACTTACATACAGACTAACCATGATTAAGTTGGTTCCTGTATACCTACGACGCTTTATCCAACAGTTTACTACCATATATTAGCGCAACAAAGATCCTTTAAAGCCAATAAAAGCCCTTAATTATCACAATCTGTAGCAAGCAAAAATAGTCAGGAACTTTGTCTCGCCTTTATCCTCTTAGCTATAAGCTCAGTCACAGTGTTAGTGCTATATTAATAACAAGTTTTATCTGAATAAGCATTATGCTATGTTAAAAAACACCAGCAAATGCTATTGGACGCAGATTGATCTCACCGCTAAAAATAGCTTATTTAATCAACCGACCAAAGCCGTCGCTGGACAAATAACACTCAGCACCATAGCTTTATCACAAAAATTGATCATTTAATTGCCAAGTTTCAAGCTTTAATCATAAATCAGGCCAACTATGCATAATTGCCAAGGCTAACACATCAATAAATAGTCATAATTACTGCTAAAGATCAAAACATTGCGCCTACAAACAGCTATACTGAGAAGGCGTCAAACAAATGAGGAATGATATCTATGCAAATTAATATTACTGGCCATCATTTAGACATTACCGATAGCATCCGCTCATCGGTTCACAGTAAACTAGAAAAATTACAGCAGCAATTTCCTGATGTAAGCTCCCTACAGGTTATCCTCACTCTTGAGAAACATTCACAAATTGCGGAAGTTATTACCCACTATCTAGGTCAGGACGTCACTGCCAAAGCTAAAGCCGACGACCTCTATCAGGCAATTAATGATGTAACCGCAAAAATCATCGGCTTATTGAAAAAACAAAAGGAGAAGGTAAAAGCTCATCCAAATCAAAAACCGCAGCGAGCTGAAGAAACCATCACTGATGCCGACGATGACGATGACGAAATCAACGATTAAGCCAATAGTTAGACCATTCATCAATGGCACTAACTTAAGCTAAAAATACCGTGGTACGGTGGATCTTGATCCACCGTTTCTGGCTACCAGTTTATGAGCCTCGGTGTTTTAGGCAATTTTGGTAGAACAACCCCCATCAGACTCAAACTACTCATTAATACCCAACAACTCAACATCGAATATCAAGGTAGAGCCCGGTGCGATTTTGCCAGCTGCTCGATTACCGTAGGCCAACTCACTGGGGATAAACAACCGTGTTTTCTCGCCAACCACCATGAGCTGTAAACCTTCGGTCCAGCCTTTAATCACCTGATTCAAACCAAATTCAATCGGCTCGCCGCGATCAACTGAGCTGTCGAATACCGTCCCGTCAAGCAGCGTGCCATGATAGTGCACTTTTACCCGATCACTGGCTGTGGGGTGTTGATCACCTGCTCCTGCTTGCAGCACCTTATATTGCAAACCGGAAGCCGTTGTTTTAACACCCTCTTCACCTTTATTGGCAGCAAGGAAATCGATTCCTTTTTGATTATTAACTCGTGCTGCTTCTTTATTACCTGAAGAGCGTTGAAAAAATACAAACAATAAAACAACAGCAATAATTGCAACAATGATTTTTGACACGTTAACACTCCGATTATTTTAGGGGGATGACTATCACGAGGGAACAACTCCAGCAATGCATGGATTTTACCCCAGCCCTGCACTAAACAACACCGCCGGCACGGCACTTCGCCAACTGCTAATTACAAGCTCTCTCCGATATCGATAATTCTCGACTCTGCCCCGGTAACATCTGCTCATCCAAACACAAACTACCAATAGAAACCCTGTGCAGCTTTAAGACTGGATTGCGAAAGCGCCCAAACATGCGTTTGATTTGATGGTAGCGGCCTTCGATCAAAGTAACCTCAGCCACATAATCATTAATAATAGTTAACTTGGCGGGACGAGTGGTTATACCCTCAAATGGAAAATACATACCCTCAGCAAAAGCTGTAATGTACTCAGTGCTTAACGGCTTGGCTAAGGTCACTCGATACAATTTAGGGACTTTTTGTTCCGGCGATGTTAATTGCCGAGACCAACGCCCATCATTGCTTAATAACAATAAGCCCGATGTATTGAAATCCAGCCGACCGACAATATGCAAATCACCACGACAGGGATGATCTAACAGATCAATCACCGTTGGGTGCTTATGATCACGAGTAGCACTGACCACCCCAACTGGCTTATACATCATTAAATAAACCGGCTGCCGATCCTGTAGCACCTGCTCATCCAAAATGACTTGATCAAATTGATCAATTGGCTGGTTAATTGACACCGCAGCTACCCCATTAACCCGTAACCGCCCCTGCGCTAGTATTAACCTGACATCGCGCCGATTAATGCCGATTCGAGTGCTGATAAACCGATCAAGCCTGCTGCGTTTGGAGTGCATAAAATCCCAACAAAAAAATAGCTGCCCAATATACACCTACAGCCATGCGACGCAAACCCACTGATTAATAGCCATACCCCGATCAATATGCTATTTTCCTCGGCCTTTTTTTGGATGGCCTTAGCTTTATTACCATCCACCAAACCAATTCTTTACTCAGGTTAACGCATGTTTGCAGGTTTTGATTACGGCACGTCCAACTGCGCCATAGGCATAGTTAAACACTCCCCCGCTAAAGACACGCATCACCAAGAGGTGCAACTGCTACCAATAGACCAAGGGCAGCGTTTTATGCCCTCTGCCTTGTATGCACTGGAACGTGAGCTTATTTGCGAATCCGTGGGTAAGCAGATCAGCGAACAAACCCTGCAAAAAGATTATATTACCTTGAGAAAAAATCAGCTCGCGCAGGCACAGCGCGTCCGGCTTGAGTACGACATCAACCCCACAGAGCAAAGCCTGTACGTAGGTCAACAAGCCTTTGAGCAATATCTGGCCCTGCCAAGTGACGGTTACTTTGTAAAGTCGCCCAAATCCTTTCTAGGTGCCAGTGGTTTACGCCCTGAATTCGTGCAGTTTTTTGAAGATATTGTCACTGCGATGATGCAAACCATTAAACAGAGAGCCGAAGCCGCACTTGGAGCCAGCATTAATCACACTGTCATTGGCAGACCAGTGAATTTTCAAGGTACTAACACCGAAGACAGCAATCGCCAGGCCATCGAAATTTTGACGATTTCCGCCAAGCGTGCGGGCTTTAAATCGATCGAGTTCCTCTATGAACCTCTCGCTGCTGGACTCGATTATGAAGCGCGCATGTCACAGAATAAAGTCGTTTTAGTAGTGGATGTTGGCGGGGGCACCAGCGATTGCGCCATGGTTAGAATGGGCCCAGACCACCGCAATCAACAACAGCGCACTGATGATTTTTTAGGCCATAGCGGCGAGCGTATCGGTGGTAACGACCTTGATATCCAATTAGCTGGCAAAGTACTCATGCCGCTATTTGGTATGCAATCACAGCTAAAAAGCGGCCTGCCGATGCCTACTCAAGCCTACTGGGACGCTGTAAGCACCAATGATGTCGGCGCTCAGGCCAACTTTAATAGCCTGCGCACCGAACAGAGCCTGCGGCAATTGCTGCTGGACACGCGTGAGCCACAGCTATTAAAACGGTTTATTAACCTGCGTGAAGACAAACAAAACTACCAACTGGTTCGCAGCGCCGAGCAATGCAAAATCGCTCTATCCGATACAAATATTGCGCCAGTAGACCTTGATTACATTGAAGATGGGTTAGAGTGCCATGTTGACCAACAGCAGTTTGCCCGCGCCATCGAACGCCCCCTATTGCGTATTGTAGCGCTGATGGAGGAAGCAATAAATCAAGCTGGATGTCAGCCCGATTTAATCTACGTCACTGGCGGCTCGGCCAAATCTCCGGTTATCCGCCAAGCTATTAAGCAACATCTTGGCGCTATTGAGGTCGTCGACGGTGATCACTTCGGCAGTGTCGCAGCCGGCCTAACCGTCTGGGCAGAGAAGCTGTTTAAATAATTTTCATTGCTGGTTTAAGCATCTAACAGCTAGACGACGACAGAATCTCGCGGCCAAGTGTTCCCTATGACCGTGCTAAGCTGTAAAATCATTCGCCTTATCGAGCGACAGACTGGAAAACCAACATGGGCAGAGCCTACCAAAACCGCAAAGATTCTATGGCCAAAACCTCTGATGCCAAAGCCAAGGTATACAGTAAATACGGCCGCGAAATTTATGTATGCGCCAAAGCTGGCGGCGTAGAGCCCGACGGCAATCTTGCCCTGCGTGGTTTAATCGAGAGAGCTAAAAAAGACCAGGTTCCAAGCCACGTTATTGAAAAAGCGATCGAAAAAGCTAAAGGCGGCGGCGGTGAAGATTTTTCCACCGCACGCTATGAAGGCTTTGGTCCCGGCAACTGCCTGGTGATTGTCGATTGTCTAACCGACAACCCCAACCGCACCTTCGGTGATGTACGCCAGTGCTTCACCAAGACCAAATGTAAAATTGGCGCTCAAGGCAGCGTTAGTCATATGTTCGACCACAGCGCCATTTTGGTATTCAATGGCGATGATGAAGAAGCTGCTCTCGAGGCGCTAATGATGGCCGATGTCGATGTCAGCGACATCGAATGCGATGATGGCAAGATCACTGTCTTCGCCCCACACACCGATTACTTCAAAGCCAAACAAGCTTTGACCGAAGCACTGGGTAATGACCAGGGCCAGCTTGAATTTGACGTCGATGAAATTCAATTTATCCCACAAAACACAGCACCTATCAGTGCTGAGGACATGCCTCTGTTTGAAACTTTTCTCGCCATGCTAAACGATCTTGATGATGTTCAAAATGTCTATCACAGCGCCGAGCTATAGCATCGAAAATATAATTTTTTAAGTACAAACTTCGTAAACAGCATGGAAATAAATAATGTCTGATAACAATAATATCGAAATCAATATGGTTGAGCTGGTCAACATAGCCGCCAAGATCCTTGACCAAATCTTTATCAAATCACCTAAAGATAAAGTAAAGCCTCTGTTCAAAGAGTTGAAACAGGGTAAGAAACATGCCTTGGGCACTATCGAAATCAAACAACGGATCAAGCCTGCTTTAAGCTTAGCCTTAGACTACAGTGAGTTCTGTGGCCCCGGTTTTAACTTTGATGCAGTTGAAATAGCACTGAAATCAATTTTAACTCAAATCAGCCAAAAATTTCGTGCTAAGGCAGACTTAAACTTCATGACCAGCAAAGACAACTCAGTGCTGATTCACCTGCCAGGCATAATCTCCATTAAAGAACAGCTCAACGTGATGGTACTGGTTTTAGAGCTTGGTAATATGAAAGAGATCACTATCAAACTGATGTTTGTTGACCCTACCCAGTATGATGCTCTCAGAAAAGATAAAAAAGCAGATTAATAAGGCCATCTTCATGCGGCTCTGATATAAAATTAATCCAATAAAAGCGCCTAAAAAGACCACTGCTTATTGAACTAAAATCTGCCCCAGTATAATTTTCACCCTACAGCTCGTAGCATGACCAGAGTAAGTAAAGCCAATCGCAGGGTGCGATCAAGATCCACCCTGCTGCTCTTAATACAACTAATGCCAGAACAAGTTACAGAGCTATTTTTTTATTAGCCGGATACCTTTCTCTTCAATATCAATCAACCGCTGCTTATATAAAGTCCCAATCGCTTTTTTATACACTTTTTTACTGACTTTGAATAAAGATCGAATAGTTTCAGGTGAACTTTTATCGGTGAGCAGCATAAAACCATCATGCTCTTTTAACGTTGCTAATATTTGTTCGGCGACACCGGGGATACGTTCAAAGCCAGGCTTATCGAGGGTTAAATCAATTTTCCTATCTTCCCTGATGCGTTTGATATAACCACGAATCCGCTGACCTTTGCTTATATTCTGAAACAATTCATTACTGTAGAGCACACCCCAGTGACTGTTATCAACAATCGCTTTGTAGCCTAAATCGGTGCTATCGGTTATCAATAAATCCACCTCCTGCCCAGCGACAAAATCATCCGACTCCTCTTCGAGAAAGTCATCAATACGAGTAGAGGCTGCAAGACGATTACTATTATCCAAATAAACCCGCACCATTACTCTGCGGCCAACTTCTGGTGGGTATTTTTGCTCAGCGAAAGGTAATAACAGGTCTTTGGGTAAACCCCAATCTAAAAACGCCCCGACATTAGTCACGGATAAGACCGTCAACCAAGCAAACTCACCGACCATCACTAACGGCTTATCTAAAGTGGCCACCAAGCGATCTTCTGAATCCAGATAGATAAATACATTAAGCTCATCGCCTATTTTACAACCCTCAGGCACAGAGCGATTGGGCAGCAGGATATCGCCCAGCTGCTCGCCGTCGAGGTAAACGCCAAATTCACTGTTACGAACCACGCTTAACTGATTAAATAAACCGATTGTTGCCATGCGCTATGCTCTTAATGCGTTACTGTCGATTGCTAATAATTAACATTCATAATCAGCAACTTGTCGTTCGCTGATTATAGTTTTTAAATAGGCTAACACTTCAAGGTGTACCGGATGGTTAGCGTATACCGACAAGGCTTCACGGCTTTCTAGCTCGGCGTAAACCACCATGTCAGCCGACGCATCGCTACGAAGAAAGTCGATACCAGCCTCTGCCTTGATCAAGCCGGGGATTTTACCATTCATACCTTCGACCAAGGCCTTACCCTTGGCCATGCTCTCGGCTTTGGAGAGCCCTTCTACACCGTCTTTAATCTTCAATAACACTATATGCCTGATCATTGCCCTAATCCCATTATTGTAAAGTCTGCATATTTTAAAGCTAAATTGCAGCTAAAGCTTCGGTATTTTCACCGCCGAAAGCTGCAGTAACCGCCTTAATCAAGGCTGATAATTCTAATGTCATGATGGAAAAGTCCACATCAAATTGCTCCGCCGCATCCTGAGCATCGATCTGTCTGGCTTTATCTTCAATGATGTCATCAAAGCTCAAACGTTTGATCGTTAACTGATCATCAACCATAAACTCGATACCACCACTCCAACACAGGCCTAATTTGCTAACATACATGCCCGCCTTAAGATGGTTGTTGATTTCTACTGAGCTTAAATCCTGATGTTTACAGCGAATAACACCGCCTTCATCTGAAGGGTCACGCAGCTCACACTCATGGCCCAGTTCAAACCCCTTAGGTGGCTGACCGGTTTTTAACCACTCGGTCATGGCATGCTGAGGAATATTATTCGCGGTTAACGGAATCACCGGCACACTGCCGATAGCTTCACGTAGCTGGGTAATTAAATCCTCAGCGCGCTTGGCTGATGCCGCATTGACTACCAGTAGACCCTCTGCTGGGGATATATAAGCAAATTGTAAGCTGGAGCGGGTAAAGGCGCGAGGCAGTAACTCAAAGGTTATCTCCTCTTTCATGTTTTGGCGTTCTTTACGGCCCACTGAACGACTCTCAGCGGTTTGGATCTCTAACGCTTTGTCTGCCACTTTTTCGTTGATCACCGCTGCAGGTAGCACTTTTTCCTGCCGTTTGGCGCAGATCATCATATAACCGCCGGTGGCGTGTACAAACTCGGTTCCGTGGTGACCTAAGGGCGGCACCCAGCCAAAGCGTGACAACTCCTGACTACCGCAGGGCTCGAACGGCAGCTGTGACAAATGCTCAGACAATTGTTCTGGGCTTAACTCAAAGGGCTTGGTAAAACGGTAAACCAGTAAATTTTTAAACCACATCCAAATACTACCTCTTACATCTTCCGGCAGGTCGCCTCAAAGGACGTCTATAATGACCAAAGCCGAAGCGAAAATACAGGGCTAGTTGGCTTATCTGTTCGGTTTATGATGTGCTTATTAAAATCGATTGAAGAACAATCAACGCGGGAACAAAAATACACAGAGAGTTAGACAGAGAGAAAAATAAACATCCTTCTTGGCAGGCACACGGTAAATATCGCCTTGCTAACTCACCGCAATAACACGCTCAACAACAGCATTAATGTTGTTATCAAGCTGAAATACAGCGCACTCATTCCGTGAGTTCTGCGGATATTTAGTTGAAACCAACTCAGAATATCCGCAGCTCAAACTAAAAGATTAACTAACGATTGCTATCAGTTCTACATCAAAGATCAATGCAGTGTAAGGGCCAATTGCACCACCCGCACCACGCTCACCGTATGCCAGCTGGTATGGCACGTATAAGCGCCATTTAGAACCAGTACCCATCAATTGCAGCGCTTCTGTCCAGCCCGCAATAACGCCACCAACGGGGAACTCAGCAGGCTCACCACGATCAACAGAGCTATCAAATACCGTACCATCAATTAATGTACCGTGATAATGGGTACGAACAGTAGACGCAGCCACCGGCTTTTCGCCGTCGCCAGCAGTCAATATTTCGTATTGCAGGCCTGAGGCAGTAACAGTAACTTCCTCGCGTTTGGCATTTTCGGCTAAAAAGGCTTCACCTTCACCGGCCAGTGCTTTGGCCTGTTCAGCTTCTTTAGCTTGCATGCGCTTGCCAACCACTTCAAAGGCTTCACGCATTAACTCTTCAGCCACAACGCTGGGCTGGCCACTAAGGGTATCTTTCAAGCCCTGTGCAACCGCTTCGGCATCAACACCGTCAAAGGGATTTGAGGCGAGCTGATCGCCCATTTGGCGACCAACACCGTAACTAACACGTTGCTCTATGGTGGTATATTTCTCAGACATAATATTCACTTCTTCATTTTAAAAGCCGCGCAGCTTAGCATAAAAACACGCCTCTTGGCATAAGCGCCCAGCACTAAAACTACGGACTGGGACGTTAAGCTCACCGGTTCATCTGATCCCCGCGCCACAATCAACGTAACTTAAAGCGCAGATTCCTTTATAATCATTGGCTTTTGTACGCTGACCAAGCTCTCCGGGCAACCAATAGCAACAGGAATACCTATGCAACACCATGGCAATTTTGACGATCAACCCAGCACTGGCATGAACTGGCATGTATTCAAGGTTATTTGGCCCTACTTGCTCGAATACCGGCTGCGTATAGGCATTGCACTGTTGTGTATGGTACTGGCTAAAATCGCCAATGTGGCGGGGCCGTATTTACTCAAAAATATAGTCGATGCCCTCAACAACCCCAGCAACAACTCAGCACTGATTATTGTCCCGATTGCGCTCATTTTAGTCTACGGTCTGGCGCGCTTTAGTAATGTGTTAATGGGAGAGATTCGCGACACTGTTTTTGGTCGCGTTACCGAGCGCGCTATGCGCCGCATTGGCTTGCAAGTGTTCAAGCATATGCACGCACTGGATTTAGACTTTCATCTCAACCGTCGCACTGGCGGGCTGGCTCGCGATATTGAAAGAGGCACCACAGGCATTAGCTTTTTGATGCGCTTTTTTGTGTTTAATATTTTCCCAACCCTGCTCGAAGTTATCATGATTGCAGGCATCTTATTTTACAATTATGGTGCAGGGTTTGCGTTGATTATTATCTTTTCTGTGGCCTGCTATGTGTGGTTCTCGGTAGTCGCGACCGAATGGCGCACCCGCTATATTCGCGAGGCTAATCAGGCTGATTCAGCCAGCAATACTCGCTCTATAGACAGCCTGCTCAACTACGAAACAGTCAAATACTTTACCAACGAAGCCTTTGAAGCTGATCGTTACGATGTTGAACTGGAGCGTTGGGAGTACGCGCGACGTAAAAATCGCCTATCGTTATTTACCCTTAATGGCGGGCAGGCGTTGATTATCGCCTTGGCAACCACCGCCATGGTTTGGCTGGCCGCCAGCAATGTCAGCAGCGGCGCTATGACTATTGGCGACTTTGTTGCGGTTAATGCTTATATGATGATTTTATTTATGCCACTGAATTTCCTCGGTTTTGTTTATCGAGAAATCAAGGGCTCTATGGCTAATATTGAAAAACTCTTTGAGCTATTAACTGTAAAAGCGAAAGTCGTCGATATTGACAACGCACCAGCGCTGCAATTACGCAAGGGGCATATTCGCTTCAGCCACGTTGATTTTAGCTACCACAGTGATCGCGACATTTTAAAAAATGTGAGCTTTGAGATTAACGCCGGGGAAAAAGTGGCAGTGGTCGGCGCTAGCGGCGCTGGCAAATCGACGTTAGTAAAACTGCTATTTCGCTTTTACGATACCAGCGCAGGGCAGATTTTTATCGACGACCAGGACATCAGCCAGGTGAGCCAGCAATCTTTGCGTAAAACCATTGGTATCGTGCCACAGGACACAGTGTTATTTAACGACAGCATTTTTGAGAATGTGCGCTATGGTTTGCCAACAGCTAGCGATGCTGACGTTGAAGACGCGATTCGATTGGCACATCTGGATGACTTTATTCGCCAATTACCCGAAGGACGCGATACCAAAGTGGGCGAACGCGGTTTAAAACTTTCTGGTGGTGAAAAACAACGCGTTGCAATTGCCCGTACTATTTTAAAACGACCACCTATTTTAGTGTTTGATGAAGCAACGTCCTCACTGGACAGTAAATCTGAGCAGGCTATCCTCAACGCGATCAATGAAATCTCTCAAAACCACACCAGTTTGGTGATCGCCCACCGCCTATCAACTATTGTTGATGCCGATAATATTGTAGTGCTGGACCAAGGCCAAATTGTGGAGCAAGGCAACCACGACCAGCTGCTTGCACAGCAAGGCCGCTACGCCGATTTATGGAAAACTCAGCAAAAGCAACGTACAACTACCACCCCTCCTGCTTAAAGCGTAGACAAAGCGGGAATGGACGCCCACTAAAGCGCTATTGTCTGCTATGATAACCGGTCATCTCTAACGTGGATTTTCTATTACTACCGTGAAACGACTGATCACTAAAGCTCAAATTCGCAGTGATATGGACAAACAAATAGCTGACTTCCTGAACAAAGGCGGTAAGGTGGCGGAAGTCGAACGCGGTATCAGTGGTCGCGAAAACCCCAATGGCCCACTTAAACCTGACAACAGTGGTTTTCAGCAGCCCAAGGTTGGCCGCACTTATGTACCTGAAGTCATTGCTGCCCTCGACGCCAGGCGCAACCCTAAAGCTATCAAGCCCCAACCCAAAACGCGCAGAACCCGCAAGAAAATGATTTATGATGATTTTGGCGAACCACTGCGCTGGGAATGGGTTGAAGAGTAAGCCCTCGGTTTAAAACGAGCAACTCAAGACGCCAATAAAAACTCCGGCTCAAGCAATACCGCATCATCTACACTACTCAACCAAATCTGCCCATCTTGTACCGTACATTGCAGCACCATATTACGCTGCGCCAGTTGCGCCAGAGACTGGGTAACTTCTTTATCCAGGCTAACGACCGTTAAGTTGTCATAACGGCTAAGCTTGGCCTGATTTTGTTGCCACCAGGTTTTAGTCGCATTACCACCATAGCTATAAATCACTACCTGTCGTGCACGGTTACAAGCTTTGCGAATACGTTTTTCATCAGGCTGACCCAAATCTATCCATAACTGTGTTTCGCCCGATAAATTCTTTAACCACAGGTCAGGCTCATCATCGCTAGACAGCCCTTTGGTAAACTCCAGGCCTTCATCTAACTGCAAGCAAAAAGCCAATACCCTTACCATCATCCGCTCATCGGTTTCTGAAGGGTGGCGAGCAATAGTAATATTAATATCTTGATAGATATTGCGATCCATATCGGCGAGCTGAATCGCCGCTTTAAAAATAGTGGCTTTAAGCGCCATCATTTGCTCCTGGCATTATTTTCCCCTAGGGGTTGCGGCGTTTTTTCGGTACTGAATAAACGTCGTATATCATCGGTAATGAAACATAGCACCGGTACTAGCAGCAGTGTCACCAAAGTGGCAAACAGTACCCCAAAGGCAATTGAAATTGCCATTGGTTTTAAAAATTCCGCTTGTATTGAAGTTTCTAGCTGAATCGGCAACAGGCCAGAAAAAGTAGTTACCGATGTAAGTATAACTGCCCGAAACCGTCGTACTCCCGCCGTCATAACAGCTTCCGCACGACTCATGCCTGCGCGTAATTGCTGGTTGATATAATCCATCAACACCAAGCTGTCATTAACAACCACCCCGCTCAACGCGACGATACCAATAACAGACATAACGCTGAGTGGCTTACCCAGAATAAGATGACCCAATAGCGCACCAACCAAACCAAAGGGGATCACCGACATAATAAGCAACGGCTGACCGTAAGATTTTAGTGGTATCGCCAAGGCCGCATAAATCAGTATTAACATTACCAATGAGCCCAACAACAGACTATTGATGTTTTCTTCCTGATCTTCGGCCTCACCGCTCAAGCGGTAATCAACCGATGGATAACGATTTAAAATATCCGGCAACTGATCTCGCGCCACCGTTTGCACAACCTCCGCAGAACTTACTCGGGTTTTATCGACATCAGCCTGAACATTCACCACCCGATGGCGGTTAATCCGCTGGATAGAGCTAATCCCTGTGCTTTCAACAATTTCGCCCACCACATCAAAGGGCACCGTAGTCGGCGCGCCATTACTACCTCCAGGCACCTGAATCCACATTGCACGTAGCGTCTCCAGACTCTGGCGCTCTGACGCTGGAAAACGCACATAAATCCGCACCTCATGCCGGCCTCTTTGTAACCGCTGAATCTCTGCACCAAAAAAAGCCTGCCTTACCTGTCGAGCCAGCTCCGCCTGCCCTAGCCCCAAAGCCTGCCCCTCTTTGGTAATACGGATATCCACCTCAGGACCACCGGCATCAAAGGTATCGCGCACATCGAATACACCGTCAAAATTGAGCAGCGCCCGCTTTACTTCATCGGCAGCCATACGCAGCTGATTAAGATCATCACCTTGCAATTCAATATTGACCGGCACACCACTAAAACCGGCGTTCGCATCGATAGATAAGCTTCTAACACCGGATAACTCACCCACTTCCTGACGCCACCAGTTTGCCAACTCGACTGAAGTCAGTACCCGGTCATTACTCGGTGTTAACTCAGCAGCAATATTAACCTGAGTATCACTGGATGAAGTCACTTCTAGCGCACTAATAACATCCTCGCCCCATTGCTCGCGATAACGCTCATTAACAGCCAGCGCTGCCTTTTCGATATGCAAGGCATAGTTATGAGTTGTTTGATAGGCCACACCCTGTGGCATATCCAAGCTAACCCTGATGGTACTTGACGGCACACTAGGAAAAAACACGGTTTTGAGTATGCCCGCCTGCACCACAGATATAACTAAAATAAAGATGGCAATAAAAAAAGCTAACGTCGTGTAACGATGCTTCACCGCGTGTTTAAGCACAGGCAAATATCGATACTCAGCAAATCGCTTTAAGCCAGTTCCAAACCGGCTTTGCAAACGTGATAGCGAGGCCCAAACTCCACTGCGGTTATTTTTACTTTCAATTTTTAAGTGGCGTAAATGCGCTGGTAGAATCAGTTTGGTTTCAACTAAGGAAAATAGCAGGCAAAAAATAATGACTGGAGCAGCGTAACCAAAAACGTGGCCAATCCCCTCCTTCATTAACATCAACGGAATAAACGCTAAAACTGTCGTCACCACACCAAAAATAGTCGGTATAGCGACGCTTTTAACACCGCGGATGATGCTTTCGACACCTTCATTTTCTTGCTCTAATCGATCATAGGCACTCTCCCCTGTGACGATGGCATCGTCAACCAATATCCCTAATACCAGGATAAAGCCAAACAACGAAATAATATTGATCGACATATCAACAGCGGGAAAGCCCATCACCATCAAGGCCCCCAAAAAACAAAATGGCAAGCCTATCGCCACCCAAAACGCCAATGAGATCTGTAAAAACAGGGCCAACGTCAGCACTACCAACAACACCCCCTGCGCCGCACTTTTTAATAATAAGTTCGTCCGGCTTTTGAGTATTTCAGTGCTATCTGCCCACACACTGACTTCGACCCCCTGCGGGAAACTCAGCTGTTTTTTTGCTGCAAATTGCTTGACCATTTCACTGGTAGCAATAGTGCTTTGGCGACCTACCCGCATAACTTTTAAGGTAATACCGGAGCGTCCGTTAAGTCGATTCAAATAGGGCTGATCTTCAAAGCCGTCCTTCACCTGTGCCACATCACCTATAGTAATACGTGTGCCATCACCCCTGTCGACAATTGTTAATGCAGAGAAATCAGCGGCGCTATAAGCCTGCCCCATTGATCGCAAACTAATAGAACCGGAATCGGTACGCAATTTACCCCCCGGTAGATCTCGTGACTGGTTGCGTACGGCATTCACCACATCATCAAACTGCAAACCGTACTGCCGCAAAGCCAGGTTAGACACTTCGAGACTGATTTCATAATCTCGACTACCGGTCACATCGACCTGAGTAATACCCGGCATTCTTAACAGCTCATCTTTACTCTCATCAGCCAGTTGTTTTAATTGACGCTCAGAAATATCACCAAAAAATGTCAGATTAAGCACCCGTGAGCGCATCAAAATCTCTTCAATAATCGCAGGTTCAGCATTACCAGGAAAAGAGCTAATGCCGTCTACTCGCATTTTCACCTGATTCAAAACATCTGACATATCGGTGCCGATATCAAACTCTACGTTCACCACACCGCTGCCTTCATAAGCGGTGGAGGTTATCTCTTTAATACCGACAATATCCTGAATTTCCTCTTCAATTTTTATTATAATTCCCTGCTCTACTTCTTCAGGAGAGCTACCCGGATACGGCACTGTAATCGTCAAGGTTTGGGTTGGAAATGAGGGAAAAACCTCTTTGGTAAGAACAAACAAACTCTGTAAGCCAGCAACCATTATCACCAGCATTAATAAATTGGCAGCCACTGGGTTGTAGGCCATCCATGCAATAATACCGGTCTCTTTATTAACAGCTTGCTTCACAATTTTATCCATTGATGGTTTACAGTAATCACGACGATTAATTACTAGAGTTCTTTAAGTATTTATTGAATAGCACTTGCCGACGGGCTGACATTAGCAATCACACTCATACCTTCGACCATTAAATCCAATTTATTCAATACCAACTTATCCCCATCGTCCAAACCTGAGCTGATCACCACGCTCTCTCGCTCACGCCGCAGAACCGTTACTGCACGCCGCGTTAGCTGGCCATCAATCACCAGATAAACATAGGTTTCATCGTGTAGGGCTGAGTGAGGAATACGACTAGCATTATCGATAGTAATACCGTCAATAACTGCATCGACAAACAAACCAGTCGACAGCGCAACACCATGGCTGGCGGCATAAGGTTGATCCACAGCTGCCACAGCGAAAAATGTACGCGTGTCCGCATCGACTCGGCGCTCAATTCTCACTAGCTGCCCGTGCCACTGCTGCTGATGGCGACCGAAGTTGCTGCTGAGTATCACCGTCGGTAACTGTCCATCCGGTTTTTTAGCCGCGGTAATAAACTGAATATCCGTAGATGTAATAGGTAAACGCACCTCAGCAACATCCGTACTCAACAGGCTAAACAAAGGGCTGCCAGCACTGACATACTGCCCAAGATCAACCTGCTTATTATCAATAATTGCCGCAAACGGTGCTTTGACCTCGGTGGCCTCCAAGTCGGCCTGGGCTTGTAGCAATCGCTCCTTCGCTGCATTAACCTTTGATTCAACCTGCGCTAATTTTGGTTGGCGTAAATTCGCCTTGGCATCTTGTTGATTATCTGCACGATAGCTATTGCCTCGGCGTAGCTCATTGCGCTCTTCAGTTAATGCCAGGTTAGCATCCGCTAAGCTCGCCTCAGCCTCCGCCACCATTACACGATAATCAATCGCATCCAGCTTAAGCAGCGTAGTGCCAGCAGCTACCGCAGCACCTTCGGCAAACTCTGGGGCAACCCAAATAACTCTACCCGATACTTTACTTGCCCATTCAATGTTGCGCTTAGCGGCTACTGTACCTTGGGAATTAACACTCATTGGTAGTGACCTGAGATGTACCACTTGCACATCCACATAGGTGCTGACCTGAGCCTTATCTCTATGCGGTAAGCTTGGCTTAAATATCATCAAACTTCGGCCCAGCAATACCGCTACTATTACTATAACAAGGGGTAATAAACGCTTCACCCAAGGATTACCCATCCTGAATTCCTCTACATGACGATAAAATAGTTATTTTTAACAACGCGCATTATACGCAAACATTGAAGTTGTATAGCGGCATTAATAAGAATTAACCTCCGTGATATCACTTTACTAGCCCACCCCCCCTCTTGACCCATCAGCGGATGAATTATTAAAAAATTTCAACTTTTTTAATTTTTGGGCTTGCGTGATTCTCAATCATGACTAAACTGTACAGGCATACAGTACTGGTTATGGATACAGATATGGTGATTAATACAGCCTTTCTGACTATCACCCAAGCAGTGACTGGAACAGTAAATACAACACCAGACCTTATCAATGACAACTAATAAAAGGACAGAGCTATGAACAACACCACCGTCAGCAATCGCGTATTCACCCAAGTCGATTACCGCCGATTTCGCCAGCATCTGGCCGCTATCACCACCAAGACCGTAAAAGGCAAGGGCTATGAGACCGCTATCTACGATAAAAAAGGTGACATTCAAGCCATCGTCCACGCCGCCTCCATCGACGATACCGGCCGCTGTTACCCTGCCGAATACTTCATCCGTACCAAGGCACTGCCACTGACATGGGCCCAAGCAGCCTGAGATTAGTAACGATTCAAACTCCTTATTTGTATCCCTCCTTACCACACAACCACCCGCTGACTCTTCATCTAATTAAAGAGTCAGCGGGAATGGCACACAGTTAAGCTAAAAATACTGTGGCAGGGTAGGCCTTGAACCAGCATCACTGGTAGCCCACCCAATAAATACTCATGTTCTGAGCAGCTCTGGTGAAACAAATTCCATTGCCCTACGACTGCTAACGCGACCCAAGCAAGTACTATTCGGTCGGTAGACTTTAAATAGTCAGCCAACAAAACACAAAACCCAGCTCCCCCTCTCCACCAAGGCAGTAAATTTGCTATATTCCATGCTATGATAACGCCGCCTGAACGCTGTATTTGCAGGCTATTTCAACCTCATTTTACTCACGATAAGAGCTTGCTATGTACGTTTTCTCTGTCAATGCCCGCACCCCCAAGGCCATCGATGGCTTTGCTAAAGGTGCCGATGTACCCTTTATTATCTATGTCAACTTTAAGGACCTGTACGGCGCCGAACAGCTGTGCCGGCTCTACTTGCTGCAACAAGGCTTTGAAAAACCTCAAGTAGATAAACGCAAGTTGATTGGGGAAAAATTCCTGCAAGACCCCAAACTAATCGATGCCGATCCAGCTTTAAAAGAAGCACTGGAAACGGGCTACTCTATCCAGATATTCAGCTCGCATTAAATACCCGGCAACATAAACAGCTATTTATAGACACCCACCAGCCCTTTATTTGAACAAACGGTAACCAATGGCTCTCAAACACTGCATCATTCATCACATCGAACGCAGCGCTCCCGGCGCAAAAGTCATCACCAGCCTGCGAGAGCAGGACAATAACAGTGCCGGTGCCGCCTACTCCTTATTCGAGCAACTGAAACAAAGTTTTCAGCGCAGCAGCCAAAAGCAATATGGCCATTTTGATCGTGACCGCTCCGACAACCCAATGCCCGGCTGGATCAAAGAGCAACAGCAAGGTAAGTCGTCTTTTTCCCGTATCAGCCAGCGTATGCTCGAACAACTACAGCAAATGCTAGAGGCTAACGACGAGGCTTTTTCTGCACATATCATGTTTGCACTGGAATCGGTGATGGATCAGGACCAATTGTTTATATTTTGGGTCAATCACGTTGACGCCACCCATATCGACAATAATCTGGAAGTGTCCGCCACACAGTACATCGATGGCAATAAACTTCCCTACGCCGCCAGACTTTATTTGGATGAATGGCTGGAACAGGATTCACAAAAATATTTATCAATCATCGCCAGCCGTGGCAATAAAAATCTCAGCGATGCCTTCAGCGGTTTTGTCGGATTTTCTACCGGTATAGATATCAAGGAAGAAACCCACGAGTTTCTAAATATTGTTGACCAGTTCACTGAAAACCTGCCCGTAGAACAAAGTAGCGAGTACAAAGGCAAGATATTAGATTACTGTATCGAGCAAGACAAACAAGGGGTTCCGGTGGTGTTTGAAGACATTTCCAGCCAGCTCAACGAAAAAGAGCCCGAACAATTTGCCAGCTTTGTTACGACCAAACAGCAGAGCCCAAAGGCTGAGATTTACACCGACAGAAGCAGCCTGAAACGCTATGTACGCTATTTTGGCCGTGATAAAAATATGAGCATCAGCTTCTCTGCTGATATGTTTGGCCAGGATATTATTTACGATGAGGCTGCTGGCACTTTAACCATCAAACAACTGCCCAAATCATTACAGCAGCAATTAAAAAAGCCAGGTACACCGACTACTGAAGAATAGGCTCCTCTCAATCATACATATTGATTAAAATACAACCCACTAGATAAGCACCCATGTTCGATAAAACTGATTTACTCAGTGTCGCCAATATGACCATGCCCTTTGGTAAATACCAAGGCCGGCCACTGATTGATTTGCCGGAAGATTACCTGCTCTGGTTTGCCAAAAAAGGCTTTCCCGAAAGCAAGCTGGGCATGCTAATGCAATTGACGCTAGAGATAAAAATTAATGGTCAAGATCATATTATTCATCCGCTAAGAGGCAAGAGCATTAGCGACTTTGGGTAAATGCAGGGCAGAGATTGTTAAGCATAGGGTTTTAAAAGACCCAGACCTTGCGGAATGGGTCGAGGACGAAGACTTACATATACCTAGAAATGCTTAGCAAGGAATCTCAAATGATCTTCAATGAAAGTAGCAATAAAATAGTAGCTATGATCATAACCGGCATGGCGACGTAATTGCAGAGGGTAATTGGCCACTTTAGAAGCCGCCTCCAGTGCCTCCGGCATTAACTGCTCGGTCAAAAAACTATCTGCCTCGCCCTGATCAACAAGGGCAGGTACCTTTTGCTGCGCTTCACGCATTAACACACTCGCATCATACTGCTGCCAAGTGCTACGATCCGGCCCCAAATACTGACCCAGCGCTTTTTGTCCCCAAGGACAATTGATCGGATTGCTTATTGGGCTGAAAGCACTCATAGCTACATAACGATCTGGATTTCTCATAGCAATAGTCAACGCACCATGCCCCCCCATTGAATGCCCGGAAATTGCCCGCTGCTGTGTCACAGGAAATACATCTTCGACCAGCGTGGGCAATTCATTAACAATGTAGTCATACATCTGATAATGCTTACGCCAAGGCTCCTGCGTTGCATTCACATAAAAACCAGCACCCAAACCAACATCATAAGCCGCGTCTGCATCGTCAGGCACGCCCTCGCCCCGCGGGCTGGTATCGGGAGCAACAATAGCGACCCCCAACTCCGCCGCAATACGATGAGCGCCCGCTTTTTGCATAAAGTTTTCATCGGTACAGGTTAAGCCCGATAACCAGTAAATCACCGGCACTTTATGCTCAGGTGTTGCCTGTGGCGGCAAATACACCGCAAAACGCATGGTGCAATGAGTAGAGGATGACACATGGGTATATTGTTTGTGCCAACCGCCAAAGGTCTTTGCCTGACTCACGATTTCAACTGTCATGGAACCTCCTACACAAACTAGTAATGAATAACCGAGCGAATACTCTTGCCCTCATGCATCAGATCAAAGGCTTCGTTAATTTGGTCCAACGGCATTGTATGGGTAATGAAATCACTCAAGGCGAACTTGCCAGCCAGATAATCTTCGACAATACCGGGTAACTCTGAACGACCTTTAACACCACCAAAAGCGGTGCCACGCCATACACGACCGGTCACTAGTTGAAACGGACGGGTTGAAATTTCCTGACCGGCACCAGCAACACCGATAATCACCGACTCCCCCCAACCTTTATGGCAACATTCCAGCGCAGAGCGCATAACATTGACGTTACCTATACATTCAAAGGAATAATCAACACCACCATCGGTCAGCTCAACAATCACCTCCTGAATCGGCTTATCGTAATCGTTAGGATTAATGCAGTCCGTCGCTCCTAACTTTGTAGCTAACTCAAATTTACTCTCATTCAGATCAATGACAATAATCCGGCTGGCTTTGGCCATGGTTGCGCCAATAACCGCCGAAAGACCAATCCCCCCCAGACCAAAGATAGCAACCGTTGCGCCTTCTTCTACCTTGGCAGTATTCAAAACAGCACCCATACCGGTAGTCACACCACAACCTAACAAACACACCTCTTCTAACGGAGCAGATTTATTGACCTTCGCCAGCGAGATCTCGGGCAACACCGTATACTCAGAAAACGTAGAGCAACCCATATAGTGAAATATCGGCTGACCATTTTTATAAAAACGAGTAGTGCCATCGGGCATTAAACCTTTGCCCTGTGTTTCGCGTACTTTAGAGCACAGATTGGTTTTACCTGATTTGCAGAATTTACACTCACCGCACTCAGCAGTGTAAAGCGGAATAACATGATCCCCCACGACTAGAGATGTTACCCCCTCACCAACCGACTCTACGATACCGCCCCCCTCATGCCCCAAAATAGCAGGGAACACGCCTTCAGGGTCATCTCCAGACAACGTGAAAGCGTCAGTATGACAAACACCGGTTGCAACAATCCGTACACGCACCTCACCAGCTTTAGGTGGATGAACCTCCACCTCCTCAATGGATAATGGCTCGCCTGCCCTCCAGGCCACTGCGGCCCGGCACTTAATAATATTGTCTTGCATACTTTTGCCTCGCATGGATGGATAAATTACCTACTGCGCTATTCTAATTGTTTCTTGTCCACTTATAATGACTAAACTTGCAAATAACTATTACCATACAGTAATAATACCCCTGCCTTTCAAAGTGACTGAACATTATGGCTAAACTTGATGGTATCAATGAATTTATCGCTGTTGTCGAAACAGGAAGCTTCACCGCTGCCGCCCAACGGCTGCAAATTTCAACAGCCCAGGTAAGTCGAATGGTGTCAGCCTTGGAGAAACGTCTTTCATCAATCTTGTTATATCGAACCACCCGCCGCGTATCACTGACCGATGAAGGAAAAACCTATTACCACCACAGCAAACAAGCCTTGGAAGGACTGGAGCAGGCCGAGCAAGCACTAGGACAACGCAATCTCGTCCCTAGAGGTAAATTAAAAATTACTGCACCTCACACTTATGGCGAGCTACAAGTAGCTCCTCTACTCAATGATTTTGTCACGCGATACCCCGACATTGAACTGGAATACGAGCTGACCAATAAACGACTCGATCTGATTGAAGGTGGTTACGATTTGGCTATTCGTGTTGGGCATTTGGAAAACAGCAGTTTTATTGCCAAGCAGCTTGGCTCACGCCGCCTGTTTGTCTGCGCTTCACCAGAATATCTGGTTGCACACAACCACCCCCATTCATTATCGGAACTCAAGCACCATAACTGCATCCTCGGCACACTAGAATATTGGCGATTTGAAGAAAAGGGTATTGAGCGCAATGTTCGAGTACAGGGAAATTTACGCTGTAACAGCGGCCCCGCGCTTTTGGATGCAGCACTAAAGGGTATTGGCTTAGTACAGCTGCCCGATTATTATCTGGTCGATGCCATCAAGGAAGGAAAACTAGTAACACTGTTAGAGAAATTACAACCAGCGCAGGAAGGAATATGGGCGGTTTATCCTAATCGCAATATGTCATTTCGGGCTCGCACTCTACTCGATTTTTTGGTGCAGGAAATGGCAACCACTCATCAAGCGGGCAAAGAATGACTCACCACCCAATAAATTTTTTAAATTAAATTCATTTTATTCACTACTGAAGAGTTAGCAACTACGCGCTCGAACTGTATATATTTACTTCATTATTAAATTATATCTACCACCAACTATTGGCTAAAAATGCAGAATACATGATGTAATATCGCCTACCGACCGAAGCCAAAAACAGGCTAATACACAGACAATCATCCTTGGAAGAAATCACAATAAAAGAACAAACCAGGACATGGACTAGTCTAAAAAGGCTCAATTCTTATGCGTTGAATTGGGCCTTTTGATTTAATGAAAGCCGGAAGAAAAGTAAGGGCACATATATTTCTCTCAGCAATTTTTTGTGCTTGTAGCAGCTGACCCTAACTCACCTGAATCGGCGCCCCCCCAAGGAGTAACGGTTTCGCCGAAGGCTGCCTGAAAACTCGATGGCAACTCCTCGGTCATATCCACATGCTTATTTAAGCGAGACATTGCAGAATAAACGCTTACCGACAGACAACTAAGCTTATGCACACTAAATATCACTAATTATCAAAACTCGCCTGTTTAGCAGTTGCCAACGAGTCT
>JBAYQJ010000043.1:0-28230 GCA_041677245.1 Spongiibacteraceae bacterium | reverse complement strand
GGTCTAACAATGAAAAAATTCTATCAACACTTTAGCTGGAGTACACCTCCTATCTTTCCCTGCTAGCAGCAGGTCTTCGTTTTTGTACTTCCCATTTTAAAAAACTAATGTTGAGGTTTTCCTCATGGAAATTTTAGATTTATCGTTTTTGATAGCGATACGACGCTGTGCGCAGCAATATATGTTAACCAGTCCTTGGTGGATGATGTTGAATCATCTTTCTTTGGCTCAAATTTTTGAGCAGGTAGAGAAGTATAAAGCTAATGATTCAAGTGATGTTCACCGAGCTCGAATAGGAAGCCAGGTGGAATTGTTAAACAAGCAAACCTTAACAGCCTCACTGATTACTTTGTCGGAGCCTTATGATAGCGATTATGAGTCTGGAAATGTTTCTTGTTTGTCGCTATTGGGCTCGAAACTTTTGGGCGCTGTAACCGATCAATACATCAATGTTGAGGTGTTAGGGCAGGCAATGAAGTTTAAGGTTTTGAGTGTAAACAATACTCGGCAAGCTTAAGGTGATTTTTATCTCAAGGTTATGTAACCCGTTTGAACTAAAGTGGGCTGCATAACCTTAATCTGTAGGCCTTAAGTCGCTTCACGTAGCAGTTCAAGCCTTATCGTGCCGATAGCTCCCATGGGATTAAGTCCTTTAGGGCACACCCAGGAACAATTACCAATGCTTCGACAACGAAATAAGCTGAATGGATCTTGAAGGTTGCCCAATCGTTCGATACGAGCTTGATCGCGACTATCGAGAAGGAATCGTAAGGACTGCAACAGTGCGGCTGGGCCTAGATATTTTTCTGGGTTCCACCAGGAGGATGGGCACTGTGAGGTGCAGCAACCGCAGAGTATGCATTCATATAGCCCATCGAGTTTGGCGCGTTCGATGGGGGTTTGCAGGCGCTCAATAGTAGGCGTTGGGCCGTGATTGATAAGCCAGGGTGTGACACGCTTATATTGTTCGAAGAAAAGACTTTGGTCTACTACTAGGTCGCGAATCACCGGCATTCCAGGCAGGGGTCTGATGATTAATTGATTGGAACTAGCCATTGCTTCGGCAACAGGTTTGATACAGGCCAGCCAGTTTTTGCCATTAATATTCATGCCATCAGAGCCGCAAACACCTTCCCGGCAGGAGCGGCGGTATGCCAGAGTGGGGTCTTTTTCGTGTAAATACTCCAAGACATCCAGCACCATGCGGTTGCGAAAATCATCTGGAATAGAGAGGTGTTGTAGATAAGGTTCTGCGTCGTGCTCGGGGTTGTAGCGATATAATTGAACGTCGATCATATACTTCTCCTTGTTTTACGTCGGAGGTTGTTACGGGTCAATTCATAGTAGCTATATCAATATTAAGGTAATGTGCTGTGGCTTGTAAAAATGATACGTATCTGCCAAGAGTTTACTGTAAACAGCTTCCTTTAAGCGATTTGGAAAAGCGCTTAGCGGGGGTATTCTCACAGATCAGCGGTTGGAATAAAAACAGTATTTTTATGTTGTCTCATATTGTTTGTAGGTCTGAGTCGCAATATTTTCAAGTTATTTTATTTACCCAAACTCCAACTGCTAAAGTCGACTCTGGTGTGCCGATAAACGACCCTTCGATGGGAGGTACGGATTCGGCTAGTCGTGAAACAGCAACGGCGATATGGTCGGTGCCCGCCATATCGCCAATGGTTGGGTCAAAGCCTTTCCATCCGGCGCCGGGTAAATAAACTTCTGCCCAGGCGTGGGTAGCTCCGGCTAAGCCGCCGGCTTGCGGTGCATGTAAATATCCGCTGACGAACCTTGCTGCCAATCCTAGTGATTTTGCTGTATCCATATAGAGTTGGGCGAAGTCGCGGCAAGAGCCGGTGCCGCAGCTCAGTGTTTGCTGTGAGGTTTGCACGCCGGGCTCTTCTCGTACGCGATATTGTAAGTTTTTAAAAATATAGTCAGCGATACGTTGCAGCAAGGTATAGGTCTGAATTTTTTCGTGGCTCTGCCAAAAATTACTGATCCAGCGCTGTAAAGTTTTTATTGTTTCTGGATCAGGTACTTGGGAATAAGGAGCTAATAAAATCTGTTCGTTAGGTAAATAGTTGAAGGGGTAGTTGATTGCATAATTGGCTACCATAAAGTTCAGTGGCGCTTCATTGTACTGTTGAATAACCACTTCGCTTTCGAAGCTGAGTTGCTGAGTTGGCGTAGTGAAGTTCGCGGTGGCTACAGAGTTGCCTTCAACATCGCGGTGCCATAACAGCGTTGCCGTTGGGCTGATGTTGAGGCTGAAGGATTCAATCCGTAGTTCGTGATCTTCTTTGGGGCGCAAGCGTAAAAAGTGCGGTCCAAGCTCTACCATGTCAGTAAAGTTGTAAAAAGTGCGGTGAATAATTTTATAGCGCTGCATGGGAGCTCCAGCTTTAAGGGCTGCGGTCTAGAGAGGGACGGTAAGCAGTGAGTATTTGCCTGTGTGCAGCTGAAAGATGGGGGTGGTTATTACTGTAGCGCAGTCTCGGCTGCGGAGACAGGGTTATATCGTAGAATGTAGCGGGTGGTGATGCAAGAGGAAAAACAATTGATAAATTTGGGCCTGACACGAATAGCACTTATTTAGGCTAAAAAAACCGTAGGGTGAAACTTGTTCCACCCTACGGTTGGTACTATGGCCTTAAGAAAACACTACTCGGGTCTAATGCCAGGCAGCAGACCCAAGCGTTATTATCTAATAAACAGCATTTCTCGGTACTTAGCCAGAGGCCATAGCTCGTCGGCAATCTCAGTTTCTAGCATGTCGGCATGAACGCGAACTTTGTCCATCAGCGGACGTAGTTTATGGGCGCAGTAGCTCATATGCTCTTCCTCAAGGGCAAAGTCATGAACTTCTAGTGCATGGCTAAGATTGGTAGTGGCCACCATCATCGCATTGGTTTCATCGGCAATGGTTTTAATGGTTGAGTTATCTAGCTCTACGCCAAAGTCGCTCACGCCTAAACTGGCTGCTGATAGCTCGGTAAGGTAGGCAATGGCAGCAGGATAGATTATGGTTTTAACCATATCGATTACTGTTTTTGCCTCTACTTCAATTGAGAGAATATATTGCTCGGCATAGACTTCAAAGCGACTCTCAAGTTCAACCGGTGATAATACCCCCGTGTTTTTGAACAGTTCGATAACTGAAGCTTCGCGGTAGGTAGGTAAGGCTTCAGCGCATGTGGGCAGGTTTTTCAGGCCGCGTTGTTCTACGGCTGCTTTATGCCATTCGCTAGAATAGCCATCGCCGCCGAAGATAACGTCGCCGTGATTTTTCATTAGCTCTTGCAGCACGTTAATAACTGCAGCGGTTTTGTCCGTGCCTTTACCTAGTTCTGATTCCAGTTTTTCGGCAACCCAGCCTAGGGAGTCGGCCAACATGGTGTTCATGGCGACTAAAGGACCCGATACTGATTGTGAAGAGCCTACCGCGCGAAATTCAAAACGGTTACCAGTGAATGCAAAGGGTGAAGTACGGTTGCGGTCGCCGGGGTCGCGCTCAAATTTTAAGATTTGAGATAAGCCTGAATCCATCAAACCGCCCGTTGTGGCTGCGTTGAGTTTGCCATCTTTAATATCTTGAAATACCTTTTCCAGCTGATCACCCAAGTAAACAGAAAGGATTGCCGGAGGTGCCTCGTTTGCACCCAGGCGGTGATCATTAGAGGCTGAGGCAATAACTGCACGCAGTAGTGGGCCGTACTTGTGTACACCGCGGATTACCGCGCCACAGAACAGCAAGAAGTTTAAATTTTCGTGTGGTGTGTTGCCAGGGTCCAGCAAATTACCTTGAGTAGAGTTACCTACAGACCAGTTGACGTGTTTGCCTGAGCCGTTAACACCCGCAAAAGGTTTTTCGTGCAGCAGACACACAAAGCCATGTCTTTTTGCAGTCAGCTTCATAACGGTCATCAATAGTTGTTGATGGTCGGCAGCAATATTGGATGATTCGTAATAAGGGGCAATTTCAAACTGCCCAGGAGCTACTTCATTATGGTGGGTTTTAGCGGGGATACCCAGTTTGTATAATTGATTTTCTAAGTCCTGCATATACAGCTGCACGCGTGCAGGGATAGCACCGAAGTAGTGGTCGTCAAACTGCTGGCCTTTGGCTGGCGCTGCACCGAATAAGGTTCTACCGGTTAATAATAAGTCAGGGCGGCTGTTGGCAAAATTGGCGTCTATCAGGAAATATTCCTGCTCGGCACCACAGCTGGCGTTGAGCGGGGCAATTTCACCTTCACCCATCAGGGATAATACTTTTTGACCGGCGGTGTTTAGTGCGGCGTTAGAGCGTAGCAGAGGGATTTTTTTATCAAGGGCCTCACCAGTCCAGGACATAAAGACGCTGGGGATCATCAAGGTGGCGCCGTTATCAGTTTGCATGATATAGGCTGGGCTGCTTGGGTCCCAGGCGGTGTAACCGCGGGCTGCGTTAGTCATACGCAGGCTGCCGTTAGGGAACGATGATCCGTCTGGCTCACCTTTAATGAGTAGGCTGCCAGTAAATTCAGTAATAACTGCGCCTTCTGCATTAGTGATAATGAAGCCATCATGCTTTTCGGCAGTAGCATTAGTCATTGGGTAAAAGATATGCGAGAAAAACTTAACGCCTTTTGACATGGCCCATTCTTTCATCGCGGCGGCAACGATATCGGCAGTTGCTGGATCTAGTGGAGTGCCTGTTTGGGCGGTCTTCTTAAATGCTTTAAAAGCATTTTTGGAAAGACGCTCCTCCATCGCGGCAAAGTTAAAGACATCGCAGCCCCAAATCTCTCTCAAGGACTTAGGTTGTTCAACCGCAGTGGGCTCGCGGTTGGTGATTTGATAAATTGCTTGGAGGCGGGAGTCATTGCCGCTCATATTTATTTCCTCGGGTTTGGGCTGTATGGCAGTAGATGGATACAGAGTATCCCTTTACTTGTTTCTGTCAACGATGTGAGCTGGTTTTGGTGTGGGATCTTGGTGCTGTTTAGGGGCACCAATAACCGAGCATAAAATCCAGTCTTTTTACATCAGTGGTACTGCTGGTAGTTACTAAGCAAAAAGCACTCCATCTTTGTTGGCTGCTTACATATTAGTGGTTAAAAACTTGGTAGGTGAGGCTAAAAAATAACGTTATCGGAATAAAGCCGAGGTTAAAATTTTTTATAAATAACGCTATTAAATTTATGGGTTTTATGCGTGAATGGGATAATACGCAGCTTGCTGTACCGGATGGTCATGACGCTTATTGAGATTAAGCGAGGTGAGAAATTGAGTCTGCTACAGGTTACGGGGTGCAGTTTTAGTGGCGGATATGATTGAAAACAAAGGGCCTGAGTTGATAGGTTTTTGTTAGTTCAGTAATAAGAAGTGTAGCGGCATGTATTTGTTTTTACCGCAGAATGGCCGCTGGATATTGTGATCAAGCACAGTTTTGCTGTTGCTATAAATAAAGAGATAATCAGTATTAAGCCTATAAAATAAGGTATAAACATGACTACAGCGTGGAAAGAGTACTCTTCTGGCAAGTTTTACGATGAGTTAATGAGTAGTCCTGGTCGTGCTCGCAAGCCAGCACAAAAGCTTGTTGCTTATCTTAAGTCGTTAAGTGAAGAGGATATTTCTGCACGTAGAATGGCGGCAGAATCGACTATTAAGGAGTTGGGTGTCACCTTCACCGTTTATACCGAAGAGGGTAATATCGATCGAGCCTGGCCCTTTGATATTATTCCGAGAGTGATTACCAAAAAGCAGTGGGATAAAGCAGCCGCAGGTCTGAGTCAGCGCTTGCAGGCGCTCAATATGTTTATTGATGATCTCTATAATGGTAAAAAAATAATTAAAGATGGCATCGTTCCTGAGTTTATTCTGATGCAGTCTGCTAATTATAGGAAGGAGTGCGAGGGTTTTTCGCCCGCTTATGGTGCGTGGGCGCATGTCTGCGGCACTGATTTGGTGCGAGCTGGTGATGGCGAGTTCTATGTGTTGGAGGATAATCTGAGGGTTCCTTCTGGTGTCTCTTATATGTTGGAAAACCGCTCGATTATGAAGCGGGTTTTACCAGAGGTATTTGAGGAGGTAAATATTGCTCCGGTTGATGATTATCCTGATCGTTTGTTCGACACTTTAAGCTCGCTATCGCCGCGCCGAGTCAAAAATCCGGTTATTGTGGTGCTGACGCCAGGCATATTTAACTCTGCCTATTTTGAGCATGCCTTCCTTGCCCGGCAAATGGGGGCGGAGTTGGTGGAAGGAAGCGATTTAGTGGTGCAGTCCGACGACTGCGTCTATATGAAGACTATTAGTGGTTTGGAGCGGGTAGATGTCATTTACCGCCGTATCGATGACCAGTTTCTCGACCCTGAGGTTTTTAATAAACATTCCGTATTGGGCGTAAAAGGTTTAATGCGAGCTTGGCGTAGCGGTAATGTGGCGCTGGCGAATGCACCGGGTGCGGGTGTTGCCGATGACAAGGTGGTGTACGCTTTTGTACCGGCGATGATTAAATATTACCTGGATCAAGATCCGTTAATCCCCAATGTCGAAACATTTTTATGCTATGACGACATTCAGCGTAAATATGTATTAGATAACCTGGATAAACTAGTGGTTAAACCAGCCAACGAGTCTGGCGGCTATGGCATGTTGGTGGGGCCGCACTCCACTAAAAAAGAGCGCGAAACATTTGCTGGGTTAATCAAGGCTAATCCGCGCAATTATATTGCCCAGCCTACTTTGGATTTATCGACAGCGCCCACTTATGTGGGCAACAACAAGCCGGAGCCAAGACATTTAGATTTACGTCCCTTTGTGCTACAGGCTAAAGACAGCTACGTCACCACCGGTGGTTTGACCCGCGTAGCATTAAAAAAAGGATCATTGGTGGTCAACTCCTCGCAAGGGGGTGGCAGCAAGGATACTTGGGTTGTTGATACTGAGTCGAGGGTGAAGTAATGCTGTCAAAAGTAGCTGAGAGAGTTTTTTGGACTGCGCGTTATCTGGAACGTATCGAAAGTACCGCGCGTATGGTGAGTATCTATGACAAGTTGTTATTTGATACGCCGCGTGGTTTTACTTTAGGCTGGTATAATTTGATTGTCATCAATAGCCTTGAGGACGATTTTAATGACCGTTATTCTGTTCGCGATGAGCGTAATGTTGTCAAGTTCCTGCTCGGCGATGAAACTAATCCATCCTCTGTCATATCGTCTTTAAAAGCCCTTCGAGAAAATGTAAGAACAACCCGTGATGTCGTGCCCGAAGAGACTTGGGAATGGATCAATGAATTGAATATGTACATCCAGGCTAATTTACAGCTGGGGATTAATCGAAGTAAACGCCATGAATTTTTAGAAGAGATTATCAAAGGTTGTCAGCAGATTCTTGGCTTATTATATGGCAGCATGCCCCATGATGCGGCGTGGATATTTTTACGCTTGGGGCGCAACCTTGAGCGTGCTGATATGACTACGCGTAATCTAGATGCTGGAATGGCGGCGATTATCGAACGCGAAGAGGACGAAAGTATTGTCAATATTCGGCAGATTATTTGGGGTAATGTATTGCGTGCGCTGAATGCAGATCAGGCGTATCGACGGACTATGCGGTGCGCCGTACAAAGTGAGGCGGTAATAGAGTTTTTATTGGAAAACGAAGAGTTTCCTCGTTCTATTGCCCATTGCTTAAATGCATTGATTGACTCCTGTGCCAAGTTGCCACGGTCTAAATTGATAGTGGCAGAGTTGCATGCAATCCGTAAAGAAATTTTAGTCGAGATCAATTATGATCATTTGGGTATTCCATTTAGAGAATATCTCAATCGCTTACAAATTCATCTAAGCAACATTGCGCAGTTAATTAGTAATACCTGGTTCCCCGCGGTTGTTTGACGCGGTTTAGTTAGATCGTTTTTAGTCATATTAGTATGTATATGGAGCCACCATGACAATTCGCGTCGCCATCAATCACAACACGTATTATAAATTCGATCGCCCGATAAAATTATCCCCGCATGTTATTCGGCTGCGTCCGGCGCCGCATTGTCGTAATGCAATTCATAGCTATAGTCTGAAGATTGAGCCCAGCAGCCACTTTATCAATTGGCAGCAAGATGCATTTGGTAATTTTTTGGCGAGTATTGTTTTCCCTGAAAAAGCGGATAAATTGTCAGTAGAAGTTGAAGTGATTGCCGACATGAAGGTGATCAACCCTTTTGATTTTTTCTTGGAAGAATATGCAGAAAAGTTTCCTTTTAAATATACACCACAATTAAAAAAGGATCTTGCTCCTTATCTTGAAGCCCATGTCGAAGGGAAAAAGTTTAAGCGCTTGGTGAACTCAATATCGATGGAAAGGCGCCGTACTATCGATTTTCTGGTCGAAGTAAATCAACTGTTGTCGAATAAAATTGAATACGGTATTCGTCTGGAGCCGGGGGTACAGCGCCCCGAAGAAACATTAAAATTGGCTAAAGGTTCTTGTCGCGATACCGGCTGGCTAATGGTGCAGGTGTTAAGGCATTTGGGTTTGGCGGCACGTTTCGCCTCAGGCTATTTGGTGCAGCTGACTTCGGATGAAAAATCATTAGATGGACCTTCTGGTCCAGAGCATGATTTCACTGATCTGCACGCGTGGTGTGAAGTGTTTTTACCCGGTGCTGGCTGGGTAGGGCTTGATCCAACCTCCGGCTTGTTTGCCGGTGAGGGACATATTCCGTTGGCTTGTACGCCAGATCCAGTATCCGCAGCGCCGATTGAAGGGGGAATGGAAAAGTGCGAGGTGGATTTTGACTACAGTAATGTTGTCACCCGTATTCATGAAGATCCTCGGGTGACTAAACCTTATACCGATGATCAGTGGGCTAATGTACTGGCACTGGGTGATAAGGTTGATGTTGATCTGTTAAATAACGATGTACGCCTAACCATGGGTGGGGAGCCGACGTTTGTGTCGATAGATGACATGGAGTCGGATCAGTGGAATACGGCGGCGCTGGGGGCGGATAAATTACGACTGGCAAAAACTTTATTGTTGAAGTTGCGCGATCATTTTGCGCCGCAGGGTTTGTTGCATTATGGGCAGGGTAAATGGTATCCCGGTGAAGAGTTACCGCGCTGGGCGCTGGGTGTTTTTTGGCGAAAAGATGGTGGGCCGTTGTGGACAAACCCGGCATTGTTGGCGCGGGTTGATAAAGATTATGGCCACGATATTAAAACCGCATGCCGCTTTGCCAATAAATTTATCGACCTTTTAGGTATTCCAAAAACTTATTTGCAGCCCGCCTATGAAGATGCTTTGTATTATTTGTTGCAGGATCAAAAACTGCCAAAAAACATCGATTTGCTGGCATCAAAACTCAATGATGATTTAGGCCGTCGGCGTCTGGCGCGATTATTAGAAAAAGGCATGGAGCATCCAGTGGGTTTTGTATTGCCGTTGGAGTGGGATGATGTGGGTAAGACATGGCAAACCAGTCGCTGGGAATTTAAACGTGAGCGACTGATTTTAACGCCGGGTGATTCGCCGATGGGGTTGCGTTTGCCTTTGGAGCAGCTGCACTATGATGCCGAGCCAGCTATTATTACCGATCGAGATCCCTTTGACTCGTATGAGCCGCTACAGCAGCGCGAGCAAATTCACTTTCCGGCATCGCCAGTGACACGGGTGTCACCGATGGTCGATAGGGCAGCTAAAACCACTGAGGCCCCAGAAATAACCGATGCGATACAGGCCGAGAAACAGGGTGACCTGGTGCGTACTGCTATTTGTATCGAAGCGCGTGAGGGAAAAGTTCATATCTTTATGCCGCCGGTGCACAGCGTTGATAATTATGTCGAATTAATTGCTGCCTTAGAGCAGAGCGCCGCAGCACTGGACACGCCGATCATTATAGAAGGTTACGAACCGCCAAAAGATCCACGCTTGGATAAGCTGCTGGTGACGCCAGACCCTGGCGTTATCGAGGTCAACATTCACCCCACGGATAACTGGCGTGAACTGGTGTCGAATATGACCGAGTTGTATAAAGTTGCTCGTGAATCGCGACTGGGTACTGAAAAGTTTATGCTTGATGGGCGTCATACGGGTACCGGTGGCGGCAATCATATTACCCTAGGGGCTCGCTCGCCCGTGGATAGTCCACTATTGCGTCGGCCTGATTTGCTGCGCAGCTTGGTCACCTATTGGCAGCATCACCCTAGTTTGTCGTATATTTTCTCGGGGGCTTTTGTCGGCCCGACCAGTCAGGCACCTCGTGTTGATGAAGGGCGTGATGAGATGCTTTACGAAATGGAGATTGCCTTTCAGCAAATGCCCGAGGGCTTGGCTGAGCAGCCTTGGTTGGTCGATCGTTTAATGCGCAACTTGCTGATAGATATTACCGGTAATACTCATCGCGCTGAGTTTTGCATCGATAAATTATATGCGCCAGGCAGTTCAACGGGCCGTTTGGGGATTTTGGAATTTCGCGGTTTTGAAATGCCGCCCCATAGCCGCATGGCATTGGTGCAGGCGCTGTTGATCCGCACGCTGTTGATGCGCTTTTGGAAGCAGCCTTATAAAAAACCGTTGGTGCGCTGGGGCACGTCATTACACGACAAGCATATGCTGCCGCATTATTTGTGGGAAGATATGAAAGAAGTGGTCAATGATATTCGAAGCCACGGTTACGAATTTGATGTTGATTGGTTGTTGCCCTTTGAAGAGTTTCGCTTTCCGCATTATGGCCGTATCGATCTTGGCGGTATTGAACTGGAGTTGCGTTGGGCGATAGAGCCCTGGCATGTACTGGGCGAAGAAGTCGGTAGTTTTGGTACGGCGCGTTATGTCGATTCCTCGGTGGAGCGCTTGCAAATAAAAGTATCTGGCATGACCGATGGGCGTTATGTGGTGGCCTGTAACGGTCGTCGAGTTCCGTTGGTTAATACTGGTCGGCAGGGGGAGTATGTGGCGGGAGTGCGTTATCGTGCCTGGGCACCGCCCTCGGCTTTGCATCCTACTATTGGTGTGCATGCACCACTGACCTTTGATTTAATTGATACTTGGAATGGCCGTTCTATCGGTGGTTGTAGCTACCATGTATCTCATCCCGGTGGTTTGAGTTATGAGCGCTTTGCGATCAATGCCTACGAGGCTGAGTCGCGTAGAGTTAACCGGTTTGATACGCTGAGCCATACTGCAGGGCCGTTTAAACCACGCCCAGGTGTCGATGTGCTGCGCGAGTTCTTCCCCAGGGAATTTCCGCCGCGCCCGATGGCTCCGCCCGCAGAAGAGAGCCCCGGAGAGTACCCGCATACCCTCGATTTGCGTCGAGCGCCAAATTGGGCGTTTTGAACGGTTTTAATAACATGACATAATACGCAACATTTTTGAGTTGATGGCTATTGCTGTCAGCTCCTTGGCCTATCCATTCGGCTGTCCCGCTGCAGAACTGCAAGCAAGGTGTTTTAGTGACCCAAACTATTAATCGCGTGAATCTCGAGCTTGCTGAGGACTTGTCCTATAGTCCTCAACCGGGGGTGTTGGATGAGGTTGTCGACGCAGAAGGGAATATAAAACAGCATTGGAAATATGTACTCGATGGCTTCAAAGGTTTAGGGCCAGAAGCTGTAGCGGGACGTCAAGCCAAAGCCCAGCGAATTCTGCGTGACGATGGTGCCAGCTATAATATCAATAGTGACTATAGTAGTCAGAGTGCCCCTCGTACCTGGGGGCTGGATTTGGTGCCCTCGCTGATTAGCAGTGAAGATTGGGCGGTTATCGAGGCCGGGTTATTGGAGCGAGCAGAGTTATTCAACCTGCTGCTTAAGGATATTTATGGGCCGCGTCATTTAATTCGCCAGGGGGTTATTCCCCCAGAGGCTTTGTTTAGTCATAAAGGTTTTTTGCGGGCTTGTCAGGGCACTTATGTCCCTGGCGACCACCAGCTGATATTGCATGCTGCTGACCTGATGCGCGGTAGCGATGGTGATATGTGGGTGTTGACCGACCGCACTCAATCGCCCAATGGTGCCGGTTACGCGCTAGAAAACCGTACGGTTATGTCGCGGGTATTACCCAGTTTATTTCGCGATAGCCATGTGCATCGCTTGTCGGGATTTTTCCAGGGCTTACGCAATAAGCTAACTTCTTTATCGCCCAACCAAGACCAGCCACAGGTGGTGGTATTGAGCCCCGGTGCCGACAATGAAAGCTACTTTGAACACGCTTATTTTGCTAATTATCTAGGTTTTTACTTGGTGCAAAGTGGCGATTTGGTGGTGCGTAATGGCCATGTATGGATGAAGTCACTTGACGGATTGAGTCGGGTTGATGTTATTTTGCGCCGCGTCGATGATAGTTTTTGCGACCCGGTAGAGTTGCGTAGCGATTCTCAGCTCGGCGTTGCTAACCTATTAGAAGTGGTCCGGGCTGGGCGCGTGGTTATCGCCAATCCATTGGGCTCTGGAGTGTTGGAGTCGCCGGTTTTTATCAAATACTTACCCGAGATTGCCAAGGCGTTGTTAGGGCGAGAGTTACGACTTAAATCAGTACCCACCTATTGGTGTGGTGATGCCAAGGATATGGCGTTTATCCAGGCTAATTTAGCTTCGTTGGTGATTAAGCCGGCATTTCGTAGCGGCAATGAGCACAGTGTAGTGGCGGCAAGTTTAAGTCATGAACAACAGCAAACCCTTATTGCAAAACTACATCAAAATCCCTTAAATTTTGTTGCCCAGCCGATAATGGCGGCGGGGCAGTTACCGACTTTTATCGAAAACCGGTTGGAGTCCAGGCCGTCTTTATTGCGTAGTTTTACTGTGGCGGGCCATAACTCGTATACGGTTATGCCCGGTGGGCTGACTCGGGTGGGGGTGGAGCAATCCTCCTTTATTATTTCCAGTCTAGTAGGCTCGCAGAGTAAAGATACGTGGGTGATCGCCTCCGAGCCAGAGCGTAATAGCATCAGTGAAGACGATGCGGATAAAGCGCCGTTCAAAGAGGCTGATTTAATCAGCCTGCCCAGCCGCGTGGTTGAGAACCTATTTTGGATGGGGCGTTATGCTGAGAGGGCAGAGGCTTCGCTACGCATATTGCGTACAGTGTTTATGTTACTCAACGGTGAAGAGCCTGTATCGGATGTTTGTCGTCGTATTATGTTGCAAGCGGTGACTGACATCACATCGACTCAGCCGGGTTTTATTGGTTGCAGCGATACGTTAATTGCTGCGCCTGAAAAAGAGTTGTTACTAGTGATAACGGATGGCAGCAGAGTAGGCAGTGTTAAGTCCACTCTTAACGCTATGCTCAAGTGCGCGGATAAATCTAAGGAGCTACTGTCTTCCGATACGCTGCGGGTTATCAATGATATTCGCGATGCTTTAACTGATCTTGATGGGGAGTTATCCGGCGGCTTGGCCTCTGCACCAGAGGAAGCATTGAATCCATTGGTAACTGCTTTAATGGCTTTATCTGGCTTGGCCAGAGAAAGTATGGTTAGGGATTTTGGCTGGCGCTTTATGGATATTGGCCGCAGATTAGAGCGGGGCGTACAAACAGCTAAAACGATTAAAAATCTACTGGTTCCAGAGGTGCTTGAGGCGGATCAAAATGTATTGATCGACTCGTTGCTAACTTCGTTAGAAGCATTGATCAGCTATCGTCGTCGTTATCGTGCTCGTATGGGCGTGCAGTCTAGTCTTGATCTGGTGATGATGGATACCTCAAACCCGCGTTCGTTATTGTATCAATTAGCGCAGCTGAGTAAGCATATTCGTAACCTGCCGAGCACACAGGATAATCGTCATGAGTTGCCGCCGGAGGAGCGTGCGGCGCTTGAGGGCGAAACCATTATTAAGCTGTCTCGGTTGACCGAAATGAGTGCTCGGGAAGACGGGCAGCGCAAACTATTGGCGAGTAATTTAGAGCGAATAATCTCTCTGTTTGGTTCAATTAATAATTTTATTAGTGATAAATATTTTGATCATCGAGAAAGTTCACAGCAGTTGGTGCGTACTAATTGGGATAACAGCTAATGTTCTACCGAGTTAAGCATATCACTGAATACCTTTATAGCAATCGCGTTTCGCATTGTTATAATTTGGCCCATTTAATTCCACGTAACACCTTGCGCCAGCGTTGCCTGCTGTCCAATGTGACGGTAGAGCCAGCTGTTGCTTACTCGGCTAAACGTGAAGATTATTTTGGTAATACGGCTTTTCATTTTGAAATTCAACGGCCACATAAAAAATTAACTATCACCGCTGTCAGTGATGTTGAAAGCGGCCCGCAGCATACCAACTTACAATTAGATTTTGGCATTACCTGCGGTGATGCATTGCGGCATTTGGCTAATTCTAATCATGCGGATATTTTATTAGCTCGCGAATTTATACTCGATTCGGCGATGATCAAAGCAAGTAAAGCATTGCGTGATTATGCGTTGCCATTTTTTAATGCGGATCGGCCGTTGTTATCGGCGGTAATGGATCTTACGCAACATATCTACAAAGATTTTACTTATTGTCCCGAGTCGACCACGGTGGCTACTCCTTTAGATGAAGTGTTACTGACTAAGCGTGGCGTCTGTCAGGATTTTGCGCATTTGCAAATTGGTTGCTTACGTGCCTTGGGCTTTCCTGCCAAATATGTATCGGGCTATATCGAAACATTACCGCTGCCAGGTAAGGTGAAATTGGTTGGGTCTGATGCCAGCCATGCTTGGCTATCGGTGTTTTCTCCTACTGAGGGTTGGTTTGAGTTTGATCCCACCAATAATTGTTTGGTTTCAGAGCAGCATATTATTACCGCTTGGGGTCGTGATTATTTTGATGTGACCCCGTTGCGCGGAGTTATTTTTGGTGGTGGTGCCAAGCCATTGTTGAGTGTTTCGGTAGACGTTTCGCGCGTTGAATCTATACCCTTGGAGGTAAACTCTGAACGGCGTCAAACCCAAGCCCAGTAACAAGGTTTCCAGCGTGGTTATCCTTGCGTACTGATTCCTGCTAAAAATTTTGAAACGGTTTTTTTCGGGGTTTTATTCAGTTTTTGTATCAGAGAAAAAGGGATTTCGGTTAAGCTGTATTGCTCAGTCATGGCGGTCAGCATAGCCATCCATACTTTTGATGTCATTTCTGCATCGTATAATGCACGGTGAAACTCTCCTTGTGCATCAACGCGAATATGTTTGACCAAAGTACCCAGCTGGTGATTAGGTGCTTGCTGAAAAATCCTGCGACTGGCTAATAATGAGCAGCCAAATTGTCCGCCGTAGTAGTGGGGTATTCTAGCCATCTCGGCATCCAAAAAGCGTTTGTCAAAGGATGCGTTGTGCGCGACCAGGTTGGTATTGCCGATGAAGTCAGAGAAGCGTCGCATTACCTCAGTACAGGGCGCGGCATTTTGTAGCATGGCATTAGTGATGCCGGTATAGTTTTCAATAAAGCTGCTAATGCGTTGGCCAGGATTCATTAACTCCTGAAACCTTTCAACTATCTGTCCGTTGTGCAAGCGCACCGCGCCGATTTCAATAGCACGATCTCCCATATCCGGCGACAAGCCGGTAGTTTCAAAATCGAGAATAATAACGCTGTCGGCATTCGACATAAACAGAACCCTTTGGCTGTTGTTGATGGTAATAAAGCGGTTAGTCGTAAAGTGAGCCATCAAGCTCTAGCTGGATTAAATAAAGTCGCATTTCAAACTCAAGTTGATGATAGTTAGGTAGCATGTGCATGCATAAACGATAAAACGCTTTGTTATGATCTTTTTCTTTTAAGTGCGCCAGCTCATGTACCGCGATCATATTAAGCATATCGATAGAGGTTTTTTTAAAAACCGAGCTAATACGAATTTCATTTTTGGCTTTTATTTTTCCACCCTGTACCCGCGACACAAAGCTATGCAAACCTAAAGCGTTGTGCAATACATGCAGTTTTCCATCGTAAATAATTTTGCTGAGCGGTTGAGATTTTTTCATGTATTTGTTTTTTATCGCGAGTACGTGCTCGAGTAAAAAACGGTCGTTGTTTATATCATGTTGCTTGGGGTGACGCTGTAATAAAAACGCAGCGAGCTGCTGATTTTTTATAAGTACATTAACTTGGTCGATAATGGTGGGTGAGTAGTGTGCGAGGTATTTTTTAACGGGCATTGTTTGTTCTATTGGTTGAGCTATCGATCACCGTATGATGATTTTGTGCCTTGGTGGCTGTGTCGGAACCCCCATTATTTGTCATTATTAATTGGGGGTCCATATAGTATAAGCTTTGCTTATACCTCGTAAAAAGCGTCAACCAAATTACCGATAGATATGTCAGAAATAATGCTGTGCTCGGTCAGGATTGCTTCAATGGCTTTTTGGTCTTGTTCAGTTGCAGAGCCGTAGCGCTCGCCTGAAGTTACAAAACCTTCAAACATTTCTTGCACATTATCAAGGCTTACGAACAGGTTTCTTGCATCTACTAAATCGGCAAAAGCGTTAATGAATTTTTCATACTCGGCTTCTGCAGTAATATCGATTTTGCAGGTAAAATCAAAGCCTTTAATTGCGAATTCGCCCAGGTATAATTTTTTGCGCAGGCGCTTGCTTCTAACTACTTCTTTGGTCATATGTTGGTTGCCTATCAGGGGTAAGGTTAAATTGATCAGGTACGGCTGGCCGGTTTAGCTAAGTCTGCTAGAAAAGAGCGTGTTAAAGTACTAGCGCCGCTGAGCCGGCAGGCATAATACCATTTTTCTAAAACGGGGTACATGTTGGCACAATTGTAGCTGCTGAGTGCCATTTTAGCGTTCAAATGGCAGGCAATAGTGGCGTATTTAAGGTTTTTATGTTTTTCCCGATGAGACTTTCAGTAGCGCTGCGTAAATCTTGTAACGAAACTTTGCGGATGTTAATTAATTCACGGGTCACATCGTCAATGGAGTATGTATTTTTACTGCGTGAGCGTATTTCTTTATCCAGCTGGTCTAACAGGACGACAGCGCGGGCGGTAATATCGCCATGAGATCGCCGTGCTCGCAGGTTGCTTACGTTTTTGCCACGAGTATTTAGACGTCTGATGATATTACTACGTCGTGCAGCGGGCATGCCATTGGCCCGGTAGATGAGTTCAATCGAATAAAACTCTGCCAGACCTTCGACGATCCAGTCGTCACTGCCAGTTTTGGTTTTTATCGCGCTAATCCGGGTGACCATATGGACTAGTTCATGGATTAAAGGGCTGGTGCCATCCTCGGTGACGAGGGAACGATCGGCATGTAAAAAGAGCGAGTTGGGGCTTGATAGACCGCCGCGCCACATCGGATCACCTTGGCCGACGATAAGTAATTTGTCGGGTGATTGGCCAAAGGCTTGTTCTAGCTGTGGCCAGATAAAACCGAGAAATGTGAGTGCGTCCATGCGACGAAGGTCCGAGCCTTTGGGTGCGCTGACGGTAATGTCTGTGTGGCCAATGGTATTGCGGCGGGTCGCTAGTTTGCCTGCAATCATCCAGCCAGTGGGACGGTCGACTGCACGCTCGGGGTTGTTGATGCGAAAACTGTTACCCGTTTTGCGTGGCCAGCCAGTTTCTACTGACCAGTCTTTTGGTAACTTAAAAGTCAGTGTTGCGTCAGCTTTAGCGCCGTCGGTGTATTGGGCGTACATTGGGGGAATGATATTGTCGCCACGAAAAATGGCCCAGTTGCTGTTAATAACTGCGTCGTACTCCCCTGGGTCACGTTCATGGTTAATTTCCGTATAAAACGATAGCTTGGCTTTACCATTGGGTAAGTCCCATGTTGCACGGCCTTGTTTGATGTTCAATTGACCGTTAGCGCGCACTTGGCTGATGATGCCTGGAGTTATGTCAAATTCGATACGATTCAGCAGTTGCTTTGGTTCAACTTGTATTTCTACAAAAGCTCGTTGTTGCTCTGGTTGCAACTCCACCACATAGTGGATTGGGTAAGTCAGTTCGGTGTTTTCAGAATGGCTGGATATGCTCCAGCAGAGCAATAGGGTCAATAACAGGTTTTGATAGATGTGAACAACAGGGCGATTGAGCATAAACGGTACTTTTTTTGCCTAAGATAAGTGAATAGACAAGCAGGTTTGAGAAATGTTCGTTGTTGCACCCTGTTGTGGTCTAGCCCTATATTCCATGAGGGGAGAAAAATAACAAATAAATTGTTAATAACAGTATCAATGGAACATGGGGAAATAAAACGGTCGGTCGTATCGCTTGCTGCCAATATTCTTTAATAAGCCCATAGCTGCCGGGGCGACTTTTTTGATAGTGGCTATTAAATTGGTAGGCTTGGCAATGCGCAGCTTGTCTATCGTCGTTATTCAGTAAAGCGGATTCAATCTGTAATAGTCTTATTTCAATCCGTGATTGAAAGGTTTTCCAGATGGCGTCTTGTGCCCATAAAATTAACAGTAAACAAAAAATATAAATACTGAGATTGTGCGATAAAAATGCCAGCGATAATATGACGATATTAGTCAGCTTGATCAATAGGGAGTGTTTTTCGTAACTATCAAACTGGTTTTGTAATAGCGCCCATTCGTTTTCTAAGCTGGCTTGTATTAAATTTTGCACCGATAGCGTCCTTTTTTAGTCAGGTGAGTGATTATGCCGTATGGTCATGAAGGGGCGAAAAATGTTCGCCTAGTGTCGCTTATTAGCTGACTTGACGCCATATTAGAGTTCCAATCATTCCGATAATCATTACTATTGTCGGGTAAAATGACAGCGTAAAGCCAATAGCCCTTGATGGGGCCCCTTTCTTATAGCCTGCGAAAAACAATATACGACCTAGCCCAAAAGCGAGGGCTGCAATAGGGATAGTCGAAAGAAAAGTAGCTGGCATTATTATTGACCAAGCATAATATACGAGTGAGGCTAGCACGGTTTGCTCGACAGTGTTTTGTAATTGTGACTGTAATACCTTGGCCTGTTCTGAGCCAATGGATAGCCCTCCACCATCAATATCTTCAGCGGTAAAGAAGCGGTGTCTCGCTACGCGGCCAATGGCAATAGCCAGAAGTAATATTGGAATTATAGCGCTTAAAGCTAAGACGTTAAGCTTGTTGGTTAAGCTGATGGATTCCCGATAGCCGAAAGGGTTTAGGTAGGAGCTCATGACGACGATGCTAAGAGCAATGAGCATTCCAAATATCATTCTCTTTAATACAGCATTTTGTTTCTCTGTTAGTCGCATGTAATCTCCGTGCTGCATTTCAATTTAAGATGGACATATGTGAGCCTATTCTTGCCTATATTGGCATCAATTTCTCTATGGGTTAAATCGTTCAATTTACTATGCGGCTGAAATGGCCTCTGAGCCTTATATTCCCCGTTGTTTTATGAAGGCGCGGCCCCTGGATTGTCTTTTAATCTAAATGCAAATAATTATCATTTGCTTGAAGATTCATTGTGATTCTGTAAAATGCAGCCATCCCAATGCATAAAATATGAAGAGTGCTTATGAACCGCAGTATATTATTGAGCGTCGCCATAGCGTCGGCTCTGGCCGCAGGCAGCAGTGTCGCTGATTCTAATAAGAAAAAACCGCTAGAGGAACTGGTGATTACAGGCATTGCCGGTGCTGAGTTGCCGTTGTCATCGATCCCTGGTGCCGCTCAGGTAATTAGTCAGCAAGCGATTTTGGAGCAAGTTAATATCTCTCATGATATCGCCGATATGATGGCTAACCTGGTACCGGCTTACTCCCCCAGTAACCAGTTAGCATCTAACTTTGGCCAAACCTTCCGGGGTAAAAAAGCGGTGGTGTTAATTGACGGCGTGCTACAAACCACGCCAATTCGTAACGCCTCAAGAGAGTTCATGACAATTGCGCCGGAAGCGCTTGAGACGATTGAGATTATCCATGGCAGCTCGGCGCTGTACGGCAATGGCTATGCTGGTGGTGTAGTAAACTTTGTTACGCGCAAAGCCAGCGATACTGTACAGGCGTGGTCTTCGATAGAGGCTAACTTTCAACCCGATGGCAACGGCGATACGCTTGGCTGGGGGGTTAATCAGGGCTTCAGTGGTCCACTGGGTAGTAACTGGAATTATGTTGCCAATTTCAATTACAAAGATACCGGCAAATTTGTGGATGCTGATGGTGATATCCTGCCAGAAGATCAAAGTGGTCAGGGTGGTTACGCTAACGGCGATCAGTACGATATTTTGTTAAAGCTGGGTTATCACGGTGAACTTAATACCGTCGATATGACATTGCATAGCTACGACATGAGTAACGGCCTGACCTATGAACGGATGATTGATCCCGTTACAGGTTTTACGGTGATTGATACCAGTCGTGCTTACACGGGTAAAGATCCATCCAATGAAATTAGCTCCGCTACTGTTAAGTGGATTCGAGAGCAGGTATTGGGCCAGACTTTTACCCTGCAAGCCTCGGTGGGTGATAACACATACAATTATGCAACTACACTGGTTGAGTCCAAAAAATATAAATTGGTGCCACAGTTTGTTTATCAAAGTGATGATGAACGCTTGCGTGTTATTTACGGGATTGATTTCGAACAAGACAATACGACGCAAAAACAGCGCGATAACAGTAGCTGCTGGATCTGTGATGTCACTAAAACGCAAACCTCACCTTTTGCCCAAGTCTGGTATCAGTTAATGCCGGAGCTGGAGGTGCAATTGGGGGTGCGTTATGAAAACTATAATTACGATGTGCCGAGTTATCTTTCAGTGCGAGGAGCGCTATCAGGGCAAACAATTACCGGTGGTGATCTGGATTATAGCGAGACCACTTTTAACGGTGGTTTGGTCTATCACTTGACTGATAATATCGATGTGTTTGGTGGTTACTCCGAAGGTTATGCCGTTGATGATCTACGGCGTTTGCGTGGCCCAGTGGAAGACTCAGTAAAAGGCATGAAGCAATATTTACCGGCCACCAAGTCGCATAATATTGAGGTGGGGCTTCGTGGGCAAAGCGAAAGCGTTAACTACAGTATTGCTTTGTTCCAAACGCGTACCGATGATGCGGCACATTATGGTCAAAATTCTGATGGTAGTTATCCGTTGGAGTTCCTGATTTATGCTGATGAAGAAATTTACGGTGTTGAAGCTACTTTGGATTATGCGATCAACGACAGCTGGACTGTAGGTGGTACCTATGCTTATTCAGAGGGTGAATATGACGACGAAGTGGGCAATACAGAGCGGTCGCTGAACGGTACTCGGATCACACCGCAGAAGCTGACTGCCTATATCGATACCCAGATAACCTCGGCATTATCTGCGCGTTTACAGGTGCTAAATGTCAGTAATCGGGACGAGTTTGATGAGTTGGATACTGGTGGCTATTACTATTACGAGTCACCCATAGAGGGTTATACCACTGTCGATGCTCTGGTGAGTTACGATCTGCAACAGAAGCGTTGGGGTACCTTAAGTTTATCGGCGCGTAATTTACTGAATAAAGATTACTCGCCGGCGTCCTCTCAGGTGAATAAGGAGAATGCGCGGGCTTCGGTAGCTACAGCCTATCGTGCACAAGGCCGTGCTGTGAGTCTGAAGTGGAGTATCGAGTATTGAGTCCTGGGCGTTGGCGACACTGGCATAAGGTACTCGGCCTCTCACTAGGTATCCTGTTGTTGCTAGTCGCGTTTAGTGGAGGGGTTCTCGTTTTTAAAGAGAATCTCATCGAGCTAAACTTGCCGGCGGCCAGTGATAGCTCGGATAGTCGTTCGGATTACAGTATCGATCGCTTGTCCAGCGGGTTGCAGCAATTGCTGCAGAGCCACTCGATAGAAAATGTTTTTTATATTAAAACGCCAACTCAAGGGCGGCAATACTGGTGGCTGGCTACTCGGAGTGGGGACATATTTCTTTACGATGTGAGCGGCGCACCGGTTGCAGATAACTGGAGTATTTTACCCGTTTTACACTGGCTGGGGGAGTTTCATACCGAGCTGTTACTGCATGATGGTGGCACTACGCTACTAACGCTGCTGGGTTTTGGCTGTTTAATTTTAATGCTTGCTGGTTTCATTAGCTGGTGGCCTGGCCGAGCTGGTTTTCGTGTTCACCACCTATGGGCTTGGCCTTCACGGCGTGGGCCTGCACTACGGCAGCATCGCGCAGTGGCGATTATCTGTTTACCATTATTACTGTTATCGATAATTACAGGTGCAGGTATGAGCGTACAAAGTGCCATTGGTTTTTTTATAGCGGAGAAACCGGCGCAAGCACCAACGCAACCGGTGGCAGTGGCCGCGACAAGGCCCGTGTTTGAATTGTCGCAACTGGATGCACTATTAAAGTCTGCGCAACAACAGCTGCCACATAGCCAAATTACCATGCTGTCATTACCCAATGCGACCAAACCGTTGTTAGGCTTGCGGCTTCGAGCGGCGGATGAATGGCATGTCAATGGCAAGACTAATATGATTATTGATGTTGCTAGCGGTGCAGTAAAAATTAAAAATGTAAAAGATGCATCAACGGGCCGTAAAATTCTCAATACTTTCTATCCACTTCATTCCAGCTATGGACTGCACGGTGTTTATAAAATAATGGTGGTGGTCACGGCTCTGCTGACAGTTTTGTTGGGTTTGTTGGGTTTGCTCGCGTGGTTACGACGGCGTGGGGGGATGTTGAATTAGAAAAGACTGTTGAAGAAATAAATGGCTTGGTCGATATTTTGTAGTCTGCCAGGCAAATTTACTCAAGAGCTGTGTGTCTTTATGGAGGGGGCTTTAACCCGCTAGGGCTGCGATGGCGTCGTCTTTTGAGGGTTCTGACTATGCGAGTATTAAAGAGCGTATCGCTTCGTCATTAAATTTGGTTGAATTTATCTGTTGGGCATAAAAAAGCCCCGAATAACATCGAGGCTTTGCAATGGATTATTTTTACTTAAGCAGTTTTCTTTTTCCTTGAAAAGCCAATTCCAGCTAAACCTAAAGCTAGCAGAGCAAGTGACGCAGGCTCTGGAACTGATGAAGCTTCACGATATGCCCAAACACTGTACGCCAAATGAGATTGTGAAGAGCTAGCATTTGAAAGGTTGTTGCTACCAATCGTAAAGCTACTTTGAGATAAATAAGTATCTCCATCCCAACCTACACGGGCAGTATCATACGTCCCTGAGCCGTTGTCATAAAAAGCATGAATCCAATTGTTGTCACCAAACTCCGTATATGGCGAATTAAAATCCATTAGCTCATATATTAGCTGGGCAGGAGCATCATATTGATCTCCGTCATAACGTGTTCCTATAGTTAGTCCGGTTGCACCTGCATTGGTAAAGAATGTTAGCAAATCAGTTGCATTGGCAACTGTAAAATCACCGCCAGCGTAAATACTGTTATTGTAAAAATGATCAACGGAATTTCCTGTTTGTGTTACAAGCGCCCATTCCAAATTAGTATTAGTATCCAGGACGAGCAGTTCATCGCCAGCTGACGCATAATCGGTATTTATTAAAGATGCATTGACGATATTTGCATACATCAAGAAAGTAATAATTGTTAAAAATATTCTCATTTTCTTCTCCAGGTAGAAAACTTCAAAGATGATTATGTCATGGCAATTAGGGTGCCATCTTCGTAACTCATTGTTTTTTTAAGTTTATTTTTAGGGTTTTGATGTGTTGGGTGAGGGGTGTAAAAAAAGTCGACACATTTCGCCGTCGGCTGGGAAAATATTTTAAAGTTGTTGATGCAGTTTTTTCGCTACTTAACCAGGCTGTAGAAAAATACGCTCACGAAGGGGGCACGATAGGGTTCCCAGCGGCTCCCAAGGACGGGTATTCAAACTAAAGAGGGCGATGACAAATCTAAACACTAACAATTTCATTTGTTACCGACCCCCTTATTCCTTTACTATTTTTTTAATGCACGTGACTTATTTCAGGTTTACACTGTTCGCTGGTCTGCTTTCAATAAATAACAATTACAACCATTAAAAAACCATAAGTAACACTGGCGACCACTATAACAATAACGAGGACGAGCGATGAACCAGGCAGCAATACAGCAACATAAATCCTTTTGTCGTATTTGCACCGGCCACTGTGGCGTAATTGCCGAGACTAACGCCAATGGCCATCTAGTGTCAGTTAAGGGCGATAAAGGCGACAGCCAAACTTTGGGTTTTATTTGTTCGAAAGGCGCTGATGCGGTCGACAGTCACAATAGCGACCAGCGTATTACAGCGCCCTTAAAACGCATGCCCGACGGTAGTTTTGCGCCCATCTCACGCGAGCAAGCGCTAACTGAAATAGCCGAAAAGTTAACCGCTATTGTTGCTAAAAATGGCCCTAATGCTGTGGGGGCCTATCGAGGCTCTGGGGGTTTTTTTGCATCGGCCTCGGTGCCAGTGGTCAATGCTTGGATGAGCGCGATCGGCTCTTATCAAATGTATTCTAATTTAACCATTGATCAATCCGCTAAATGGATCGCCATGGGGCGTATGGGTTATTGGCCAGCGGGCACCCATTCATTTGGCACGAGTGATGTTTGTATGGTCATTGGCAGTAACCCGCTGGTTTCTATTGCGGGTAGTACTTTCGATACCCGCAACCCATTAAAACGCATTCGCGCTGCCAAAAAACGCGGTATGAAGTTGATCGTCATCGACCCGCGACGGACTGAAACCGCTGAATACGCCGATGTGTTTATTCAGCCACTGCCGGGTAATGATGCGGCTATTGTTGCCGCTATCATCAATATTATTATCAGTGAGGGTTGGCAGGATCAGGCGTTTTGCGACACTCACGTTGCTGATTTTGAGGCACTTAAAACCGAAGTGAAACGCTTTGAGCCAGCCGCCGTTGAGAAGCTTGCAGATATTCCTACCGGCACCCTGCGCCACGCCGCCGAGGTATTTGCCCGTGACGCTAAACGTGGCTCTGCAGGTACGGGTACAGGGCCGAGTATGAGCCCGTTTTCTAATGTGATGGAGCAATTAGTTGGCTGTTTAAATGTGATTTGCGGGCGCTATGTACGAGCCGGTGAAACCATCGATAACCCCGGTTTGATTTTAGGCTGGAAGCCCAAGCCCGCACAGGTGGTTGATATTGGCCGCTCATGGGAAAGCGGTCCTAAAAGCCGCGTCGGTGATTTTGGCACCATCGGTGGTGAGATGGTCACGGCAAAGTTGGCTGATGAAATACTCACCCCAGGTGACAATCAAATTCGCGCTTTTTTCAGCGTGGGCGGTAACCCTGTTGCGGCAATCCCCGACCAAAAAAAAGTTGTCAAAGCGTTTCAATCGCTAGAACTACTGGTTTGCCTGGAGCCGTTTATGACGCCCTCTGCCGAGCTCGCCGATTATATTTTGCCACCGCGTATGCCTTATGAGCGCGCCGATATTCACTTAGCGATATTTGAAACCGCTATTTATAGTGACCCTTATGGTCGCTATAGCGCACCGATTGCCAGCCCGCCCGAGGGTTCGGAGTTATGTGATGAGTGGTACGTGTTTTGGGCGCTCGCCCAAAAGATGAACTTGTCATTGTCGATCAATGGGCAAGCACTGGATATGACCGGGCCGATGAGTGACGATAGTTTATTAAAAATCATCACCGCTAATGCACCGGTGGATTTTGATACCCTAAAAGCGGCAACTACAGGGTATTTACACCCCGAAGGTGTCAAAGCCTTACCCGCCGACCCTGCGACAATGGGTAAATTTACCCTGATGCCAGCCGATGTGGTTGGTGAAATGGATGAGCTTTGGCAAGCCTGCCAGAGCGATCAGTCATTGCGCGACCAAGGTTTTAGCCATCGTCTTACCTCGCGCCGCTTGCGTCACCGTTTTAATACCGTGGGTCATTATTCACCTTATCTTAAACGGTTGATCCCCTTTAATCCGGCGTATATGAACCCCGATGAAATGAGTGCCCAAGGGCTTAACGAAGGTGATTTAGTGACGATTCGCTCCGACCACGGTGTAATCAAAGCACGGGTTGCCGCCGATGCTGGTGTGCGACAAGGCGTGGTATCAATGACTCATTGCTTTGGTAATTCGAAGTCCGATGACGACTACGACACCTATGGCTCATCAACCAACCAGCTGATCAGTAGCGATAGCGACTTACAAAGTATTAATGCCATGCCACGCATGTCGGGTATCCCTGTCGCTATTGAAGCACTCATCGCTTAAGGAACGTATAATGACGACTCCCTGTTTTCCGATTGATGTTGCCGAGCTCACCCTCGAAACCCTAAACCATACCGTGCAACAGCTATACCCCGAGGTGGTGATCGACACGTTTACCGTGATCGAATCAAAATCTTACGGTGACGAAATGGTTTCAACTGCTGCCAGAGCACTGCTAAAACTCGGCTACAGTGCTAACCCTGTCGACCTACCTCAGCGAGTAGTGTTAAAACTGGCGCGCGATAAAACTAAAATCATGTCGCCGTTTTACGCCAATGAAGTGGCCTTTTATAACCAGCTACGCCCCCATCTTGATATTGAGGCACCGCTCACCTTAGGCGGTTTATTTGATGAAGAAAGCGGCCAGTTTGGTTTGTTGATGGAAGACCTCAGCCAGCGCCAAGCACACTTTCCCAATGTGAAAGAGTCGGTTAGTGTCGCATTGGTGAAATCGCTGATCGACACGCTCGCCAAGCTGCATGCCACGTTCTGGCAGAGCCCACGTTTTGATAGCGACCTAAACTGGGTGCAAAGCCATTGCGAAGGTGCCTTGGCTTTTTTACAAAATCACGCTGCCACGCCATTGATTCAGCATGAGATAGACACCGAAAATTTTAAACGTGAAATGGTGCAACGCCTGCGCAGCACAGGGCCAGAGCTGCGTGAAGCGATGATGGTCATGCACAAACACCAAGCAACCCTGCCACGCACGCTACTGCACGGTGATACCCATTTAGGCAACACCTATAGCTTGGCGGGTGAGCAAGGTGGTTTTTTAGATTGGCAGTTGATGACCAGTGGTTACGGCGTGCATGACATCAGCTATTTAGTGACAACGTCGTTATCGATTGCCCAGCGGCGGGACAACGAGCAAGCGCTACTACGCTATTATCTTGATAAACTCCATGAATACGGCGTCGCCCAGCCGCCGAGTTTTGATGAAGCCTGGCTGGAGTTTCGGCGCTCGTTAGTGTGGGGGGTGTACTACGGTTGGCTCACCACTCCTGTCGTTAATTATGGCTGGGAGATTAATGTGTTAAATCATTTGCGCTTAACCACCGCCTATGAAGATTTTGATACCAGTGCGCTGATTGCTGAGCTGTTGTGAAATTGCTTTAGAGCAGGCCTACAAAAAACTGTTACCCACAATCGTTGATTGGCATGGGTAAGTCATAGTAAAGCAGTACATGCCTGTTGAGGTGGGCATCCCACTAAGGCATCACAATGCGCCAGACTTAGTTTGTGTATATTAATCTGCCTTTTGTTCTGAATTTTTGTGCAGGCTAAACTTCCTATAGGCTCTAAGTGTAAAAGGTTTAGCCATTAAGCAACGTTGTTAACCCGCAGCTGGTTTAGGCATGTTTACTGCACTCTAGGATTTGTAGCTATCAGTGGTAGCTCAGGCTCCTTGCCGCCGTCTGGTTTATATATAAACTCAATATAGTTAATCAATATGTCGTACTGAGCTTTCCAGGCTTTATCCATAGGTTCGGTCCAGTCGTCACCGATTACCTCTTCGATAGTTTCCAGCAAGCAGGTAAACATATCGGGGTACATAGGCAAGGTTACCCCGTAGCTTTTATGGTCGCTGATCCAGCGCTTTATATTGTCGGAATACATCACGCCTTCGGAAAGCCACATTATTTCCTGTAGCAAGCTAATAATCATATTGCCTTTAACTAAGTCAGCGGGATCGATACCGAACAGCTCTTCAGCCTCCGGATAGCGGGCAAAAAAACGTTGATAAACACCAGGGGCAATATCGTCACTTTTTTCCGTTACAAGTTCAAGGCAGTTTACGATCAATTCGGCGTGAGTAGGCATTTGTGATTCCTGTTAATAAGCGAAGCGAGAGTAGCGTGGTCGTTGTTTGGTGGCTTTGTTTTATATCAAATAAGTCATTACTTTCTTTTTGGTACTTTCTTCTCTTCTTTTTGGGACAGGCATTCTCGAATTGACAAGGCAGCGACATGGCCTTATTCTCAAAGCACATTTTTCGTAAAAGGAATTACGATGACCTTACCTAGGCGATCACTGATCTGTGTCGACGACACGCCCTTCTATCATATTACCTCTCGTTGCGTACGCCGCTCGTTTCTTTGTGGTGTTGATCATG
>JBAYQJ010000042.1:0-28285 GCA_041677245.1 Spongiibacteraceae bacterium | reverse complement strand
TCCACTCGGTCGTACCAAATATTATAAAAAAGCCCGCCTTGTGCGGGTTTTTTTGTATTTGCTGCCAACTGATTATATTTAACTCCAATAGCCACACAGAAATATGTACAGGCTCAACTGAATACAGCAGCCAATTTATTGCATCTTCCTAATTTTATCCTTTGTTATGAGTAGTAAGAGCTACGCGGTTTTCTATGAAAGTATTGGTTCTTTCGGCTTACGATGCAGCTAGCCATCAGCATTGGTATCGGACCTTGATGGAGGCTTTTCCTGAGTTCGACTGGACTTTATTAAGCTTACCTGCACGCTATTTTAGCTGGCGAGTCCGTGGCAATAGTCTGAGTTGGGCGTTTAATCAACGAGAGTTATTAGAACAGTCCTATGATTTGGTCGTGGCTACCTCTATGGTTGATTTATCTGCTCTGCGCGGGTTTGTGCCTAAGCTGGGGCTGATTCCCAGCTTGGTTTATTTTCATGAGAATCAATTTGTTTATCCAGACAGTGGCAAGCAGTTTCCCTCTGTTGAGCCAAAAATATTGAGCCTATATACCGCTCTGGCTGCGGACAGGGTCGCGTTCAATAGCTGTTATAACCGTGATACATTTTTATTGGGGGCTCAGCAGTTACTTGCAAGATTACCCGATCAAGTTCCGATGGGTTTGCTTGATCAATTAACGGCTGTAAGTGAAGTGTTGCCAGTACCCGTCGCTGATCATTGTTTCTTGGCGACTCAGCCCAGTAAGTTTGGGCCCTTGCAGCTGCTATGGAATCACCGTTGGGAATATGACAAAGCACCTGAGCGGTTATTTGCGGCTATAAAGCGAGTGCTGGAGTCTGGTGTTGACATCAAGCTGCATGTTGTCGGCCAGCAGTTTCGACAGATGCCTGCGGTGTTTGAGAAGATGAGAGCCTTTTTGGAATTAAACTACCCTGCGGTATTACTTCATTATGGTTACATTGAAGAGTCATCACAATATCGTCAAATATTAACCGAAGCTGATGTGGTTATTTCAACTGCATTACATGATTTTCAGGGTTTGGCGGTATTGGAAGCTGTGGCTGCTGGTTGCCAGCCGCTATTACCCAATAGGCTTTGTTACTCGGAGTGGTTTGGTCCTGAGTATTTGTATGATTCCTATTTAGAGCAGCCCGAGCAGGAGGCTGATGCTTTAGCTGAGTGTATTATTGGCTTGAGTCATGCTAAGCAGTTAGGTGATTTTATGGCGGCGCCATCAGTCAAAAATTTATCGATGACCGCATTGAAAACTCAGTATGCAGATTTATTTCAGCGTACCATCGAGGCTTTTCAAGTCCGCTCCACCCTTTGATGGTGTAATCGGCATGGTAACAGCTGGCGCTAGCCAGTATCATACCCGTTTCTCCAACTTTCTCTTGATGTAGTTATCTTATGACCAAAGAACGCGTACTTACTGGTATTACCACAACCGGTACTCCTCATCTGGGCAATTATGTCGGCGCGATTAAGCCGGCGGTTGCCGCTAGCCACAATAGTGAGCTGGACTCCTTTTTCTTTTTGGCTGATTACCATGCGCTGATTAAATGCCACGATCCGGCTCAGGTGCGTCAATCTACCAAAGAGATCGCGGCTACTTGGCTTGCGCTGGGCTTGGATACTGATAAAAGCACTTTCTATCGTCAGTCAGATGTTCCCGAGATCACCGAACTGAGCTGGATTCTTACTTGTATGACAGCGAAAGGTTTAATGAATCGTGCTCATGCTTACAAAGCCGCAGTACAGGCTAATGAAGCTGAGGGCGAAGACCCCGATAATGGTGTCACTATGGGCTTGTTCAGTTATCCGGTGTTAATGGCAGCGGATATTTTGATGTTTAATGGCTCTCGTATTCCGGTCGGCAAAGATCAAATCCAGCACGTTGAAATGGCTAGGGACATTGCCCAGCGTTTCAACCATCATTTTGATGATTTATTCGTCTTGCCAACTGCTGATGTAGGCGACGATATGGCGGTTTTGGTTGGCCTTGATGGCCGCAAAATGAGTAAGAGTTATAACAATACTATCCCGTTGTTTTTACCTGAGAAAAAGCTACAAAAGCATATCAATAAAATAAAAACGAACTTATTGGAACCAGGTGAACCGAAAGACCCAGACGATTCAGCGGTGTTTCAGATTTGGCAGGCTTTTGCCAACGAGGAGCAAATCCAGTACATGCGTGCGCAGTTTGCTGAAGGAATAGCTTGGGGGCAGGCGAAAAAAGAATTATTTGCCTTGATCAATGAAGAAATTGCACCAGCTCGAGCTCGTTATGAAGAGTTGATGGATGATGGGGCATTTATTGAGCAGCAATTGCAAAAAGGGGCGATTAAAGCGCGGCAGCGTGCATCCGCTCTGTTGAAAAAAGTACGAGCAGCAGTGGGTATTGCGCCGATAATGAGTTAGTTTAACTGTCCATGCTGAAAAGGCAGGGTGCTTATCTGTTGTTCTATGGTTAGCTCGCTACCTTTTGCTGGGAGAGATTTTTTATCTCTCCCAGGTTTGCCTGCCCATGTAAGGTCTTGAAAATTAATAATACACTACAGACTTTTTTATGGTGACGATTTTGTATGGCGTCAGTGGTGGAAGAGGTGAGTTGAAATTAGCTGAGAATGTTAGAAGCGTTTTAAAATAGAGATGCCGCGCTGGCTAATACCCCATGAGTAACTGGATTTATCGGCCACAAAATTCCCCCTATATTTACCGGTAACTTTGGTATATCTCGTATAAGTCTCTTGGTAGAGCTGCATATTATTTACTTTGAGTCTCTTAAACTCCAGTGATTTGATGGTTTTAAGTTTGGACAAGCCAATCAGCTCTTCTGCGATACTGCCAGTGCTGCCAATGATAATACTGACAGCTATACAGGTTAGCAGCTTGGCTATGTTGTTAGTGGTGGCTTTTGCACGGGTCATATCACTGGTCTCGTTGCTGTCAGTAGCTAATATAACAGCGACGAAAAAATGAACAATGTGATAGCGAGAAGGTTGTGAATTAGCTCACATGGTAATATTTACTATATTGTATTTTATCTGACGATAATCACTGAGTTGAGCTTGATATTAGCCGTAGGCTTTGTCAGGGTTAGGGGCTAGGAGAAATTATGACAAATCCGAAACGCACGCCATCGAGTCTCATTTTATGGCCCGTATTTGCCCCCGCGGTGATTATCGCTGCGCTGTTGATCATCGGTACTCTGAGTAACCCAGAGTTGGCAGGTGTCGTATTTAAAACCGCCTTAGCTTGGTTGACCGAGACCTTTGGCTGGTTTTATATGCTGGCCGTTGCCATTTTTTTGGTGTTTATCATCTGCATAGCATTTAGTAGTTGGGGCAATATACGCTTAGGTGCAGACCACGGCGATCCCGAATATAGCTTCCCGGTATGGTTTGCGATGTTATTTTCTGCTGGTTATGGCATTGCTTTATTGTTTTTTGGTGTGGCCGAGCCGGTACTGCACTTTTCACAGCCTCCTACCGCTACGGCAGAAACCGTTGCCGCTGCGCGCGAAGCGATGCAAATAGCCTACTTCCACTGGGGGCTGCATATCTGGGGTATTTACGGCTTGATGGGGTTGGTGCTGGCGTATTTCACCTATCGTCATGGTTTGCCGCTCTCGGTGCGGTCGGCGCTCTATCCGCTGATTGGTGACCGTATCTATGGCCCAATCGGGCATACGGTTGATGTGTTTGCGATACTGGGCACCTTGTTTGGTTTAGCTACCACATTGGGCTTGTCGGTGACGCAAATTAATGCGGGTATTCATTATTTGTGGCCGCAAGTCCCTATTAATACTACTGTGCAAATTCTCGCGATTGCCTTTATTACCCTCGCCGCCACAGCCTCGGTGGTAGCAGGTATGGATAAAGGGATTAAAAACTTATCCATTTTGAATATGATGATCGCGTTATTTTTGATGACGGTCGTATTTATTGTTGGGCCAAGTGTACATATTCTTGATGCCTTCGTGCAGAACACTGGTGCTTACCTCAGCAATATTGTCGCACGGACATTTAATTTGCAGGCGTATACTCATAGCGACTGGATCGGTAACTGGACGCTGTTTATCTTCGCCTGGACGATTGCCTGGTCGCCATTTGTGGGTTTGTTTATCGCTAAAATAAGTCGAGGCCGAACCATTCGACAGTTCGTGATTGGGGTGCTAGCGGTACCTACTCTATTTACCTTTTTATGGTTTTCTATCTTTGGTGATACGGCTCTGTATTTAATTATGGAGCAGGGGAAAAACGTATTGATTGGTGAGGTTCAGGCAGATCACGCAGTGGCTTTGTTTGAGTTTTATGACTTGTTACCGTGGTCGACATTTTTATCGGTGGTGACGGTATTTTTAATTATAACTTTCTTTGTTACTTCATCCGACTCAGGTTCGATGGTAGTAGATTCGTTGGCGTCTGGTGGAGCATTAGAAACGCCGGTGTGGCAGCGTGTTTTTTGGGCATCACTGGAGGGTATTATTGCTGCCACTCTGCTTTTGGCTGGCGGCTTAAGCGCACTGCAAACTATGAGTATTTTGGCGGCCTTACCCTTCGCGATTATCATGCTGTTTGCGGTGGTGGGTTTGTGGCGTGCGCTAGTGATTGAAGGGCATCGTGGTGTAACGCTAGAGGCGGTAAATCGCGCTAGACCTTTTAGCGCCGAGGGTAGTTGGCGTAAGCGTTTGAGTCGGATGATGAAGTTTCCAGAGCAGGCCAAAGTGACTCATTTTATAAGTAGTGTTGTGGTGCCGGCGATGAATCAAGTGCAGCAGGAGTTGGCGACCCATGGCTGGAACGCCCGTGTTGTCGAAGAGAAGGGTGATGCTATCTTTCTATTGAGCCGCGATGATGATCTGGATTTTTATTATCAAGTGCTGGGCACCGAACATTTAATCCCTGAAGTCCACAACGACAGTGCCAGCGAAAGTACGCATTGGCGTGCCGATGTTTATCTCCGCAACGGCGCACTGGGCTATGATTTATACGGATGTAGCCGCGATGAAGTAATCAGCGACTTGATCGATCAGCTGGAGCAATATCTTAATTTTATCGAGGCAGCTCCGGGACAACTACCATGGAATACGGTCGGTTAAAACAATATTCAATACTGGCAATATATGTAAAAATAAATTATATATTTTATGCGCCTAAGCTGTGGATCAATAATAAAATAGAGACGCTTCATGAAACGATCTGATCTTTACCGTATTTTATTTATACTTGTTATTCTCACCCCTCTTATTGCTATGCAAACTGGTCCTGGTGTCGGCCCTGATTGGCTGAATAATAAAATAGGGGGTATTCCTATTACTGTCATTAGTGTTGTGCTTTGGTTTGCTGTCATGATGATTTCCGCTGTCGTCTTTGGCCGTAAACAGGTTGGTGATAGCAGCGACACAGCGGAGGATAAATAATGCTCTCTGCGTCCATTAGCTATTTTTTCATCACTATCGCTATAACTTTAGGTATTACTTTTTGGGCTGCAAGCCGAAATACCGGCAGATCCTCCTTTTACGCGGCTGAAGGAAAAATTACCGGCAATCAAAACGGCTTTGCCATCGCTGGTGATTATATGTCGGCCGGTACTATTTTAGGTATTGTTGGACTCTATACCGTTGCGGGTACTGATGTTGCTTTATACTTTATTGCTCCCATGGGAGGGCTGTGTATTGCGTTAGCGATACTCGTTGGCCCCCTGCGCCGTATGGGGAAATTCACCTTGGGTGATGTTGTACAAAGCCGTTTAAAAGAGCCTAGAACACGGGTAGTGCTGGGTGCTTGTACTATCACTATATCGCTTATTAACCTTGTGGCCCAAATGGTCGGCGCGGGTGGTTTGATCTCTATAGTGTTTGGGTTGCCGTTTAATATGGCAGTGGTTATCGTTGGTACCTTAATGACTATTTACGTCGCCTTTGGGGGCATGTTAGCTGCTACTTGGGTACAAATAATTAAAGCTGGTATGTTGGTGGGTACTGTTATTGTATTGTCCATTCTCTGTATTCATAAAGCGGGTGGCTTAGGTGAGCTCTATACCCAGGCCGATACTTTACAGGCCAATGGTACCGCGTCTCTCTATGAGTTTGGCGCACTTAACCATGGGGTTTTCTCGGCGATATCATTAGCTTTTGCCTCGGTCGCCGGCATGATGAGTATGCCTCACTTACTGATCCGGTTTTTCACTGTACCAGATGAAGCTCAAGCTAAGCGCTCTATGTTGGTCGGAACCTTATTGATAGGTTTTACCATGGGACTGGTTTTTCTGGTTATAAGTCCAGCGGGCTTAGCTTTCATCATGGGTAATGCCGAGTATCAAGACGCTTCCGGCGTAGTTAACGGTGGTAATAATATGATCACGATGCATCTAGCGCGAGACTTAGGGGGTGATATTTTATTTGGCATTATGAGTGCGGTAGCCTTTTCAACTATCTTGGCGGTAGTTGCGGGGCTAACGGTGGCCATCTCGTCAGCAACTTCACATGACATTGTGGCTGCTCTACGCAAGGGTAAACCGATGGCTGAAAATAAGGAGGTTATGGTATTTCGTTTAGCTGCCATCCTTACTTCTGCAGCAGCTGTTGGTCTTGCTGTTGTATTCCAGCACGAAAATTTAACTTTTCTTATTGTTATGGGGCTTAATATTGCTGCGAGTACCACTTTCCCTTTACTTATGCTGGCTATTTATTGGCGTGGCTTAACCCCTTGGGGAGCAATAGCAGCTGGCACAGTAGGCTTAATAACCAGTGTGGGCTTTATTATTTTAAGTCCGGCCTTTTGGGTGAAAGTGCTCGGTAATGCTGAAGCGATATTTCCGTCAAATTATCCAGCATTAGTTTGTACGCCGTTAGCTTTTTTTGCTGCTTGGGCGGTTTCTCGCTACACGCCTTCGAACAATATTGAAGCACAAGCTGCTTATTAAGGTATGGTTAGTAAAAAGGCTATCATCATAAGTGGTGGTGATAGCCTTTTTGTTTTTTGAGTATTAACAGACCTTATATATGCCAAGGTATTTAGCGCCTGGGATCATTGCCTGCAGTTGGTTCACTGTGTTGTCCCCTAAGCAAGAGAGCTAAGGTTTTGGCGACACAGTATCCGATTCACCTTCCTTTGACAGTATATAAAATCGTCTAGTGAAGCTTCCAATGATTATGGGTTGTTTTTATCTGAGAGCAAGGTATTCAACCTCCTTTGATCGTGCTTCACTTGTCGGAACGGCATTCACTTGTGTTAAAGTACATCGCGGTAAAACACTTTCAAGGAGCTAGCGTGCAGCCTATTATCTCCATTCGGGGACTGAATAAAATTTACAGTTCTGGCTTTCAGTCACTAAAAAACATTGATTTGGATATTCATAGTGGCGAGATCTTTGCGTTGCTTGGACCCAATGGTGCGGGTAAGACGACATTGATCGGTACTATCTGCGGTTTGGTTAACCCAAGTTCGGGGTCGATTATGGCCGATGGATTTAATGTGGTCACTGATTTTCGTGCTGCTCGAGAGCGCATTGGCTTGGTGCCGCAGGAGCTATCGACCGATGCCTTTGAGACGGTATGGGCGACAGTAAACTTTAGTCGCGGCTTATTTGGTAAACCGCGCAATCATGCCTTTGTCGAACAAATACTGCGTGACTTGTCGTTGTGGGATAAGCGTAAAGCTAAAATCATTACCTTGTCCGGTGGGATGAAGCGTCGAGTAATGATCGCCAAAGCACTCTCTCATGAGCCTGATATCTTGTTTTTGGATGAGCCAACCGCCGGTGTTGATGTTGAATTGCGTCGTGACATGTGGGAGATGGTGCGAGGTCTGCGAGAGCGCGGCGTAACCATTATTCTCACTACGCATTATATCGAAGAGGCCGAGGAAATGGCTGACCGTATTGGTGTTATCAACAAAGGTGAAATTATTTTAGTTGAGGAAAAAACTGCTTTAATGAACCAGTTAGGTAAAAAACAGCTCAGTTTACACTTGCAAACACCGCTGGAAACTATCCCCGCAGGCTTAGAGGATTATACGTTGACGCTTAGTGATGATGGTAATACGTTGGTTTACAGCTTTGATGCACAAAACGAGCAAACAGGTATCGCCGCTTTGCTACGCCGCTTAGGCGAGTTAGGCATTGACTTTAAGAGCCTTCATTCTAGCGAGAGTTCGCTGGAAGATATTTTTGTTGATTTGGTGAGGGCTCGTTCATGAATATCTATGGTGTTCGTGCTATTTATCAGTTTGAAATGGCTCGTTGGTTTCGTACTCTGGCGCAAAGTATTATTTCCCCTGTTATATCAACCACTTTGTATTTTGTCGTATTTGGTGCAGCGATTGGTTCGCGCATGGGTGAAATTGATGGTGTGAGTTACGGCGCATTTATCATCCCCGGCTTAGTGATGCTTTCTTTGTTATCCGAGAGTATTTCCAATGCCTCTTTTGGTATTTACTTTCCCAAATTTTCCGGCACTATCTATGAACTATTGTCTGCGCCGGTATCGATGTGGGAAGTGGTGATGGGCTATGTGGGTGCCGCTGCGACTAAATCGGTGTTGTTGGGTTTGTTGATTTTGCTCACCGCAAGATTATTTGTTGATTACCATATTGATCATCCCTTTTGGATGCTGGCATTCCTTGTACTTACCGCCGTTACTTTCAGTTTGTTAGGTTTCATTATTGGCATTTGGGCCGACGGCTTTGAAAAGCTACAAATAGTCCCATTAATGATTGTTACACCGCTTACCTTCCTCGGCGGCAGCTTTTATTCTATCTCTATGCTCCCTGAACTGTGGCAAAAAATCGCTTTGTTAAATCCAGTAGTGTATTTAATTAGTGGCTTTCGCTGGAGCTTTTATGGGGTGTCAGACGTTAGTGTTGGTGTTAGTCTTGGGATGATCGCCCTGTTCATGGTGATTTGTCTGACCGGTATTTATTGGATATTCAAAACCGGTTATAAAATTCGCTCTTAAGGCGCGCTGCTTTCATAGCACATTTTGTTTGTTAGCAATGCTCGATAATACGGGGAGAAGTACCGATGAAAATCAACGCGATCAATCTTGCGACAAGGCAGGTGATGACCAACCAAGGAGGTACTTTTGAAACCGGTATTTATAAACAGCCGCTTGGAGAATCGGTGTTTGTTTCATCCCAGGGTCTTGAGGGTGATGCGATTGTTGATCTGGCTGTCCATGGCGGTCCAGATCAAGCGGTGTACATCTATCTACAAGAAGATTATGACTGGTGGTCCGAGCAGCTAGGTAAATGCTTAAAACCGGGCACTTTTGGCGAGAATGTCATTATCGAAGGCTTGGCTGATAAAAACATTGTCATTGGCGATATCCTGAGTATCAATCAGCTAGTATTAGAAATAACGGCGCCTAGAGTACCCTGTCATAAGCTGGCCAGCGTGATGGGCTCAGCGATCTTCGTGCAGCAATTTATCGCTGCTAATCGCCCTGGTTTTTATGGACGAGTTAAGCAACAGGGTACGATTTCTGTTGGTGACGAGGTAACTTATACTGCTACAGTGCAAGAATGCGCTAGTATTAAAGATGTTTTTCATGTGTGGCACGTTAAAGATAAGCCGCTAGCGACATTGAAAAAAGCTTTGGGCTCACCTTTAGCGATTAACTATCGAAGAAAGATTGAGGCTTGGTATAACCAGGACCTGGCTTAAACCTGCATTGGTTAAATACAATACAGGTTTAAGCGAAAGCTATAAATTATAAAATTACCTGAATAAAAAACACTTTCCTCTTTGCTAAGTGGCAACACAAGGGGAGCGAATTTATCAGAGTTACTGTCGCGCTTAACCGAAGAGTTTAGGATGCTGGCGAGGTTGACTGCGCTTGTATTGGTTCGGTACCTCTACTTGAGCACCTAAGAATGCCGCGGCATGCCAGGGCCAGCGGGGGTTGTAGAGTATAGTTCTGGCAATAGCCACCATATCTGCGTCACCAGTACCGATAATCGCTTCAGCCTGCTCGAAATCAGTAATCATACCAACTGCTATGACAGGAATTGAGATGGCTTGTTTTACCGCCCGAGCTAGTGGTACTTGGTAGTTGGGGCCAATGGGTATTTGTTGTTCAGGGTGCAGGCCACCGCTGGACACGTGTATTGCAGCGCAGCCGCGGGCTTCCAAGGCCTTGGCAAAGCTAATAGTTTGTTCGATATCCCAGCCGTTGGCTACCCAGTCGGTTGCTGAGACTCTAACGGTTACTGGTAACTCAGCGGGGAAGGCTGCACGCACCGCATCAAATATCTCCAGTGGGTAGCGCATACGGTTTTCTAAGTTACCACCGTATTCGTCAATGCGTTGGTTGGCCAATGGTGATAGAAACTGGTGGAGCAAATAACCGTGGGCGGCGTGGAGTTGAATGCCGTCGAGTCCCAGTCTGGCTGCTCGTTGAGCCGACGCGACAAAAGCTTCCTTAATCTCTTCCATTGCTGCGGTGCTTAATGCCTGCGGTGGATTTTCCTCGGTTTCGAATGGAATTGCAGATGGCGCAACGGTTTGCCAGCCATTTTCTTTGTCAGGACCAATTTGTTTTGCTCCTAACCACGGTAAATCAGTTGAGGCTTTTCTGCCTGCGTGAGCTAGTTGGATTACTATGGGTATAGATGACCAGCGGCGAATGCTCTGCAGTGTTTGCGCCATAGCAGTTTCGGTAGCGTCGTCCCACAGCCCAACGTCACCATAGCTAATGCGACCTTCGGGAGTGACTGCGGTTGCCTCAATGGTGAGTACAGCAGCGCCCGATAAGGCAAGATTGCCTAAGTGGATTTGGTGCCAATCGGTCATTTTTCCATCCACTGCGGAGTATTGGCACATCGGTGCTATCACAATGCGGTTGGTTAGTTTTAGCCCGCCAACGTTGATGGGCTGAAAAAGTTTGGGGGATGACATGTTACTTGCTCCAGTGGTGAAGTGACGTCTGTGTTTTGATTAGGATGATCATGCCATTAATCTATTATAGGCAAACTAGTGAGTGTTGTGTGGCGCTCAGTTGAGCGCCTGTTCGATAAAAGCTCGTACTTGCTTCTGTGATGCAGCACCAGAGCGTTGTGCTATGGGTTCGCCGTTGTTAAACAGAATCAGCGTTGGGATGCTACGAATATTATAGCGCTGAGCAGTTTGCGGGTTTGCATCAACATCGACTTTGGTGATCGATACCGTGCCCTCCAGTTCGCTGGCTAGATGTTCAAGTACAGGGCTCATGACTTTACAGGGACCGCACCATTCAGCCCAAAAGTCCACTAGCACTGGGCCTTGAGCGTTATCAATGGTTTGGTTAAAGTTTTGATCTTTAATTTGTTGAATGGTGGACATGGTCAATTCCTCTGTTGATTTAGTTACTTTGCGGTGCCTGCAATCAGGCACGGGAGTTACTATGGATTAACTATTCAATGAATAAAAATTGACCGTAGATATATTAAACATCATTATTTGTGATGAATAGTTGCTTTAAGGTTAGGGGCCGACTATCAGCACTTAATTTGGCTAAATTAACTATGCTTAACCAGCTAGGCTTAACTAATCATGCATAACCTATTAGAGCGCTTATTATGAAAAGCCAGGAGTTGGCACTGTTACAAATATTTGATGCGATTATGACTGAGGGGTCAGTAACTCGTGCAGGGAGTCGTTTGACGATGTCTCAACCTGCGGTTTCTAATGCGATTGCTCGGATGCGGGTTGCTTGGAAAGATCCTATATTCGTAAAAAAGGGGCGCCAGATAGAACCCACAGCCTTTGCGCAAAATCTGTGGGCGCAGGTGCGCGAGCCCATGCACGATTTATCCTCGGCAGTTGAGTTACGTGTATTTGAGCCCTCGCGGTCGCGAAGGAAATTTCGTATTGCCATGGCAGATCTGTCGGTGGATTTATTTTGGTTGCCGTTGATGTGCGAGGTTTCTCGGCAGGCTCCTGATGTAGATTTATACGCTGTGCCTTTCACCCGTATAGGGGCAGTAGACCAACTGAGGCAGGCGCAGGTTGATGTCGGTTTGGGGCCCTTAAGCCAACATGATCGGAGTTTGCGTTCTCAACTGCTGTACCAGTCAAGCTACCAGTTGGTTATGCGTAAGGACCATCCTTTAGCTGGAAAACCAGTGTCGATGGAGGACTTTTGCGCCGCCAAGCACTTACTGGTTTCTCAGTCGGGTGACCCTCGTGGCGATGTGGATGAAGCTTTGCAGCGAGAAGACAAGCGCCGGCGGGTGGCGATGACAGTAAATCATTTTTCAGCTGTCCCCAAGCTGCTTACCCATAGTGATTTGATTGCAGTAGTCCCGCAGATGGTGGCGGGAGGGACTCGTTTTAGGTCGGAGCTGTGGGTAACTGAGCCGCCACTGACGGTGGACCCGACTCCAGTTTATTTGATTTGGCACGCTCGGCTGGATCGTGACCCGGGTTTGTTATGGCTGCGTCATTTATTGGAAAAGGTAGTAACACAGCAGTGGACAAAGTGTTGCCACAGCGCCTTAGAGGTATCCGGTGAAAATCTAGACTTGGCTACACTGATATAATGCATAGTTTACTGTTAGCGCCATTGGCGGATGAATAAATTCCATACGTATTTTTTAACTACCGACGTGAAGAAATGGCGAGAGGGCTGTTTTATTCGGCTAACCAACTATTATCTTCTCCCCATTTCACCCATGGTTTTGAATACCAGTAATAGCGGTTTTCGTTGTCGCCGCTGTTAAATTTTGCGGTGCAATTGTAACGGGAGCGGCCGGTGGGGATATCATTTTTAGGTGTTATCTTGACCAGTTGTTTATCAAGCCACTCTACATTTATTTTACCCTGCAAGCTACCAAAGCATTGTAGGCTTGCTTGCTGATTGAATTCAGGATGAAAGCTTAGCGTTAATCCGGGCTTGCTATTACTGATGGCGAGGGGATTGTCGTCACTGACGACTTTTTTAATTGGTAAGGGTATTGTCATAAGTTTAAGAGCAAAATCGTCGAGGTCGCTATATTCTCCTGCAAATGGATATCGGGGAATGGTTGCAAAACCTAAATGTTCACCGACAGGGCCAGAATGTTGGCCAAAAGCGGTATAACCTAATCGTTTAATCAGTTTGATAAGTTGTTGGTTGTATTCACCATAGGGGTAGGCGAATAGCTTTTTGCTGTAGCCTATTTCTTCTTTAATACGCTGCTCCGCGTGTTCAATATCCTGTTGTATTTGCTGTAACCATTGTTTGTCGCTTATATTTTCGTCTTTGACTAACATGTGTTGGTGAGTGGCACTATGGTTGGCGATAGTGGCACCATTGCTGGCCATGGTGCGTAGTTGTTGCCAGCTGGCCTGATATTTAAACTGTTGATCAACGGCATCAGTGCTAACGAAAATTGTAAATGGGTACTGGTATTTTTTTAGCAGCGGGAAAGCATGATCGTAAATAGACTCGTAGCCATCGTCAAAGCTGATACCGACTACTTTGTCTGGCATTGCTTCTTTACTTTGTAAGTGTTTGATTATTTTTTCTAACGGCCATACCTGGAAATTATTCTGTGCAAGGTACTCGAGTTGTTTGGCAAAGTTATCTGGGCTGATACTGGTTATGGTGGGCGTTTCTAATGCAACATGATGATATAGCAAAATTACCGCGTGATTAGGTACGAAGGCTGTAGTCGTATTGGCTCCATGGGGAGAAGCTTGGGCTGTAGCGGTAAAAGGTGTATCAGTGGTGTAGATGAAGTAGCTACCGAATAGGCACAGTATTGCTGTACTGGCTAAGTATTTTTTCATAAAAATTTTACTCATAAGCTGGATGGAGTGTCCTGGCGTAGTTGTTTGCGTTGTATCGATGCAATGTATTGTTGTAGCTTGGTTCTATGCTGAGGGTTGTTAATGATTAATTTTCCACCGCTAATAATATGTGGCACTGGTTTACGTATATTATAACTGTTGCGCAGCTCGATATTACAATCAATATCAATATCGTTAGGTAAGCGAATAATACAGTCGGTAAACAGTGACTGATGTTTTAGTAAGGATTCGTATTCATTGTCAAAACTAAGTTTTATGCCCTCCGATGATAGGTTGATAATATGAACTCCGTGCAGGGGGTCTTGATTGCAATATATTTCAATAGCAATATCCTGCTCGTTTTCTACGTAAATTCGAAAAGCATTACGGCCGTGATTACGGCCGATATTCTCTGGTAACTCCAGCCGCCATGAGCCTGTGCCGTTGTTAAATTCTCGAGCCAGTATTCGTGAGAAAAAGCTAACCTGGGTGCGCGATGATTGGCTGCGAATAGAGAGGGTGTCACCAGCTTCGATTTTGCTGAGATCATTTGGCGGGTATAATTCGTCAATCAGCAGTTCATTATTATCCAAGTCGATGTTGAGTATCAGACTTTGATAACTGTGGTCATTTTTAATAACGTTGACATTAATCCACTCATGGTTGATACGCAGTTTATCTAGCTCGATAAAATCATCGGTCACGGCTTCAGCGGTTTTTTTGCCGCGGCCGAAATATTGGTTGATTAGTGATTTTATAAATGTCATGTTCAGAGCTTACTGGATTGATTGTTAAGTTAGAAGTTAGTTAGATAGGTTTTTTGTAGTAGATAGCTTTTTGGTTTGACAGCTGGATAAGTTGCGGGATTGTTGCTGTGCAATCAAGCATATTTAATCGCCAGCTTGGGTACAATTAATTGACCGACTATTGGTGATTGGTCATGGGGGATATATGGATTTAGCTGTTGCAGGAAAAGTATACATGGTTGCCGGTGCCAGTCGAGGCCTGGGCTACGGTATAGCTGAAGTATTGGCACAGGAAGGGGCGAAAGTCGCTATCGCCAGTAGAGATAAACAGGCGGTCAGTGCCGCTGCGACCAGATTGCAAGCTGAAACCGGCGCTGAAATTTTGGCCTGTGAGTGTGATGTGACTGATGCCCGTGCGATCAGCGCTTGGCATGAAGCGACGCTAACGCAGTTTGGTGGTGTCGATGGTTTGGTGGTCAATGCCGGTGGACCGCCACCGGGTAGCTTTGATAGCTTTAATGACAATGATTGGCAGGCGGCGTTTGACTTGACCTTGTTGAGTGCGGTGCGATTAATTCGTACGGTGTTGCCTTCATTGCGAGCACGGGGAGAAGGCTCTATCCTGACTTTAACCTCATCTTCGGTCAAAGAACCCATCGATTACTTACTGCTGTCAAATGTGATGCGCTCCGGTGTTACCAGTTTGGCGAAAAGTCTGTCACAGCAGTTGGCGAGTGAAAATATCAGAGTGAACAATTTGGTTCCAGGCTTGATTGAAACAGATCGAATAACTGGCTTGGCTGCGGCCAATGCGGTAAAAAAGAGCCATACCATGGAGCAGGAAAAAGCCGCGATGCAAGCGACCATTCCCATGGGACGTTTTGGACAGCCTAATGAGTTTGGTCGAGCAGGAGCATTTTTGCTATCACCGGCCGCAGGGTATATCACCGGTGCTACTTTAATAGTAGATGGCGGTACAATGAAGACCGTGTGGTAAGCCTATTGACTAGCTATTTAAAAATTCATGCCTTATATCTGTAATGATGCTGCGGTGTAGACTCTGGTTGAAGAATTGTCGGGTGTGGTGTTAGATACTAGCAAAGGATATCGTGTTGCTTTAGTTTTCAATCTTTATTCGGCATCTTGTGGCTGAACAGCTGGATATTTTGGATTAGTGACGTTTTGAGTTATTACATTAAGCTTAAAACATAATTGTTAGAGTGAGAGTTTTCTGTGAGCCAAAATCTGTTTGATATATTTAGTCATCATTTCCCTGCTGATCGTAATAAGCCGTTTTTAACGGATGATAAGGGCCATAAAATCAGCTATGACATGATGGAGGCTAGCTCTGCTCAAATTGCCAATTACTTGGTTTCTTTGGGGTTACAGCCTGGTGACCGTGTTGCGGTGCAGGTGAAAAAGTCGGCTGAGGCTTTGATGACCTATTTGGCTTGTGTACGTGCAGGCTTCGTATATCTGCCGTTAAATACTGGTTACCGGCCGGCGGAGCTGGAATATTTTTTTGCTGATGCTAAGCCTAGCTTGATTGTTGCAGCCCCAGAAGATAGTGATATTGTTGAACCCTTGGCTCAGCATAACCAAGCCCAGTTCGAAACCTTGGCAGCGGATGGCACAGGTAGTTTAATGACGGCGAGCAGCCAGCAATCTAGATACTTTGCCACAGTTGCTTGCGCCGCCGATGATCTGGCGGCGATCCTTTATACCTCGGGTACTACCGGCCGACCAAAGGGAGCGATGTTAAGTCATCAAAATTTATCCTCTAACGCGCTTGTGCTGAAAGATATTTGGGGATGGAGCAGCAAAGATGTGTTGTTGCATGTATTGCCTATTTTCCACGTGCATGGATTATTTGTTGCCTGCCACTGTGTGTTGGCAGCGGGGGCGTCGATGGTTTTTTTACCTGAATTTCATCCAGCTAAAGTTATCGAACAGCTGCCTGGTGTGACGGTAATGATGGGGGTGCCAACGTTCTATACACGCTTATTAGCGAACGCAGATTTTAATCGCAGCCAGTGTGACGCTATGCGTTTATTTATCTCTGGCTCAGCGCCATTGTTAGAGGAAACCCATTACCAGTTTGAGCAGCGGACAGGGCATAAAATACTAGAGCGTTACGGAATGTCCGAAACCAGCATGTTGGTTTCCAATCCTCTGGATGGAGAACGTCGTGCGGGCACGGTAGGATTTGCGTTGCCAGGAGTGACCGTGCGTATTGTTGATGATAACAATCAAATGGTGGGCATTGCAGAGGTGGGTTCGATTCAGGTAAAAGGCCCGAATATTTTTCAAGGTTATTGGAAAATGCCAGAGAAAACGGCTCAGGAATTCACCGAAGATGGTTTTTTTATAACCGGTGATCAAGGTCAGATCAGTGCTGATGGCTATATCTCTATCGTAGGCCGCGCCAAGGATATGGTAATTACCGGAGGCTACAATGTGTATCCCAAGGAGGTAGAGCTAGTGCTTGATGCCATTGCCGGGGTAAAGGAGTCAGCGGTATTTGGTGTGGCCGATGATGATTTTGGCGAAGCAGTGAATGCAGCTGTCGTTGCGGACGGTACGGTAGAGCTACAACCGGAGCAGCTTGTTGCAGAGGCGAAGCAACAGCTAGCAAGTTATAAAGTACCCAAGCAAGTATTTATCTGTGAGGAGTTGCCGCGTAATACTATGGGTAAAGTACAAAAAAATATTTTGCGACAACATTATACTGCTGCAAAAACATAATCCGTTGGCCTGTAGCGGCGGGGGTTTAGCCCATGCACGATAATATGCTGGTATAGGTACGCAGTGGATCAAACTACCCCGCAGCATGTGGTTTTTTAGGCTGGAACTTAACCCACTTTCATGCCGAGTAAAATTGGTTAAATCGGCTAGCATCCAGATATAAAGCACCAACAAGTGATACTCTGGTCTTTACTGCTAGCCCCATTTTTATTCTGTTTCAGTTGTGGTCGCTGCGGCTGCTGGTTCAATCTCTTTACCAGGATAGCCCTTCATTTTTATAAATGGATGGAAGGCAATTTCAATTCCTTCTTCGATATAACTATCATTGCTAAGTAGTTTTTTCCGTCTTACAAAAACAGGGTTAGAGCTTTTCATATTGATAGCATAAAGCGTATCGATACCACCACGGCTAGCAAATACCGGGTTTAGGTTAATATCGTAAATAGATACCAATAGTGATGCGGCTTTTATCCGCTGTGTCCACTCAAAGTCCATGGGTACACCGGTGCCAGAGCCCTGTAGTGCGGGTTTGCGTGTTACTCCATACCAGCGCGCATAGTGTTGCATACCATTGCTGTGTTGAACGTCATGATCGATGAGATCAGCATAAATAATCAGGTCAGCATCGGATTGCTCTCTCAATACCTCACCGACAGTGATCATCGCGCCACGCCAGGCGTTAACGTCAATTTTACCGGTGCTAGGGTCATAGACATTACCGTAGGTACGGATTGCTTTTTGCCAGGCATTTTCATACAAATAATCCGGTAGAATCTCAAAGCCATTGCTTTTCAGGTAATCCCTGACCATTGCCTTAGTTTTTCGCTCGGCTTTTGCAAGGTAGGATGGGGTAGGCACACCGAGGTTAACGGGAGCCAAAATAACTTTTTTGGGTGTTTTATTAATGAGGTTGGTTTGGTCGTAGCTATAGGGAAAAGTCGTTTCATTGTAGGAGCTGGAGCTACTACAGGAGACAACGAGTGCTAGAGCAGCAAGCAGTATAATGCGCACGGTTTATTTATCCTTTATAGTGATGCAAAGTAAGCGGTGATTCTAACAACCACAGTTCAGGATTAGAAGCTGAACATTGTATCGTTTATATTTGATGGTTATTTGTACACAATAAGGGGGTAGCTGTTGGGGGATAATACATTGCAGGGTTTGTTGCTGGCGAGTAGTAGCGTTATGGGTGAGGGCCCGCCGCTAATATTACTGCATGGCTTGTTTGGGATGGGCAATAACTTGTCCATGATAGCAAGGCCTTTGTCTGAGCATTTTACTGTATATCGCTTGGATTTGCGCAATCACGGTCGCTCGCCTCGAGCAGAATCGATGACACTGACTGAAATGGCGGAGGATGTATTGGCGTTTATGGATGCGAATCATTTATCTGAGGCTAGTGTTTTGGGACATTCTCTAGGCGGAAAGGTGGCGATGCAGTTGGCATTATTGCATCCCACGAGAGTCAGCAAATTGATGGTGGCAGATATAGCACCTGTTGCTTATGCCAGTCACCACAACAATGTATTTGATGGTTTAAATGCGGTTGATTTGTCATTGCTAACATCGCGTAAAGATGCAGATCTAATATTGCAGCAATATATTGATGAAGAAGAGGTGCGTTTATTTATTTTAACCAATCTGTATCGTAATGATAGGGGAGGGTTTGATTGGCGGATAAACCTTAGTGCCCTGCAGCAGTGTTACGCTGAGATTAGCCAGGCTAACGATGCAGAGGGTGTTTATCAGGGGCCAACTTTATTCATTAAAGGTGAGCTTTCTGATTATATCAGTGAGGGATCTCACACAATAATTAAACGTATGTTCCCTCAATCTCAAATTAAGGTTATACCGGCTACTAGTCATTGGCTACATGCGGAGCAACCCGGTGTGTTTGCCGATTTAGTTAAAAATTTCTTACTGGCGGATTAACCTTAAGCGCTGTTTGCAATAGTAAAAATAGGTATTTACAGGAGTAAAGAATGGCTAGTCAATGGAAAACGTTAGTTACCTCAATTGTGCTCGCTATAAGCTTGGTAGCTTGTGTCGAACAACAACCTAAGCCGGCAATAGCCGCTGATCTAAAGATGGAGCATGTGTCTGCCGTCGCTGTAATCAGCCCTGGTTTTGAGCTGCGCTTTGGTGATCGTCTCGGTTGGCGCGAAGATATCATGGTCATGCGCAATGAAGAGAAGGGCGATTATAAGACGGGTATCAATGACTGGAAGCTAAAATTGCTGATTGAACAGCAACTACAGGAAAAGGGTTTTGAAGTTGTGGCCGAGAATGAGTCTGCCGATTATATATTATTCGCTGCAGTGATTTTGGGTGGTAGTGATAAAGGCAAAGAGTTTGAGCAGCTGTTGCAATTGTACCCGTCGCTACGCGGGGTCTCCGATACATTTGAAACTGGAACTCTGCTAATGGGCTTGAGTCGCCCAGGTAGCCCTGTGGTCATGTGGCGGGCGGCGATACAAACGTATATCGAACAGGATTCCACACCAGAAGAGCAAGATCTGCGCCAGCAGGTTGTTGTTAAAAGTTTGCTGCGAACAATGCCGGTGCAGTAAATGGTGGTTAAAAAGTATTTTAAGCCGACTCATTGAATAACTTTAAATAATTTTCCGCGAACGGACTTTCGGTAAGCCAGCGGGGTTTGTCCCATTATCTTTTTAAAACGTCCGCAAAAGTAACTGGTGTCCTGATAACCTGATTGTGCTGCAACCTCATTGATGCTGAGGTTGGTGGTGCGCAATAGTTCTTTGGCGTTATCCAATCGTTGATTCTGTAAATATTCGCTGGCGGTTATGCCAACGGCTTGTTTAAATCGGCGATTAAAACTGCGGCTACTTAAGCGTAGCTGTGTGGCTAGATCAGCAAGACAAACTATTTGCTGGGAGTTCTGCTGCAGCCAATCTTGAGCTTCAATAATGGTTTCATCTTGGTGTGGGTTGTTGTCTAGCTGTGCAAACGCGTGGTCTTCAAATGGGCGGCGGATTTCAGGAGAAAATTGCCCCTCGACTTGCCGGGCAATATCTCGCCCGTATAAGCGTCTGACCAAGTGCACCATTAAGTCTGCGATAGAGTTAACACTACCTGCGCAATAAAGATTATCTGCCTGAGTGATTAAATACTTTTGTTTTAAATTTACACGTGGGTAGCGCTGAGCAAATTGCTTGCAATAATACCAGTGCGTAGTGGCGGGCTTACCATCTAATAATCCCGCTTCGGCGAGAAAATAACTACTTGTTCCTACAGCACACAGGATAGTGTCTTGCGCGGCCAGTTGCTTAAGCCAGGGTAATAAGTTGCGGTGCTTTCTCAGGGTGTTAATAGGGTTGCGCCAAAGTGAGGGCAGAATTAATAAGTCGGTCTGTTTAACCTGATCGGGGCTTGCTGTGGCCAGTAGGCTCAATCCCCCTGCTGTTTGTATAGGGCCTACTTGGTCACTAACGACTTCCAGCTTAAGTTTTGGGAGTTTGCGTTTGCGAATACGGGCTTGTTCATTGGCTGCATTTAGAATCTCTAGCGGTAGGGTGATGCTGCTGGCGAGTGAGGAGGGTAATACGAGAAGTGTTATGTGTTGCATTTTCACCTTCTGTTACGTATTTTGGCTGAAAAATACTATTATATGTCCTTATTATTTTATTTGTATAGAAAGATAGGGAGTAGAATAGTAACAATTTTATTGATGTAGCTAAATTTAGGTGAATTTAATATGGCGCGGTTACCAGTGATTACAGGGTTTGGTGGAGTGAATGCAGCGGGCAGGAGTTCGTTTCATCATGCTTATAGACGTTTGATTATTGATACGTTGGGCAGTGCCCAGTCAGCACAAACCTATAGTAGCCTCGCCTCCCTGATGGCTCTAGATACTGCTGACGCTGGGCTCAGTGGAGAGCAGCAGCAGTTTATCCTAGACCATACCTTGGTTCGTCGCATCGAAAGTAATTTGTTTGATGTGGATGCTATAGAGACCAATAAACGGATGCCAATGAGGGTGGCTGATGGCAAAACTGCCAGCTTCACTACTAAGGCGCGCAGTTTGCCCGAGCAGATCCCAAGTAATTGGAAGGTTACTGCCCTGGATGGAAAAATGGTACGCATTGATATCGACGGTGAGGCAGAGTTTTTATTCCCAACCAGCCGAGAAGCTACAGTAAAAACCGCAGGCCAGTTGCCGAGTGGTTTCGACCCGGGTTCACTGTACCCCTCTCGTAGCCATCCTCGTGGTTTGCAGATGGCAGTTTATGGTGCATCAGATGCGGTGCAGTCAGTTGGTATCGACTGGGAATTAATTCGTCAAAAAGTAGCACCTGATCAGATCAGTGTTTATGCCAGTAGTGGTATGGGACAGCTAGATGTCAATGGCTATGGCGGTATGCTTGGCCCTCGTTACAATGATAAACGCACTACCTCTAAGCACTGCCCGTTTGGTATGCCACAAATGCCAGCGGATTTTATTAATGCCTATGTGCTTGGCAGTGTCGGCAATACGGGGGCTTTTGTCGGTGCTTGTGCGACTTATCTATATAATATGAAGCAGGCGGTTAATGATATTAAATCGGGCGTGGCCCGTGTAGTGGTAGTAGGGACTAGTGAGGCGCCGGTAGTTTCTGATGTGATAGATGGCTATGCCGCAATGGGTGCATTGGCAACCGATCAGGGGTTAATTGCGCTGGATGCTAAGCTAGGTTTGACCGAGCCCAACCACCGTCGTTCAGTCAGACCTTTCAGCAGTAATTGTGGTTTTACGATCGCCGAATCAGCGCAGTTTGTTGTATTGATGGATGATGAGTTGGCAGTAGAGATGGGTGCTACGGTTTATGGTGCAATTTCTGACGTTTTCATTAATGCAGATGGTCATAAAAAATCGATTTCATCGCCTGGTGTCGGTAATTATCTCACTTTAGCTAAAGCACTCGCTTCGGCGCGCTCGCTGTTGGGAGAGGAGTCGATTAAACACCGCTCCTTTGTACAAGCACATGGCACCAGTACTCCGCAAAACCGAGTGTCTGAATCGCATATTTTGAATGAAATGGCCAAGACGTTTGGTATTGAGAACTGGCCTGTTGCTGCTGTTAAAGCCTATTTTGGCCACTCTATTGGCAGCTCTGCTGGCGACCAGCTAATGGCAAGTTTAGGGGTATGGGCTGACGGTATTATTCCGGGTATCGCTACCATTGATCACGTGGCAGATGATGTACACGGCAGTAACTTGGATATTAGTGCGAGGCATAAAGAAGTTGGTTCGACGGGTATGGATTCCACCATACTCAATACCAAGGGTTTTGGCGGTAACAATGCTTCGGCGGCTGTTATTGCACCGCATATTGTTGAAAAAATGTTGGCTAATAAATATGGTAAAGAGGCTTATGCTGCCTATCGCGATCGTAATGCGTCAGTGAAGGAAAATGCTGCCGCTTATGATAAGGCTGCAATAAAAGGCGAGGCCCTACCGGTGTATAAATTTGATCATAACGTTGTGAGTGCCGCTGAGCTTGATTTCTCCAAGGATCAAATTGCTGTCCCTGGGTACGGTGAGACGATTAACCTGAGACCGACTTCTCCTTATAAAGATTTGCTGTAAATCGTTGATACAGTGCTACCAAACATCGCCAGATTTAGCGGTGTTTGGTAGCAAATTTTAATAATTTTCTACCCTTCATTTTCGTATTAGTGCGGCCTTCCCCCGGTTTGAATTTCGAGTTAATTATTTCTGCTGCTTTAAGCTTAGTGATAGCCCGTTATCGCAGGCACTTATCCTGTCGAATAATGTCTATGACTTGCCGTAGGGGGTAATAGTTACTACCATGCCAAGCACATCAATCAATCAGCAAAAGATACTCGTTTATGGATGCCTTAGCTTTATTACATACCCGTAACTCTGTTGCTCAGCTTACTGATCCCGCGCCTACTGGCGATGTGCTGAGCGACATGATTAAGGCAGGGATGCGAGCGCCTGATCATGGTTGGTTGCGTCCGTGGCGTTTTTTGACTATTAGTGGTGATGATCGAAATCACTTTGGCGCGTTAATGGTTGCTGCGGCAAATAAAAACCGTAGCGTGGCGGGGGAGCCGCTGTTAAATGATCAAGAGGCAGAGCGTTTGGCGGCAAAAGCTTTGCGTGCGCCGCTGATACTTGTGGTAGTGGCCAGTATTAAAGATAGCATTAAGGTGCCGGTAATTGAGCAGCAGATTTCGGCGGGTTGTGCAGCGCATGGGATTTTATTGGCGGCTCAGGCCCATGGCTTTGCTGGTATCTGGCGCACTGGGGTCTACGCTTTTGATAAAACAGTTAAGCGGGGCTTGGGTTTACTTGATCGCGAAGAAATAACAGGCTTTATTTATTTGGGTACGCCGGCGTGTGGTTACAAAGTCCTGCGAGAGTTAGCGGTCGATGATTTTTGTCAACAATGGTCACCTGGCTGATAATAGTGGCAAGTACGTGTACTAAGATCCAATCGTTACTCATAACAGCGTTACAAATATAACGAAGACAAAATAACAGCGAGATATGTGATGCCTCTCCCCAGCTTTGTAAGCTTAACACTACAAGTCGACAGCCATATTGCAAGGGTTGCGCTTAATCGCCCTGATAAAGCGAATGCTATGAGCTTGGTGATGTGGGCCGAGCTTGAGCAGTGTTTCAAGTGGTTGGACGCCGAGCCTTCGGTGAGGGTGATTGTGTTGACGGGGGAGGGGGCGAATTTTTGCTCAGGCCTGGACATATCGGTGTTTACCGATCTGGTTGATGCTACGATTAAAGAACCGTCGCGTCAGGCGGAGCAGCTGCGCTTAAAATTATTGGCCATGCAGGCAAATATTGGTGCGATTGAACAATGCCGCAAACCCGTATTGGCGGCCATTCAGGGCGCTTGTGTTGGTGGTGGGGTGGATTTGTCGGTTTGCTGCGATATGCGCTATTGTACAGAAGATGCGTATTTTTCAATAAAAGAAATTGATCTTGGCATGACTGCGGATGTGGGTTCCTTGCAGCGCTTACCGCATCTGATTAGTCAGGGAATGTTGCGTGAGCTGGCTTATACTGGTCGTAAAGTTTTGCCTGCTGAGGCTTTGTCTTTGGGTTTGGTTAATGCGGTATACAGTGATAAGCAGCAGATGCAGGCGGAGGTAGATAGCATCGCTGTTTTGATTGCGCAAAAGTCGCCGCTGGCGATCCGTGGTACCAAAGAAATGCTATTATATGCGCGTGATCACAGTGTTACTGATAGTTTGAACTATATCGCCACATGGAATGCGGGTATGTTGAGTCAGGCTGATGTTATGGCTTCAATTCAGTCGGCTGCAAGCAAAACTCCAGTTGAGTATGATGACTAGTTGATGGCAGCTAGTCATCATAGTGTTATTTGTTCCTATTGACGCAGTATGATTTAAGTTACAAGATTAACAAAGTTTAAGCTGCGAATCGTAATATTCACAGCTTAGAGCAAGTCTTTTACACGGCTACTCGAAATGGCAAACTCACGGTAACGTGGGGGCGCAAAGCCAGTGCCCTTGGTAATACTTGAGTGCAAAATTAATCTCATTTAAGGGTCGAACGGTTACCGAAGGGAGTTGTGCCAATCACTAGTGAGTTAATCTCGCTGCTTGTGCACAATATCAACTTAATCGGCATAACTCTATTGCAGCATGCAATATGGCGCTCTAGGTGTGTGGATAAGGTGTTATATATGTGGTGTGTTTTTTCATGAAAGCTTTGATAACCAAGCTAGAGTGTATTCTTCGGTCGATAAACCACCCTTTGTTGTTGGTTGGTATTATGGTCCTTCTGGTTGTAGGTAGCGCATCGCTGACTGTTTTTTTCGCCGATTCTCGCAGTATTGACTTAACTGGTAAGCAGTCGCTATTTGATGGGCGTGACTTTGTGCGCACACCATTTGGCTTAATGGATGCTTACGATGCTTGTGTCGATAAAGCGAAATCAAGCTTGGGTGATAGTTTGTTGCGTAATACTATGTTGCCATTATCAACGCGTTATGAAGTAAGGGATAAGGCCTATGTGGTCGCTTTAGATGTTGATGTGGGTACCATTCGTAATTGGGATAATGCGATGATTTTTTGCTCGGTTAATCCTGTGATGCAGCGGGTGACTTACTATAAAGAGCATTATGATACAGAGTCGTCGCTGTTAACTCGATCCATTAGTTTCATCGGCAAGCTCATCAATTGATTATCGCGCTGGCTTCATCGCCGATGAGTGCCTGTTTGCGTGCGAGTCCCCAGCGATAGCCACCGAGGGCGCCGCTAGCCTGAATAACACGATGGCAGGGGATTAATAGAGCAATAGGGTTTTTTGCGACAGCGCTACCGACAGCCCTCGCTGCGGCAGGCTGCTCAATACTTGCAGCGATAGACGAATACGTGCTTAGCGAGCCGTAGGGGATAGACAGTAAAGCTTCCCATACCTTAAATTGAAAGTGACTGCCTTTAATCCACAGTTTAATAGGTTGGTGATTACGGTGATTGGAAAATAGACCTTCGATTAAAACTTGCGTCGATAGTTGGTTTTTTTTGATTGTCGCCTGTGGCCATTCGCGCTGTAGTTCGGTTACACAATCTTTGATATTGTTTTCTTCAACAAATTCTAATCGATGGATGCCGCGTGAGGTACAGGCAATAAAGCAGTGGCCAAAAGGGCTGCTATGGCTGCCGTAATCAATGCTTAATCCTGCCCCCGCCGTTTTGAGCTCCCCTGGAGTGACTGCTTCCAAAGTGATAAATAAATCATGCAGGCGACTTGAGGAGGATAAGCCGCTGTGCTCGCTTACACGTTGTAAGCTATCGCCACTGAGCAATCGGGTTTTTGCCTGTTCTTTGGTAAGAAGTTGCAAAAACTGTTTTGGGCTTATGCCGGCCCACTGGCTAAAAATGCGTTGGAAATGAAATTCACTGAGTGAGCAGTGTTTGGCGATAGTGGCCAAGTCTGGTTGCTGCTGTTGTTGCTGCAGAATAAAGTCAAGTGCCTTTTCTACGGTGTTGTAATGCCGATTGCGAGTTGTTTGTTTCATGGGGTTAACAGTAAATGGCATTGCTTCGTGTAGCTACCCGAAAATTGCTAATTTTATCGGTTTTGGATGGCGTCTGTTTTAGGGCCTGATTCATTATGATAAAGGTAAGATAAAGGAGGAGGGTAATTAGGTGTAAAAAACCCGGCGCGAGGCCGGGTGTTTTTATGAGTGGTGCGCCCTGAAGGATTCGAACCTTCGACCCACGCCTTAGAAGGGCGTTGCTCTATCCAGCTGAGCTAAGGGCGCATAAAAGGAGTCGTTTCCTATATTTTAAACTGCAGAAACGAAAAAGGCTTACAGTTTTGGCTGTAAGCCTTTTATGTACCTTAAAAGAATCAGTATCTAAAAGGCGCATCTAAAAAATGGGGTGGACGATGGGGATTGAACCCACGACCACAGGAATCACAATCCTGCGCTCTACCAACTGAGCTACGCCCACCATTGTCTATTTGCCGTTCTAAGCTTTTTGGGAGAAGCGGCTTGTATTCTACCATGCCGAGTTAGTAATAACTCCAACATAAAATATGGTCGGGGTAGAGAGATTCGAACTCCCGACATCCTGCTCCCAAAGCAGGCGCGCTACCAGACTGCGCTATACCCCGATGCGTTTTGGCTTGTGATCACAGTAAAGTAACACTGCTCCAAACGAGGAGCGCATAATACTCATGGAAATTGCTTTCGTCAATGCTAAAAACACCTATAACGCGACATTTTTGATTGAAAACTTGCTATTTGCCTTAGCGGTAGGACGTGAGAGAATATTACTTCTTTTTCGACTTAAATCAGGAATATAGCAAGCATGTCTGCATTGGTACTTGATGGTAAGGCGCTAGCAGCGCAATGGGAGCAGCAGCTCAGCGATAGGGTGGCGGCGTTAAAGGAAAAATCGGGTGGTAAAACGCCTATTTTAGCGACGATTTTGGTTGGGGCCGATCCTGCATCGGCAACCTATGTAAAGATGAAGGGTAATGCCTGTCGCCGCATTGGCATGGAGTCTTTAGCGGTTGAGATGGGGGAGGAGACCACCACTGAGCAGCTTCTGAATAAAATTGAGCAGTTGAATCAAGATCCTAATGTGCATGGTATCTTGTTGCAGCACCCTGTTCCTGAGCAAATTGATGAGCGTGCCTGTTTTGATGCTATTGCGTTGCATAAGGATGTGGATGGCGTGACTTGTTTGGGATTTGGCCGTATGGCTATGGGCGAAGACGCTTACGGCTGTGCTACGCCAAAGGGCATTATGCGTATTCTTGAGCATTACAAGATTGAAATTGAAGGTAAGCATGCGGTTGTTGTCGGTCGTAGCCCGATTTTGGGTAAGCCAATGGCGGCGATGTTGCTTGAAGCAAATGCGACAGTCACTATCTGCCATTCTCGTACTAAAAACCTGCCTGAGTTGATTAAGTTGGCGGATATTGTAGTTGGTGCTGTCGGTAAGCCTGAATTTATTAAAAGCGAATGGATTAAAGATGGCGCGGTTGTCGTTGATGCTGGTTATCACCCCGGTGGTGTCGGTGATATTGAGCTTGCTGGTGTTATTGATCGCTGTTCAGCTTATACCCCTGTGCCTGGTGGAGTTGGCCCGATGACGATTAACACGCTCATTTTTCAGTCAGTTGCTTCGGGTGAGAAGTCCTTGACTTAATTTTGGTTTCTACGTCGCAAGAGCAAAGCCGCGATTGTGAGTGATAATTTGATTTTGGTTTATAGGATTAAACCCGGCAGCGGGATATAGCCATTGCTCCATGACTGGCGGCCCTCTGGGCTGCCTTCACTCCCGCCTGAGCCCGGCTTCCCTGCGGGAAAACCCGCCGGTCTCAGTCGCTCCCTCAGCGCTCATCCCTGATATTCCGCAATGGCTATGTCCCACTACCTCCTATCGCGGTAAATTTTAAATCCTGATCCTGAAACTTTAAAATCATCATTTTAATTAGCACGATACTAGAGGGCTGGCTTGGGTGTTGTCGCGGAATATCAAGGGGCTGGCCGACGTAGTGGAAGAAACAGCG
>JBAYQJ010000041.1:0-28436 GCA_041677245.1 Spongiibacteraceae bacterium | reverse complement strand
GCTTAAACTTGAGCATTTAACTTACGAGTTGTCTGAAATGATGATTTGGATTTCTATAGCCAGCCTGTGTTATAACGCTCCTCATGAATGGGGTGAATAGTTCGCCTTGAAACTCTGATTACGTCAGCGATTTAGCGTATTTAGTAACCAGTCACGTCAAACAATCCATAAACAATCTACTCTGAAAGCGTTAACTTGCCATGCAAATACTAAATGTCGATCTTGGTGATCGCAGTTATCCCATATATATCGGGGCGGGGCTTTTGGGCCAGCCACAATTACTTCGACAGCATATTACTGGTCATCAAGTACTGGTGGTGACCAATGAAACGGTGGCGCCACTTTATTTGTCTCAAGTTCGTAACGCACTTGCTGGGCTTAGTTATTCGGAGGTGATTTTGCCTGATGGTGAGCAGCATAAGTCTTTAGAAGTGCTGGCAACTATTTACGATAAATTATTGGCCGATAGGCATAATCGTAGCACTACATTGATTGCGCTAGGTGGGGGTGTAGTTGGTGATATGACTGGTTTTGCGGCAGCCTCTTATCAGCGTGGGGTGAATTTTATTCAGGTTCCTACAACATTGTTGTCCCAGGTTGATTCTTCGGTAGGTGGCAAGACCGGCGTTAACCACCCGCTGGGTAAAAATATGATTGGTGCCTTTCATCAGCCGCAGTGTGTTATTGCAGATACCGATACCTTAAGTACACTTCCTCAGCGAGAGCTATCTGCCGGGGTTGCCGAAGTTATAAAGTACGGTTTGATTTGTGATAGTGAATTTTATGTGTGGTTGCAACAGCACGTGGAGTCTTTGTTGACCGGCGATCAACTGGTCTTGGCTGAGGCTATTTATCGTTCGTGCGAGAACAAGGCCCGCGTCGTAGCGTCTGATGAGCGTGAGTCGGGGCTTCGCGCAATTTTAAATTTAGGCCACACTTTTGGTCATGCTATTGAGACAGCTCAGGGTTATGGAAGCTGGTTGCATGGTGAAGCGGTTGCAGTTGGTATGCTGCTGGCAGCTGAATTATCTGCGCGGATGGGATGGCTGTCGGAGGGTGATGTAAGCTCGGTACGACAAATATTACTTCGCGCAAAATTACCTGTAGAGCTGCCGGCGATGACCTGTGAGCAGTTTTTATCGTTAATGTTAGTGGATAAAAAAGTACTGGATGGACGCTTGCGATTGGTGTTGTTAAAACATATTGGCGAAGCGCTTATTAGTAGTGATATTCAAGATTGCGATGTGCGTGCTACTCTACTGGCAGCCGGAGCTTTAGCTTAGTTCGAGTTTGTATTTGTAGGGGCCGTATTTAACTAGCTTAAGCATTATTGACTAGCAAGGGTGATAGGTTTGGCAATGAGTGAAATGGCCGCAAACGAAGCAGTGGATTATGTCTGCAGTCTACACCTGGAGGCCGATCCTTTTGCCGATGGGTTTCAGTCAGATTACTTTTATGGTGGTGCCATGCGGCACCAGTTGCTGGGTCAGTTGGTGCATTTCTCTCGTTTTAGTGAGCAGGTGGTGCTGTTGTTGGGCGCTGCTGGTAGTGGTGTATCTACGTTGTTGGCTCAAGCATTATCCCAGTTGCAGGAGGTAATGGATTGCTGTTGTATCAATGCTGAAGTAATTTCTACGCCCGATCAGCTCCTTGCTTATATCAATCAACAATTCAATTTACAGCTTCAAGCTCCTATCGATACCGTTGATCTGGTAGATGCTCTGCGTGCTATCTCGATGATTGAGGGGGATGCTGAGCAGGTTTTAATTGCTATAGATCAAGCCCATTATCTGCCTATCGAGAGCTTTGAATTGTTCCGGGAGTTGTTTGAGCAGGTTGGTGACGGGGTTCAGCTAGTATTTGCTGGTGAGTACCAGGTAGAGCAATTGCTGGCGCTGTCGTCCTTCAGTGCCCATCGTATCAAGCAGCTGGAATTACCACCGCTAAGCGCGACGGATACAGCCGAGTATTTGCTGGGTGTGTTGAGGTCGGTATCGTATATTGGGCCGCAGCCGCTGAGTCAGGATCAGCTTATTGTATTGCAGGAGCAGTCGGGTGGTAACTTGGCTGAGATTAATCGGCTTGCTGCGACCTTGTTGAGTAGCAGAGAAAGGCCGGTGCGTACGGGGTTGCCTTTTGGTATTCCTGTAGCACATCTTACCGCGATTGTGGTCTTGGTGGTCGCAGTGGGGTTGATTTGGTGGTATCAGGGAGCTGAACGTGAGCCGGCGGTTAGTCGTTACCAGGAGATCGCACCTAGCAGTAACATGGCGAATGTGGGCGGAGCAACGGTTCAAACTGAAGTGGCAGTGATGGTGCCGGACGCAACTATAGAGTCTGGAGAGTCTGGTCATTCGGGTTTAGTTGAGCGTAATGTCGATACCACAGAGCATGCTGACGTAGAGAGTTTAGGTCGAGAAGCCCAGGGAGATGCTGTGCTGAGTACAGTGCCGGATCGACGTGCTCAGGTTGCTCCACTGGCGGAAGAGATTAAAGCTGAGGTTGTGGTGGAGGTTAAGCCCAAGCCTCGTGTGGTTGCGCCACCCGCTCCTAAAAAGAGCGAACAAGCAGTGGTAGCGGTTGCAGCCAAGAGCATAGAGGCGGATGAAAAGGTTGATGTTCCTATTCGTGAGCAGCGACTGTTGTCCTTGGTGTCTGCTGAATATATGTTGCAATTGATGGGGTCGGTTGATGAAGATCGAACCCGGTCATTCGTTAAAACTTATGTAGGGCGCTTGCCAGTGACCTATTTTGCAACACAATTGAAAGGCAAGCCTTGGTATGTGGCAGTGGTTGGGCCATATCGCGATAAAGAGCAGGCTCTTGCGGCGATTAAGCAGTTGCCAGCAGCGCTACAGAAGCAGCGTCCTTGGGCTAGAACGGTAGAAAGTGTACAAAAAGAGATCAAGGTAGCTCGCTCTTTATAGCTGGTTTTATGTGCTGTTAGCTCTGAATAAAGTGCAATTTCTATTCATTAATATTTGTCTCAAGTGAATCTTATGTGTAATATCACTCCCCCTTTTTCCTGCAAGCGATAGATAGCTTTCGCGGGTGTCGTTGTATCTCTTTGATTTTAAAGAGATTATTCTAGCGAGTGCATTATATGAGAACAGGCCTATACAGACATGAAGATGTCCGTGATAACTGTGGTTTCGGCTTAATCGCCGATATGGCAGGTAAGTCTAGCCATGAATTGCTACGTACGGCTATCGAGTCCCTAACCTGTATGACCCATCGCGGCGGTATAGCCGCTGATGGTAAAACCGGTGATGGTTGTGGCTTATTATTGAAAAAACCTGACGGATTTTTACGTGCTGCGGCACGTGAGTCGTTCGGAACTGAATTAAGCGACCTGTACGGTGTTGCGCAAATTTTCTTGAGTACTGATGAGACCGTTGCGTCCAAGGCCCGGGATACGGTTAACAATATATTAACCGAGCAGGGCTTAGTCGCCGCCGGTTGGCGTGTGGTGCCGACTGACGAAAGTTATTGTGGCGAAATCGCACTGTCCAGTCTGCCAAAAATTGAACAGTTATTTATCAGCAGCACTGAGACTGATGAGCAAAAGCTGGCGACACGTCTATACATCGCTCGACGTAAAATAGAGTTGGCTCTTCAGTCAGACGAAGATTTTTATATCTGTAGTTTTTCTGCCTCGGTTATCGCCTATAAGGGTTTGATGATGCCGGTCGACCTGCCCAAATTCTATCCGGACTTGGGTGATGAGCGTTTAGAGACGGCAATCTGCGTGTTCCATCAACGCTTTTCCACTAATACATTACCTAAATGGCCGCTGGCGCAGCCGTTTAGAATGCTGGCGCATAATGGCGAGATCAACACCATCTCAGGTAACCGCAACTGGGCTGACGCCCGTGCCAGTAAATTTCAAACTGAGTTACTTCCCGATATAGCATCTATTAGCCCTTTGGTTAATCGTACCGGCTCTGATTCGTCCAGTATGGATAATATGCTAGAAGTGCTACTGGCGGGTGGTATGGATATATTCCGTGCTGTTCGTATGTTAGTGCCACCAGCGTGGCAAAATATGGAGCATATGGATCCTGATTTAAAGGCATTCTATGAGTTTAATTCCATGCATATGGAGCCTTGGGATGGGCCTGCGGGCATTGTTATGACTGATGGTCGCTATGCGCTGTGTATGCTCGACCGCAATGGCTTGCGTCCTGCCCGCTGGGTCATTACTAAAAATGGTTTTATTACCGTTGCTTCAGAAATAGGCACTTATGGTTACAAGCCTGAAGATGTTGTAGCCAAAGGTCGAGTTGGTCCTGGGCAAATACTGGCGGTAGATACCGAAACTGGCAAGCTGCTTCACACTAAAGATATCGATGAGCAGTTAAAAACACGCCATCCTTACAAGCAGTGGTTGAAAGAGCACGCGACGCGGGTTGAATCGAGCTTTACTCCTTCTAGGAAAGTCGACAAGATCAGTGCCGAGCAAATACCGGTTTACCAAAAAATGTTTCAGGTAAGCTTTGAAGAGCGGGAGCAGGTTTTTCGACCGTTGGCAGAAGCTGGTAATGAAGCGGTTGGCTCCATGGGCGACGATACGCCGATGGCGGTGTTATCACGTCAGCAGCGCTCTTTGTACGATTATTTTAGACAAAAGTTTGCTCAAGTAACCAACCCGCCAATTGATCCCTTGCGGGAAGCAATCGTGATGAGTCTGGAGACTTGTTTGGGTGCGGAGAAAAATGTTTTTGAAGAAAAGCCAAATCACGCTGATCGGATAATTTTAGTTTCACCGGTGTTATCTCCTGATAAATTTCACCGTCTGTTAACTTTAGATATGCCGAATTTCCCTTTGCAAAAAATTGATTTGGCTTATGACCCAGAGCAAAAAGATTTGGAGCAAGCGGTATTAGATATTGCTGATCAAGCTGAAGCGGCTGTGCGTTCGGGTAAGGTTTTATTGGTGTTGTCTGATCGTAATTTACAGCAGGGCTTATTGCCGGTTCATAGTTTGTTAGCAACTGGCGCGGTTCATCATCGCTTGATAAAGAGTGGGCTGCGTTGCGATAGCAACATTATTGTTGAGACTGGTTCGGCAAGGGATTCGCATCAATTAGCCTGTTTGTTTGGTTTTGGTGCGACAGCAGTTTATCCCTATCTGGCCTTTAGTATCCTGGATGATATGGTTCGCACGGGCGAGTTGTTGGGTGATCCATTACAGGCTCAGACAAACTACCGCAAAGGCTTGAACAAAGGCCTGCTGAAGATTATGTCGAAAATGGGGATCTCAACGATTGCCTCTTATCGCGGTGCTCAATTATTTGAAGCTATTGGATTAAGCAGCAGTGTGGTCAACCTCTGTTTTAAAGATGTTGCCAGCCGTATTGAAGGTAGCTCCTTTAAAAATCTGCAAGACGATCAACAGATTTTAGCTAAAGCCGCTTGGCTGGCGCGCAAAGAAATTGATCAGGGTGGGTTGCTTAAATATGTCCACGGCAAAGAATATCACGCGTTTAATCCTGATGTAGTAACAGGTTTGCAGGAGGCGGTTAGCAGTGGTGATTATACCAAGTGGCTTAAATACGCGGCACTGGTCAATGGCCGGCCTACAGCAACATTACGTGACTTGCTTGGTTTTAAAGCTGATATCAAGCCCATTCCTTTGGACCAGGTTGAGCCTCTTGAGGCGATTTTACCGCGCTTCGATTCTGCGGGGATGTCGTTGGGAGCCTTGAGCCCTGAGGCTCACGAAGCGCTTGCTATCGCAATGAACCGGCTGGGTGGCCGCTCTAACTCAGGCGAAGGTGGTGAAGACCCCGCTCGCTATGGCACCGAGAAAAGCTCAAAAATCAAACAAATTGCATCGGGTCGGTTTGGCGTGACGCCACATTACTTAGTTAATGCCGAAGTTTTGCAAATTAAAGTTGCTCAGGGTGCCAAGCCCGGCGAAGGTGGTCAGTTACCTGGTGGCAAAGTTAACGCATTGATAGCGCGACTGCGTTACGCAGTGCCTGGCGTCACTTTGATTTCACCACCGCCGCATCATGATATTTATTCGATAGAAGATTTGGCGCAGCTGATTTATGACTTGAAACAAGTCAACCCGCAAGCACAAGTATCGGTCAAGCTGGTTTCGGAACCAGGGGTTGGCACTATTGCAGCGGGCGTGGCGAAAGCCTATGCCGATTTGATTACTATTTCTGGCTATGACGGTGGTACTGCGGCGAGTCCGCTAACATCGATTCGTTACGCTGGTTCTCCTTGGGAATTAGGTTTATCCGAGGCGCAACAAGCACTGCGTGCCAATGGTCTGCGTGGCTTAGTGCGGGTGCAAACAGATGGGGGTCTTAAAACCGGTCTGGATGTTGTAAAAGCTGCGGTGCTAGGTGCTGAAAGTTTTGGTTTTGGTACTACGCCAATGGTGGCTTTGGGTTGTAAGTATTTACGTATCTGTCATCTCAATAATTGTGCCACTGGTGTGGCGACCCAGAACGAAGAGTTACGTGATGAGCATTTTATCGGCACCATAGAGATGGTGATGAACTTTTTCAAGTTTATGGCAATGGAAACACGTGAGTGGTTGGCGCAGATTGGGGTTCGTTCCATCGAAGAGCTGATTGGTCGCACCGATTTGCTAGAGGCGTTAGCTGGGACAACAGACAAACAGGCTAATCTGGATTTGTCGCCTATTCTCTATAAGGATCCTGTTGCAGCCTCGCAGCCTGAATTTTGCCAGCAACAGCGTAATGAGCCTTTTGATAAGGGTGTTACCGCTGAGCGGATGGTTGCGGCCACTATCGACGCTATTGAAAATAAAGCCGGCGGTGAATTTAATTTCGTTGTAAATAACTGTGACCGATCTATTGGTGCGCGTTTGTCGGGCGAAATTGCCAGGCGCTATGGCAATACCGGCATGTCTAAACAGCCAATAGTTTTACGGCTTGAAGGAAGCGCCGGCCAAAGTTTTGGGGTGTGGAATGCAGGTGGTTTACATATGTACCTTGAGGGTGATGCCAATGATTATGTTGGTAAAGGTATGGCTGCCGGTAAATTAGTTATTTATCCACCGAAACTGAGTGAGTTTGCTTCACAGGAAACAACGATAATCGGTAACACCTGCTTGTATGGTGCTACTGGTGGTAAATTGTTTGCAGCGGGTATCGCCGGAGAGCGTTTTGCCGTTCGCAACTCTGGTGCTTTTGCTGTTGTTGAGGGTGCCGGCGATCACTGCTGTGAGTATATGACTGGCGGTAACGTCACTGTGTTGGGCGAAACCGGAGTAAACTTTGGTGCCGGTATGACCGGTGGCTTTGCTTATGTACTCGATCAGAGCCGTTGTTTTGTAGATCGCTATAATAGTGAGCTAGTAGAAATTCAGCGCATTAATAGTGAGGCACTGGAATCCCATCGTCATCATTTACGCAGTAATATTCACCAATTTGTTACTGAGACAGGTTCTCAATGGGGACAGCATATTCTCGACCACTGGGCTGATTTTGTGGGTAAGTTTTGGCTAGTGAAACCAAAGGCTGCTAGCGTGGATGCGCTGCTAAACAATATCAAACAGCGTCCAGAGTAAACGACGAGACTTATTTTATGGAAAAGCGTTTAACGAATAACTTCCAGTTTCTGGATGTGGGGCGTAAAGACCCAGATAAAAAACTTATGCGTGCTCGTACGGCTGAGTATGTAGAGATTTATGAGCCTTATCAGAAGGAAGAGGCTCAGGACCAGGCACACCGCTGTTTAGAGTGTGGTAATCCTTATTGTGAGTGGAAGTGCCCGGTGCATAACTACATTCCCAATTGGTTGAAGCTGGTGTCTGAAGGTAATCTTTTTGAAGCGGCTGAATTGTCTCATCAAACGAATACTTTGCCAGAGGTCTGTGGTCGGGTTTGTCCGCAGGACCGTTTGTGCGAAGGCGCGTGTACGCTAAATGATGGTTTTGGTGCGGTAACTATTGGCTCGACCGAGAAATACATCACTGATACGGCATTGGCGATGGGTTGGCGTCCAGATATGTCTAATCGTATTTGGACGGATAAAAAAGTAGCTATTATTGGCGCTGGCCCTGCCGGTTTGGGCTGTGCCGATGTATTAGTGCGTGCTGGTGTTAAGCCGGTTGTGTTTGATATTTACCCCGAGATTGGTGGCTTACTGACCTTTGGTATCCCTGAATTTAAGCTTGAAAAAACCGTAATGTCTCGTCGTCGCGAAATCTTTGAAGAGATGGGTATTGAGTTTCGTTTAAATACCGAAGTCGGCAAAGATGTGCAAATGCAGGCACTGCTGGATGAATATGATGCAGTGTTTATGGGTATGGGTACCTACAAATACATGAAGGGTGGGTTTCCTGGTGAGGAGCTTCACGGAGTCTATGATGCGCTGCCGTTTTTGATTTCCAGCGTCAATCGCAACCTGGGTTTTGAAAAAAACCCTGCTGACTATATTAGTGTAAGAGGTAAGCGGGTCGTGGTGCTGGGCGGTGGTGATACCGCAATGGATTGTAACCGTACATCTATTCGCCAGGCTGCCAGCAGTGTTGTCTGTGCCTATCGACGCGATGAAGAAAATATGCCCGGTTCACGCCGTGAAGTAGCCAATGCTAAAGAAGAGGGGGTAGAATTTTTGTTCAATCGCCAGCCTATTGCCATTATTGGTAACGACAAGGTTGAGGGGATTAAAATGATTACCACTCGTCTGGGTGAGCCGGATAAGAATGGTCGGCGTAGACCTGAGCCAATCCCCGGCAGCGAAGAGATTGTTGATGCTGATGTGGTGCTAGTGGCTTTTGGTTTTCAGCCTAATCCGCCAGCATGGCTGCAGGACTTTGCCATCGATACTAATAGCTGGGATGGCGTTATCGCAGAGGAAGATCAGCAATTTAAGTTTCAAACCAGCAATCCAAAAATTTTTGCTGGGGGCGATATGGTTCGTGGTTCTGATTTGGTAGTGACGGCTATCTGGGAAGGTAGGCAGGCTGCTGAGGGTATTTTAGATTATTTAGACGTTTAAGGGATTGTTTGGCGCTAATGCCAGGCTAAGACGGAAAAAGGCACGGTTTCGTGCCTTTTTGTTAGGTGGATGGCTTATAATGTTGCGCTGATTTATGCGAGTTGGTGCAATATAATGGAAGGTAGTCTAAATATGTCAGAATTAAAAAATGATCGCTTTTTGCGAGCCTTATTAAAGCAGCCCGTGGATGTAACGCCTGTATGGATGATGCGTCAAGCCGGTCGTTATCTGCCAGAGTACCGTGCCAGCAGGGCCAATGCTGGCGATTTTATGTCGCTATGTATGAATCCACAGTTTGCCTGTGAAGTTACCATGCAACCCTTGGAGCGCTATCCTCTAGATGCGGCGATCTTATTTTCTGACATTTTAACCATACCTGATGCAATGGGTTTGGGGTTGTATTTTGAAACGGGCGAGGGACCAAAATTTAGAAAAACCGTTCGTACAGCAGCTGATGTTGCCGCTCTGCCTATCCCTGATCCCTATAAGGATTTGGGCTATGTGATGGATGCCGTGACGACGATTCGTAAAGAGCTAAATGGGCGTGTGCCCTTGATTGGTTTTTCCGGTAGCCCTTGGACTCTGGCGACTTATATGGTTGAGGGTGGCTCTTCAAAAGATTTTCGCATGGCTAAGGCCTTCGCCTTTAATGATCCGCAAGCCATGCATGCTTTGCTCGATAAGCTGGCGCAGAGTGTGATTCTTTACTTAAATGCTCAAATTAAAGCGGGTGCTCAGGCGGTACAAATCTTTGATACTTGGGGTGGGGCTTTAAGCCACGCTGCTTATCGAGAATTTTCATTGGCATATATGCAAAAAATTGTCGATGGTTTGATCAGTGAAAATGATGGTCGCCAAGTGCCGGTTATTCTCTTCACCAAAAATGGTGGTCAATGGCTGGAATCTATGGCTGCGACGGGTGCAACGGCATTAGGCTTGGATTGGACTACCGATATTGGTGAGGCGCGCCAGCGGGTTGGTGATCAAGTTGCGCTACAGGGCAATATGGATCCAACTATGTTGTATGCATCGCCGGCACGTATACGTGAAGAAGTGGCCACTATATTATCGCGTTATGGTAAGGGTAGTGGGCATATATTTAATTTGGGTCATGGTATAACGCCAGAGGTTGACCCAGAGCATGCCAGGGTATTTATCGAATCAGTGCATGAGTTGTCTGGGATTTATCACGCATAGACAGCGGGCACTAACAACATAGCTCTCTTTAATAAAGAGCTATGTTGTTTTGAACTCGCCAGCGGCACCCTCATCTTTGGCTAAAAAAACAATAAAATTATTTTTTCGCCCCAGGTGGATAAAAGCTAAAAATTTCTGCAATAGCAGCATTAATGCTAGTCGTTATCTCTGCGGGGGTTTCATCACTGATCTTCAGGTTTTTACTACCACGCCATTTTAGCTTTTTATCGTCTGAGCCCAGCAGGTCGACAATAATCTCGACATCTTTGACTTCAGTAGAACTTCCCAATGGAATGCTGAGGCCTATCCCCAAAAAGGAGCTGCCGCCACCGCCACCAAGGCCGATACTACCTCTTGAGCTTGGGTCTTCGGTACGAACTTTAGAAGAAAAATAATAGCGGACTAAGATATCAGCAGGGTATTGCTCTGAACTGGCTAAAAACCCGGAGTTGTGCAGCTCTTCGGTGGTCGCCTGTTTGATGCGTGCGTTGATGAGCGGATCGATTCCTTTGCTGGTGTCACTGACGTCGTTGGCCCATTGGTAGTATTTAAGGCCATTGAAGTCTGTAGCTGTATCGTAATCTACTTTTACATTGCTGGTTTGGCAGCCTGAGGCGAGCATAAAAGCAGCTAAAACGGCTATTAAAGTAATGGCACGTCGGCTGATTGAAGGAATATTACGCATAGTGTGCACTCGGTTTGAGGTTTAAATTAACAGCTTACTGATGTTTTTTTCTAATATGGTCTAATGTGGGTGATTGTTATGTATTTGGCTAGCATACCTGGGTTGGTAGTGGTTTATACTGCGATAAAGTAGGTGCATTACTGAAAAGTGAACGGCATCATAAGATTTGTATCTAATGTTCACCATCTACTAATAACAACACTGCCTATGACAATACGTCACCGGAGAAGTTTTAGATTAGTTAATCTAGGAATACCTTATTATGAATAGATATGTCGCCATCGTTGTTCTTGTCGCTCTGATTGGAGCATGTGCCACTTCACCCACAGGACGCTCGCAGCTGTTACTGATGTCCGCTGTAGAGATGAATCAAATGGGAGCGACGGCTTTTGCTGATATGAAGGATGAGACCAGTATAGAAACGCAGGGCGTGACTAACCGCTATGTTAGCTGCGTTGCTAATGCGATAACGGCAGAGTTGGATGCTAAAGATCAGCAGGCATGGGAGGTCGTTGTTTTTAAGGATGATAGCGCCAATGCGTTTGCTTTACCGGGAGGAAAAATCGGCGTACACACAGGCTTATTGAAAGTGGCAGTCACCCAGGATCAGTTAGCCTCGGTGATTGGGCATGAAGTGGGCCATGTGTTGGCTCAGCACGGTAATGAGCGGATGTCATTACAATTTGCCTCGCAGAGTGGGCAGCAATTAATCGGTGTATTACTTGAGGGGACTGAGCAAAAGCCGTTGTTGATGGCTGCCATGGGTATGGGCGCTGAATATGGCGTGCAACTACCCTTTAGCAGGGCCCATGAATCCGAAGCTGATTTAATTGGGTTACAGTTAATGGCCAAGGCGGGATTTGAGCCGCAGGCCAGTGTTGAGTTGTGGCAAAACATGGCAAAAAACTCGAACGGTGCACCCCCGGAGTTTTTATCTACGCACCCTGCTAATCAAACTCGTATTGGTAATTTGCAAGATAATATGACGGATGCAATGATGGTTTATCAGCAGGCTCGGCAACAAGGTAAGCGGCCGCAGTGCCAATAAGTATGATGACGGCGGCCTCTTCTGGCAGCCGTTGGCGTTTAGCTCATATCGCAGTTGATGCCGTGATCCATATCTAATGCAGGTTGGTGGCTGGTAGGGTGGCCGATAATTTTTGCTGGTACTCCAGCAACTGTGGTGTGAGGGGGTACATCCTGTAACACTACGCTGCCCGCGCCGACTTTAGCGCCTCTGCCAATGTTTATATTACCCAGAATGGTGGCGCCAGCACTGATTAGCACGCCATCTCCAACTTTGGGGTGGCGATCACCTTCTTCCTTGCCAGTTCCGCCCAGTGTTACTGACTGCATAATCGAAACATTATTGCCCACTACCGCTGTTTCGCCGATGACTATACCGGTGGCGTGGTCGAGCAATATACCGTGGCCGATAACCGCCGCTGGGTGAATATCGACAGCGAATTCGGTGGACATGCAATTTTGAAAAAATAATGCCAGAGCCTCCCGTCCTTGCCGCCAAAGCCAGTGGGCAATGCGGTATGCTTGCAGCGCATGAAAGCCTTTGAAGTATAAAAAGGGTATTGAATAGCTATTGCAGGCCGAGTCACGGTCTCGGACCGCGCGTAAGTCGCAGCGCATAGCTTTACCTATCGATGGATCAGCAATCAGTGCTTGTTCGACCACTTCACGCACCAACAAGGCCGATGCGGTGGGGCTATCGAGTTTGTGTGCCAAGTGAAAGCTGAGCGCGGACTCCAGCGATTGATGATTGAGAATAGTCGAATAAAGAAAGCTGGCTAGTACCGGCTCGTGGCTGATGACCTGTGCAGTCTCGTCGCGAATGGCCTGCCAGATGGGGTCGTGTTCAGCGTTGATCAGGAGTGGTTGTGTGGCCATGGTTTAAATCCGTACAATTCTCGTTAGCGATAAGTTTAATGAGGCGACTGATTTGGCGAGCCGGCAGAAATTAAGGACTAGTATAACGTTTAATCGGTGTCTCTAGCATCTTTCCAGCTGGCATATACAATGCCACAGTGCTTGGCCGGAATCGCGATACTTACGCTCGAAGGGAGTTATTGGCGATTGCACCGCTAATGGCTCTGCACTGGCGGCGTGCCCGGCCAATGTTAGTGCGGCAGCGAATTCCTCAACATAAATGGGCCAATTGCTGCGTAATTCGACACAGCCCCCTAGTGCTAATAACGTGGGGAACAGCGGTGATCCTTGCACTCGGCGTTGCAGGTGCGCCGATTTAGGCCAGGGATTGGGGTAAAGTATAAAATGTTTTGTCAGTTGCCATCCTGCTTGTAGCGCCAAGCGCCAGAAGTCGTCGACATCGGCTTGTAGTAAGTGATAGTTGGGTACGGTGGCGTCACGATAATTGTCATCATGTTTGACTAGGCGGTGGCTCGATTTATCTATGCCAATAACCAGTGCATCGGGGTGTTGCCGTGCGATGTTGACGGTACTTTCGCCCACGCCGCAAAATGAGTCGAGTATAACCGGGCCACTATGTTGTGCCCGCAACTGCTCGGCTTGCTGAAATACTTTCAGACTGTATTCGGGGAATGGGCGCTTGAACTGCGTGCCTAAGTGTCGGCGCACGACAGCTTCAAGTTTGTCGTGTAAGCCCGATTGGTTGCTGGTAATAATTCGTGAGTAGGTCACTGGGCACTCATTATAAGCTGCTGAAAAGGGCCGATTATAACAGAGATCGCGACGCTCTTATGGCGCTTTTTAGGGGGTGCTATGAGACTATTTTGCTTAATAGGCTTTTAGCTGTGCGATTTAAAATAACTGTAGTGGCGGTTCATTTAAAATCGCCAACTGCTCCCGTAACTCTAAAATATGTTCTGACCAGTAGCGCGATGTATTAAACCAGGGGAAGTTGTGCGGGAATGCAGGGTCTTGCCAGCGTCGCGCCAGCCAAGCGCTGTAATACATAATACGCAGGGTTCTCAGCGCTTCTATTAAGTTCAGCTGCCTTGGGTCAAAATCATAAAATTCATTATAGCCCTCAACCAGCTCGTTAATCTGCACGGTTTGTGCTTGCCGGTCACCGGATAAAAACATCCATAAATCTTGAACCGCGGGCGCCATACGGCTGTCGTCCAGATCGACAAAGTGGGGGGATTCACCTCGCCATAAAATATTACCGCAGTGGCAATCACCGTGTGCGCGGATAGGCTCGTAAGGGGTGGCTGCAAAAATCACCTTAACCCGCGCAATTAAGTCATTGCATAGGCTGCTATAGGCCAGGCGCAAGTCATCAGGGATAAAATGTTCGTTAATAAACTCGGCACTATCTTCGGCAAAACTTTTTACATCCAATGTCGGTCGATGTTGATAGGCATGCTGGGCGCCTATTGCATGGATACGTCCAGTTAACCGCCCCAGTACTTGCAGGTTATCCAGGTCGTCCAGCTCTGGTGCATGGCCGCCTTTGCGTTCATAAAGGGAAAAGCGATAGCCCTCAAAAGTGAATAAAGTTTCGCCCTGCTCATTGCGCAGTGGTGGTACCACAGGAATCTCATGGTCAAACAATTCGTAGCTAAATTGATGCTCTTCAAATATTTGCTCGTCGCTCCAGCGCTCGGGTCGATAAAATTTGGCAATGATGGGTACGTCGCCCTCAATACCCACTTGATAAACGCGATTCTCGTAGCTGTTCAGTGGAAAAATACGCATATCCGATAAGCGTCCAGTGCTTTCTACGGCGTCGATAACCCGTTCGGGACTAAGTCGTGCATAGGGGGGTGAATTGTTCATCGGCGGCTGTACTCGTTCAGTAGTGCTACGGTTTTAATTTGTGCGTATACCGTTTGGCCTGTTATGAGCGCCAGTCGGTCGACAGATTTTTGGGTTAAGCGCACCAGTAATTTTTGTTTGGCTAAATTAAGCCGAATCAATGTGCGGGCGTCATCGCTGTGTTCAATGGCATCAATAGTAGCAGGTAAAATATTTAAAATACTGCTGGTTTGTGTCGGTTCCAGTGCAATGCTGACATCGCGGGCAGGGATACGCACACGGACAGTTGTTCCTACAGCGCTATGGATTTTGGTCAAATAAAGCGGCATTTGGTCGTCGATACTTAATTCGGTCAATTGATATTGTTCGTCTTGCCGTTGTACTCGCGCTTCGATAATACTGGCGGCGTTTTCCTGGTGGCTGAGGCTAAGGTCCAGGCGGGTGCTGAGTTCTAGTAAAGGCCCCTGTGCAGTTATGCGGCCCTTTTCTAATAGTAATATTTCGTTTGCGAGGCGACTCACTTCTGCTAAATCATGGCTAACATAAATGATAGGGGTGGTGAGTCGCTGTTGTAGGTTTTCCAGGTGCTGCAAAATTTTATTCTTGCTGCGGGTATCTAAAGAGGCCAATGGCTCATCCATTAAAATGAGTTCGGGGCTGCTGAGTAACGCTCGAGCGATAGCAACTCGCTGTTTTTCACCGCCAGATAACTGTGTCGTTTTGTGGCGTAATAACGCCTCTAGCTCAAGCCATTCACAGACTTGTGCCATAGTTGGGCCGTTATTATTGAAGCGTCTGCGATAGGCGTACTCTAGATTGCCCTGCGCTGTTAGATGGGGAAATAAGCGCGCATCTTGAAATACATAGGCGATCTTTCGCTGCTGGCTTGGCCGAAAAATATGTTCATCTTGCCATGTTTGCTGATTAAAAATGAGTTTGCCGGGTGTGTCTTTTTCTAGGCCAGCGAGCCAGCGCAGCAATGTGGTTTTGCCCGCGCCGCTGTGGCCATAAATGGCGCAAAAACCCACGGCTGATAAAGTGGTGTGGACGGATAAGCTAAAATCCTTGCGCTGCAAATCAAGGCTGATAGTTAAGCTCATACCCGCGGGCCCTGGTTGAGTTTGCCGCGATTACCGCGATAAATAAGTGCCAGCAGCAATAATGAAAACACCACTAAACCGCCTGCCAACCAATGTGCTTCAGCGTATTGTAAGTTTTCTACCTTGTCGTAAAGAGCAATGGAGATAACCTGAGTTTCGCCTGGGATATTGCCGCCTATCATCAATACGATACCAAACTCCCCTATCGTGTGAGCAAAGCCAAGACTGGCTGCAGTGATAAAACCGCGGCGACACAGGGGGATGACAATCGAAATAAACTGGTCTTTGACATCAGCCCCCATGGTGGCGGCGGCTTCTAATAAGGTTTTCGGCAATTGTTCAAAGCTGATTTGCAGCGGCTGCACCACAAAGGGCAGGGAGTATAGGACAGAGCCAATCACCAGGGCCTGAAAGCTAAATGCCAGTTGTTGCCCAGTCATATTAAACCATAGCTGCCCGAGTGGGCTATCGGGGGCAAACGCCAGCAACAGATAAAAACCGAGTACGGTTGGCGGAAGTACTAATGGTAATGCAACCACCGCTTCAAGTAGTGGCTTGCAGCGGATGCGGCTATTGGCCAGCCACCATGCCAGCGGAGTACCGATGATCAATAAAATCAGGGTGGTCACGGCAGCCAGCTTCAAGGTCAGTACTATAGCGGTGAGGTCTTGCGCGGGCAGCATGGCGACTCTAAAACAACGTTAAGGTGCTGGTACGGAATAACCGTATTGGCGAATAATGTGATGGGCTTGAGGTGTCTGCAAAAACGCTAAAAACGCCACCGCCGCAGGGTTATCTTGGCCGAATTGTAACAGGATAGCTTGCTGGCGTATTGGTTGGTGCCACTGCTCAGGGATTAGCCAGTAATAGTAATTCGATGACTGTTGTGGTTGCGCTGTGGAGGGCATGCTTACCTGAGACAGTGCTACAAAACCCAGTGCTGCGTTGCCGGTCTTCACGAATTGAAAGGTTTGCCCAATATTATTGCCGCTGACCAGTCGCGGCTGGGTGGCTGCAGCGAGCTGTAGGTGCTCGATGACTTCAATCGCGGCAATACCATAGGGGGCGGTGGTGCTGTTAGCAATAGCAATACGGCCTTTGCTGGCGATGGCTTTTTTCAGTGCAGCAACAAATTCAGTTTCCGTTGTTGCGGTTGGTTTTGGAGGTTTTTGGGCAAACATCAACACTAAACGCCCCTGTGCATAGCTGAAGCGAGATTGGCTGATGCCAGTGCCGCGTTGCTCCAGCTCTCTGGGGTAGCGGCTATCGGCGGCCAGAAATACGTCAAAAGGTGCGCCTTGAATTATCTGGTTGTAGAGCAAGCCACTGGCGGCATTAATTTGTCGTAGCTGGTGTTGGGGATGACCTTGTTCAAACGCCGCCATTAATTCGGTCATTGTCGCCTTGAAGTTAGAGGCGGTGGCGATGGTGGCGGATTCTGCCTTGGCTTGAGCTGGCGCAAGGCTTAGGCACAGCAGCACGCAGAGAGGGAGCAGTGAGGTTAGCCCTTGGCGCTGCGGCTGCCAGCGGGTAGATGCGAGCAGTTGTAGACGGTTGCGTATTTCTAGGGCCATAAAGCGACTGAGTCCTCCATTATTTGCTCGTTTAAATTGTCAGTGGGGAATATAAATGATTTCAGTGTTGATTAGGGTTTAATTAAGCACAAATAAAAACAATGGCTTCGGCGTCTTGGGTTTTTAGGCCGGTGTTCGGGCCAGGCACCAAATATGTACTTCTGTAGCGCCTGCAGCCAGTAAGCAGCGGCTGATCTCATCAGCGGTGGCGCCGGTTGTCATTACGTCATCGACTATGGCTATGGTTTTGCCCTGTACATCGCCCATCACTGTAAACGCGCCTTTAAGGTTTTGCTTGCGTTGTTTGGCGTTCAGGCTCTGCTGGGCAGCGGTGGTTTTATGACGTTGTAGTGGACGTTCTAAAGGGATGCCTAGAGAGCTTGATAACTGCTCAGCCAAGTGTGCACTTTGATTAAAGCCGCGTTTAAATTGACGCCACCAATGTAGTGGTGTGGGGGCAATGATATCTGGCAGGCAGGTATCGGAGTAAGCATTTGCAAACTTGCCAGATGCTGCCAGCGCTAGGGTTCTTCCGTAGCTATAATGCTTATGGTATTTAAAGCCACCAATCAGCTGGGCGATAGGCGGGTGGTATAACCAAACAGCTACAGTGCGGGTGAAGGGTGGCGGGGCGTGCAAGCACTGGCCACAATATGGACTGTAACTATTTAACAAGGGTAGTGCGCAGCGTCGGCAACAGTGGCTAATAACCGGTAACTCTGTCTCGCAGGCTAAGCAGAGATCGATATGGCGCTGGCCTTCTAGCCCGCATAAAATGCATTCGCCACGCAACTTTATTGCGTAGTTGGGTCGATAACGTAAGTAGAGTCTGCGGAGTTGTAATAATAGCCTGTTAACCATAGCTATCCCTGTAGGTTGACAGCGGGTCGATAATCCTTATCATTACTGGCCACGATAGGGGATAAGCCCCTTTGATTCCAGCCCTTATTCCTTATTTTGCAGGATAATATATGACCACTGCCGCTAGCCCTGTTCGCAATAACTGGACGCATAAAGAAGTGCAGGCTTTATTTGAGCTGCCTTTTAACGATTTGCTGTTTCAGGCGCAGACGATCCACCGTCAGCATTTTAATCCCAACGAAGTGCAGGTGAGTACTTTGTTGTCGATTAAAACCGGTGCCTGCCCGGAAGATTGTAAATACTGTCCGCAGAGCATCCGCTACGATACCGGCTTGGAAAAAGAAAAGTTGATGGAGGTCGAAAAGGTTTTGCAAGAAGCCCATGCAGCCAAAGCAACAGGGGCGACACGTTTTTGTATGGGTGCTGCTTGGCGCTCGCCGAAGAAAAAGGATATGCCCTATGTCACCGCCATGGTGAAAGGGGTGAAAGAAATGGGTTTGGAGACCTGCATGACCTTGGGCATGTTAACCCCTGATCAGGCGGTAGAATTGGGTGAGGCGGGGTTGGATTATTACAACCACAATCTCGATACCTCGCCTGAATACTACGGCGAAATCATTACTACCCGTACCTATTCCGATCGTTTAGACACCTTGTCGAATGTACGTGATGCTGGTATCAAAGTATGCAGCGGCGGTATCGTTGGCATGGGCGAAACTGTTAAGGATCGCGCAGGTTTGTTGATTCAATTGGCCAATATGCCTCGACATCCTGAAAGCGTGCCGATCAATATGTTGGTGAAAGTAGAGGGCACGCCTTTGGCTAATGAGGCAGAGCTCGACCCCTTTGATTTTATCCGTACTATCGCAGTGGCGCGTATTTTAATGCCAGAATCACACGTGCGTTTGTCGGCGGGACGTGAGTCGATGAACGAAGAGATGCACGCGCTGGCTTATTTTGCTGGGGCTAACTCTATCTTTTACGGTGAGAAATTATTGACCACTGCCAATCCAGAGGCGAATAAAGATTTGCGCTTGTTCGAGCGCCTGGGAATTAAGCCGGAAGATCGCACTGTTGAGCGCTGCGATGATGGTGAAGAGGATCGTCTGCGCGAGCAAATTCAGCAGGCTGAGAATGATAAGTTCTTTTATGATGCGGCCGTGCAAAGCTAGATTATATTTGACGGCGGTTTATTTAGGGCCTTTCTTCCAGATCATTTTTTAGAGCTTTTGTTTAATCAGGCTCTTTTCAGGATTCTTTATGGCCGATTTTGACGGCTTATCGACGGCTCTTTCTGAGCGTAAAAAAAATCATTTATATCGTCAGCGCCGGGTACTGCAAAGTGCTCAGGGCGCTGAGGTTGTGGTTGATGGCAAGCCTTATATTAATTTTTGCAGTAATGATTATTTGGGTTTGGCAAATCACCCCGATGTGATTGCAGCTTTTCAGCAGGCCGCTAACGATTTTGGTGTGGGCAGTGGTGCTTCGCATTTGGTCTGTGGCCACAGTTCGTTACATCATCAGCTTGAATTAGAGCTGGCTGAATTTTTGGGCCGTGATCGGGTGCTGTTATTCTCCACCGGTTATATGGCGAATCTGGGCGTAGTTAATGCGTTGCTAGGCAAAAATGATTATGTGTTTGAAGATAAATTAAACCATGCATCGTTGTTGGATGCCGGGTTGTTATCTGGCGCGCGCTTTCAGCGTTTTTTGCATAATGATATAGGTAGTTTAGAGTCGCGTTTAGCCAAGGCTGGCGAAGGTAAAAAGTTAATTCTAGTTGATAGCGTTTTTAGTATGGATGGTGACTTTGCACCATTAACAGAGTTGGCGGCATTAGCTAAAAAATATAATGCTTGGTTGATGGCAGATGATGCCCACGGTGTTGGTGTGTTAGGCGAGCATGGTGCTGGCTGTGTCGAACATTTTAATTTGGATCAGCAGCAGCTGCCAATAGTCATGGGTACCATGAGTAAGGGCTTTGGTGGCTTCGGCGCTTTTGTCGCTGGCAGCGAAGCGTTGATCGAAACACTGATTCAATTTGCTCGCTCGTATATTTACACCACAGCTTTACCCCCTGCAGTAGCCGCTGCGGCTTTAGCCAGCTTGAAAATAATTCGTACTGATACCGAGCGTCGTCAGCACTTACACGATTTAATTGCGCACTTTAAGCAGGGTGCAAAGCGTCATGGTTTGGCATTGATGCCATCAGATACGGCGATTCAACCGCTAATGGTGGGCGCTAGTGACAAAGCTTTGCGCATTAGCCAAGCGCTGGCCGACCTGGGCTTTTTAGTCAGTGCGATTCGGCCGCCCACGGTGCCCGCTAACTCCGCGCGGTTGCGGATCACCTTAAGTGCTAGCCAAACTGTGCCGCAGGTGGATGCCTTGTTGGAGGCATTAAACACAGTGGTTACACTATGAGTTTATCTATTAATCGTTTACCAATGCTAGGTGATAGCGATGCGTCGGTGGAATTGGTGTTAATCCACGGCTGGGGCATGTCGAGCATTGTTTGGCAGAGCTGGTTGCCTTGGTTACGACGTCAATGCCACCTGACCCTGGTTGATCTGCCGGGTTATGGCGCCAGTTCTAGTCGCCGTCTAACTAACTGTGATGAACTTGATCAGCTATTGGATGATATTGTCGAGCAAATGCCAGCTCGGGCAGTTTATTTGGGGTACTCCCTGGGCGGTATGCTGGCGGTAAAAATGGCTGAGCGGTTTCCTGAGCGAGTAGCTGCACTAGTCACCGTTGCCAGTAATATGCGCTTTGTTGCTGATAATGATTGGCCAGAGGCGATGGCACCACAAACTTATCAGCAATTTTTTGCTGGGGTTGAGGCCAATGCGTCAACCGCTTTGAGGCGTTTTTCTTTGTTGCAGGTACAAGGTGCACCATCAGAAAAAGCGCTGTTAAAAACCATCAGAAGTAATCTTGAGGATATCCCCACTTCTGTATTAACGGCTTCATTAGATTTGTTAGCGATGCTCGACAATAGTGCGGTGATAGGGGCTTTAAAAGTTCCGGCACTGCATTTATACGGTACTAACGATGCACTAGTGCCGGCTGCTGCGGCGTTAAAATTGCAACAGCAATTACCTGCGGCTGTCAGGATTATTGATAACGCTCCCCACTGTTTATTTTTAAGTCATCCGGCAGAGAGTTGGCACTATATTAGTGATTTCTTAACGGCGAATGTTCTGCTGGACAGCGCACAGTGTGTCTTAGATAAGCAGCAAGTGGCCAAGTCATTTAGCCGTGCAGCTGCAACTTATGACAGTGTTGCCGGTTTACAGCGGCGAGTGGGTGAAAAGCTATTATCATTTTTACCTCATGAGCTGGATGACGCTGATTCAGAACCGGCGGTGATCGTCGATCTTGGTTGCGGCACGGGCTATTTTACTGAGCAATTGCAGCAACATTTTGTTCAGCCAATGATTGTTGGTTTAGATTTAGCCGAAGGGATGGTGAAGCATGCGTCGGCTAATAAAAAATCGTCGGTATGGCTGTGTGGTGATGCGGAAAGCCTGCCGCTGGCTGACGCGTCAGTTGATGTGTTTTTTTCCAGCTTGGCTATTCAGTGGTGTGAAAATAACCAAGCCTTGTTTGCTGAGATTTTTAGAGTGCTAAAGCCAGGTGGTTATATTGTATTTGCCACTCTCGGCCCTAATACCTTGCATGAGCTGCGATTGGCGTGGCAAGCCGTGGATGATTATGTGCACGTCAATCACTTTGTTGATCAAGCTATTTTAGTCGATGCAATAATGGCGGCTGGCTTTGATATTGATATGAGTGCAGGGCAGGTGATTGAAGAAAATATTACCCTGGAATATGACTGTTTAAAAAACCTGACCCGAGAACTTAAATCCCTAGGGGCGCACAATGTTAATCGAGGCCGCGCGGCGGGTTTGACCGGTAAGCAGCGCCTGCAAAAATTTATCGCGGCTTATGACGTGCAGCGCAATGATAGCGGCATGTTACCGGCAACTTATCAGGCTTGGTATGGGCGGTTACAAAAGCCTGTGCTGGCTATGAGTAAAGCTAAAGGCGGCACCAACGACAATGGCTAAGTATAAATTTTTTATTGCTGGTACCGATACTGATGTGGGTAAAACAGTGATTGCTGCAGGTTTGCTTGCTGCTGCTAATAGCCGGGGATTGTCTACGGTGGCGATTAAACCCGTGGCGGCCGGTTGTGAACAAACATCAGAGGGGTTGCGCAATGAGGATGCCCTACTGCTACAGCAAACCATGTCACTGAAATTACCCTATGAGCAGGTCAACCCTGTGGCCTTACAGCCAGCGATTGCTCCTCACATTGCCGCAGTACAAGCGGGGCGCAGATTACTGGCGGCGCAGTTGGTGGGTTATTGTCAGGGCGTATTGATGCAGCGAGCTGATATTGCGATTATCGAGGGTGCTGGCGGTTGGAGGGTGCCATTAAATCGTGCTGAAACACTGGCGAACGTAGCAAAAGAGCTGCAAGCCCCAGTTATTTTAGTAGTGGGGATGAAGCTGGGCTGTATTAATCACGCTTTGTTAACCGTGGAGGCTATTGTTCGCGACGGTGTTCCGCTGGCTGGCTGGGTTGCCAATCAGCTCGATGACGGGATGCCCTGCTATGCTGAGAACCTGCAATCATTAAAATCGCTGATAGCTGCGCCCTGTCTGGGTGAGGTGCCATTTTTAGTTGAGCCCACACCAGAGCGTGTCAGTGGTTATTTAAGCTTAGATTTAGTGATAAATTTATAGTCTCTGGAAAACCTATCTTGGGTAATACTACCTTTTGAGCTGGCTGGTGTGGCAATATTGGACGATTTCTGCTTGAATATTGATCACTGTTATTGGCTTTTACCATTTTATTTGTATGGGCGCCGAGCTTAAGCAGCGTGTTATTAGGTTCGTCGGTGTTAAAACACACGGTATTATCAGCTTTTAATAAGGAGTTATACAGTGATTGATTCAGTATTGTCAGCAGGCTATCAAGGTATTCAGTCAGGGCTCAGTGCGACCCGTACCGCGGCCGAAAATATTAATAAAGCGGTAGCTTCTGAGCGCCCTGATACTTTGAATGATCTCACTAAAGCCGCGGTTGAGTTGAAGGTTGGCGAGCGCCAGGTACAGGCATCAGCCGAGGTGGTTAAAACCGCCGATGAAGTCCTCGGTACCCTATTGGATACACGGGGCTAAGGCGGTGACGCTAAGGTTTCAATTTTGTAAGGCATAGCTCAATGAGTGATGCGGGTATTCATTCAGCGGTATATGCGCGTACTCCAGCCTATTCATCGGCGGTTAAGCCCGCTGCAAACTTTGAAAATCAACCCTCTAGGCAGGATGCTTTAGCCCCCAGTGAACGTTCCTCTGAGAGTAGTGCGGAATCCCGTCGAGATTCCGTAGCTGATATTTCTGCTACGGATAAATCTCAAACTGAGCAGCAAACACGCAAAGATCGGCTAGCGCAAAAACAACAAGAGTTGCAACAGCAACAGGATCAGCAGCAAATTCGAATTTTAGCCGCTAGGGATCGAGAGGTTCGCGCACATGAGCAGGCACATGCTGCGGTAGGTGGACAGCATGCGGGTGCGACGGATTACACTTTTGAGCGTGGCCCTGACGGTGTTAATTATGCCATTGGTGGCGAGGTGCCAATTAACCTTCCTGGTGGCACTAAAGCTGATCCAGAGGCTGTCTTGGCGGCAGCGAATCAAGTGCGGCGTGCCGCCTTGGCCCCCGCTGATCCATCGGCCCAAGATCGTAGTGTGGCGGCTCAAGCAAGCCAGATAGCAGCTGAAGCAAGAATTGAGTTAGTAGTACAGCAACAACAAGAGCAGATAGCCCGTAGTCAGGCGGATGCGGTTGCTGATCAGGCCGGTAACGTCACGGGTGCGGCTCCGAGTAATGTACAGGGCGATTATGCCTCAAATGATGACTCGCGAAGCATCTCGAGACGTAGCGAACAACTAAACAGTCAGCTGATCACCGGCGAGAATATTCTGCGTAACCAGTCAGTTGGCTCGCTGATTGATAGGCATGCCTGAGTCAAATGCCGCCCACTTGCCTGCACGGCCTTAAGTAAGAGCCTTCATACTGAGTCTTGGCTTGGGTGGGGTTTAATCAGCTAAATGGTAGCTTGTTCCGTGCGTTTGTCGATTAACACCAACTCATAATTGAGCGTTGTCTATACGTGGTGGTTCCGTCGCTGTATAAAATATAAACTGCCAAACACTGGCAGCAAGCAAATAATTCTGTGCCAGTACCTTAAATCACATTAAGTCGGTTTAATCACGTTATAATGACGAGCGCTGAGCTGGTAAGGTGCTGCGCTTCAATGTGTTAGGGGAATGAGTATGGAAAAAGAGAACAGGCTCTATCCTGAGGATCAGGCCAATGTTGATGAGTTTTTATCCAAAGGGGTGAATTCAGTAGAGCGCAAGCCGTTTAAGCCGTTACGCCTATTGGTTATTTTGGTGCTCTTTGTCTCTGGCTTGAGTGCATTCAGTGTGATGATTGCAAGAATGGCGGGGATTTATTAAGCAGCATTCCTGGTTGGGTGTTTGCTTGTTAATAAAAAGGCTCTCCAGTATAAATATTGGGGATCTTTTGATTTGGGTTAAGAGGATTCGCCGTGGTAAATACATATAGCCCCATTGGCTTTTTGGATTGACTGGTCTATCCAAAAATTAAAAATAGTTATTAGTCTGAGTATTTAGGTCTTGTATGCTTTAGTTATCTAAAATGTCTAATATTGATTCTGGATATTTATGAGCTTGCCGAGAATGACCCCATTATTTCGTCATCGACTGAGCGTTATAAGTCCACTTATTCTACTGTGATGCCGAAGAAAGCCTCAATCAAATCTACTTGCAGTTGCGCTAAGCTGGGCGCCGTCAGTTTTATTAAGGTGATGGCAGTTGCTGATGACCTAGTCTATAAAAATATTGATTCTTGAGTTTGACCTTGAAGCACACAAAAAACTGCGATTTGATTCAGTGATTATATAACAATGCAGTGGTGAGTAAATCCTAGGGAACCTCTGAATAACTTTCGAATTAAAAAAATCACTCTTACTCATCAATAAATTGCTTAAAAAATACGCCCAGTAACCCCATGGAGTGATGTTTTTAGCCTTAAATTCAGTTCTTACCGAATTTAAGGCGCACCTCCTCTACGAGGTGGCCAGTTGCCGTCACCGAATCAAGTTGTAAAAACCCAATAATAAATACAAGCACTCATGGTTTTTCTGCAAACCTCGATAGCGCACCTTGCTGTACCCGAAGGTTCGTTTGATGTATAAAAGGCATGCTCAACTTTGGCGCGCACCTGTGCCTTGATCCGCTCGGTTTGTCGCTCAATACTGTTTTTCGCCAGCGCGACAGGCAATAAACCATTCGACCTGACGATCCTTATGCTCTTCGCGTTTTTCAATACCCACGTAACCGGCATCACCCCACACACGCTCTTCCTCGCCATGCAGTAATTGATCGGCCACGGTGATGTCGTGTGCATTAGCGGCTGTGGTTTCAATGCTGTGAATACAGCCCGTCGCATCGTCAGTGCCAATATGCATCTTCGTACCGAAGTGCCACTCGTTACCTTTCTTGGCCTGATGCATCTCTGGATCGCGCTTACCCTCGCGATTTTTGGTTGAGGTCGGCGCGCTGATAATCGTTGCGTCGACGATAGTACCTTCTTTCAAGGACAAGCCATCACGACTCAAGTGTTTGTTGATGGTGGTAAATAGCACCTTACCCAACGCGTGTTTCTCCAGTAAGTGACGGAAGTTCAGGATCGTCGTTTCATCAGGAATGGCACCGTGTGCCCGCAGCCCAGAAAAACGTCGCATAGACTCAATCGCATAGAGGGCATCTTCCATCGCCGGATCACTGAGGTTGTAAAGCAGTTGCAGGCAGTGAATGCGTAACATAACTTCTAAGGGATAAGGCTGGCGCCCATTGCCCGACTTAGGATAATGACGGCGAATCTTATTCTCTCTAATTGTTTCCAGGGAATTAATGCATCCATCTGTTCGAGAAACTTTTCTCGCCGGTTTTTTTTCTTCTTGAGATTGTCTTCGGCTTCAGAGAACGAGAGTTGATCCATGGGGTGACACTTTTGCTTGGGCATTTGCGCGATTATGCCAAAATCGTGGACTTATTCAGAGTTTCCCTAGAAAGAGGCTAGCTATTCAGCCCCCATGATCGTGACAAAGTAATCACCGTTACTTTGAATGCCTAAAGTTATTTTCTCCCGCGTACCTTGATTGTCGCTTAATGAATCACCGATAGTCCTATTTAACTTGTAAAGTCTATTGCTTCCTAATCATAACGATATTTGTCTAGATCTTTCCTTTGTCGATGGTTGTTTACCGCGCTGTGCCAATAGTAATGCTGCTTGCCCAGGCCATTATCAGGAGGCATCGGCGTTTTTTGATTGAGTCGATATTTAGTAACAAATCTACTCGCAAGATTGTTCAAGGTTTTTTAAAAGAACCAGAGGAAATAATGATTGACCTCATCTTGGTTTCCAGTAATATTATTGTGCGAGCAGCTGCTCGCTACTGTGATTGTGATGACGGCTCTTAATGCTAACGTGTTTGCTACTTTAAACGACAACTGTGCTGACCCGATGAAAAAATGATACTTCAAATAAGTTGATGAGCGTCGATACTAATGGAGACAAAAAAGCTTCAATACGTTGAATCAAATTAGTCAAATATAAAACTGAGTAACTTAATGAAAAATAATAATAATGTACCGTCTACAAATATACCTGACCCCTACCAAAAAAAGAATTATCGCTATTATGTGCTGGGGATGCTTACAACCACTTATATGTTTAGTTTTGTTGATAGGCAAATACTGGCTATCTTACAAGAGCCGATAAAAGCTGAATTAGGTTTATCTGATACCCAGCTTGGCTTGTTATCAGGGTTCGCCTTTGCAATTTTCTATATCGTATTGGGCTTGCCCATTGCTCGTTGGGCTGATCGTGGCATACGTCGTAATATCATTGTTTATGCGTTGGGATTGTGGAGTGTTATGACTGCGCTATGTGGGCTGGCACAAAACTATACGCAGTTACTGCTTGCGAGAATGGGAGTGGGGGTGGGTGAGGCGGGTTGCGCGCCGGCGAGTCATTCAATGATTGCTGATATGTTTCCGATTAAAGGTCGGGTGACGGCGCTTGCGACACTCCATACGGGTGTTAATGCCGGAATGCTTGTTGGTTTTTTATTGGGCGGCTGGGTGTTAGAGTTCTTTGGCTGGCGAGCAGCATTGTTAACCGTTGGTATTCCTGGTTTGTTACTGGCGTTAGTTATTCGTGTAACGGTACGCGAGCCGATAAGAGCTTCGGCAGGAAAACCGCTTAACACTGTTGTAGCGCATCCGACATTATTGCAGACAGCCCGCTTATTGTTTTCGAAGCGAACATTCCGTTTTATGGTTTTTGGTGGCGCATTATGCGCTTTCACCAGTTATGGTTTATTTAGCTGGATGCCCTCTTTTCTATCGCGTAGCTATGGTTTAAGTCCTGGTATTATTGGTACGTGGTTGGCGCTTTCTATCGGCGTTGGTGGTGCAATAGGTACTTTTTTAAGCGGGTTTATTGCCGATAAATTGGGTGCTCGTGACCGCCGTTGGTATTGCTGGGCGATGGCATTGACCTCTGCATTGTCGCTGCCCTTTGTTGCTGGGGTATTTTTAGCTGATGACAGCCGTTTAAGTTTGCTTCTTTTTATTGTTCCTGCAGCACTTGCGGCGGGGTATGTTGCACCGCTTATTACCGTCACGCATAGTTTGGTTGACAACAATATGAGGGCGGTTTCTTCTGCATTGGTGTTGTTTATTTTAAATATTATTGGCTTGGGGATTGGCCCGGTAGCTATAGGTTATCTTAGTGATCTGCTAGTGTCAGGTTTTGGACTGGAGAGCCTTCGGTATGCGCTGCTCATTCTTATGTCGCTATCCTTCGTTGCTTGTATCTTCTGTTTCCTGTGGTCGTCACGTTATATTCGTAGTGAGATGGATTAATCCACAGAGGGTTGTCTACTAGCAGAATTATATCGCGACTTAAGTATCGCAAGACAGTGTGAATGTTCCGTGTAGGTCAGCTTGATCGGCTTTAAAAACTAAAACCCTCGGTATTACCGAAGGTTTTAGTTTGGTTGCTGAGGTGGTATTTAAAAAGAGTAAGACAGCTCTAAACCATAATTTCGAGGCAGGCCTAAAGACCAATTTACTTTATATGAACCAACGGGTGTAGCAAAATAACTGT
>JBAYQJ010000040.1:0-32046 GCA_041677245.1 Spongiibacteraceae bacterium | reverse complement strand
TCGGCCGGTATTTGCTTGAGTGTTTTGAAGGGCGTATCACTCTGACCAAAGCCAGCAATAGATATTTTACAGCCCAGCTCTTTGATCGATGCGGCAAACGCTTTGGCGGGTTTGAGGACGTTTGCTAAATCGGCTTCGTTAAACTGGAAGATCAAGGCGGCGGGGGGGATTCCACCAGCTTTAAGCGCCACGCTAAGCCAGGGAATAAGGCTTTCATCCTGAAGCGTATTGGCGGTGAGGTTGATAAATAGCCGAGTGTTTTGGCCTGCTTCTATCTTATGGGCTAATTTCTTTGTTGCTTCCAGTAAGACCCAGCGATCTAAGCGCGTATTTACCCCTTTAAAGTTGATTTTAGACAAAAATTGATCGGCGGTTACGGTGTTGCCGTCGTCGTCTAACATGAGCGTGCGAACTTCATAGTGATCGCCGCGACTGCCTCGCAAGCTGACAATGGGTTGAAACGTTAAGAAGAACTGTTCATCTGCTATTGCTTCCTCCAGGAAGCTATCTAGGCCAGCATCATCAGAGGCGTCCCCCAGACTTTTCTTTTCACGGGTGGCAACAAAGACCATCACACCGTTACCGATACCGTCTTTGTTTGCTTGGGTACGTACCTCTTCACAGGCGGAAAAAGCGCTGTCGATGAGTTTGCTGGGGTCTTCAGGTTGGCTGCCGTCGATAGGCAGCAAGCCAATGCTGGCAGTACATTGTACTGATTGGCCGGCTATTTCGATGATATATTTTTCCAGTGTTTTACATAGCTCTGTGGCGAAAAGCTGAGCTTTTTCCGTGCCTATATTTTGCAAAAGCATGGTAAAACCATCATCACAAAAATGGGTTAACGTATGTGCTTCGTTGCTTTGGTGCTGGATGACTTCGGTAATATTACGCAGGATTTTATAGCTGTGGCTAATACCGAATCGGGTTCTTATGCTATTAAATTGGTCGATACCAATAAATAACAGGGTGGCTATATGCGTGCCTGCACTGGCTTGTTTGGCCGCGCGATCAAGTTGCGATAAAAAGTACTCGTGGCTGTAGAGGCCGGAGGCCGAATCTTGATGGCTCTCAACCGCTGAGCTTGTCGAATTTTTAGTTTCTCGTGCTTTGATGGTGATTTGTATACAGGGTTCGTCATCAAAAACCGCATTACTTAATTGCATTGTCGCGGGGAAACTTTCATGGTCTTGAGTTTTACCAGTAAAGTTAAAGTTACTACTGTCATCGCCACCTTGCTGCGTTAGGGCTTTTAGCAAATGCTTAAATTCAGTGTGGTCGGCTGAATCGATAAGATCAATCACTGGGGCGCAATCTAAATCTTCTGGCTCTGCGTAGCCAAATTGAGTGCAAAATAAGGGATTGCAGCTGACCAACATGCCATCCGCCACATAGGCTATAGCGTCTTGAGACTGCGCCATTAATAAATTGCAGCGCTCTTCGGCGTCAGTTAACTTGGCTTCGGTAGCGGCTAATTGTCGAGACTTTTTTAGATGCTGTAATTCACGGAAGGCGGCAAAAATAAGTCGTTGATCGTCGTTGCTAGCGACCACATCGCTGGCGCCTGCATTTAAAGCGGCTTCGATATTGTCGTCGCGGATAATCAGGCTGGGCAAGTGGGTCTTAAGCTTTTTAAGTTGTTGTAGACATTGGTCTACGACAATTTCAGGGTGTTTGTCATTGGCAATCAGTAAATCCCAGCGATCTTTTTCCAGCTGGGTGTGCAAGTCTTCGGCTGAAATAACGCGGTGAGCTCGCGCAACGCGCCCCGCGTTACGAAAAAGGCTGATTAGGCGTTCGCCTTCATTATCTGACTCATTGATGAGTAATAGTCTGATAGTGCTTTGTCTGGCCATAAGTCCTGCGGCGTCGATAAAGGGTGTGTGGTTAAAGTTAGAGTATAGCGAGTCGTGCCAATTGAGTATTGTTCATTATCGCGAACATTGTCGCAATAACAAAGGTTTATGTGGGTTGCTGCACTTTTAGCATTAAGTTTGTCCTGAGTGCCTGTGCCTTGTCGGTGAGATCATGGTCAAAAGAGACCGGCTGGGGCGTTGCTCTCGAATTTGGGTCGCCAGATTATAGGTTGTCCCATAGCGAATCAAAGTCATCTTTATGTTCGGTGCTGGTTTCAGTGTCGTTATTTTTATTAATACTACCGATACGACGAAACTCAAATTGATGGTAGGCGCCGGTTTTATTGACTTTTTTGGTCAAAGTGACAACTACTTCTTTGCCGCGCTGGTTCAGGGTGACTTTTAAGCCGGCTTTAAACGGGACTTTGGGTGTTATCACGGTGACAGGTTGCTTGGTGATACTGACTTCGGGCAGTACTAGCACCCGCATATACTCTGAATTGCTGCCGGTTTTATTGATAAGACGAGCGCCGTAGGGTGCAGCACTAGGGCTGATTAACTCTAAGCCTAAATTGATGGTTTGGTCGTTACGGCTAACCCAGCGAATGACGCCAATGCTCCAGTTATGGCTTTGAGCTTCTTTGACGCCAATAATCTCGCCGGTTTTGATCTGAGCGTCGGTTTCGTTGGGCCATTCTATGCGGTAGCCGTGGGCGCTGGCATTAATCGTTCTGACATTGTAGCTGCGGTATTTTTTGGTCAGTTGCTCGTGGGGCTTTTCGTTGTCGCGCATGTAAAAATCGATGGATTCTAGCGAGATCTGCGTTTGTCTCTGATTGGTCTCATAAGGGCTATCCCAAACATCTTTTTGCCGGTAGAGGTTGGTTTGCGATTTTAAAAAGGGGTTTTCGTGCTGCATTGAGAAGGTTCTGGCACCGCGTTCTTCCATTAATGCGTCGAAATTAAGTTCCCCAGATAGGTAGTGGTGAGTGGCGCTTAAACCTATGCATATTTCTAGTGTGTCAGTAGCCTCAAGCCGCATAAACGTACGTTTGCTTATTGAGCCCCAGGACACGATAAGGTGTCTGATTAAATCCAGCGATACACTGTAGCCATCACCATTAGCTCTGAGGCTGGTGGGCTCAGTTTTTTGCTGTAGCGCTTGTAGCTCCTTGATCAGGCTTTGTGTGTCGAGGCCAAGGCAGGAGCTGCTGATCTCCCCTTTAAACAGTCCCTGATAGACAGGGGCGCTATCGTGGCTGGTGTCGAGGATAAACAGGTTGTCAGCGCCGGCGGGCTGCAGCTGGCATAGCTCTGCCCAATGAATAAGTGGAGTAAAAATACCGGAGAAGTCATCCTGCCGCAGTTGGTTGGGGTTGCAGCAGCCTAGCAGCAGCGCGCGGATATAACTGCTTTGCAGGGTACAGCTACCAAACTCTTCGTCTATGACCTCAGTGTTTAAAATATTGTGTTGGCAAGCAAGCTTGTAGAACTGGTGGAGGTTGTACCAAACACCTTGCTTGACGGGCTCGTAGAGCTGAAAGTGGTGTTGTATGTTGAGCGTGTGATTGGTGGTGGCGCGGTGTAGCGCTTGAGCGATCAATTGGGCTGGCTGGTTGACGTCGGCCTTTTTTCCCAGCGCTGCAGTATGGGTAGCGACAATGGTATAAGCAGTAGCGAGTTGGCTGTGTATCGCTTGAGCGAGGTCGGCGACTTTGCGTGATTGCTCTGGCAGGACAATAGGTTTGTTGAGGTAGTGTTTGCTGAGATTTTTGCTGACAAAATAAATGGGGCGTAATAACTTTTCCAGCACTGCCATGCGTTTGCCGGGCGGGATTCTGACTTTATTGAGTTCTGACAGCGCTGAGTATAATTGCCGTGTGGTGTGGCTAAGATTTGCCATAGGTAGTTGCTCTACCCATGCGTCAACGGCGGCAGCGCTAATATCGAAGTGGCTGCTTTTGTCTAAGTCCTGTCGAGGAACTTTGATGTTGATGGTATTAATGTCGCTCATTAAAGCCCGTGTGTTTAGCTGCCGTAGGTTTCAGGCCCTAAATGCTAGTGTATGCTAATTAATCAATGCCAATGCTATCTGTCATTGCTAGGTATTAAGTATATAGCAGAATATTAAAAACGTTAGATTAATGCTCGAAGTGACCTGATTGGCGGTAGTGTTTAGACAGAATAATTACCCTTGGCAGGGGGGGAAATGTGGATGGGGACTTTGGAGCTAGCCCCAGGCACCTCTTGTACTAGTCGGGGCACCAGATAGCCCGGCAGCTTAGTTAGTAGCTCGTTGTACAGTTTCTGCCCGGTGGCTTTGGTGAGGTCGAAGTGCGCCGCACCTTGAACTTTGTCGAGCAGGTGCAGGTAATAAGGCAGTGCACCGTAATGGAATAGGCGTTCACTGATGGCTGCCAGTGTCTCGACATTGTCGTTGACCCCGGCCAGTAAGACAGTTTGATTGAGCACCGTGACTCCCGCAGCTTTTAAGGCGAGCAAGCTTTGCCCCACTTCGTCATCGATTTCATTGGCGTGATTGCAGTGGACAACCATGACCGTTTTTAGTCGTGTTTTGGTTAGCCATGACAGACATTCTGCTGTTATTCGCTGTGGGATGACGATCGGCATCCGGCTGTGAACCCTGAGGGTGGTGACATGGGGGATCGCAGCGATACTTTCTACGAGTTCGCAGATCATCGTGTCGCTGGCGGCCATGGGGTCGCCACCACTGAAAATGACTTCGTGGATGCTGTCATCGCTGCGGATATAATCGAGAGTCTGCTGCCACTGTGTGCGGCTGGGGTTGTTGTCACCGTAGGGAAAGTGGCGGCGAAAGCAGTAGCGGCAGTTAATGGCGCAACCACCGCTGACGACCAGTAATACTCGTCCCTGATACTTATGGATCAAGCCCGGCGCAGGGTTGCTGCTGGCTTCAGCTAGAGGGTCGCTGCTATAACCTGGCTGCAGTACTAATTCCTGGGCGAGGGGTAATACCTGTTTGAGCAGAGGGTCGTTCCAGTCGCCGATAGCCATGCGACGGATAAAGCTGCGGGGGGCTCGCAAAGGAAAATCCGCACAGGCGGCGCGAGCTTGGGGCAAATAACTGGGGTCCAGTTGCAGTAAGGTAAATAGCTCTTCAGGATCGCGGACAATAGTGGCCAGTGCTTGTTGCCAGGTTTCTGTTAATGCTGCTGAAGTTGTAGTAGCGGGGCAATCAGAACTTGCTATGAGCGTATCAGCCTGACGGATGGCCTCGGTTTGGGTTATCATTGGCGCCCTAATGGTTTTAGCCGATTTAAAATAAGCTGATTTAAGTAAAGTATCGAGAGGATAACAATGGCGACCTATTCTACCAGTGAATTCAAAAATGGTCTTAAGTTAATGGTGGAAGGTGACCCCTGTACCATCGTCGAAAACGAGTTTGTGCGCCCGGGTAAGGGTCAGGCTTTCAACCGGGTAAAATTCCGCAACTTGAAGACAGGTCGTATTTGGGAGCGCTCGCTAAAGTCTGGTGAGTCCCTGGAGGGCGCAGATGTGATGGATACGGAGATGGAATATCTCTATAGCGATGGCGAGTTCTGGTATTTTATGGAGCCTGAGACTTTTGAGCAACATCAGGCCGATGCCAATGCGGTCGGTGAAGAATCCAAGTGGCTCAAAGAGCAGGATCGTTGTCTGGTCACCTTGTATAATGGTTCGCCTTTGTCGATTGCTGTGCCCAATTTTGTTGACCTTGAAGTGGTAGAGACCGACCCAGGCTTAAAAGGTGATACTGCCCAGGGCGGCAGCAAGCCCGCTACGCTTTCGACGGGAGCGATAGTGCGTGTGCCTTTGTTTATCAATATTGGTGAAGTATTAAAAATTGATACCCGTACTGGCGAATACGTTAGTCGGGCAAAAGGCTAGGAGAGAGTAGCCGCTGGTTTTCGGTTGACAGACGATGAACAATCCTCCTTGGCAGCCTGCCGCCAGTATCGAAACCCTGCAGCAGCGCGCGGCGTTGCTGCGGCGGGTTCGTCAATTTTTTGCTGAGCGTGATGTACTTGAAGTAGAGACGCCTGCGCTGGCTCGCTATTCGGTTACAGATCCGGCCATGGAGGTGCTGAGCACCGATAATCCCATGGGGCATCCAAATGGGGAGCGCTATTATCTGCAAACCTCGCCGGAATATGCGATGAAGCGGTTATTGGTGGCCGGTAGTGGCGCGATTTATCAGCTGGGTAAAGCCTTCCGCAAGGGTGAAAGAGGTAGCCGCCACAACCCGGAATTTAGCATGCTAGAGTGGTATCGCCCCGGTTTTGATCATCTACAGTTGATGGCTGAGGTGGAGGCACTGATCAGTCAAGTGTTTTTCAGTACACAGTCTTTGGTCACTGCGGAGCCCTTTGCCAGCAGTCCTTTCGAAAAAATCAGCTATCGCGATTTGTTTCAGCAGTATCTGGCGATCGACCCGCATCGGCTGGATTGTGCCCATTTACAGGCAATTGCCCGCGCTAAGCTTGATGTGCAGATGCAGAGTGACAACAGGGACGATTGGTTAAACCTGTTATTAGCCGAGTTGATCGAGCCCCATTTAGGCCATACGGTGCCGGTGTTTGTATATGATTATCCTGCTAGCCAGGCCGCGTTGGCAAAAGTAGTCTGCGATCAACATGGCAACTGGGTGGCACAAAGGTTTGAGTTGTATGCCAAAGGCATAGAGCTTGCTAACGGCTATTTTGAATTGACCGATGCGCAGGAGCAAAGCCAGCGTTTTCAGCAGAATCAGCAAAGTCGGAGGCAGCAGCAGTTGGCCGATATTGAGAGTGATCAGTTTTTAGCTGCTGCGTTGGCAGAGGGCTTGCCCTCCTGTGCTGGAGTGGCTCTGGGCTTTGATCGCCTGGTAATGTTGAGCTTGGGTAAAAACACTATCGACGAGGTTTTGGCTTTTCCAGTAGACCGAGCGTGATCGCTTGTTAGCAGGCGAATGTAATGCTGTGCCAGCACCTTAGCTGTATTTAAAGGGCGGCATTTACGGCATAATGACATCTCTTTGAGCTTTTCTCTGCTCGGAGCTTCTCTCTAAAGATGCTCTTGCTTAACGATATGATAGCTAGCCCTAGAGCCGCGAGTAAACGATGCGAACCTCCATACCACATACTATCCCAAATACCGCTAAAACTCCCCGTATCGTCATCGTCGGCGGAGGTGCCGGTGGACTTGAGCTGGCGACCAAGTTAGGTCGAAAGCTGGGTAAAACAGGCCGTGCAGAAATCACCCTGATTGATCGAAATACCACCCATATCTGGAAGCCTTTACTGCACGAAATTGCTGTTGGTACCATGGATGAAGGTGTGGATGCGGTCAGTTACCAGGGGCATGCCAGCAGCCATTATTTTTCCTTTCGGGTGGGGACAATGATGGGTTTGGATCGGCAGCAGCGTGAAATTATTCTGGCCCCTATCGTAGATGATAGCGGCGTAGAAATACTGCCATCAACCGCTATAACCTACGATTATTTAGTCCTGGCGCTGGGGTCGATGTCGAATGACTTTAATACTCCGGGAATCAAAGAAAACTGTATCTTCCTCGATAGCCCCCAGCAGGCGTCTAAATTCCGTAAAAAAATGCTCAACAAGTTTTTACGCATCCAGCGTTTGTCAGATGAGGATGTACATTTGCGGGTGGCGATTGTCGGTGCAGGGGCGACCGGAGTTGAGCTGTCAGCGGAGCTACACCACGCTGTTCATGAGATACATAACTACGGCTATAACAGCGTCACGAACGAACATCTGAATGTGACTTTGGTCGAGGCTGGCTCGCGTATATTACCGGCGTTACCTGAGCGAATTTCTGCTGCGGCGCATGCCGAGTTAGTTAAATTGGGGGTGGAAGTAAAGCTGGAAACCGTCATTGTTGAGGCTTCGCGAGAAGGATTGCATACCAAAAATGGTGATTTGCTTGCGGTTGATTTGATGGTGTGGGCAGCGGGCATAAAGGTCCCCGATTTTATGCAGAACATTGCCGGCCTGGAAACCAACCGGATTAACCAGCTACACGTTAACGAGTATTTACAGACCAGCCGCGACGAACGTATTTTCGCGATAGGAGACTGTGCGGAGTTTATCTCCCCCGACGGCTCCAGAGTGCCACCACGAGCGCAGTCAGCTCACCAGATGGCAAGTATTTGTTACAAAAATATTGTCGCCTTGCTGCAAGGTAAGCCGCTACAGAGCTATACCTATACCGATTATGGCTCGCTGGTGTCTTTATCTAGCTATTCTACGGTAGGTAGCTTGATGGGCAATCTGGGCAGGGGAAGCTGGTTTATTGAGGGCTATTTAGCCAGAGTGGTGTATATCTCGCTGTATCGCATGCATCAAATCGCTATTCACGGTTACATCACCACAGGCTTGGTGATGTTGGCGAGCAAAATCAACCGTTGGTTGCGGCCGCGGTTGAAGCTACATTAATCATACTTGCGAATAATTACCATATTAATGTTGTATTGACCTTTTGCCGATAAGCTCTGTCGTAGTAGGTCTTAATTGTAGTTAAAGTTAGAGTCCGCTGAGTTTTTCAACGTGCGGCATAGATTGTGTTGATAGTCGAGGATTTGGCCGCCAGCTTTATTTTGGCTTTAAAGGCATTATATAAGTAGCCATTTGTGGCTACGGCGACTTTCCCTGTGTAAGCTGTCGCGCAAAATCCATCGTTTCAGTAGGTTGTTGTTCATGCGAGTGTTTGTCTTACGTGCCCGTGCAGCGCCCACCGCAAGCCAGCAGTTGCTGGCGTCGGTTGGCCAGGACGCCCATACAGAGATCCTTGCTCATACCTTAATGAACAGTATCTTTGTGGCCCAGTCGCATCGGTCTAATGTCATTGTTTATCTGGTTTTGGAGAGCACGCAGGATTACTCGCGGACGATTTGCTTTAACGCCGGAGAGATTGGCGAAATTGGCGGCTTTCACGAGCAGGCACTGCTGGATCAAATTGCCCGGGCGTTAGATGTTTCAGTGGGTATGGCCAAAGAAGAGCGGCGCGAAGTGGCTCCGGGCATCAGTGTTAGGACCATCAGTTTTGAAAAACTGGTGCCGGAGCTGGCTGAGCACTACCAGCTGTTTGTGATGGATAAAAAAGGGACACCGATTCGGGAGCAGCGTTTTGATGGCGATTCTTGTTTTTTATTGACGGATCATATCCCCATGCCGAAGAAAATCTTTAATAGTTTAAAGCGACTGGGAGCAGAAAAAATCAGCTTAGGGCCGAAAATGTTGTTTGCATCCCAGTGCGTGGTATTGATACATAACGAATTAGACCTTTGTAGCTAACAGAAAAACACGAAAGTAGAATACCAGTATTCTCGCTTTTCGATTTTAAATTTACGCAAACTTATTTCAGCGAAAATATATTTTTATGCCGAGTAGCCAAAGCAGTAACAGCGATAACCCGCATTGCCATGAGTATTTTTTTGATCAGCTCGCCAAGAGCCTCAAAGATCAATGCTGGGTTAAGTTGTTGCTGAGTAAATATCGTGGTGATGAGCAGGGGTTGCAGCGTGTGACGATCCGCCCAATCATACTGCGCGATAAAGCGATGCTCAGCTTTGTGTATCAATATAAAACACGCGATATTACTAAAAATCTTGATCTCGAAGCAGGTTTGACCCTTATTCATAGGTTGCTGATGAGTGATTTTAAAAGTGCGCATTTGCTAACGCATGATGAAGAAATTCAGTTTGAAGTGAGCAAGAAGGGCAAGGTGCGGGTGCATAGTCACGCACACCAGCAGCAGAGTGAACCCAGCACCCATAACCGCGAGAAAAAACGCTGGCTTGATATCAATCGTCCTTTTTTAACCGCTTTGGGAGTCACCGATAAACAGCGGCAATTGATTCCGGCGATGTCGCGTAAATGGAAACAGATAAATAAATTTATTGAGGTATTTAGTCAGGCGCTGGATAAGTCGCCGCTGTCAAAAAATGATCAAATCGAGGTGGTTGATTTTGGCTCGGGTAAAGGCTATCTAACCTTTGCCTTACATGATTATCTGCGCAATAGCTTGCAGCTAAAAGCTGCTGTTACCGGCGTGGAGCTGCGTGAGGAGTTGGCTACGCTGTGCAACAATACTGCGGCACAGCTGGAACATACCGGGCTGTCGTTCGTCTGTGGTGATGTCAGGACTCATGCGCCAGCGCATATCGATGTCATGATCGCTTTGCATGCCTGCGATACCGCAACTGATTATGCTATTCATTACGGGATTCGTGCCAACGCATCTATTATCATGTGTTCGCCTTGTTGCCATAAACAAATCCGGCCACAAATGCATAGCCCTTTGGTATTGCAGCCATTGCTGCAGTACGGTGTGCACTTGGGGCAAGAGGCTGAGATGGTCACAGATACACTAAGGGCCTTGTTACTGGAAGCTCATGGTTATACTACCAAAGTGTTCGAGTTTATTAGCTTGGAGCATACCAATAAAAACAAAATGATTTTAGCGGTTAAAAATAAGTCTGCGGGTGATCCGCAGGTGGTTGTGGCGCAAATTGAAGCGTTAAAGGCCTTCTATAATATTGAAGAGCATTGTCTACAAAAATTATTGCAGGCTAGCGAGCAAAGTGCCTAGCTGATAAGACAGGATTCAAGATAAAATTAGATAATATGCCGTCCAGCCTGTTTAGTGAATGGGTATGTGACTCCACTGTTTAGTTTAAGTATTGCCAAGTCATTGCTCAGTTTGGGTTGCACAAATAGCTAAGGCAGGAATACAGTGAGCTAAGTGAGTACCGTAAATGTTGTGGATTGAGAGGGTTAAGGTTTGAATTTAATTAAAGTAATGGCTTTGCTAGCAACACTCTTATTATTGTCTGCGTGTGCCAGTATTGGCTTGGATTCAGCGACGAGTGAGCCGCCAGTAGCGGAGGTTGCCTGTCCTAGCCCGGAGGCCAGTACTGAAGAGGTCGGCGCTGAAAAAACCAGTGATGCAGCAGAGTCTTTGGCTGATGATGAAGATGCGGGCTCTGAAGAGGTTTATACAGAGCCCGAGCCGCCAGCAATCGTACCGACTGAAATGATCCTGCCCGTTGTTATCCCTAAACGTCCGGTAGAGAGTCAGCGTCCAACGCGAATCAACGATTTAGTTGTGCTCGGCAGATTAGAAAAGGTTAGTTTAAAACCAGAAAACCTAGTGCTGTCCGCAAGAATAGATACCGGCGCTGGCTTGTCGTCACTTAATGCGTTGGAGTTAACTAATTTTGAACGCGACGGCAAGCCCTGGGTTCGCTTTGGCTTGTTAGATCCAAAAACCAAAAAGCTGGTGTATTTTGAGCGCGCGGTAAAGCGGCACGTCAATATAAAACAAATAGGTGCTGAGCCAATGCGCAGGCCAGTCATTTTAATGAATGTGGTGTTGGGTACTATTGATGAGCAGCTTGAAATGACTCTTGCCGATCGAAGTGGCTATATCTATCAAGTGTTGATTGGTAGAAACTTTTTGCGCGATCAAGCTGTTGTTGATGTAAGCAAAAAGTTTATCAATAAATTAAAAAAATAATTATTTAGCTTTCCCCATAACCTAACAATTACAGGTAGTTTTATGTCGCCACGGGCAAAGGTATATCTTCTTGGTAGTATCCTCATTTTAATGGGGATCAGCTTGGTGGCTTACAAAAGCCAGGTATTGGGCTTGCCGTTTTTTCCCGGCAACTACCAGACGGTATGGACGATAGAGGCCAAGGTTGACTTTCAGGCTATGGGTAAGCCGGTTAAAGTGTCGTTGGCGTTACCTAAAAATCAAACCAACATGGATGTGTTAGATGAAGTGTTTAGCTCTTCAGGTTATGGATTTGATATTGAAAAAGAAAATGGTTTAACACGAGCGGTTTGGTCTAAGCGCGAAGTGAGTGGGCAGCAAGTGCTCTATTACAAGCTTGACGTGCATCAGGGTGGGGTGATGGTGGTGCCACCATTAGTGCCGGAGGCTGTGGTCGCCTCGCCATTAGATTGGTCTGGCAGTCGCAATGCATCCCTGCGCAGCGCGGCAGCAAGTTTGCTGGATAATAGCTGGCAGGCATCAGCGGATACGGAAGGTTTTGTCACGCAACTTATCAAGTCGTATAACGATAGCGATAATCATGATAGCCAATTGATCAAAAGCAGCTTTCCGAATAAAAGCAACACCAACGTGATTTTAGATTTATTAGCCATGGCAAAATTCCCTGCGCAAATTTTGCGGGGGCTTTATCTAGAAAACGATCGCAGTAGAATCTCTCCAGATGATTTGCTGGAGATTTATAACGGCCAAACCTGGTTGGTATTCAATCCTAAAAACGGCGCAAAAGGTTTGCCTCATAATTTTTTAGTTTGGCAGCGTGGTGGTAAATCCTTGATTGATGTGGTTGGTGGCAAGCAATCAAAAGTCACCTTTTCTATTCTGGCTAATGATGTGCCGATCAGAGACGTTGCACTCAAGCAAATGGGTGATAATACCGCGGCATTAATGGATTATTCCATTTATAGCCTGCCGATAGAGCAGCAAAGTATTTTTAAATTTGTGTTGCTGGTACCGGTAGGCGCGTTGATCATAATCTTTTTACGAGTGGTCATTGGTATTCGAACCGCTGGTACATTTATGCCGGTGTTGTTAGCGATAGCTTTTGTGCAAACCAGTTTACTAAATGGCCTAATAATATTTTTATTGATTTTAACGGTCGGGTTGTGGATGCGCTCAATGTTTAGCCGGCTAGATTTGTTGCTGGTTTCAAGGATCGCAGCAGTCGTGGTGATTGTGGTTGGAATGATGGCGGCAATAAGTATCATCAGTTATCGTTTGGGTATATCTAATGCGTTGACCGTTACCTTCTTCCCGATGATTGTCATTGCCTGGACTATCGAGCATATGTCTATCCTGTGGGAGGATGATGGTCCAGCTGAGGTGCTGATTCAAACAGCAGGCAGTTTGTTTGTAGCGATCTTGTGTTATTTGTTAATGACTAACCGGTTTGTTGGCCACTGGATGTTCAATTTCCCTGAGCTGTTATTGGTGATATTGGGGCTAATTGTGATGCTTGGGCATTACACTGGCTATCGGGTTTCAGAGCTAATCCGGTTTCGTAATATGAAAGAATTGAGCTGAGTATCTAATAATGAAATTTGCCAGCTTTAGCCAGTTGCACCGTATGGGTGTGTTGGGGATGAATAGCCGCAATATTAATTATATTGCGCGCTATAACACCCGTAAGTTATATCCATTGGTTGATAACAAGCTCAATACCAAACGTTCAGCGCAACAAGCTGGGTTGGCGGTGCCGGAGCTGCTTGGGGTTATTGAAAACCAGTGGCAGCTGCGTAAAATCGCGGCAGTGATTAGTCCGCTGGAAAAATTTGTTATCAAGCCAACCCGTGGCAGTGGTGGCAAAGGTATTTTAGTTATCAACGAGCGCGATGGTGAATTTTACGTCAAGCCTAATGGGCGTAAAATGAGTCTGTATGATATTCGTAGTCATATTAGTAATATTCTCAGCGGACTATTTAGTTTAGGCGGTAAGCCTGATAGCGCGATGATTGAAGAGATGATTCAGTATGATCCGGTGCTGAATGATTATACCTACGAAGGTGTGCCGGATATTCGTATTATCGTTTTTAATGGTTTTCCGGTGATGGGTATGTTGCGTTGTTCGACCCATGCATCTGATGGTCGTGCTAATTTACACCAGGGTGCCATTGGTGTTGGTTTGCATATGTTGACAGGACATAGTTTAGAAGCTATTCAGCGTGGCAATCCAGTAACCGAACACCCTGACACCGGTAAGTTATTTGCCAATTTAAAAATTCCTAACTGGCAGGATGTGCTGCACCTGGCTTCGGGCTGTTATGAAATGACCGGCTTGGGTTATATGGGTTGTGACATTGTTTTGGATAAATACAAGGGCGCGATTATTCTTGAGCTCAATGCGCGTCCAGGTTTGGCTATTCAGTTGGCAAACGGTAAGGGTTTAGCCAATCGTTTGAGAAAAATTGAAGCTTTAGAGCCGGAGCAAAAAAAGCTGTCTGCTAAAGGTCGTGTCGAGTTGTTGGCGAAAATGCCAGGTTTTTACGATACATAAATACCGCGGCTATTAATCCTTAACAACAGACCAAAAGATATCTATGGCTGATGAGGCGCTGTCATATATCTCTACATAAACATTGGGTGTTAATTTATAGCGTGCGGTTATCGATGACAATTGATCGAACAGAGAAACCCCATAGCGCACATAAATATCAGGGCTGATATAGCCACTAAATTGAGCCTCTTCACCAGACTTGCCAACATCAGTAGTCATTTGAAAATCTTCAATACCAAAGCTGGTGGCAATATCGTTAGCCTTGTCGTTACTTTGGGCCAAGGCCAGGGCAATGGCAGTTTGTCGGGCTAGCTGGGATTGATCAATGTCATCATCGTTTTCGGGTGATTTTCCGGTCAACAAATAATACAGCGTTTTTTGTTCGGGCATAGTTGGGCTGGAAAACAAAGTGATAGTCGGGTTTTTAGCCGAGCCAGTAGTGAGTACGCCTACTCGGACATTACCTTCGGTATGGGTTCTTGTTGCTGTAACCAGCAGCTCTGGGTTGGTAAGTGGTCCTGAAAAAACCATACGGCCTTCTTCGATAGATAAATCTTGCCCGTAAGCGCGAAAGCGTCCATCAATTAGATTGACTACGCCGTTGCCGCTCAGTAGTTGGCCGGGAACTTGTTTTATCAGCAGGCCGCCAGTTACCTTGGTTTCTAGGCCGAAGCCGCGAAATTTAATATCATCACCTAGCTGTGCTTTGATCCGTGCAGATACTTGCAGTTTGTTGTGGTTTAAATCCTGACCGTCAATAACCGTGTCGTCAGAAACGCCGACGGCGTTTTCAGGGAGTTTTTTGACCTCGATACGAGCTTTAGGAATCATAACATCACCGTCTATATGCAACAGGCTTGGTGATGCAGTTAGGGTTAAGTTTGAATTAACATTGAGATAAGATTTTGGTAATGGCTCGATGCGAATGGTTGATGTTTGTAGTGCTAGTTGCGCCTTCCAGTCATCAGTGGCCCATGTTGCAGTGCCAGTTAAGTCAGCCTGGCCATCTCCGATTTGCATCTGACCTGTTAGCTCGGCCTGTTGGTTGAGGAAATTTAACTCAAGTGTGCCATTACTAATATCGGCTGGTAAGTCGCGAGCTTGAATGGCGAGTTTGGTCAGTGATGCTTTGCCCAATAAATCAATTTTATTGTCGACCAGCTTAAAGTTAAGATTGGATGAGAGCAGGCCGGTTAATTGTTTAAAACTTGGCAATAGAAATTGAAAAGGATGTAAATCTACATTGTCCAGTATGACTTTCCCTTGCAAGGTTTTTTGCAGGTAGTTGATATTACCGCGCATATCGCCGAGCTTATCTGAAAGCAAGCTGAAGCTTGAATTGGCACCTTGCTGATCGGCAGAAAAATTTACCGCCATTTTTTCTACTGCAATATCCAGCTGAGTTGAATTATCTATGCCGATTAATACTGCGGCATTGTTTGCTGCAATATTGCCATCTAATTGCCAGTGATCATTTGTCTGTTTTTTGTTGCTCTGTTTATTATCCGCTCCGGGTTTTTCACCGAGCGTTGCATTAAAGTCCCAGTCACCTGAAATGTGGTAGTTGCTTGGCGTAAATGCCATCAGCCATGCCAGGGGCAGTTTCTCGCCATTAATTTGGGTGTCGCTAGTTCGTCCTGCCTGCCAAGAAAAATTTTGTTTCAGGCATATTGAAGATGGGCTGTGTTGTATACAAAAACTGTCGATCCGGAGCATTTTATTTTGTGCTTGCCACAGGAGGTTGATGGGTTTGTCGTTACGCCATTCACTCCAGTCTATAGTGCTCGCGCTTACTTGAGATGTTGTGGTCGTGACTGTTGCTTTATTTGGCTGAGCTTTCAATAGGGCTTTATTAATCGCGGCAAGTGCTTGGTCGCACTGAGTTGTAGTGGAGGTGTCGGTAACATTAACCACGGTATTACAGTGTAAAGACGCTTTCCATATATTGCCTTGGCGTAAACTCAGTTTAGTATTTGCAGTTAGAGCTTTAGCAAACTGCCAAAGTGCGGTGGGATCAATAATTCCGGAGTCTGCTTGTTGTTGTGTGTTGATAAATACATTTGCGTCAATGCTCTGCTCAATCCCCGGCAAGGTAACCGTATTCGCGTCGATAATAATCTTGCTGGGTTTCCATCCGAGCTGATTAATACTGATGTTAGTAGCAATAGCTTTTGCTTGAAAGTCGGCGAAAGCGACGGTTGCGGCGTTAATGTTGGCGGTTAATGAGGGTTGGGCGAGGCTGCCAAAAAGTGTGCCTGTGGCGATTACTTGGCCGCTGGCTTGCGGTAAGTATTTTTTTAGCTCATTGATGTTGGCTGACCAGCTTATTGTGCCGTCAGGAAAGCTGCCGTTAATATTGATAATGCTGCCGTTGTTGATCAAGGCCCAGTGTTCAAATTGTAATTGCTGCGAAGCATTCAGAGTGATTGAGCCGCTGCTGGAAAGCGCCTGACCGGAAAACTCGCCATCTAGCTTGGACAACGCTACCTCAATAGCAGGGTTTGATAACAGTTGCTTGAAGGTGATTTTGGCATTTGCGTTGAGCTTGCCTTGGTACTGAGCCTCGATAAAAGCGGGGTTGATGGCCTTGGCGATAATCGATAACTCGCTCTCGTGTTGATCGTCAAAATAAAGTTGGCCGTTTGCGTTTACCGCTCCGTATTTCGTCAGCAACTCAGCGTGTTCAATACTGAGTGATGAATAATCCGTTGCCAGCTGTGCCTGTATGGTGGCTGGACCTATAGCAAAAGGCAGGTTTAATTGGCCGCTGCTGGTGGCGTTAAGAGTATCAATAGTACCGTTAAGCGCTATGCGGGCTTCATTGAGTAGTACACGCTCATTCGCAATAATGACGGGGACTGCTTGTTGCAATTTGAGCGAGGCTGAGAAGGGTAGTTGTGGATCGAGTGGCTGTAACGCTGCGGTGCCGTCAATGACCGCAGGTGCTTGTAAGGTAAACTTAGCGTGTAATTGCTGTAGTGAACCACTGACATTGGCCTTTATCGCATTGTTAAGCTGTGGGGAGGTTGCTGCAGCGCTGTTACTGGTCGATGTTGAAAAATAAGCAGAAAGATCAGGCATCCTTTTGGATTCGGCATGTATGTCGGCTTTAATCGGGTAATCGCCACTAAGCGTGATTGAACCCTTTGCCTGTATTTTTGCGCCTATAGCTTCGTCCCATAATATGGTGGAGAGTGAAGTGAATGATAAGGTGGATTTTTCCCATAAAAACTTTTTCAGTTTGATCTTATCGGCAATAAAAACAGTATTGTCGTTGTGGTTGATCTGTAAGTTATTAATGCGGGCGCTGACGATAAGTATATCAAAGGGCAAGCTGACTTCTGGTAATGCAAAGGGCTCGTCGCTATTGTTTTGGCTGAGCGTTGTAATAGTCACTGCGTCAGCACTAATATTGTGTGCGCATAAATTTAAATTAATAAAACACAGCGGCGATAGCACTAATTTTGCATCGCTTATTTCAACGGTTACCCCTTCTTGCTGCCAACTTAGTCGTGAGAATTGTGCTTTTCCTAACGCGCTGCCACGAGGGTTTTCCAAGTGTAGCTGCGGTATAAATTTTGTTGTGTAAGACGCCAGATACTTTAACCCTGTTTCGGTATACAGAATAAAAATCAGGCCTGCCAGCAACAGTAACAACAAGGCGCTACCGCTGGCTAGCGGCAGTATGACGAAGCGTCTCATATTGATGGCCCCATCGAGATATGGATTTGAAAGCCGTCGTATTCGTCATCATTGACTGGTACGGCAAAGTCGATACTTATCTGTCCCACTGGCGATAGCCAACGAATGCCCAAGCCTGCACCGGTACGAAATGGTTCGGATGATTCAAAATAAACTCGGCCAGTATCAACAAAGGCTGCCACGGCCCATTGCGGTTTAAACAGCCAGCGGTATTCGAGGCTGGCGATGTTGAGGTGATCGCCACCGATTAAGTCACCATTGCTGTCCCGTGGTGAAATAGATTCATATTGAAATCCCCGAATCGATTGGTCGCCCCCGGTGAAAAAGCGTTTTGATGACGGCACTTGGTCAAAATCGTCGTTGAACAATCGACCCAGTTTAAACCGGGTGATAAGAGCATGAGTCGTCGTTAGCGGTAGAAAATATTTAATCCCAGCGGTGATACGGAAAAAATTAGTATCGGAATAAAGGTCTTCGGTGCTAGCTTGAATGTTGGTTAAAAATCGATAACTGTGTTCGTTTTCTGGATTAATAGCTGCATAGGACCAGCTGGCAGTAGGCAATACGTAAGTGGTTTTTTGAGTGTCTTCCTCACCCTGGCTATAGGCTTCGCTCTCTAAATTCACCCCGATAATCTGCTGCCAGTTATTATGCCGTGAGTGTAAATTTAACCCTGTGGTTAAACGCAGGCTCTCGGTATCTTCGACGTTTTTGTTTTGTACCCCTGTAGCCCATTCAACATAGCGTTCAAGTGGGTGGCCCACGGGTATTTGATAACTCGCGGTAAGTTCTTGCACAGGTTTTGATACGGCCAGGTCTGAATACAGGCTATGACCATACCGATTAACCAGTGGTTTGGTCCAGCGCAGTGTAATGCGAGGGCCAGTATCGGTACCAAACCCCGCTCCGATTAGAAATTGATTACTCGGTGCGTCTTCTAAGGTGGTGGTAATATTGACTAAGCCGTGTTGGTGATCTAATTCTGGTTGTATCTCTACAGATTTAAAATAACCGGTATCTAATAAAGACTTATATTGTTTGGTGATTAGTGAGCGGCTATACCAATCGGATTTTTGCATGGTCGCCAGACTGTTGAGCAGCTGTGGCGTGAGGCGGGTGCCGGTGTAATGAAGATCGGCTACTTTATAGCGTATCCCGGTTTTAATCTCGATGTTGGGTGTGGCGAGGTCACTGTCAAGATTAATGCGTAACTCATTGTGCTGAAACGTGGCACCTTGAAAGCCGAATAATAAACAGGTATCAAATAAGCGTTGTTTGTAAGCGTCGTAGCTATTGTGATTGATAGCCTTGCCGGGAGTAAAAGGATGGTCGTCAATGACAGCTTGTATCTCTCTGGGTAAAGCAACATCGCTGCTGACTTGAATATGAGCCGGCCCCCAGGTAACGACTTTACCAGGCTCAATGTCGATGCTAAGCGTATCCTGGTTGATTTGGTAGCTATATTGCGCATGATAAAAGCCCAGCGCCTGAGTGCTCTTTTTCATTGCACGATTAATTTGATTGTCGAAAAAAAATCCTTTTAGGTCGTTAGTTTGCAAGCTGCCAATGGTGAGTAAGATATTGTTCTCTAGCGGTTTTGCTGCGCCAGTAATTTTAATTGTGACATCAGACTCTGCCAGCGTGGTCATAGAGGCCACAGCAAGAAGCAGGAGATATATAAGCTTTTTCAACAAGTTGAGACCTATCGCGCGGGCAAAAACAGGGTGTTATGGCTATGGCTCAAAGGCCAGCGTTTATTTAAACACTAGAGCCTATTTAAGACAGCGGCCTATTATAGCCGCCAGCACCTGCTGGCGACATGGTTTATCGTCGCGGTAGTGGTTGTATATCGGCGAAGCCCAATAAGCTACCCTTGGGCGATAATGCGGTTGAGCACATAAGTGAGCACCCCGCCGGCGCGGTAGTATTCTAGCTCTACGGCGGTATCTAGCCGTGATTGCAGTTTTACCTCGCGTTGTTCGCCCGAGGGATAGTGGATAACGGCATCGAAAATTTGCTTGGTTTTAAGAGGTTGGTCGAGACCGTGGATATCGAAGGTTTCGTTGCCGCTTAGACCAAGTGTTTTTCGGGTCTCGCCAGGCATAAACTGCAGCGGTAACACTCCCATGCCGACTAAATTGGAGCGGTGTATACGCTCAAAGCTTTCAACAATCACCGCCTTGACCCCAAGCAATAAAGTGCCTTTGGCGGCCCAGTCGCGACTAGAGCCTGTACCGTATTCCTTACCAGCAACGATAACGGTCGGTATTTGGCTGGCTTGGTAGGCCATGGCCGCATCATAAATAAACATCGGCGTGTTACTGCCTTGAATATGGGTATAGCCGCCTTCGAGTTCCGGTGTCATTTCGTTGCGGATACGAATATTTCCAAAGGTACCGCGCATCATAATTTGATGATTACCGCGGCGCGAGCCGTAGGAGTTAAAGTCAGCATCTGCGACGCCATGGTCACGTAAAAACAGAGCCGCCGGGCTGTCTAGCGGGATGGCGCCAGCGGGGGAGATGTGGTCCGTGGTAACCGAGTCACCCAGCATGGCCAGCATTGGTGCGCCAACAATATTGGCTTGATTACCTTTGTACTGCTCTTCAAAAAAAGGCGGTAGCTGGATATAGGTCGAGTCGTCGGCGAATTGATAGGTGGCGCCGGTGCCCGTATCAATGGCTCGCCAGCTATCGTCGCCGGTAAACACCTCGGCGTATTCTTTTTGAAACATAGCGCTGTTGATAGTTTGTACCAGTTTAGCGATTTCTGTGTTGCTGGGCCAAATGTCTTTCAGGTAAACCGGGTCACCATTGTGATCGTTACCGAGGGCATCTTTGCTTAGGTCGATACGGGTTGTGCCTGCCAGCGCATAGGCGACAACAAGCGGAGGCGAGGCTAGCCAGTTAGCTTTTACCAGCGGGTGAATACGCCCTTCAAAATTACGGTTGCCGGATAATACTGAGCAGGCCACTAGATTGTGATCGGTAATGGTATCGGCAACGGCTTGTGGTAGTGGCCCTGAGTTACCAATACAGGTGGTGCAGCCATAGCCGACCAGGTTAAAGCCCAGTGCATCTAGCGGTGCCTGCAGATTCGCCTGCCGTAAATAATCAGTGACCACTTTGGAGCCGGGGGCCAGCGATGTTTTCACCCAGGGTTTTGTTTGCAGGCCTTTGGCCACAGCTCTTTGTGCCAGCAGGCCAGCGGCAATCATGACTGCTGGGTTTGACGTGTTGGTACAAGAGGTAATCGCGGCAATAACGACATCGCCATGGTGCATGGGCAGTGCGCTGCCCTCCAGGGGGAAACTCTGCTCCAGTTGCCCAGCCTTACCGTCGAGTTCAATAAAGCTGTCGATAGCCTGTTTTAGGTTGCGTACTGGCACCCGATCCTGTGGCCGCTTAGGGCCAGCCAGATTGGGTTCGACGGTAGACATGTCGAGTTTTAAGGTGGAAGCGAAGTTGGGTGTTATGTAGCCTTCACCCCGCCACATACCCTGAGCTTTACAGTAGGCTTCGACCAGCTCGATAGTCTCGGCGTCACGGCCACTGAGGTGTAGATAGTTGATGGTCTGTGAGTCTACCGGGAAAAAGCCACAAGTAGCACCGTATTCCGGGGACATATTGGCGATAGTCGCCCGGTCAGCCAGAGGCAGGTGGTCTAGGCCATCGCCATAAAATTCAACAAACTTATCAACCACGCCATGTTGGCGCAGCATTTCAACTACACGGAGAACCAAATCGGTGGCGGTGATGCCTTCTTGCAAGCGGCCGCTGAGTTCAAACCCCACCACATCAGGGATGAGCATAGGGATGGGCTGGCCGAGCATGGCCGCTTCTGCTTCAATACCGCCAACACCCCAGCCCAGCACACCTAAGCCATTGATCATGGTGGTGTGGCTATCGGTGCCTACCAGCGTATCGGGGTAAGCATAGTGCTCCCCATCAATGGTTTGTTGCCAAACAGCTTTTGCCAAGTACTCCAGATTGACCTGGTGACAAATACCCGTGCCGGGGGGGACGACGCTAAAGTTATTAAACGCGCCTTGTCCCCATTTTAAAAATTGATAGCGCTCGTGGTTGCGTTGCATCTCGATAGCTACGTTCTCGCTAAAAGCGTTATCGCTGGCAAATTTATCAATGCTGACAGAGTGGTCGATGACGAGGTCTACCGGTGACAGCGGATTAATTTTTTGTGGGTCGATACCGTGTTTAACCAAAGCATCACGCATGGCGGCTAAATCAACAACCGCAGGAACGCCAGTAAAGTCCTGCATCAGTACCCGCGCGGGGTGGTAAGCGATTTCGTGTTCTGATCTGCGGCCAGCGCTGGCGCTGAGAGCGAGAATATCTTCGCGGCTACAGCTTTGGTTATCTTCGTGGCGCAACAGGTTTTCAAGTAGGATTTTGCTGCTTACAGGCAGTCTGGCGATGGAGGTATCTCCCGCCAAGTCGCCGCCGTTAATAGCGTAATAGTTAAAGGTTTTGCCATTGATAACTAACGTACTTTTGGTATTGAAGGAATTAATCGAGGTAGACATGAACAAGCTCCCAGTTATGACCTGATATGCAGCGATGACTAAAAATACGGTGTTAAATAGAGCTTACGTAATACGTAGGGTGCTAACAAGTTGTTTTGACGAGGGAGAATCAGGGTTCAACATCTTTACTGACACGAATCTTGTTGCAAATCCTGTTAGGTAGCCGCTGTACCGTAGTTAAAGCTTAAAATCATTAGTAAATTAGACACTTTTGTTGCTGGCCAGTTCATTCAGCGCGATTGTCGTAAGTCATCGTTAAGTAACAAGTTAATTGAGTTTTACTAATAACTGCGGATAATCGTGTAATTAGATTAAATTAGTGGTCGGTTTGGTTTATATGGGTGGCATGGTAAATTCTTGCTGCTGCCTATTGTTATGATATTTGCTGATTTACGGGCAGTGGTAACATACATCGGCTTGGTTCAAGATGAAGAGGAGTACCGCCCAATGGTTCATATCAAACTTGCCGAAGTCACCAACAGGATTATAGCGCGCAGCAAGGCCAGCCGTGGTGGCTACCTCGATAAAATAGCGGCCGCTCGCCAGCAAGGTGTTTCCCGCAAGCGGCTATCGTGCGGAAACGTAGCCCATGCCTATGCTGCCTCCGAGCAGCAAGACAAGTCAGTGCTGGCAGTTGACCGCTCAGCAAATTTAGCGATTGTATCTGCCTATAACGATATGCTCTCTGCGCATCAACCCTTTCAGGATTACCCCGCGATCATTAAGCAAGCGGCAAGAGAGGCCGGTGCAGTCGCTCAGTTTGCCGGTGGTGTACCGGCCATGTGTGATGGTGTGACGCAAGGGCGTGACGGTATGGAGCTATCCCTGTTTAGTCGCGATGTCATTGCGATGGCAACAGCGGTGGCGCTTTCTCATGATATGTTTGATGGCACTTTATGCTTGGGGGTGTGCGATAAAATAGTCCCCGGCTTGCTCATCGGTGCTTTAGCCTTTGGCCATCTACCTACGGTCTTTGTCCCAGCAGGACCGATGACGACAGGTCTGTCTAATGCTGAAAAAGTACGCGTAAGGCAGCTTTATGCTGAGGGGAAGGCAACTAGAGCCGAGTTGTTAGAGGCTGAGAGCCAGTCTTACCACAGCCCTGGGACTTGCACTTTTTATGGCACCGCCAATAGCAACCAAATGCTAATGGAAATTATGGGCTTACATCTGCCGGGCAGCTCATTTGTAAACCCCGGTACGCCCTTGAGAGAGCAACTTACCCGCGCGGCGGTGAAGCAGTTAAGCCAGATAACGGCACTTAGCGCTTCTTATACACCCATTGGTCAAATTATCGATGAGCGCAGTTTGGTCAACGGTATAGTTGGTTTGTTAGCCACGGGTGGTTCAACCAACCATGCTATTCATATCATCGCTATCGCTCGTGCAGCGGGTGTGATTATCGATTGGCAGGATATGGCTGAGTTATCTGAAGTGGTGCCACTGCTATGTAAAATTTATCCTAATGGCCTGGCCGATGTGAATTATTTCCAAGCCGCTGGCGGCATGTCGCTATTGATCAGGGAGTTATTAGCTTTGGGCCTGCTGCACAATGAAGTAAAAACCATTCTGGGTGAAGGCGGCTTACAGCGTTACTGTGACGAGCCATTTTTAACCCGTGAGGGTGATATTGAATGGCGTGAAGGGCCTAAGGTCAGCTTAGATAAAAATGTCATCAGCAGTGTTGAGCAGCCATTTAGTACGCATGGTGGTCTGCAATTGCTAACAGGTAATTTGGGGCGCTCAGTAATAAAAATCTCAGCGGTGAAACCCGAGTATCAAGTGGTTACTGCACCAGCTATTATTTTTGAGCATCAAAACGATCTCCAGGCAAAATTTGACGCAGGCGAGTTAGATAAAGATTTTATTGCCGTGGTTCGATTTCAGGGGCCAAAGGCCAATGGCATGCCTGAGCTGCATAAACTGACACCGCTTCTGGGGGTGTTACAAGATCGTGGTTTTAGCGTGGCGCTGGTTACCGATGGTCGTATGTCGGGCGCTTCCGGCAAAGTACCCGCGGCTATTCACTTATCTCCCGAGGCTTTAGATCAGGGGCCGATCGCTAAATTACGTGACGGCGATATAATTGAGCTGGATGCCAAGCAAGGCATTTTGCGGGTATTAAATGATGACGTCTTAACCCGGCCAGCTAAAGCCATCAGTGGCGATCAAACCCTCGGTATGGGGCGCGAGCTATTTGCAGGTTTTCGATCATTGGTTGGCTCGGCCGAAGAGGGTGCCTCAGTTTTTTAATCGTAGTGCAATATAGCGAGAAAGATTAAATATGATTACAGAGCACTTTTTTGACGATAAAAAATCCATGTTTGCTGCGTTGCTGGAGGAATGTAAAACGCTTTTGCATAAAGCCATTAATGAAAATGGTCAAGCGACATTACTCGTCTCGGGTGGCGGCACACCAAAGCCGTTGTATCAGGCTCTATCCCGGCTAGATATCGATTGGGAGAAAGTGACGGTGGCTTTAGTCGATGAGCGCTGGGTTGACAGTGATCACCCCTCCAGTAACGAGGCATTGATAAAAAATAATTTTTTGCAAAATAAAGCAGTTGCAGCAAGTTTGATCGGAATGAAAACAACTGATGTCAGTGCGGCTGACGGCCAGCAACGTTGTGAGCAGGCTTACCAGCAATTAAATAAGCCGTTTGACCTAACTATTTTAGGCATGGGGCCTGATGGGCATACAGCATCGTTATTTCCACTCTCCAAAGGTTTGCACAGCGCGCTCGACGAAAAAAATATCAACCTGTGTACGGCAATCACGGCTACCGCCAGTGAAGTAACCGGAGTATTAACCGAGCGCATGTCATTAACACTCAATGGATTACTGCAATCCAAACAGTTGCACTTGCTTATCACAGGTGAAGATAAGCTAGCCGTTTACAAAAACGCCTTGCTAAAACCCGATGCTATGCTCATGCCGATCAGCGCCGTGCTGCATCAGCAAAAAATCCCTGTCGTGGTCTATTGGGCGCCTTAAACTCAATAATCGACGAATAACTATATTTAATTAGCTCGGAGAAATACCATGCCAAGTATTGATAAAATAATGACCGCTTGCCCCGTCATCCCCGTGATCGTTATCGACGATATTGAAGATGCTATTCCCTTGGCACAGGCACTGGTCAATGGCGGTTTAAAAGTGCTGGAAATTACTTTGCGTACCGAGCAAGGGCTTGAGGCCATTCGTCGCATTAAACAAGCCGTGCCCGAAGCAATTGTCGGCGCGGGTACAGTACTAACTGCAGAAGATATATCGGCTGCGGTTGCAGCGGGCTCAGCGTTTTTAGTCAGCCCAGGTTGCACCGCAGCATTGATTGATGCCGCGCAGCAACAACAGGTGCCGCTGCTGCCTGGCATAGCAAGTCCAAGCGAAGCAATGGTCTTGTTAGAAAAAGGCGTATGCCATATGAAGTTCTTCCCCGCTGAGGCAGCCGGTGGTGTGGCAATGCTAAAATCCATTGCCGGCCCGCTACCGCAAATAAAATTTTGCCCAACAGGTGGTATCACCGAAGCAATTGCGCCTAATTATTTAGCGCTAAAAAATGTTTTGTGTGTGGGCGGTTCCTGGATGGTAGATAAAGTGCTTCTCGCGGAAAAAGATTGGGCGGCGATAGAGGCCAAGGCAAGAGCGGCTGCTCAGTTATAGAGTGTAAGTAGTGCGCAGTTGATCCATAAAGCGAGTGGGCTTTATGGGTAATGGTCGACGGATATCATCCATAATCTTCGTCTCATGCTGTTTTTTTATACGGTTTGTTTTAATGTGCTGTGTTGTCAATAAAAAATAGCTTCGCTGTGACGGTTATATTTATAGCTAGGGATAAAAATAAGAAAAGCACTATTGTATCAGGTAGTTACTGATGGTTCGTTGAACGGGGGATAGTTGTCACGTAGACGGAGTTTGGTGTCTTGTTAAATATAATAAAAAACTGAAGCTTTGACTTATCGGGGGTGTGGGCTATTTCTAGGGGTTTGAAGGTAAAGTAATAACTGTCGTGGAGACATAGGTCGCTGGGACGCAGATTCAAATGTTAAGCATCACATGGATATCTAAGTTAAGGAGAATTAAATTGGTAGGTCGTCGAGATCCAAGTGTATATTTGGGGTCAGTATATTTGGGGTCAGTGTAAAAATACACGCGCACTTTCTTCGTTGACATTTTCGTTGCATAAGGTAAGTTCCTAAACTCTTAGCTTAACTTCAATTCTGTCAAGGATGATAGATGGCACGTTTACCCCGATTATGCCTACCCGGTATCCCTCAGCATATTATTCAGCGCGGCAGCAACCGACAGGCGTGTTTTGCTTCCGAGGAAGACTTTGCAGCCTATGCATACTGGTTAGAAGAAAGCGCAAGAAAAAATAAGGTTGCTATCCATGCCTGGGTTTTTATGACCAATCACGTGCATTTGCTCGTGACACCGACGACTTTTGACGGTGTGTCTCGTATGATGCAAGCGGTGGGGCGATATTATGTTCGTTATTTTAATCATACTTATCGAAGAACGGGCACTTTATGGGAGGGGCGTTTTAAATCTTGTGTGATTGATACGGACAATTACCTGTTAATTTGCCAGCGGTATATTGAGCTTAACCCTGTTAGGGCGGGAATGGTGGCCTCGCCAGAGGAGTATGCTTGGTCAAGTTATCAGGCAAATGGTTTGGGAAAGGCCGTACGGTTGTGGACACCGCACTGGGTGTATGAACAACAGGCCGTAACAGTTGAGGCGAGAGCAAAAGCGTATCGGACATTATTTAATACGCATATTGATACGGCGGTTTTAAATGAAATCAGAGAGGCATCGAATAAAGGTCTGGCTTTAGGTAGCGAGAGGTTTAAGCAAGAAGTTGAAGAGTTATCAGGTAGGCGAGTAACGGCGATGAAGAGAGGGCCTAAACCGAAGGGCGGTGTGAAGTGATCGTTGTAAGTTTTTACACTGACCCCAATATCCTCAATATTCGTAGGGATTATTTGGTTGCCACTGTCGCATATCCAAATTGGTGCGGTTTATTCATTTCCCTTAAAAAGTGCCCCATATGAATTCAGAATAATAGCTGATTAGTCATTTCCATTTAATGATATAAGACATTTTATCTATAAATCTTGGTGTCCAGGTTTTTGGCGCGCAAATTGCTCTATAGTATTTTCTATGTGAATTTTTTACATACTTAATACGCTGGAGGTAACAGTATTGGATCTTGAAAGTCACTCAATGTCGTTGAACCCAAGTGAGAAACATTGGTTGCCATGGTTGGGCAATAACGGAAAGTTGACTTTAGGATGGTCGTGTTTTTTAAATCGCAATAATTACGCTTCTGTGGAGAAAACATTCGAGGCTATAGCGAATACTCGTGCCGACAATTTACAAAACTGGGCAAATTCACAATGGCAACAACTCAATAAACTGGCTGAAGAAATTCAGGATGACTTGCCCGTGGTATCCCCAATACTGCTGGAGCAAAAACTGGCGCAGGCTAACGATTTTTCAGAGCTGTTCTGGGTTGATATCAATGGTGACGTTCAGTGCTCCACCTATAAACCTCATGTTGGAGCCAAAGATGTATTGCCTAAAGCCTTGCAGGAGGGGCTTGGTAAACCCTTTCTTCATGGGCCCTATATCGACCCTTTAACCCTGGATATAAAAACATCGACGTCCAGGTTTCATGATGCAGTGACCTTAATGTTTTTCTTGCCGGTTGCGCGTAACAATAAAGTGTTGGGATGCCTGTGTGGTCGGGTACCTAATGATGTGATTGGAGACTTAATTCAGCGTGAAGCTGGGCATATTTATCCTGATTCCGGCGATAACTATTTGTTTATGGTGCAATCGAATTTTGATACGTCTATACGGCCGGGTACTGCACTCTCCCGCTCGCGTTTTGAGGATCGCACTTTTTCCCTGGGCGATAACCTGAAAGATGGGATAAGTACTAACTGGGGAGCCGTGCAGGTCAGAAATCACACTGAACTGGAACTACGATTTACTGATCCAGCCACCAATGAGCTTCATCCCGGTGTACGAGAAACCATCCGTAAAGGCCATAATCTTTATGTAACCTATCCAGGTTATTCGGATTATCGCCATATCCCTGTTATCGGCAAGGGATTGACTTTTTCTCTCCCTGGGTCGCCTGATAAATGGGGAATGATGTGCGAAGGCGATCTCGAAGAGGTTTATCGTGAGCGCCCGCTAGGTTGGCGTCTGCTCAAATTAAACCTGCTAACCTCGACCGCGATTGCCAGTATTTCCCCACTGGTGATCATGTTTATGGGCTTGAGTTGGACTATGGCCATTGGCCTAAGTGCTTTGGGCGTCATTGCCGCAAGTTGGTTTTCAAATATTTTCGGCACCGCCCGGATATCAAAGCGGTTGAGTCAAATGGCTGATATTATTCGTGGTATTGCCGAGGGTGGCGGCAATCTGCAGCAGCGTATAGATCCGGATTCGCTATCGAATGATGAAGTTGGCAATTTAGGCCGCTGGGTTAATAGCTTCCTTGATAACCTGGATACTACTATTGGGCAGGTAAAGGATGTTTCCACGGAAGTGCGGCAAGCCAAAACACTGCTGGTAGATAAACAAATGAAGTTCGGTGCGACGGCTTCATCGGTGCTCGAGCAAATGCAGGAGCTGTTGGGCCAGCTTGAAACCCAGCTTCAACATATACATGCGGCGAGCCTGGAAGTAGAAGATCTGCGTGAAAGCCTGCATCAGGCGACTAATGCCAGTCGCAATCAGTTCATGAATGTCAGGGAGCAGACCATGGGTATTCGTATATCCATAGACAGCTCGGTTGATACCATTCGCACTCTCAACAAACATACCGACGAAGTCGGTGAGATTGTCGACATTATTGGTTCGGTGGCTGGGCAAACCAATTTATTAGCTTTGAATGCTGCAATTGAAGCTGCCAGAGCTGGAGATCAGGGACGAGGATTTGCCGTAGTTGCAGGTGAGGTCAGAAATCTTGCTGGCCGCACTGGTGATTCAACCCAAAAAATTCGTGAAATAATCGAAAATATTCAAGAGAAGGCGCGCGCAGCTGAAAATACTATGGAGTCTGGCGTGATAAATATTGAAGAGGGTTTGCGTATGGCCGAGCAAGCGGCCACCGACGATGTGGGCTTAACTAAAATGATTACAACCATGCTGGAGCGTTTGACAGATATTAATGCCCACGGCTCTGATCAGTTGGCCAGTGCTCGTCGTGTCGCCTCAATCACTGCAAACTTGCAAGCATCACTTGCGGATGTACGTAAGGATACGGACTCGGTGGACAATAGCGCTAATCGCCTTGAGCAGCTGATGTCGCAATTTAGCGTGAGTGGTATCGACAGGAGGCTCGCATAAAGCAGGTGTATAACAGAATTGTACCTCTGCTTTTTCGAAAACTCAGTCAGTAGGCTACATGTAGATGCTGGCTTTGGCTCGGTAATTTCTGGATGGCGTGCCTAGTTGGAAGCCCCTTCAAGCGGGCTTAACCATAAAGCGACATGTTGATAGGTAATCATGTTGACTGTCAGTATGGATCCCAAGTCATGGCGTATGCGCTTGACTTCTACTGGAAGGAATCTCAGCGAAACTTATTAAGTTGGTCCTTGATAATGATAAATAGCACACAACGAGAACGTCTTTTATCAATGTTGCTCAGCGAATTGGATGGGATGGCCTATTTATGTCATGTCGATGAGTATTGGACTATGGAGTATGTCAGTGATGGCTGCCTGACCCTGACCGGTTATCTACCTGAGGACCTTACCCAGAACAATAGAATCACTTTTATGCAGATAACTCACCCGGACGATAGGGAAAAAGTTTGGACGGATATTAATCTTTCCATTAACGCCAACCAGGCTTTCTCTATTGTGTATAGAATTATCCATGCCGACGGATCTATTCGTTGGGTATTGGAGCGAGGTCGCAGTATTTTCCAGCCAGAAAGCAAGCAAAAACTGATTCATGGGTTTATTGAGGATATCACTGAAAGACATTTCCACGAGAAAGCCTTAATAGAGGCGGAACAACGCTACCGGAGTATTTTTGAAAATGCTATTGAAGGGATTTTTCAAACATCGACTAATGGTGGCTATATACGGGTCAACAAGTCTCTGGCAAGGATTTATGGTTACACTTCGCCAGAGGATATGATTAAATCTTTGCAAAATATTAAACAACAATTATATTGTATCCCGCAGCGACGCGATGACTTTATCAGTCTCATTAAAGAATCAGGTATCGTAAAAAACTTTGAATCTGAAGTTTACCGGTCAGATGGATCTATTATCTGGATTTCTGAAAATGCCTACGAAGTGCATGATGCCGACGGTAAACTTATTTATTATGAGGGAACTGTTGAAGACATTAGTGAACGCAAAAAATATGAAAGCATAATTACTCATCAGGCGACTCATGACACGCTTACCGACCTGCCAAATCGCACTCTGTTAATGGATCGTATTGAGCAGGTAATGCACCGGGCTCATCGCACCAATAGTAGGGCCGCCGTTGTATTTCTTGATCTTGACCACTTTAAAAATGTGAATGATAGTTTTGGTCATGCCTTTGGTGACAAGCTGATTCAGACCGTTGCGGAAAGATTGCAACTTAATCTGCGCGAAGTTGATACTGCTGCTCGTCTGGGAGGTGATGAATTTGTCGTACTGCTGGCAGATATTCATCAAGATTCTGAGAAGGTTTCTCACATAATTGAAAGAATCCTTGCCACCATTGAAGAGCCTTGTCTTATTAATGGGCACAATTATTTAATCTCTTGCAGTATTGGTATTAGTCTCTACCCGGAAGATGGAAATACCGCAGAAACGCTGTTAATAAATGCTGATGCAGCAATGTACCGATCCAAACAAATTGGGCGCAATACGTATCAGTTCTTTACGGCAGACCTGAATAGTAAGGTAGCGGATCGAATTTATCTTGAACAGAAGCTCCGTATTGCCATAAATGAAAACCAATTTGAACTCTATTACCAGCCAAAATTTGATACTGAAACACAAATGTTAATTGGCTCAGAAGCTCTTATCCGGTGGAATATCCCAGGAGAAAAAAAGCCTCTATCGCCATTAGAATTTATCCCATTAGCCGAAAGTTCCGGGCTTATTATCCCGTTGGGACAATGGGTGATTAATGAAGCCTGTAGACAGCTGCGAGAATGGATTGATGGAGGGTTTGTTGTTCACCCAGTATCCATCAACCTTTCGGCTATTCAACTGCAGAAGCTCGATCTTGTTGAGAAGATTAATCAAGCGCTTTTACAGCATCAGATTGCTCCTGAGTTGCTCGTCGTCGAGATTACTGAAAGTTGCTTTGCTATCGAAGAATCGGTGTTATTGGAAAACTTGAACCAGTTAGCGGAGATTGGTGTGGTCATTGCTATTGATGACTTTGGGACAGGCTATTCCAATATGCACTCCCTTAAATCCATGCCATTGAAGTATATAAAAATAGATCGTTCATTCATTTCTGGTGTTGAGAACGATCACAGGGATCGGGCCATCTATCGGGCAATAGTTGCCATGGCTAAAAATCTCGGTTTGCGAGTTGTCGCTGAGGGTGTAGAAACCAAAGCGCAATTTGACTTCCTGATATCCATCGGCTGTGATGAGGTGCAGGGTTATTATTTTTACAGGCCCTTGCTCGTTTCGCGCTTTGAAGAAATAATGGTTAGTTATCTATCGCCAAATCGGTTGTTAAAGAAAATATCAAAGGGATATTTGGGGTCAGTGTAGAATGGCACTTACTTAAGCCCAAGCCTTTAAATTATTTATAAAAAAACCGGCTCAATGGTAGGCTGTAAATCGCCAAACCTACCACCCACCAAAGAGCCGAT
>JBAYQJ010000039.1:0-32929 GCA_041677245.1 Spongiibacteraceae bacterium | reverse complement strand
ATAAAACCGGCCAAATAATCATGATTTTTTATATTAAATATAATTTACCCTATTAAAATCATAGGCTTATATCACTTTGTAAGTGGCCAGTAATTCGGCCATAATAGCTCGTAGTTCGACACTTACTCTGCCAGGGAGCGTATTGTGGGCACTTCTATTATGGCCGCAGCGCCATTTATACCCAGTGATAAAGCACTGGGGCAGTCTGATTTACCGGATAAAGCGGTGGCCTTGAGTGTGGCTTCTATGGCGCTGGCTGCGCAGTTATCGCCCCTAACACTGGCAACCCTTGAGCGTTATATGCGGGTTATTAACTCCTATTATTCGAATTTAATCGAGGGCAATACCACCCGCCCGCATGAGATTCGGGCAGCCCAGCGCGGTGACTATAGTCACGATGCCGCCAAGCGCGACCTACAGCAGGAATCGCTTGCTCATATGGCGGTTCAGGAGTGGCTGCGTGAACAAAAACCTACCCTCGATCAAGTGTTTAGCCTCGAGTTTATTCAGGAGCTTCACCGGCAGTTCTATCAGCGAATCCCGGAGAGTTTATGGCGCATTACCGATAATCTGGGTAAAACGGTCGATAAAGTGGTGCCTGGCCAATGGCGCGCGCGCAAAGTCGAAGTAGGCCGGCATATTCCACCCGCCGATAAGGATTTACAACCCTTAATGGCGAGCTTTTGCGAAACCTATAATCCCAACCGCTACAAAGGTGATCGCAAATTGGTGGCGATTATGGCGGCTCACCATCGCTTTGCCTGGGTACATCCTTTTCTAGATGGCAACGGTCGTGTGGGGCGCTTACTCACCGATGCAGCATTAACTGCCGCCGGTTTGACCAGTTGTGGTGCTTGGAGCTTAAGCCGGGGCTTGGCCAGAACGTCCAGCAGTTATAAGGCGTTGTTGGCGTCGGCCGATGCGCCGCGACAGGGTGATTTTGATGGTCGTGGCGCGCTTAGCGAAAAAGGCTTGTTGGATTTTTGCAGTTACATGTTAGATACCGCCAATGATCAGGTGGCTTACATCAGTGATTTGCTGGATTTGGTGCAGTTGCGAAAGCGCATTAACGCCTATGTGCAAGCTAGAAACGATCACCGTGTTGTCAGTATAAGTGTGGATATAAGCGATACCCTTAAGCCCGCTGCCGCCTTGGTGTTATACACCGCCTTTACCCAGGGTGAAATTGAACGGGCGCAAGCACTAGAGCTCTGCGCCATGCCCGAGCGCAGTGCGCGTCGTTTATTAAGCCAATTAAAGGCCGAGGGTTTATTGAGTGAAACCAGTAGTAAATCACCGCTGCGCTGGGAAATTCCGGAGCATGCAGAGCCTTGGTATTTTCCACAGCTGGCTCCCCACGAGTAGCGCAGGCTTGAGTATTAGGTCTTTGATTTATGACGTGGGACGGTGGTGCTTTATAAAGAAAACAATCTCAGAATTACGCGCCGTTCAGGACTGTAGAGTCTTAGTCCTGACGTCATTGGTCGGGTTTTGCCATGGCCCGTTCAAATGGCACATGACCAACATGGAGACCCATTCTAAATGATTGATGGCCGAGCTTGAGCAGCATGTATGGCCCAGTTTGAAGCCGGTTTAATTCAGTCGGTGATCGAAAAGGTGATGCCTATGCAAGATGCAGAGCAAGCACATGCTCTGGTTGAGAGTGATGGTACTTTTGGCAAGGTTATTTTATCGTTGGGGTGAGTTAACTCCAGCTATAACGATTCACTGCCTGGAGATAACTCGCAAAAAATGTCACTTATTTTGTTGTCGCGATGGTAGCTTACCAGCAATTTTTCGCAGGCTCGTGTAAGCCCCACGTACATGCGGCGTATATCGTCTTCCAGGCTATCGTCAGTATTATTTTTTGATATAAAGCTGGCGTCTAAAATGATGACAGTATCAAACTCCAATCCTTTACTGCTGGGGATTGGCATCACATTAATTACATTTTTTTCTGGGTCGTATTGCTTTTTATACGCGCTGGTTGCTAGCCATGCATGTGGAATTGCGTTTTTCTTTAATGCGGCAGCAACCTGTTTACCTGCGCTTCCCCCCGGGTACAAGATTGCGATGTCTTTCCAGTTTTTTCCGCGTTCGTGCCAGCTTTTTACACAGCGTATTAGATAAGTAATTTCTTTATCTAAGTCGTCAAAAGCTCTTACAGCAGGAGCAATACCTTGCTTACCTGCGGCCATAGGTTCGATTAGCGGTATTTCGGAATCGGTTCCCTGAGTGAAGTAGTCTTTTGCAAAGCGATAAGCAAACTCAAGAATTTCTCGTGTATTGCGATAGTTAAGGCGCAATATCGTTGTACGCCCTTGAGCCTGAATGCCAACACTTGCCAAGCTAAACCTCAGACTTGATTGCCGCTTGTAAATAGATTGAGCATCATCGTAAAGCAGTAATAAAGAATTGGTTTCGGGGTCTACCATTTGCGCAACTAGCGTAAGCCACTGTGCTTCAAAGTCGTGCCCTTCATCGATCAGCAATGCGCCGTATTGACCTTTGGGAATGGCACCTTTCTCAACGGCTTCAATGACACTGCTAACTTGGCGCTCCCATACTGGAGCATCAGATTTAATGGTATCAACATGATATAGGCGCAGTTGCTCACCACACCAATCGTGAAAGTGGTAGATTTGTACTTTATTATTGATACCGCGCTCAGCAATAAAATGGCGTAAGCGTGCCGCTAGTGTAATGTTAAAACACAGTACTAAAATCGGCTTGTTAAGCGCTTGTGCAAGATGTAAACAACGGTAACCTAAAATCAGTGTTTTGCCAGAGCCGGCAACGCCGTGAACAACACGATGCCCGTCGCCAAGGCTGCGCGCCAGTTGTTCTTGCTGTACGTCCATTATCTTAATAATGTCAGGCATCGTTTCAATGAGGTTTTTGTCGGTAGTTATTAAGTCGCTTTGATTAGTTTCTTCAGCTGAGTCAAAAAGCGTCACCTGACTAGCATCAATACGAATTTCAGGAAATAGGTGCCAGCGGATACGATCAACCTGAGGTAGCGTGAGTTTATTGCCAAACTGATAATTGAACATTCCCCAGAGTTGTAACTGAAAGGTTTCTGCCTCAACGCTTTCTGTCATTTCATCTTTGCAGATAAGTAAGTGGCTAGGGAGCAGCCTGTCACGGTGCTCTTCAGGGATAGCGCCATCAAGTTGCTTGCGAGTGATATTGGTAAAAACCACCCCGTAGCCATAGGGCAAGCAAAGCTTACCTTTGTGTTTACCCATTAATTGCTGTAGCTGAGGGTCGCGTTCTAAAACTTGTAATACCTGATAGCTGCATTGTCGAGCTTGTTCTATGGGGTTGCTGACGGTCTTCAGGCCGTTAGGTGTTAACAAATCAACATCTGTGTGGCTCAGGCGTCTAATGTTACCGGCCTTCCAGTCTTTTACTTCCAGAAAAAGCAGGCCTCGCGACGGATGCAAGACAATAAAATCGGGGTAGCGACGCTGGCCGCCAAGTGGGATATCAAACCAGCAGAGATAATCATTTTCGAGCAGGGCTTCGAGCCTGCGTGCAAAACGTTTCTCTCCCGAGGTCATTTTAATTAAACAGCTACTTAAAGCGGGAATGAGTTCTGCCACTGAATATCCTTATTACCTAAAATGTAAACTGCGTGTAAGGAGAATACAGTACGTGCTCAGAAACGCCAACTTACCGAAAGTTCTCAATCCAAGCCTACCAATATTAGCCCCTGGCTGATTGAATATTAATATATTTGTCTTATGACGAGGAGTTACTTGCACCTTTCGATAATAGTGTTCCATTAGCCGCGTCAAATGATCCATGGCTCTATTAGGTATTGTCTCTGGATGAGGTGATTTGAGGTGGCAAGCCCCGAGAGCTTACTATTGCGAGGGATTTATTGGCAGAGTATTTAGGCGTGTAATGGTTTAATGCCATCGGACACATTACACTACAGCAGTTAATCAATGGATATTAATGATAAGGATATACTATGTACTACGGAGAATCAGGCACCCAAATTACAAAATCGATTATGCTTAAAGCGTTGGATAAACTTGGTGATTTATTACAAGCGAATAATCAATGCCTTGAATTGGTTTGTTGCGGGGGGATTGTAAGTGTGTTGTATCATGGTTCTCGGCAAATGACGCATGATGTGGATGTTTTGTTTCCGAATAATCCTGCAGTGGCTGAACTACTAAACAGTTAGTAGATCGAGTTGGTGAGGAATTTGGGCTGGAGCATGGCCCAAGGGATAAGTGGTTCAATGACAGTGTAAGTTTTATTGGTTTGCAATCGAAGTCCAATACTGTGGTGTATAAACACTCGAATTTGGTGCTAAAAGCAGCAGATTGGCACGAACTATTGGCACACAAGTTAACAGCCTTTAGGGGGCAGCGAGATGTTAACGATGCAATTCATTTTTTGAAGGATATTAAGCCTAAAGATAAATTGGCAATATTCAATAAAGTGAGCGAATACCGGCCCTTTGTGCCTAGTGTGGCGGATAAACTATTTGAAGCACGTTTTGAGCAAATATGGGGAAAAGCCTATGGAAAATCTTGATACTACCTTCGATCTAATGGTCGAGCGGGTATTGGAGTATGACGAAATTGCTTTTCTTGAATTGGTTCAATTTATATGGCGGAGGGGCTGGAAGTTGGAGGGCGCCACAGCTCCCAGTTCAACTGATCTTTTGAAAAATGCACTTAAAGCCTGTTTTGTTGAGCGTATGGTTCAAATTTGGTCGGCACCACCAAAGAACAGTCCTGAAAAGGCTCCAGAGTGGTGTAAAGATATTCCTATGGTAGAAGATGGTTTCTCTGTTATTAAACCAGAAGAACAACCTTTTTGGCAGGGCGAGCCAGCCAATGAAATTTTTAAAAAGAGAAATATTTTTGCGCCTAAGGAATTCATGTTTTTTTTATGACGGATATTGCCATTATCGACATTGAGGCAAGTGGTTTACACTTTGATGCCTATCCTATCGAAATAGCCATTTTAAAGAAGGGTGAGATACGATCCTGGCTAATAAGACCTGAGCCAAAATGGACTTACTGGTGTGATACTGCCGAGAGCATGCATGGAATAAGCCGCGGTATGTTAATGCGTGAAGGTTTGCCCGCGATAGAGGTGGTCAATCAGTTAAGTGTTTTCCTGGAGCATTTTGATGGTGTGTTGTATAGCGATGCAGATCGGTGGGACGCGGATTGGATGGATACGTTATATTTTGCTGTTAAACAATGTAGAGAGCTTCATATTGCTTCTATTTATGACCTTTTGGCGGGCGATAAGGCACAGCAATTTAATCAGGTAAAAGCTGGCTTGTCGGAGTCAGGTCGTTTTTGGCATCATCGAGCTGAAAGTGATGTAAAAATGATTGGCGAAGCTTTTGCTGAGGTTATAGCTGGGTAGGGGCGATACTGCCGAGCTACTGCCAGCTGCCGAGGATAGGCATTAACGCGGGTGTTTGCCTCAATACTCAACGTTCGCCCAATAAGAAGCCCCCAACTCTTTCAGGTATTTAAACCATGCGGGGCAATTAGTGTTTGACAATTGATCAGTTGGTTGTCTAGAGTGTTTCCTATCCCGAAACAGGAAACGCTCGCTGTGATCATAAAACCGCAAGATACATTAATCGCGCTCAAATACTGCTCCATTGAGCTTCAAGCCAAGGTTGGGCGCCGTGAAACGGGTTTACCTCCTGAGTTTGCTATCCGTGATCTGGCCGAGGTCATTGGTATTAGCCATGGAGAGATAAGTCGTGCAAATCAACGCCTTGAAAAAGCCCAGTTGCTTAGTGTGAGAGGGAGTGTCTCCGCCGTAGCGCGTAACCTTGTTGAATGGTTGTCCTACGGCATTCGTTATTACTGCCCGTTAGAAAGAAGCGGCTATGGCCGTGGTGTGGGTACTGGATGGAATTGCAATCTGATCAAGAGTGACATGAATCCCCCGCAACCCGGCTGGGCGTGGGCAAGCTCTCAAGGTGATAGAGAGGCGGAGTTAATTGTACCCTTCCATAATAGTGTCCCATTAGCCGCTTCAAATGATCCATGGCTCTACCAGGCATTGTCTTTGGTTGAGGTGATTAGAGGTGGCAAGCCGCGAGAGCTTGCTATTGCGAGGGATTTATTGGCAAAGCATTTAGGAGTAATGCAATGAGCATAAAGGATTATGAATACAACATGCAGCAATTGGACGCTGTTGCTGCAGCACTAGGTGAACTCAATGATGAGATAACCTATGTTGGTGGCGCTACTACAGCATTACTGGTCCCTGAAGTGGCGATTTCGGGTACTCGCCGCACGGAAGATGTCGACGTTCTGATTGACGTATTGTCTCGGCCTGAATACTACAGGTTTTGCGATAGCTTAAGAGAAAAAGGCTTTGCTGAAGATTCTGGAGATGATGCGGTAATTTGCCGCTGGTTGGCACCAACGAAATTCGGCCGGGTTCAAGTCGATGTCATGCCGACTGATCCTGATATTCTTGGTTTTTCCAATCGTTGGTACAAGCAAGCTATTGCGCTAGCTGACAAGGTAACGTTACCCAGTGGCATTAAAATCCGCGTGGTGTCGGCACCGTATTTTTTGGCGACAAAGCTGGAGGCCTTTAAGGGGCGCGGAAAGGGCGACTATTTTAGTCATGATCTTGAAGACTTAGTGTTTGTTGTGGAAAACCGTGATCGTTTAGTGGTTGAGTTGATGAGCTGCGATCAAGAGTTGAAGTCATATTTGGCCGATGAAATGAAAAATTTACTAAACGATCAGTTTTTGAATGTTCTCCCCGGTTTGTTAGTTAATCAGGTTGCGGGGGATGCAGTTGAGCAAACATTGCGGCTGATAAGTCGCTGGTGATTCTCTATTGCGATCGTGTGGGATGGTTTTAAAGCTCTTCCCCTTGTAGCGATTTTGGCAGGTGTGGCGCTAGTTTGATTGTGCAGGCAGTGTGTGCACAATCTTCTGGTTAGAGTTGGCGGTCTGTGTGGCTGGTAGCGAGTGGGTTACGTTTGGTTGTAGCATTATCCCGCAACTGATAAGAGAAAGGGCGGAGTTCATTTGGTATGTCATGTGCCTATCCTTTCAGACGGCCTGCCGGCGGGAATTGAACAAATTTATTAACTATTTGATTTTTATAATATTTATAGGGTGTAGCCTGGCGAGTACTACTAAGATAATACTACTAAAAAGTCCTACTTGAAGAGGAAGTGAACTGGCGTCCGAAGCACTTAAATTGAGGTTATTTACACTATAATTTTTTTGCTTTTGGCCCTCTGGATTACCTTAATCTTGATGAAAGGGAGGATTATTCTCCTTGAGTTTGGCTTACATATATTGGCCGTAAATTTATTGTTATGATGGGCGTCTCAATAGCATGCTAGATTTGTCAGGCGATTTTTTTCAAACCTGGAACATTATCTTCTTCTCCATGTAATATTCCCCATTCATTAATGAGAGATAAAGCGCTATTGAAGCAATTTGCTGCAGCCAAACCGCTTACTTTTTGTATGAATGGCGGTTCGACCCTTTCGGGTTGAAGAGTAAAGTCGAGAGTTGTCATATATTTTCCGTCAACTGTTGGAATTGATTGCACCGGCGGCATAATATGCTTACCTGCAAGATCGCTTAGTTTATAGTGCACCAGATTATTTCTGAGTGAAATCACGTTTTCAATGCCCCTTACCATTTCTTCGCTTAATCTTTGATTAAACTTACTCTCAAAAATAATCCTTGCCTTTGCTGTAACTGAGGATTCATTTTTGTTTTTTCTATATGATTTCCTTAAGTGGATAAAATCTTTCAACTCTTCTGCAGGAATAATATCCTCAGACGCTTCATTTACAAAGGCCTCAATAGACATCGCAGAAAAGATAATCCCAGTGACACCTTTAGTTCCGGCTAGGCTTATGTTGCCAGTAGCTGCGGATTGAATGTGATCACTCCACCAGGCCATCAGGTGTTTTCTTCGTTCCAGATAATCGGCGCGGTTGTAGGTGTTGCGAATTTCATTGTCACCGGTATGGGCTAATGCTGCTTCAATCACATCGGCGTCAAAGCCTTGTTCGTTGAGGGTGGTGCTGGCTAAAGCGCGCAAGCCGTGTGATACCAGCAGACCATGATAGCCCATGCGCTTTATCGCCATATTGGCGGTGGATTTGTTGATGTGATTTTTAAGGGATCGGTCTGAAGGGAATAAAAACTCACTATTCCAGGCAATAGGGCGCATGACTTCAATCAGTGCCAGTGATTGTGGTGTCAGTGGCAGAGTGTGAGGTTTTTTATTCTTCATGCGGTCGGGAGGGATGTTCCACAGGGCGTTTTCAATATCGAGTTCATCCCAGCGGGTGCCAGCGGCTTCACTGGGGCGGACCATGGTGTGCAGCTGCCATTCAACCAAACAGCGAGTTGAGAGCTTGATGCTTGCGCTTGATAGGTCATTCATGAAGCCGGGCAGTTGTTCTGGCTTTAGCGTCGGCAGGTGTCTTTTTGTGGGAGCCTGGAAAGCTTGATTAATACCAGCGAGTGGGTTGTGTTCAATAATGCCGGTATTCACTGCATAGATCATAATTTCATTTAGGCGTTGGCAGAGTCGCTTAACGGTTTCCAGGCTACCCTTTGCCGCAAGCGGTTTGATGGTCTCAATTGCCCTGACCGCAGTAATCTTATGGATGGGCAATTTGCCCAGTTTGGGGAATATATGTAATTCCAATGAGCGTATGGTGTCGGCTGCATGTTCAGCGGTGACCTTGCTTTTTTTCACTTGCAGCCAATTAGCGGCGATATTTTCCAGCGTGTTGCTGTAAGCCAGCTCGATGGCTCGTTTTTGCTCTTCACGATGCTCTTGGGGGTCAATGTCTTGAGCCAGTGAAACTTCAGGATAGTTGCCAAAACTGACAGTAGTGCGTTTTTTGGTGTATGGGCGGTAATAATCCAATAGCCATAGTTTTGAGCCGTTGGGTTTTATTCGCAATTGGAGCCCTTCACCATCGGCCAGGTTGTAGACCTTGTCCTTTGGTTTGGCTTTCTTGATTTCCGTATCGGAGAGGGGTTTTGTAACTCTGGCCATTCGTAGTAGTACCGTGCTGTGGCTTTGGTAACAATACTACTATTTGTACTACTTAAAGGCTAGAATTTGACCAGATTCGAGAGGATTATGCCGGACACAAAAAAGCCGCAAACCCTTGTGAGGTGCGGCTTTAGTGGTCTTTCTCGGTCCTTGCTGGACCTTCATTTGGTGGAGCCGGCGGGAATTGTAAATGGCGCAGCCATTTATCCCTTCGGGACCGCCCGTGCGGGCGTCGTCTCCGCAAGCCTTGCTTGCTCCGGCTGAACCCGAGCGTTTGCCTCAATACTCAACGATCGACCAATAAAAAACCCCAACTCTTTCGAGTTGAGGTTTGTTATTGGTGGAGCCGGCGGGAATTGAACCCGCGTCCGTCAGTCCGCTGCTTAGTGCTCTACATGTTTAGTTTCCGTCAATTATATTTAACCGCATACAGCCCGACGGGCAGGACGTGTTTGGCGATCCTGATAATGTTTAGCTGATCCACCCCAGGCTAGGCTTCACGGCGATCCAGTTCTATATGACAGTCAGTAGCGCGATACTGGCACCTTGCTAAAGACCGCTAGAGGGCAAAGCCTCTAGTGAGTGCAACAAAAAGCTACTTACGCAGCTAGTTGAGCACCATAGTTGTCATCGTTGGCAACTAATAGTTTGCAGCTTTGGATTAACGTGATTGGCTACCATCACGACATGCACACTTAAGTTTTGTAACCGGCGTCGAATCCAAATCGGCCCCGTTGTTCGTCACGCTAACTCAGACAGCAGTATACAGCACTAGTTGCTGCAGTGGTAAAAATATTGTTGTGGCTGTTTTGTGGGGGGATTAATGCCGGGGTGTCGTAAGAAGGGTGTGGACAGTGTTGCGCTGCTCGCCACACCCTTTGGCTCTTCTTATCGAAAAGCAATCTGGGTATAAATAACCCGTATTAACTATGGCGTAAATGGATAAAAAAACAACGACTTTGTTAGAGTGTTTAAGACTAACGTTAGACCTTTTAGCTACGTTGCTATCGCGTAGTGGGTTTACACGTTGAGACGTACTATGCGTTGTTTTTGTTTGTCCCAGTCGCGTTCTTTTTCGGTCTGGCGTTTGTCGTGCTGTTGTTTGCCTTTGGCGATGCATATTTCAGCTTTCACCATATGGCTCTTCCAGTAAAGAGACGTACAGACACAGGTGCGACCGTCCTGTTGAGTGGCAGCTTGTAGCTTGGCCAGCTCTCGTTTGTTGAGTAATAATTTGCGCGCACGAGTCGGGTCGGTGACAAAGTGGGTAGATGCTGTGTTGAGTGGAGTAATATGGCTGCCGAGTAGCCAGGCTTCGCCGTTTTTCATGGTCACATAGCTATCGGTGATTTGGGCTTTGCCCATCCGTATACTTTTGACTTCCCAGCCGAGCAGGCATAAACCTGCCTCGAATTTTTGTTCGAGGTGATAGTCGTGGCGCGCTCTTTTATTCTGCGCGATGAATTTACTGAGTTGTTTGGGTTTCTTTTTAGCCATAGCTCGGCATTATAACGATTGTCGCTGGTAATGCGTAATGGTCTGAGTTAAAAAGTGGGTAAATTAGCCCTGTTAAGCAATATATGAACAATTAAGTCATTTATGAGCAAAAATATTTATCTATCAAGGGCAGGAAGCTGGCGGCGTAGCTGGAGTTTTGTGGCTGCGGCCACGGGCGCGACGGTCGGTTTGGGTAATCTTTGGAAGTTTTCTTATTTAGCTGGGGAAAACGGCGGTGCTGCTTTTGTTCTGGCTTATCTGCTATGTGTACTGTTGGTGGCTATGCCGGTGATGATTGCCGAGGTGTTGCTGGGCAGTCGGGGGCGGTCTAACCCCGTTACCACAATGCAAGATGTTAGCTTTGAGGCAGGTGTCTCTAGGGGGTGGCAGCTTATTGGTTGGCTGGGCTTTGTAGCGGGCTTGTTGGTGCTGTCTTATTACAGTGTGATAGCGGGCTGGAGTCTGGCTTATATCGACAAGATGTTTTCGGGGGAGTTTTCAGCGGCGAGCGCGCAACTGGCTGGGGAGGGGTTTAATAAGTTGCTTTCGTCGCCGACACAGCTAATGCAGTGGCAGGGAGGTTTTTTGGCCATTGTTTTCCTTGTCGTGGCGGCTGGTGTTCGCCGTGGTATTTCGGTGGTGACAAGGTTTTTGTTGCCGGTGTTGTTATTGATCCTGGTGGCGCTGGCTATTTACGCTAGCAGGGTGGGGGACTTGGACGCTGCACTGGCGTTTTTATTTACGCCGGACTTCTCTGCTTTGAATAAGCAGGTTTTTTTGGATGCGTTGGGGCATGCTTTTTTTACTTTGAGTATTGGTGTGGGGGCCATGCTGACTTATGGGGCTTATGTGCCGGATCAGCGTTCGATTACGGGCATGGTGTCGGTTGTGGTGCTGATGGATACGTTGGTATCACTGTTGGCAGGACTGGCTATTTTTCCGCTGGTTTTTAGTTTAAATATGGCGCCGGCAATGGGGCCAGGCTTGATGTTTGTGGCTGTGCCCTACGGTTTTGGCAATATGTTGTACGGTAGTTATTTCGGTGCGTTGTTTTTTGTCGTGGTGTCAATTGCGGCGATCACTTCGGGTGTGGCGTTGCTGGAGCCCGCCACTTCGTGGCTGGTGGGGCGTTTTCGCTGGTGGCGGCCGCTGGCTGCTTTGGCGATGGTGTTACTGGTATGGTCGTTGGGCTTGTTAACGGTGTTTTCTTTTAATATTTGGCAAGGTTTTCAGTTGTTGGGCATGTCGTTATTCTCGCTGCTAGACTTTATCACTGCTAATATTTTGCTGCCGATGGGTGGTGTTTTAATTGCTATTTTTGTCGGTTGGCGTATGCGTCGCGAGGTGCTTCGTGATGAGCTGTATGCAGAGAGTGATAAAGTTTTTTCCCTATGGTATTGGCTTTTACGCTATATTGCCGCGCCCGGCGTAGCGCTGGTGTTTTTGTCGTCGCTGTATCAATATTGGCGATAATTGGTTTTGAATAGGTGAAACTGCGTTGTAATAATTATGGCTGAAATTAGTCGAAGTGCTTTGCTACCGTACCCTGCTGAGCGAGTTTATGAGCTGATCAATGATGTTGCAGCGTACCCCCAATATATGGATGGCTGCGTGGGCGCGCAGGTGCTGCAACAAGGTAGCGATTTTATGGAGGCGCGATTGGATCTGGCAAAAGCAGGCTTAAAATACAGCCTGACTACGCGTAATCGGTTGCAGGCGCCCAGTTCGGTCGAAATGGTGTTGGTTAATGGGCCGTTTGAAAGCTTTAACGGTTTGTGGACAATACAGCCTCTCGGTGAGACGGCTTGTAAGGTGAGTTTGGTGCTTCGTTTTACTATGGCCAGTAAAGTATTGGGGGCGGCAGCCAAATTATTATTTAACCCGATGGCCGATAATTTAGTCGATGCGTTGGTGCAGAGGGCTCACCATCTTTATCAACATCAATAATTAAGTGGTTGAGTATGAGTGAAATACAGCTTGAGTCAGATAAATTCACGGTTGAGGTGGCTTACGCTTTACCTAATAGGCAGCAAATTATTGCTCTGGAAGTGGTGGAAGGTACTACGGCCTATGCGGCGGTAGAGCAGTCCGGTATTGTCCGACAGTTTCCTGAGTTAGAGCTGGAATCATCTAAAATGGGTATATTTGGTAAAGTCGTCGCTAATCCTAAAGCAGAATTGTTGCGCGCAGGGGACAGGATTGAGATTTATCGGCCATTGATTGCTGATCCCAAAGAGGTGCGTAAAGCCCGCGCTGAAAAAGTAAAAGCAGAAAAGGCCGCCATAAAGGGCTAAATAACGCGGTTAGCTAGCCGTTTCTGCGCTATTATCAGTGCTTGCCGGATTGGCTGCGGAGGGGATGAAATCGCCGGTGAAATAGTCGAGTTTGTCCGCTTTAAAGAATATGGATAAACGATGCTGCTCCAAAGGCTCCTTGCCCTTTTTGATGTTGTAGATATAATCCCATCTTTTGGCGTTGAATGTGTCTTTAATTAATGGGCTGCCCATAATGTACTCGACTTGCTCGGTGGACATGCCGGGTTTAAGTTGGTCGATCATCTCCTGAGTTATAACATTGCCCTGTTCTACAGTTACAATATATACGCCAGGAAATTGTAGAGAGCTACAGCTAGACAGTAGGCTGCAGCCCAAAATAACCGAGATGATGAAAGTAAACGTCTGAATTGTTTGCATTGATAGATTTCACTTTGAAACTTTGAAGTGGATAATACCTCAAACAATCGATTAACGCTAAGGGAGCCTTTGTTATGTCGATGGAAAATCAAGAGTTACGTAAAGCTGGGCTTAAAGTGACTTTGCCGCGGGTGAAAATACTACAGCTAATGGAGCAAGCTGAGATAAATAGCCACCATCTAAGTGCAGAGGATGTCTACAAGGCATTGCTTGAGGCTGGTGAGGATGTTGGTTTAGCGACGGTTTACCGAGTGTTGACCCAGTTTGAATCCGCGGGCTTAGTGGCTCGTCATAATTTTGAAGGTGGTCATTCGGTGTTTGAAATAGCCAATGACGAGCACCATGACCATATGGTTTGTCTGGAGACCAATCAAGTCATCGAGTTTCTGGATGAGGTCATCGAGCGCCGGCAGCATGAGCTGGCTGAGCAACATGGATTCGATATTGTCGACCATAGTTTAGTGCTGTATGTGCGACCAAAAAAGAAATAGTCATTAGGTGTTGGCAGAATGCGCAAAAGCCCGAATTGTCGGGCTTTTTTATGTGGGCTGTATTTATAGGTTAGGGTTGATGTTAGTGCGATAACATTTCTTTGGCGTGGGCCAGGGATCGATCGGTAACCGTAATGCCGCCGAGCATGCGCGCTATCTCCTCAATTTTATTAGTTTCATCCAAGTGCCGAAGCTGTGTGCTAACACTGTTTTTGGTGCTGGTTTTGCTGACGTATAAATGTTGATGGCCTTTGGATGCTACTTGAGGCTGGTGGGTAACGCAGAGCACTTGCCCGCGCCCCCCGAGCTCCCGTAGTAGGTTGCCAACTACCTCAGCGACAGCGCCGCCAATACCGACATCGACCTCATCAAAAACCAATGTTGGGATGGTGCTGGTCTTGGCGGTAATAACCTGAATGGCCAGGCTGATGCGTGACAGCTCGCCTCCTGAGGCGATTTTGGCCAGAGCCTGGGGTGGTTGGCCGGGGTTGGTGCTAACCAAAAAGGCGATTTCTTCATCACCTTGGAGGTGAGGTTTATTGTCGGGCCGTGGTGTTAATGCGACGCTAAATTGGCAGTTGGCCATCGACAGTTGCTCCAGTTGTTTTTCCACCAGTTTTTGTAACTTAGTTGCAGCGGTTTTACGCTTTTTGCTCAGCTTGCCAGCCAGAGCTTGGTATTGCTCAAGTAGCTGCTGTTGCTGTTGCTGCAGCTGCTCAATCTCTTCATCGCTACCATTGATGCTGTTTAGCTCTTGTTGGAGCTCGGCGTGCAAATCGGCTATTTGCTCGGGTTTGATATGGTGCTTGCGAGCGATGTCATAAATACTGCTAAGGCGAGCCTCGACTTGATGCAAGCGCTCAGGGTCAAGTTCAAAGCTATCCAGGTGTTGTTGTAGTTCGTGGTTGGCCTCCTCGGTTTGGATCAGCGCGCTATTGAGTAGTTGTTCGGCTTCAAGTAGTGATTTGCTCTTGCTGGGGATAGTTGAGAGTGAGCGTAGCGCTTGACTTAAGATTGAGACAACGTTGAGTTCACCTTCGCTGCACAGGGCAATGGTGTGTTGGCAGCCCTGCAGAATTTGCTCGCCATTGGCCAGCTCGGCTTGTTCTTGCTCCAGCTCGTCGAGTTCAGCTGCGCTCAGGGCGAGGTTGTCCAGCTCTTCGACCTGATAGCCTAACAATTGCGCGCGTGCGCTTTGTTCGTTGCGGTTGTGCTCTAAGGTGCTGAGTCGCTGTTGTGCTGCTTGATAGTTTTTGGCGATGGTTTTGAGTTCGACAAGGTTGTCGCCGACGCCAGCAAATTCGTCGAGTAAGCGGCGCTGCTGATCTTTTTGTAGCAGCGATTGGTGGGCGTGCTGGCTGTGAATATCAATGAGCATGCCGCCCAGGGCTTTTAGGTCTTGTAAGGTGGCAGGGTGGCCGTTAATAAATCCGCGCGAACGTCCCTCTTTGGTAATAACCCGTCGCAATAAGCACTCGTTGCCGTCTTGTAGTTCGCGTTGTTGTAGCCATTGTTTGGCTTCGTCAATCGTGCTGATGTCGAAGCAGGCGTGAATATCGGCGCGCTCGGTGCCGTGCCTGACAATGCCTTGATCGCTGCGATCACCTAATGCTAATCCCAGTGCGTCAAGCATAATGGATTTACCCGCCCCGGTTTCGCCGGTAATTACCGTCATGCCGCGGTTAAACTCAATATCCAGTTGTGAGGCGATAGCAAAATTATTAACGCTGAGGTGGACTAGCATGGCTACACTCCGTGAGCTGTTTGTTTATACAGTATTATGGTTTTATATACAGTGTTTTGTCTAGTCGTAAGTCTGGATTTGGGTGGTATTTTTGCACGCTAGGCTTTGTTGGGTGTGGTGGTGTATGGCAAATTTAATTGCGAGGTCGGGTGGGTGCAGACATTAATAATGTAGATGCTTTTTTGTAATTGATTGAAATTGTAGGTTTTTTAGATTTTAAGTCTTTATTTAATGAATTTTCATCAGACACTTGAATCGCCCTACTTTGTCCCCATATAGCAATGCAGTAGAGCGCTACCCCTCGTTTTGGCGTAGGAGTGGTGTCATTGGATGAATTTCCTTGGAATAATACCCCTGATGCTCAGTGTGTTGGGGGTGATGACTATTGAAGAAGCGGAGAGAGCGGTGTCAGATAACGAGCATACAACCCCTGGTGTTGAAGAAACTATTGAAGATGTTGCTGGGCAGGCGGCTGAGCAAGCTGGTGCCGAAGCCTCTGAGCAGCCAAGTTATGAAGACCAAATTCAGGCGCTGCAGGATGAGCTAAGCAAGACTAAAGACGATGCGCTTAGAATGCTGGCCGATGCACAAAATATTCGTCGTCGTTCTGAAAAAGATGTCGAAAACGCGCGTAAGTTTGCTCTCGAAAAATTTGCGGGCGAGCTGCTTGCTGTTGCCGACAACCTTGAGCGTGCGTTGGATACTGCTGACCAAGTAGATGATGTGGTCAGGCCTTTTGTAGAGGGTGTCGCCCTCACGCACAAATCACTATTAGATACCCTGGCCAAATTCAATATAGTGCAGCTGGATCCCGTGGGTGAGCCATTTGATCCGCAGTACCATCAGGCCATGTCGATGGTAGAAAACCCTGATGTTGAACCTAACACGGTGACAGTAGTAATGCAGAAGGGTTACACCATTAATGAGCGTTTACTGCGCCCAGCTATGGTTATGGTTTCTAAGGCGGCCTCGGGTGCCGTCGACACTAACGCTTAGCTATGTTATTGAGTTTATTTTGCGCCGGGTTTGGTCTGGCGGCATAAACTCGATAGCTCTAGATTTAACTGCGATAAAGAATTCAGTATAAAAGTGCGAAATATCCTCAGCCCAGGGCTTGAAATGATCAATTTCGCACCAATATAACGGTCAGGCAATCATACTGGCCAACAGTATCAGACAAATTTTAATTGTATTAATGCGCGGTTGGGGTTTCCCGAATACATAAACCGAGTATTAAGAGAAAAACTGGAGATAGTAAAATGGGTAGAATCATCGGTATCGACCTCGGCACCACCAACTCTTGTGTGGCCGTGCTTGAAAATGGTAAAGCTAAAGTTATTGAAAACGCAGAGGGCGATCGCACTACCCCTTCCATTATTGGTTACAGCGATGATGGCGAGATTCTGGTAGGTCAAAGCGCCAAGCGTCAGGCTGTTACCAACCCCCTCAATACAGTATTCGCGGTCAAGCGTTTAGTTGGCCGTAAATTCAAAGATGATGTAGTACAAAAAGACATCACCATGGTGCCGTACAAAATTATAGCAGCCGATAACGGTGATGCCTGGGTTGAGGTTCGTGGCGAGAAAATGGCTCCTCCACAAATCTCTGCTGAAATCCTGATGAAAATGAAGCGTACTGCTGAAGAATATCTTGGTGAAAAAGTAACCGAAGCAGTCGTGACTGTACCGGCTTACTTCAACGATTCACAGCGTCAAGCAACTAAAGATGCAGGTAAAATTGCCGGTCTAGAAGTTAAGCGTATCATCAACGAGCCAACTGCTGCGGCACTGGCTTATGGTATGGATCAGGCTAAAGGCGATCACACCATCGCAGTATACGACTTGGGTGGTGGTACTTTCGATATCTCTATTATTGAAATTGCTGAAGTTGACGGCGAGCACCAATTTGAAGTGCTGTCTACCAATGGTGACACCTTCTTGGGTGGTGAAGATTTTGACATGCGTCTAATCGACTACTTGGCCGAAGAGTTCAAGAAAGACAACAAAGTTGATTTGAAAGGTGATCCGTTGGCCATGCAGCGTTTAAAAGAAGCTGCGGAAAAAGCTAAGATTGAATTGTCTTCAAGCCAGCAAACTGAAGTTAATCTGCCGTACATCACGGCTGATGCGTCAGGTCCAAAACACTTGGTGGTTAAGCTGAGCCGTGCAAAACTAGAGTCTTTAGTTGAGAAGCTAGTGGCTGACTCGCTAATCCCTGTTAAGCAAGCATTAAAAGATGCAGGTCTTTCTACTGGCGAAATCGACGATGTCATTTTAGTTGGTGGTCAAACTCGTATGCCTTTAGTTCAAGCTAAAGTTGCTGAGTTTTTCGGTAAAGAGCCACGTCGTGATGTAAACCCTGATGAAGCTGTAGCAGTAGGTGCGGCGATTCAAGGTGGTGTATTAAGTGGCGATGTTAAAGACGTTCTATTATTAGATGTAACGCCTCTGACTTTAGGCATTGAAACAATGGGTGGCGTTGCTACGGCACTGATTGAGAAAAACACTACGATTCCTACCAAGAAATCGCAAATTTTCTCAACTGCAGAAGATAACCAGTCAGCAGTAACTATCCACGTGGTACAGGGTGAGCGTAAGCAAGCTTCTGGTAACAAATCACTGGGTCGTTTTGACTTGGCAGACATACCTCCAGCACAGCGCGGTATGCCACAAATTGAAGTTACCTTCGATTTGGATGCTAACGGTATCCTTAACGTTTCTGCTAAAGACAAGGCTACTGGCAAAGAGCAGTCGATTCGTATCACCGCATCTTCAGGTTTGTCGGATGAAGAAATCGAAAAAATGGTACAGGATGCAGAAGTTAACGCCGAAGCTGATAAAAAGTTTGAAGAGCTGGTAACTGCTCGCAACACATTGGAAGGCTTGATCAACGCTACCAGAAAGACATTGGAAGAAGCGGGCGATAAAGCTGATGCATCTGAAAAATCTGCTATCGAAGCTGCTTTAGCTGAAGCTGAAGAAGCCGTGAAAGGTGACGACAAAGAGGCGATGGAAGCTGCAGTGCAAAAATTGACTGAAGCATCGGGCCCATTGGCGCAGAAGATGTATGCTGAGCAGCAAGCCGGTCAGGCAGATGGTGCTGCTGACGCTGGCGAAACCGATGGCGCGAGCGACGATGCTGTCGACGCCGAATTCGAAGAGGTTAAAGACGACAAATAAGCACAACAATTTATTTGCGGGTGTGGGGTGTGAGCCCCAAACCCAATACCAGGGACGGTATTAACGAGTCAGGCAGCAACGACTTAGTGAGCAAATAAAATAAGTGGCTTGTTAAATTCTAAAACCTGCTATTCGGTTTCAGGAATAATTAACAATCGAAGCGCGGGACTCTGTTCCCGCTTTTTCGTTCATTAAAGCACTAGCATTTGAAGTAACGATTTATGTCCAAACGTGATTACTACGAAGTCCTTGGCGTTAAACGCGACGATTCAGAAAAGGATATCAAAAAAGCCTATCGCCGAGTAGCGATGAAGTTTCACCCCGACCGTAACCCGGATAACAAAGAGGCAGAAGATAAATTCAAAGAAGCCTCAGAGGCCTATGAAGTACTGTGTGATCCACAAAAGCGCGCAGCCTATGACCAGTATGGTCATGATGCAGTAAGCGGTAATGCTGGTGCAGGTGGTTTTGGTGGTGGCGGTAACTTCAGTGATATCTTTGGTGATGTGTTCGGTGATATCTTCGGTGCTGGTGGGGGTGGTGGCGGCCGTCGCGGTCCTGCTCGAGGGAGTGATCTACGCTATAACCTTGATATAGATTTAGAAGAGGCTGTAAAAGGCACAGAAGTAAAAATTCGTATCCCAACTCTAGTAGCGTGTAAGCCCTGTGATGGTAGCGGTGCTAAAAAAGGCAGCTCGCCAGTCACATGTACTACCTGTGGTGGAGTTGGTCAGGTGCGTATGCAGCAGGGGTTTTTCTCGGTGCAGCAAACCTGTCCAAATTGTCGCGGCAAAGGGAAGATGATTTCCGATCCGTGTAACAGTTGTCATGGCCAAGGTCGTGTAGAAGAAACCAAAACCCTGTCTGTCAAAGTGCCACCAGGTGTTGATACCGGCGACCGTATTCGTTTAGGTGGTGAAGGTGAAGCAGGTGCCGATGGCGGCCCGGCTGGTGATTTGTTTGTACAGATTAATGTTCGTGCTCATAACATATTTGAGCGTGATGGCAAAAACCTGTATTGCGAAGTGCCAATCAGCATTATTGATGCCGCGCTGGGTGGTGAGCTAGAAGTGCCTACGTTGGATGGCCGGGTTAAATTGAAAATACCCGAAGAAACACAAACCGGAAAACTCTTCCGTTTGCGTGGTAAAGGTGTAGCACCCGTTCGCGGTGGTTCAATTGGTGATTTACTGTGCCGTGTGGTGGTTGAAACGCCAGCCAACCTCACCAAAAATCAAAAGGAATTACTCAAACAATTGAAAGAGTCCTTTGATAAAGAGGGTAATCAGTCGCCGCGTAAAAATTCATGGTTCGAAGGGGTAAAATCTTTTTTCGATGATATGAAAATCTAGCCGTAGGGTGGAACTTGTTCCACCTTGTTTATTATTGCGGTGGAATAAGTTCCACCCTACGCATACGGATTAATAATGACAGTAAAAATCGCAGTAACCGGCGCCGCCGGTCGCATGGGTAAAATTCTCATTGAGGCGATAAGCCTGAACTCAAATGCTGAATTAACCGCCGCCATAGAGCGTCCCGACAGCTCCTTGATTGGAGCCGATGCTGGCGAGCTGGCAGGCTTGGGTAAAAACGGCATCGCTATCGTTGGCGACTTAAAGCAGGTTATCAACAACTTCGATGTGCTCATTGATTTTACTGCGCCTGCGGCGACAATCGCCAATGCCACCGCATGTGCTGCAGCAAGCAAAAAAATGGTCATTGGCACCACGGGGTTAACCAGCGAAGAGCAGGTATTGATTGCCAATTTCGCCAATCAATCGGCCATGTGTAAAGCCACTAATTACAGCACAGGGGTAAACCTTTGCTTCAAACTGGCCAAAGAAGCGGCAAAAATTTTAGGTGATGATTATGATGTGGAAATCGTTGAGGCACATCATCGCCATAAAGTAGATGCTCCTTCAGGTACCGCCTTAAGCTTAGGTGAAGCTGTAGCCGACGGGCTGGATCGTGACTTAAAACAAGTGGCCGTCTATGGTCGAGAAGGTCAAGTAGGTGCGCGTCCCGATAAAGAAATAGGCTTTGCCACCGTACGCGGCGGCGATGTAGTTGGTGATCATACAGTGATGTTTTTAGCTGATGGTGAGCGGGTAGAAATCACTCATAAAGCCAGCTCGCGGATGAGCTTTGCTCGCGGTGCGGTGCGTGCAGCGGTATGGCTAAAAGAAAAACATGTCGGCCTGTATGACATGCAGGATGTGCTAGGGCTTAAATAAACCTAAGCACGGTATAGTTTAAAAAACCGCCTCTTGGCGGTTTTTTTTGGCCATTATTTTGTGGTGTTAAAAGTGTTAGTTTTTTGGTAAAAATAAAATTGAATAAACGGCTTTAATAACATAATGTTTAAGTTGCGATAAATAATAAGGGCTGATTCATTTTGGCTGGCGGTATTTGAAAATAAATGCAATCGTTAAGCCGTGTAAGCCTGTATAAAAAGTGAATAAGTAACAATAATACACTTTGCTGGTGAGTAATAAGTGCATGGATGTAGTAACAAAACACACAAGAGCTCAGCGTTTATACGTAGTTGAGTTGCTTAGCTACTGGGAAGGACAGATAAATAGCACGACGTTACGAGAAATATTCGGCTTGTCTCGTCAACAAGCCAGTGCAGACATCAACCGCTATATTGACCAAAGGCCAAGAAACCTAAGCTATAACAGTTCGGCTAAAAGCTATCAAGCAACCAGTATATTTAGCCCGGCTCAAATCACTGGCGACGTTGCTGAATACCTCAATTGGATACAAGTTGGGCAGCTTCCGCAAACTCAAAACCCCATTACCGTAGCACATACCGCATTAGAGCTGCCCGCGCGTAAAGTGTCGCCACAGGTCATGCGTGGTTTAATCGCAGCCATACGTAAACATCAGCGCGTCGAAGTTGATTATGTATCGCTTACCAACCCCAATAGTGAGGGTCGGGTGATAGCGCCACACACCTTCGTCAAAACCGGTTTGCGCTGGCATCTTCGCGCCTGGTGTGAAAAAAGCCAGCAGTATAGGGACTTTGTCCTCAGTCGCTTTTGGTTCACTGCCGCACAGGCAGCTTAGAAAGTCAGCTCCCCTGTCTAATTCTTGATTTAGTCGATACGAAGTGGGGTGCAGTTAACGGGTAAGCGAATGTCGGTACTCATAGGGGGCGCATAAATAGCTGTTGGAGTCGGTGATGTAGGGTGCTTTCTATCGCAGGCTGGGTTCGAGGTTGGGTTAAAAATAGGTGGCTGCTAGTGTTGGTATCTGCAGCTTTGGGTACGCATTGGAGGTTGGGTCTCCTCTAGGGTTGTGGTAACATCCGCTCCCGATTTATTGTTCATTTCAGCTAGTCCAGTCTGAACTTGCCTCCGCTTATTTAGTCTTCAGTCCCCAGCCTTTGTATTTGGTCGTGAGGGCTCCGAGTTTGTATCATTAAACTGGAAACTTACAGAGGTGCGCAGAGTCTATGGGCTTTGTCTTGCCGGGGGATTTAGTTATGGGCGCTTTAGGGGAGAACGTGATGGAAGAGGCTGAATATACCAATCTATTGCTGGGTGAGGTGCTCTTGCGGTTAGGGTTTATTCAGCAGCGCGATCTGGATAAGGCTTTGGTTATCCAGCAGCAGACGGGTGGCCGTTTGGGCGGTATATTGATTCGTTCGGGCAGTATTTCAGAGAGTAATCTGTTGGAGGCTTTGTCTGCCCAGCTTGGTTTTTTACTTATGGGCCGGGATGTAGAGGCTCCGACTGATATTGAAATTGGTAACGGCGTTGAGGCAGTGGGGGTTCCAATTAGCTGGCTGCTTCACAAAGAGGCTGTGATATGGCTGGTAGAAAACGAGCTTTATTGTCTCAGTAGAGACCCTCTCTCTCCTGAGTTAGATGAGGTTTTGTCTGGTGCTGGTTCCTATCAGGTCAAATACTGCTTGTCCCGCTCCCAGGTCTTAGAAAACCTGCTAAATAATTTAAAAATCCGTCAGTCCGAACAAGGGTTTGATGCTCAGCTTGATAATGACGTTCAGCACCTCCGAGAGTTGGCTGAAGAAGCCCCTGTTATTGAACTGGTGAACAATATCATCTCTCAAGCATTGGAAGAGCGGGCGTCGGATATTCATATTGAGCCAGAAGCTGATACCTTTGATGTGCGGTATCGAATAGACGGTGTTATGTTTACCAAGCGAACACTGCCGGTACAGCGCTACTATGCAATAGCGTCGCGCTTAAAACTGGTCTCGGGTATCGACATCGCTGAGAGGCGCCTCCCTCAGGATGGTCGGATCAGTATGAGAATTAACGGCCAAGAGCTGGATATCAGGGTGTCTTCGCTCCCTAGTGTTAATGGCGAATCAATCGTCATGCGTCTACTACCTAAAGAAAGGCAGGACCTCCTGCTCGAAAATCTAGGCTATCTACAAGATCACCTCGATTTACTGAAAGGTTGGGTTGAGCGGCCGCACGGTATCGTGCTGGTTACGGGGCCGACTGGTTCAGGTAAATCGACGACCCTATACTCGGCATTAGCTGAGTCAAATGACGGGGTTCGAAAAATCATAACCGTCGAAGACCCTGTTGAATTCAGGTTGCCCCACGTTACTCAGGTTCAGGTCCACAGTGATATAGGTTTGACTTTTGCGGCTTCCTTGAGGTCTATTTTACGTCAGGATCCTGACGTCATTATGATTGGCGAAATTCGTGATTTGGAGACGGCTGAAATTGCGGTTCAGGCAGCGCTAACCGGTCACCTTGTGCTTTCTACGTTGCATACTAATGACGCAATGAGTGCATTTACCCGTTTAGTGGATATGGGAGTTGAGCCCTTTCTTGCGGCTGCTCCGGTTATTGCGGTTCAGGCTCAGCGACTGGTGCGACGTATTTGTTCAAGTTGTGGTGTGCCAGCCAGTGCTTCTGAGGCAGATATTAGTGCGACTAAGAGTTTTACCGATAAGCTATTTCCTGGTCAGCAGCCGAATTGGCGAAAGCCGGTCGGGTGTGACAAGTGTCAGCATACGGGTTACACCGGTCGAGTTGGTATCTACGAGCTGGTTGCGGTGAATGATTTAATAAGGGAGGCGGTGATGGATGGCAAGTCCGTCTCAGCCCTTCAGGAGCTGGCTCGTCGGGAAGGATTCCGTAACTTGCACACTGATGGGTTGATAAAAGCTTGGCTTGGGCTCACCAGCGTTGAAGAAGTGAATCGGGTTGCGAGCTTGCATTTATGAGCAGCCGATACAGTTACATTGCGGTTGATGCCAAAGGAAGTGAGGTCGCTGGAGAGTTGACCGCCTCGACTAAAAAAGAAGCGCTGGTGCAGTTATCCTCGCAAGCCCTGACCGTATTGGAGCTCAGTGCTGAACAAACTCAACGGGAGGACGAGGGGCCAGGAGCAAGAAAACCTGGCGAGCAGGCAATCACCCTGGCTTTGTATGAGCTGGCATCCATGCTGAAGGCAGGGGTTGGTGCTGCTGAAGCGGTGTCATCTCAAGCGCAGTCTGCTGCACATCCTGCTTTGCGCTGGGCTTTTAAAAAAGCCTCTAAAACGCTTAGGCATGGTGGCACTTTTGAGCAGGCTATTGAGGCCTCAGAGTTACAACTGCCACGGTATGTCATATATCTGATTCGTGCGGGGGAAGTCACCGGTAGGTTGGGTGATTCCCTTGCTGATGCCTGCGCCCAGATGGAATATGACCTGGCAACGAGAAATGACATTAGAAACGCACTGATATACCCCGTAATTCTTGTTGTTTCCGGGGTGTTGTCTGTGTTGATGATGTTTGTCTTTGTGCTTCCAAGCTTTTCCAATTTACTGGAGCAGGCTGACAGGCTACCCTTTTTGGCTTGGGCGGTGTTGGCTTCGGGTAAGTGGGCGAATGAGAATATACTGCTGCTATTAGTATTGCTTTCGCTTCCGCCGGTACTTTTCGTTATTGCTTGGCGTACACCAGTGGCAAAATTGAAAATACTGGAGGTCGTGGAGCGTATCCCCGTTGTCGGAGATTGGGTTTCCCATGCGGATGTTGCTGCGTGGTCCAAAGTTATGTCTTCATTGATAAAGCATAGGGTAGAGCTATTATTGGCTCTTGATTTGGCTGTTCAGGCGGTGAAGATGCCCTCGCGGAAAAGGAGGATGGGGCTGGTAACTAAGGCGGTTCGGGCTGGGGAAATGCTCTCAGTAGCGCTGGAAGAAAATGCCTGCCTCACTGATACGGGCTACAACCTCGTCCGCGTAGGTGAGCGTTCCGGGCAGCTGGAAGCGATGCTAACTTCATTGGCGGCACTTTATACCGAGCAAGGTAAGCAGCGAATGAAAAAAGTGCTAGCGCTGATTGAGCCGATAGCAATTTTACTGATTGGAAGTGCAATGGGAACCATTATTATTGGTGTAATGCTGGCAATCACCAGCGCTAATGATATTCCTTTTTAGGGAGTGTCTAGCGATGATTGATGTGGCTAATCGCCAGTTTAAAATTTGTTGGAGAGAAGTATGAAGCAAAATAATATCAATTTGAAAGGCCGCGAACAGGGTTTTACTCTGTTAGAGATGATAGTGGTGTTGGTTATTGTTGGTTTGATTGCAGGCATGGTGGGGCCGAGCCTGTTTAAGCAAGCTGATAAGGCTAAAGTGCAAACCGCACAGACTCAGATAAAAATGCTGCGGGGTGCTTTGCATACTTTTAAGTTGGATGTTGGGCGCTTGCCTACGGTCGAAGAGGGCCTCAAAGCGCTTGCTAAAAGGCCTGCTGACGAGAGAGCTGCAAGCTTTTGGGAGGGGCCTTACCTGGAAGGAGGCGTACCTTTAGATCCTTGGAATAGAGAGTATGTTTACAGCAGCGAAAGTAGTGAGTACGACCCGTTCAGCCTTTACTCTCTAGGTGCAGATGGACAGCCAGGTGGGAGTGGTGACGCTGAAGATGTTGGTTACCTCCCGGCTCAATGATGATACGCCAAAATCAAGGCTTCACCTTGCTCGAAATGGTTGTTGTCCTTGTGCTCGTTGGCGTCGTTACTGGGCTGGTCTTGCCGGGCTTGCAGCGGATGTACGACAGCTTGTCTCTTGCTCTTGATAGAGATGAGCTGGTGGCTCAGTTGAGTTCTTTGGCCTTACAGGTTCGGCATAGTGGCAGAGACAGTTATTTTGCCGGTTATAATCCCGATATGGATATGAGCCTGCAAGCTTTGCCTGAAGGGTTTAAGTCCTATATATCTTCGTCTGAGTGGCAAATGGCAGTAGATGACACAATTCTGATTACTGCGGCTGGCTTTTGTCCTGTGGGTGGGAGGGTTAAGGTTTCTCGTGGTGAGAAGACCTTTGAGTTGTACCTCAGAAGCCCAGATTGCAAAGCGAGAATCCCATAGTGTATCCGGCTCCCTCCCGTGTTCGTGGTTTTACCCTGCTTGAAGCTGTAGTTGCCTTGGCTATTTTTGCTATGGGGGCATCGGCTCTTTATGCGTGGGTAAACACAAATCTCATTACTCTGCAGCGGGCGGATGCCGTTAATACTCGCTCTGCACTAATAGAGAGTGCGGTTGAGTACATGAGGACAGTTGACCCAGAAGAAAGTCCATCGGGCAGTGTTGAGATTGGAAGTCTGGGAATAGAGTGGTCTTCGGAGGCTAGCGACTATGAGGATGACGTGCTTGATGAGCAAAATAACAAAACTATCAATAAAGCAAAGCTGTATCAGTCCGAGGTGAATGTCTATAGGGATGGCAAATTGCTCTATACCTTTGATATGTGGTTGCTGGGATTGCGGCAAGTGAGAACAGCGGCGGATGTGGTTTTTGACTAAATCAAAGGTAAGCCCTACTGCTGTAAAAGGTTTTACGCTGCTGGAAATGCTGGTGGTGATACTGTTGGTGTCTCTGTTGTCAGGGATGTTGATGCAGGGCTTCATTTATATGGCGAGTGTTTATGGTGTCGTAGAGCGGCGCCAATCAGCCATGCAGACCCAGTCTTTATTCGCCGGATGGTTGCATGATTCTATTTCGGGAATTGTTAATGGTATTGACCATGAAGGGTTCGAGCGTTTTAAGTTTCATGGTACTGCAAGCGGCTTTGAGGCGATCTCATTGGCGCCTTTAGTTAGTCGGCTCTATGGGCAGCCGCACAGCATCCAGTGGCAGTTAGAGCAAAATGATGAGCTCATCTCGCTTCGCTATCGAGAAGTGACAATACCGGGAGGAGCGGGCGGCTGGCATATCATAAGAGAGTGGCAGGGGGTCGAGGCCCATTGGCTCTATTTGTCTGATGGGGAGTGGGTCGTACAGTACCCCCAGGCCAGTTTGAGGTTTGAAGAGCGGCCCGCGCATGTTTTGCCGCAAGCTATTGCGCTGGAAGTGATTGGTGGAAGGCGGCCCGAGATTGTGGTCGTAGCTTTAGTGGCTGATGATCAGGAGTACCGCCCGCCTGAAAAACCAGGTTTGTAGGCTCAAAATCCAGATGCGGGGAGTGGAAACAATGGCGAGCACCACTGGCAGGTGGCGAGAAGCTTCTATAAGAAGGGAGCGGGGTGCAGGCTTTGTTCTGGTTTCTGTGCTGTGGATATTGGTTATCATGACGATGGCGGCAGGTGCCTTTTCCTTATGGGTAGAGCGCACGCGGGAGTTGGCTGAGCAAAAGCATGTCGAAGTCGAGGCTCGTTATAGGGGGGCAAGTGCAATTGCCCAAGTGACCTATACCTATATGGTAGGCCAGCAGGGGGTCGAAGGTGTTTCGTGGCCATCCGGTCAGTCATCTACCTCTAGTGGCGGAAGTAGTGTTAGTTTTTCCAGTTTGGACGATTTTTTGAGCGGCGCAATCCCCACAGTGCAACAGACTACCGCTGCAGGCGTATTAAGTTTGGATGGCAGGGTTCTGGACGTAGGGGGCGGTATGCGCATGATGGTCCGGGATCGCGCTGGGCTAGTGGGGCTGTCTTTTTTAAACTCACCCAGAGTTTTTGATATTCTGGCGGATGAGGTCGCAGGCGTCGATGCCGCACAACTGCAGTCTGCCTTGATAGATTATCAAGATAAAGATGATTACCGGATGCGCAATGGCGTTGAGCGTGGTCAGTACCGCCTTGCTGGAATGGCGCCGCCTTTTAATGGGTATTTGCGCAATCCCCTACAGCTCAGAAGTGTTTGGGGCTGGAGAGAAGCGCTGCAAAACTATAGCGATGCCTGGTTGCTGCAAACATTCAAAGTGGAGGGCGGTGGCGGGATTAACGCCAATACGGCCTCGGCCTCGGCGCTGACATTGACAGCGCCAAAAGGGGTTTCCATCGAACCAATATTGGAGCAGAGAAGGCTTGAACCCTATAAAAGTATTTTTCGGCTGCGGGACATGGGGCTGGGGCAGGGGGAGGAGATCCCTTTCACTATCATGCCGGCATCCGGCTTTCGGCTTTGGTGGTGGCATGATGGTGATCCCATTGCTCAGGTTTATGATGTACAATTCCGGACTTTGTCGCCGGGGAAGCTGGCTAGGTATATTAATTGGACAATAAGAGTAGCACTTCCAAATGAGCTGGCTAAAGCAACAGCGACAAAGGTTGATCACCCGTTTTTCCGTTGAGCAGCATCTTATTTCAGATGGTGAGATTCATCGATTGCAGTCACTACACCTGAAGCCATTGCTTCGTATAGGTCGTGACCACTGTCGTTATTTTTGTTCCGATTTATCGCATGTTCCCAAGAACAAGCGAAGCCAGGCCCTGGGCAATGAAGTTGAGCTCAAGAGCGCATGGGATGCCACCTCTTTCTGTGTTTCTTGGGTGGGTGGCATGGCGCAAGTTTGGTTATGGAATACGGATCAGGTTCGATCAGCTATTTTAGATCAAAAAGCAGAAAGCTCACTGCCGGTCGATCAAAACCTGATTTGCTTGCCCGAGATAGTTTTTTGGCCTAAACAAGAAAAAGCTGGGTTGTATTTGTTGCCACTGACAACGGGTTTTGATTTGCAGTTGTGGGACCAGGGGGTGTTGTTGTCCAGTCAGTGGTTTCGAGAGGAGCCAGGCAAGTTACAGCAGCAGCGTTTCGCCCGATCGCAGGGGGTTACGTTGAATGATTTGCCTTTGCAGCGCATCACCGATCTGTGTCTGGATTTTCCTTGGCAGGATACATTAAAGCCCATTTGGGCACATTGGTTTGAGCGTAAAAACCAACTGCTGTTTGCAGGCCTGGGCATCAGCGTCTTAATCGCTAGCTTGCAAATTACCTCAATCATTCAATGGTATTCGCTTAATCAATCAGCCGAGGATGAAAAAGCTAATCTAGAAGTGTCAGCAAATGTATTGCTGACAGCCAGAAATCAGGCTCGGGATGTACATTACCAATTGATGGATTTGTTGCGGCTATTCTCGTCTCCCCCTCCTTTGTCTGTGCAGAGTCAAGTCTACCGCCAGCTGCCGCGAGAGCTTGGCTTAAAGCTGGTTAAGTGGGAGCGAAACTTTGATCTGGTCGATATGACGGTAGAAGGCCAGGTAAAAGATACGTTAGGTTTGGTGAAGGCGCTCTCTGGTAATGGCTTGACCGAAGTTCAGGTTGAGCCTGCGCGCGAAACGGATCGTTATCGAGTGCGGTTGCGTGTCATGGGTGATGTTCGTCGTCAGGAGGCTTCGCAATGAGCCTTCAGAAGCAATACCAAGAACTACGCACCCAGGTATTAAGTGAGTGGCGCAGCAGTAAGAGGTTGCAGCTTATCGTTGTGGCTTCCGCTGTCTTGTTTATTGCGTTTGGGCATGTGCAGTTGGAGCGCTGGCGGGCTGCGGCTGAAGAGCAGGCTAAACGAACCATGATGGAGCTGAATGATACCCGTCTCGCCGCTCGCGAAAAGGCTTGGCCCAAACGAGCTGAAGAGGCAGGCAAAGTTTTGGAACAAGTACGCCAACAGCTTTGGAGCGCCAATACCGAAGGTGAGGCACAAGCGGCCTTGCGCGATTGGCTGCAAGCCCAGGCTTCCGCGTCAGGTGTTAAGATTAATCAAATGACGGTAGATGTAGGTGCAACTTTGCCAAACGGATCAACGCTGAGTCCTGTGCGAGCAGATATCAGAGGGGAGTATGAAGCGGGGGCTTGGCAAAATATGCTCAGCAACATCGAGAAAAATGTACCTTCGATTATCGTAGAGTTTGAGCAAATCGACGTGTCGCGACGTTCCCGTTATCGTTTGGGCCTCTTGGCTTGGTTCGATTTAACAGCTGGGGCTACGGCTTCAGAGGAGCGCGAGCAGTGATTGATTGGCGTTTGTTGCTCGCAGGCATAGTGGCGGGGATCTTGGTTATAGATGGGCTCTTTGCCTGGCTTACCTATCCCGATTTGAGTCCTGATGATCTGGACGGGGGTGCAAGGTCGTGGGAGCTTAGTCAGCCAAGGGCTATAGAGTCGACCAGTGTTGAGCAGTTACTGGCGGATGGTTTTTGGGGTGATGTGTCGCAGCTTTCTTCGACTGAAGAGCAGGTAAGCGATGAACAGAAGGAAGCCGCTGCAGCCAAAGAGCTGCGCCAGAAAGTCAGTGGCATTATCAAAGACGGTGTACACTGGCAGGTTCTGTTCAAAACCCAGCAAGGTTACCGCCGCTTCAGTATTGGTGAACAGTTACCGGGCACGGATTGGGTGTTGAAAGGGGTTGAGGCTGACAGGCTTACACTGCAACAACAAGGGCAAAAGGCCCGCGTGTTAAAGCTCTTTAGTGACGACGCACTAGTTCTGGTTGCGGATGCGTCTTTAATGGAACAAGAGCCATCAGCAGAACAAGAGCCGTCAGTACCAGAAGCAGCTGCACAGGAGTCAAGAGCACTTGACGGAACGCCTGTCATAACAGATAAGACAAACACAAGCGAGCAGTAGCGCGCACAACCAATTCGACGATGTCGTCGTCACAATGTGAATAAATATGATCTACAACAAACAGCTACTTATTAATTGTTTTTCCCGACTACTACTCAGTTTTGCCGTTTTATTGTTGGCCTCGTGTGAGTTGATTCCTGAGGAAGACTTTCGTCCTCGTCCGACGCTGGCAAAGGGCGAGCTAGATTTGAAATCAGAGCTTCCTGAAACACCGATAGGTTCCGAGATCAAACGCACCACACGTTTCGAAGCAGCACCAACGACAGGGGTGGCAGGACGCCCTCAGGCAGTAAAGGTTGAATCGCTGTTTGCGCCCGATGAGGCAGCGACCATCAACTTGAGTTTGGATGGCATGCCGATTCCTGTCTTTATTAATGAAGTGTTTGCCAATCAATTGAAGCTCGACTTTCAGATGGCGCCGGAGGTGGCTAATAAAGAAGACCTGGTGACGTTGCGTATTACCGACCCTCGTAACCGTCAACAAATCTTCGAACTGGCTCGACAGGTACTTTCGAACTACGGCGTCATCATTGCTCAACAGGGCGATTTGCTGCGTTTTATGCTGGGTAGTAGTAAGGGTGCCTCTGCGGAGCCGCCATTGATCATCACCGGTGAGGCCTTGCCCAGCGTGCCGGCCACGCATCGCCCGGTCTTTTTGATTCGTGGTATGAAGGTTATCAGTAATTCGGACGCTTACAGCATGCTGCGTACGGTCTTTCAGGGGCAAAAGCTCAGCGTAGAGCGTGATAATAGCCGCAATGCACTGACGCTACAGGGTTCGCCGGATTTGGTGCAAAGTGCCGCCGACGTGATAGACCTGTTAGATCAGCCGGCTATGAAGGGGCGCTATAGTTTGCGTATCGAACCACAGTTTACCGATGCCGAATCGCTGTCCGAGCGTTTGACAGTCACCATGACCGCACAGGGCTACGATGTAGGCGGTACCGGCAAAAATACCACGCTAGTGCCCATTAAAGAGTTGAATGCGCTGTTTGTCTTTGCCTCCGATGAGCGCACCTTGGGGCTGATAAAGCAGTGGGTAGAGCAGCTGGACCGGGTTGTTTCCCGCTCTGGTGAGGAAGAGAGCTTATATTGGTATCAGGTGCATAATACCGGTGCTGATCAGTTGGCTGCGACCCTCAATGCAGTCATAGGTGGTGGTGGCACCAGTATTGGTGGTTCGAGCTTGAAGGATACAAAAGCCCTGGGTGACCAAAAGTCGGCCGTCAAAGCGTCCAGCCATGGCAACTTTGTGGTGGATACGGTTCGCAACGTTTTGATTTACAGGGGCAAAGCCGAGCGTTGGCAAGAAATATTGCCACTTATTCGCGATCTGGACCAAGTGCCGCCGCAGGTGTTGGTCGAAGTCGTGGTGGCCGAAGTGGCATTGAGTGAACAGTTCGAGTTTGGTGTTGAGTGGGGGCTTGACCGGGCGCTGGCGGGGACGGATGGTACTTTGACATCTATTTTCGGGGATAGCGGTGTGGGGTCGGGTATTGGGGGGACTGGTCTTTCATGGGCGTCCACCAGTAGCTCGGGAAGCACCAGGCTGGCGCTCAATGCCTTTGCCAGTGATAACAAGGTGAGTATCCTGCAAACCCCCAGAGTGTTGGTGCGCAGTGGCCAATCAGCGACAGTTAACGTAGGCCAAAGCATTCCAACCCTGACATCCAAAAGCTTGACCGATGAGGTAGTTGATGGTGACAGCTCGGTGACACAGCAGATTTCCTACCGCGAGGTGGGTATCAGTCTCAGTGTGACGCCAACAGTGTTTTCGGGGGGGCGTATTGATCTTGAGGTGACACAGGAGGTCAGTCAGTCGGTCGGCGATCAGTCAACGGTTGATCTGACGCCGGTTATTTCCACTCGCAACATCACCACCAGCCTCAGCCTGCAGGATGGCGGCTCGGTTTTGCTGGGCGGGTTGATCTCCAAAACCCAGTCGAAAGGTAATTCGAGAATACCGCTGTTGGGTGACATCCCTTGGTTGGGGCAGTTGTTTCGTGCAGATAGTACCGCTGCCGATGATACGGAGCTGATGATTTTGATTGTCCCCTATCTAGTCAAAAGGCCGCAGGACGCCGAAAGATTGACGAAGTCGTTTCGCGATCAAATGAAGCTATTACCCGAGCCAAACTAATGGCGCAATAGTCGCTGCAGGGGTTGATTTTGTTCTGTTTCTACGCGGTTTTTAGCGGGTTAAAGCTACAAATGATGAACCGCGTACATATTTAAAATTAATAAAATAAAATACTTGCAAACGATGAATGATGTCCCGTAAGATTCTCACTCGGTGGCGGGCAGAGCGCTCTGCCCTTTCGAAGATGTAAAAAAATCGATTACGTACGTAAAAGGAATATAAAGAATGAAAAACATTTTACAAAAAACAACATTGGCTGTAGCGATTGCAGCTTGTTCGACCGGTGTCTTTGCGGGCACTCATACAGTAGATGGT
>JBAYQJ010000038.1:0-33519 GCA_041677245.1 Spongiibacteraceae bacterium | reverse complement strand
AGACGAGCGTATGGTTTTAGAAACTTTGAAAACTACAGGTTGAGAGTGCTAACCCACTGCGGGTGGGATGGTATTATTAATAGGGTTCGATGAATGCCATCCCCCGTTAATTGGGTAGAGCCAATGTAACTTTGAGAATTATCGATTGAGGGTGCTGACTCACTGTGGGTGGGACGGTATTATCAACAGGGTTCGATGAATGCCATCCCCCGTTAAGTGGGTAGAGCCTGTAACCCTAGTGTAACCCTCAAGGGCTTTCTATATGAAGGGGGGGGGCTGGTGCTTCGCTAACTTATTGTTTTTAAAGTAAAAATGGTGGGCCTTCCCAGACTTGAACTGGGGACCTGCCGATTATGAGTCGGATGCTCTAACCAACTGAGCTAAAGGCCCATCTTTACTTTCTTGCTTTTGACTCATTGATTGTGAGTCGGATGCTCTTCCTTGCGCTACGAGCCCCGTTAAAGGCACAAATCTACATGGCCATTTCACGAGAGGGGCGCATTATATAGTCGTCGAAAGATTTTTGCTAGCGGCGATGACCTGTCTAATTGCTGAGAATGTTGCTGAATCCGTCGTGTAATAACTTGATGCTGGCGATGGCCAGGAAGAAGTAACATATTCGGTAGATCAGTAATTGGCTGACTCGGTGTAGGAGGAAGTAACCGAGCCGTACGCCGACGGGCGCTGCGGGTAAGAGTATTAATGAGGTCATTAGGTTGGTGTGGTCAAATTGGCCCAGCCACGCATAGGGAATGACTTTGAGGGCGTTGACTGCGGCGAAAAACACGGCGAAGGTGCCCATTAATAGAGTCTTTTCCAGTTTTTGTGGCAGTAGGTAGATATTGGCGGGTGGGCCGCCGGCGTGGATTCCGAAGCTGGTGAAGCCCGAGATGGCGGCCCAGAAACTACCTTTTAGTCGGTTAGGTGCTTGCGCAGGGCTGTCGTTGCCATGTTTGATGGTCGTTATGACATAGTTAAGGCAAAAGGCCAGTGACATCAGCCCGATTAGGATGCGTACGGCATCTTCGGAGAGGTAGCGAAAGAATAGTGCGCCAGCAATGATACCAGCAACTGCTGCAGGCAGCATGATCCGTAAATTTTGACTGTGCCACTGGCCGCGAAAGCTCCATAGGGCTACGGCATCCATCACTAATAAAAGTGGTAATAAAATAGCGGCGGCCTGCACTGGCGAAATGACCAGCGCCATGATCGGCACAGAGACAACGGCAATGGCACCGCCGAAGCCACCTTTGGCCATGCCGAAGATAAGTACTGCCGGAATGGCACACAGATAGAAATAAGGATCGGTGATCATAGTAGGGGCTACGGTGGCGGCTGCAGCTTATTGCACGGTTTCGTTGTCGCTGAATTCACCGGCAAACAGTGCCGTGGATAGGTAGCGCTCGCCCGAGTCGGGGAGGATGGCGACGATGGTTTTGCCTTGATACTCTGGTCGTTTGGAGAGGCGATCAGCAACAGCCATTGCTGCGCCGCTGGAAATACCGGCTAAAATCCCTTCTTCTTTCATAAGGCGATGGGCCCATTGTATGGCTTCGTCGTTATCGACCTGTTCAACCAGGTCGACCATGTCGAGATCAAGGTTCACGGGTACAAAACCTGCGCCGATCCCCTGGATTTTATGCGGGCCATGGGTGGGTGTTTGTCCTGATTTTGCGGCGGCAATGACAGTTGATGATGCCGGCTCGATGGCGACAGAAATAATTGCTTTGCCCTGCGTATTTTTGATGTAGCGGGAGATGCCCGTGAGGGTGCCGCCGGTACCAATGCCACTGACCAGTATGTCGATGGCGCCATCGGTATCTTGCCAGATTTCTGGGCCGGTGGTTTGTTCGTGAATGCTGGGGTTGGCAGGGTTGTCGAATTGGCTTGGCATCCAGCGTTGGGTGGGGTTTTCTGCAACCAGTTCTTGTGCTTTGGCAATGGCGGCAGGCATACCTTTAGCGCCGTCGGTCAGTACGATGTTGGCTCCTAGTGCCTTCATGATTTGGCGGCGTTCCAGGCTCATGGTGTTGGGCATGGTAAGGGTGACAGCGTAGCCTTTAGCGGCGGCGACAAAGCTAAGGGCGATGCCGGTGTTGCCACTGGTCGGCTCGATAATTTCCATGCCGGGTTTTAAGCTGCCGTCTTTTTCTGCGGCGGCTATCATGCTGGCGCCAATGCGGCACTTAACGGAGTTGGCGGGGTTGCGACTTTCAACTTTGACGAAAATATTGCCTTGGCTGATGCGGTTGATTTTGACGAGTGGGGTGTGGCCAACGCTCAAGCTGTTGTCGTTATAGACGCTCATGATTAATCTCCATTGTGCAAAGCTGTTTGCTAAGTCAATTTAATTGTACAGGCGAACAGTGTAGCGATAAATAGTGGTTGTGGGTTAGTCTACTTGGCGAAATTTTAACGACCAATAAAAAAGGCCCTCACTATGTGAGAGCCTTTTCATTCGTTAAGCTATTTAGCTTGGGGTACCAGTAAGTAGTTGTACCCTTTGCTGAGCCTTACTCGTCGAGGAAGCTACGCAGGTGATCGGAGCGCGAAGGGTGGCGCAATTTGCGCAGTGCCTTGGCTTCGATTTGACGAATACGCTCGCGGGTTACGTCAAACTGCTTGCCGACTTCTTCCAGTGTGTGATCGGTATTCATGTCGATACCAAAACGCATCCGCAATACTTTGGCTTCTCTTGCGGTCAGGCCGCTGAGTACGTCTTTAGTGGCTTCTTGTAGGCCTTGCCCCGTTGCTGAGTCGATAGGTTGAGCAATGGTGCTATCTTCAATAAAGTCGCCCAAGTGTGAATCTTCATCGTCACCTATGGGGGTTTCCATGGAGATAGGCTCTTTGGCGATTTTTAGCACTTTGCGTACTTTATCTTCGGGCATGTCCATGCGCTCGCCTAGCTCTTCAGGGGTGGGTTCACGACCCATTTCCTGCAGCATTTGACGAGAGATACGATTGAGTTTGTTGATGGTTTCAATCATGTGCACGGGTATACGAATGGTGCGCGCTTGGTCGGCGATAGAGCGGGTAATCGCCTGACGAATCCACCAGGTAGCGTAGGTCGAGAATTTGTAACCGCGACGGTATTCAAACTTATCCACCGCTTTCATCAGACCGATGTTGCCTTCCTGAATCAAATCAAGGAACTGTAGGCCGCGGTTGGTGTATTTTTTCGCGATAGAAATAACCAGACGCAGGTTGGCTTCAACCATTTCCTTTTTAGCGCGACGTGCGCGTGCTTCGCCGATTGACATGCGACGGTTAATTTCTTTGATGTCGACAATGGTCAGGCCGGTTTGTGCTTCAACCTGGGCAATCTTGCGCTGGGCGCGAAGTATTTCTTCACGATTGGCTTCAAGCACTGGCTCAAAGGCCGGGTTGGCTTTGATTCGCAGGGTGATCCACTCAGGATTAGTTTCTTCGCCCTGAAAGCTTTTGACAAAGTCTTTACGGCTCATCTTGGCCTGTTTGAGGCAGATGTTCATGATAATCCGCTCGTTTGAGCGAATCAGATTAAGCTTGGAGCGAACCCGTATTGCCAGAGGTTCGAATACCCGTGGCGTCAGCTTTAAAAACTTGAATACTTCGCCTAATTTTTGCAGCTCTTTTGCCGCTTCTTTGCTGTAGCGGCTGTGCTTGGCAATAGCTTGGTCAAGTTTGATTTGCTGCTGGCGGATTTCCTCAAAGCGAATGGCAGCTTCTTCGGGATCTGGGCCAGAGGGTGTTTCGTCTTCATCGTCATCATCGCCCAGGGCGGCAGCGGCAGCTTGTTGGGCAGCTGGCGGTACTACGTCGGTGGGATCGAGGTAGCCAATTAAGATGTCAGTCAGGCGGCGCTCTTCGGTCGCGACTTTGTCGTAGTCATCAAGGATTTCTTGTACCGCGCCAGGATAATAGGCTATAGCAGCCATTACATCGCGAATACCTTCTTCGATACGCTTGGCGATGGCGATTTCGCCCTCGCGAGTCAGTAGCTCGACGGTACCCATTTCGCGCATATACATGCGGACTGGGTCGGTGGTGCGACCAGCTTCGGTTTCAACGGCGGCTAGTGCGGCGGCAGCTTCTGCAGCGGCAATATCGTCGGTGGAATCATCTTCGGAAAGTAAGATTTCATCGGCATCTGGTGCATGTTCGAACACCTGAATACCCATGTCGTTAATCATCTGAATGATGTCTTCGACTTGATCTGGATCAGAGATATCCTGAGGCAGGTGATCATTAACCTCGGCGTATGTGAGGTAGCCCTGCTCCTTGCCCTTGGCAATAAGGGTTTTTAAACGAGACTGCTTTTTACCGGTGTCGCTCATAATATGTCTTTTCTGGAGGAGAGTATGAGAAATAGCCCGACATTATAACCGATTTGGGTGGCTAAATACTAGCCTCGTGCTCGGTCGTCTAATGCTTGTGAGGTGCTATTGGCTTGCTAATGCATGGGTTTAAGGTTGTGCTGTTGGTTGAGAAGTTGTTTTAGTTCCTGCTTTTCTTCGGGGCTCAGTAGAGCATAGTCTTTGCTCAGTATTTTGTCGACTTGGGAGCTGATGCTTTGCTGTTGCCGTTTGCGGTCTAAGTGAGCCAGTGTGTCGGCCAGTTCCTGTTCGACATTTGTTGTTGGAATAAATTGTTCCATCTGCAACAGCTTTTGCAGTGCCTCACCCCAAGCTTCGCCGTACCAGTGGCCGATAAGCATGGCCGAGGTTGAGTCTGGGCGCTTGTGCAGCAGTTCCAGCATGGCGTGAAGCAGTGCTGCGTTAGGGTCTTCGCTATGGCTCAGGGTTTCGGGGATGGTTACATGGCTGGCTGCTTTTGGTTCGTGCAGCAGCAAAGCGATGGCATAGAGTATGGCGTTGCGAGTGGTCTCTGGTTTGACGTAGGTGGCGGTGCGTCGCTTGGGCTGAGGCCGAGTATTAGTCTCGCTGGGTGGAGCGATGCGAGATTGTGGTTCGGCGTCGTATGATGGCTTGCTGGTTTGATGTTTATCCAGTATTTCGGTTAGCTTGCCGCGTGATAGTCCTGTGCGTTCGGCCAATGAGTTCATCATTAGCTCTTTAAAGATGCCGTCGGGCAGCTTGTTGATGAGCGGCGCGGTCAAGGTGCTAAGACGTGCGCGGCCATCCAGTGATCCGGTTTCGAGGTCTTCTGATTGGGAGTTGAATAAGTATTCTTCCAAGGGCTGGGCTTTGTCGACTAGACGAATAAATTCGCTCTGACCAATCCTTCGCACCATGCTATCGGGGTCTTCGCCTTGGGGTAAAAATAAAAAACGGGCGCGGCGACCATCTTCCATGGCGGGAAGTGCTGACTCCAGTGCTCGGGTGGCGGCTTTGCGCCCGGCCTCGTCACCATCAAAACAAAACACCACTTCCGGGCATTGGCGGAATACCCGGTTTAAGTGCTCGGTGCTGGTGGCGGTGCCGAGTGTGGCGGCAGCCCAGCTGATATCATTTTGTGCAAGTGCGACAACGTCCATGTAGCCTTCGACAATCAAAAGTCGGTGAAGTTGCCGGTTGGCTTTGCGGGCCTGATAGAGACCATAGAGCTCTTTGCTTTTGTGGAAGACGGGGGTCTCGGGTGAGTTTAAGTATTTGGGCTTGTCGTCACCTAGCACGCGGCCGCCAAAGGCAATAACGCGACCCCGGTTGTCGCGGATAGGGAATATGATCCGGTCGCGAAAGCGGTCGTAGAGTTTGTTTTCGTCTTCTTTTTCGATCAGCATGCCGCCATCAATCAATAGCTGGCGGTCTTCTTCAGTTTGGCCTAGTTGCTTGAGCAGATTATCCCAGCCCGGCGGCGCATAGCCGATGTCAAAGTCTCTGGCGACTTCGCCGCTGAGACCGCGTGTTCTCAGGTAGTCGATGGCGGGTTGCTTTTGTGGGTGGTTTTTCAGTTGCTGCCGGTAGTAGTCGGCGCACTTTTCCAGCATGGTGTAGATGTTTTGTTTTTGCTGGGGCTGCTCTTGAAAGACGGAAGCTTCGCGGGGTACTTCCAGGCCTGCGCTATCGGCGAGTGACTCTACTGCGCGGGGAAAGTCCATGCGCTCGTAGTCCATTAAAAAGCCGATAGCATTGCCGCCCGCGCCACAGCCAAAGCAGTAGTAAAACTGTTTTTCCTGGTTAACACTGAACGAAGGGGTTTTTTCGTCGTGAAAAGGGCAGCAGGCGGTGAAGTTGCGGCCGCTCTTTTTCAGGCTGACACGGCGGTCTATCACCTCGACGATATCGAGGCGATCCAGCAAGTCGTCAATAAATGTTTGCGGGATGCGGCCGGCCATGGGCGAAAATCTATGCTGCTTTAATGTGGATGAAGCAGTGTAATCTGCATGAAACAGTCAGTGAAGCGGCAACGTGTAGAGTTTTGCTAAATTTTTAAGCGGCTTATGCCAAAGCTGCTTTGATTTTTTTGCTGACTACGCCCATATCGGCGCGTCCTTGCAACTGTGGCTTAAGCGCGGCCATAATCTTGCCCATGTCTTTCATCGACTCGGCGCCAGAGCTGGAAACAGCAGCATTAACCATAGAGGTAAGCTCTTCGTCGCTCAGCTGAGCGGGCAGAAATTCCTGAATTACGACAATCTCTGCAGCTTCCTGCGCAGCAAGTTCAGGGCGATCGGCATCCTGATACTGCTGGAAGGAGTCGCGACGCTGTTTGCACATTTTATCGAGCACAGCTAGAAGCCGCGCATCATCAATATCGATGCGCTCGTCAACTTCGATGCGCTTGATTTCAGCTTGGATCAGCCGAATAGTGCCCAGCCGCTGTTTATCCTTGGCCCGCATGGCCACTTTCATTTCTTCTTGAATCCGGGCTTTAAGCGTTTGTTCGGTCATGGCTTAATACTCCGTAGACGGTAAAAAGTGATAAACAGCAAAAGTGCTTATAATTACAAACGACTCATTAATAGTGGCTATCAATAAGTGAATGATAGATAGCTAACGATTAATGTGTCGATTTTAGTACAGGCGCTGGGTTTTACGGGTTTCGCGAGAAACCTTCTTAGCGTGACGCTTAACAGCTGCAGCGGCTTTACGCTTACGTACAGATGTTGGCTTCTCGTAAAATTCGCGGCGACGTACTTCGGCGAGAACGCCGGCTTTTTCACATGAGCGCTTGAAGCGGCGCAGAGCAATATCGAATGGCTCGTTGTCTTTTAGTTTAACTGAAGGCATTTACCCTTCCTTTAAGTGATTGTCAGAATTTATTAAGAGCGCTGGCGAAAAAGGCACCAGACGCAAGGGGCGGGCATTGTAAACTGTCGCTATAGAAAATGCAAAGTGGAAAAAGAGGGTTTTTAATGGCCTATTGATTCCTCTGCAAGTATCATGCGCCGCTTGGATCAACAGCCATTTTAATGGGGTAGCAATCAATTCATGCTGATTTTGGGTATTGAGACATCCTGTGATGAAACGGGCATCGCCCTTTACGATAGTGAGCGAGGCTTGTTAGCGGACGTGCTTTATAGCCAAATTGAGTTGCATGCAGAATATGGCGGCGTAGTTCCCGAGCTTGCCTCCCGAGACCATATTCGCAAAACTCTGCCTTTAATCGATCAGGCTTTGGCGGCTGCGGGTTGCAACAAGCAGCAGATCGATGGTGTTGCCTATACCGCAGGGCCGGGCTTGGTTGGCGCGTTGATGGTGGGGGCGATGATTGGTCGCTCTTTAGCCTACGCTTTAGCGGTGCCAGCGATTGGCGTGCATCATATGGAGGGCCATTTATTGGCGCCAATGCTGGAGGCTGAGCCGCCGCAGTTTCCTTTTGTGGCACTGCTGGTTTCCGGTGGTCACACCCAGCTGGTGCGGGTGGATGGTATTGGTCAGTATCGTTTGTTGGGTGAATCGCTGGATGACGCCGCTGGCGAGGCCTTTGATAAAGCAGCAAAAATGCTGGGCTTGGCTTATCCTGGGGGCCCGCAGGTGGCGAAGTTGGCGGAACAGGGGCGACCAGGTCGCTTTGTGTTTCCGCGGCCGATGGTGAAGCACCCTGGTTTGGATTTTAGTTTTAGTGGTTTAAAAACTTTTACCTTGAATACGGTGCATGAGCACCGTGATGAACAAGGCAAGCTTGACCCGCAAATCCGTGCGGATATTGCCCATGCATTTCAGCAGGCTGTAGTGGAAACCTTGGTGATTAAATGCAGGCGAGCGCTAAAGCAGGAGCAACTGACACAGCTAGTGATGGCGGGTGGTGTGAGTGCAAATAAATTGTTGCAAGAAAGCCTTACCGCGGCCTTGGCCAAAATCAAATCTAGAGTTTTTTATGCGCGGCCAGAGTTCTGCACCGACAACGGTGCAATGATTGCCTATGCAGGTTGTCAGCGCTTAATGGCCGGTCAAGCCGATGATTTAAAGGTAACAGTTGTACCGCGCTGGCCTTTAGATCAGCTGGCGTCTTTGTTGTAAGAGCTGGCGTCGTCGCAGGGCAAATCACTGATGGGGGAGTAGCCAACCATGGATATTGTTTATATTCGAGATCTAAGGATCGAAACGATCATCGGCGTTTATGATTGGGAGCGCGAAATAAAGCAGGCTGTTAGCTTTGATCTGGAAATGGCGCACGACATTCAAGCCGCAGCGGCCAGTGATGATATAGCGCAAACATTAAATTATAAAGCAGTGGCAGATCGGCTGATTGAGTTTGTTGGCGGCAGTGAGTTTTTGTTGGTTGAAACGATGGCGGAGCATTGCGCACAAATTATTATGGATGAATTTTCAGTGCCTTGGGTAAAAATGCGCTTGAGTAAGCCAGGTGCTGTGCGTGAGGCGCGAGATGTTGGGGTAATTATCGAGCGCGGAATAAAAAAATGAATTGTCGTTGCGTTACATGCCCAGTGGCTGTGGTTTATTTGTGGGCTGCGCCATTTTAGGAGCGCTGCAACGAGTTCAGGGGAAAGTGTGTGGCACAAGTTTACGTCAGCGTAGGCAGTAATATTAATCGCTACCGGCATATCAGCTCGTCGCTGGATGCATTGAATCAGCATTTTGGCGAGCTGTTAATCTCTCCGGTGTATGAAAGCGAGCCGGTTGGTTTTAATGGCAGTAATTTTTTTAATTTAGTCGTGGGTTTTACCTGCCAGCAAGCGCTGGGTGAGTTATCGGCGTTGCTACGCACGATTGAATATGATCATGGGCGCAGTCGTGGCGGCCCTAAATATGTGCCGCGAACACTGGATATCGACATTCTGACCTATGATGATTGCGTGGGGGTGATTGACGATATCCTATTGCCCCGCGAAGAAATCACCGAAAATGCTTTCGTGCTGTTGCCGTTGGTTGATATTGCTGGCAGCGTTTTACACCCAGTGTTACAAGTCAGTTACGCCGACTTATGGCGTGATTATGATAAGAGCAGTCAAAAACTATGGTTGATAGACTTTGACTGGTGTGGGCGGCGGATCTCTAGCGCTGCATCATAGCGATTACATGTTCAGGCTGCGGCCGCCATCGATAGCAATAATCTGACCGCTTACATAAGGCGCATCTTCGATTAAAAAAGCTACGGTTTTAGCGATGTCTGATGCCTCGCCCAGTCGTTGCATTGGCACTGTGTTTAATAATAAAGATTTGTCTTCCTCGTTGGGTTCAGGCTCTGGCCAGATGATCGCGCCTGGAGATACGCCGTTGACGCGAATGTTGGGCGCCAATTCTCTCGCCAGTGTTTTAGTCATCATCGCCAGGCCAGCTTTAGCGATAGAGTAAATCGGGTAGCCCAGCATTGGCTTCTCCGCATGGATGTCGATGATATTCACAATGCTACCCTGATGTTGCAGCAGTGGCTGGATCAGGGCCTGGCTAAGAAAAAACGGGCCTTTTAAATTACTGTTGATCAATGCGTCCCAGTCAGCTTCGCTGGCGCTAGCTAAGGTCGTTGGGTAAAAGCTCGATGCATTATTGACGAGAGCATCGATGCGCCCCCAGCATTGTGTGGCTGCTGTTGCGAGTGCGTGGATATCGTTTGATGAATTGAGATCGGCTGATACGCAGCGAGCGGAATCGGCTCGAATGGCATTGAGTTGCTCGGCCAGTGCTAATGCTGCTGTCGATGACTGTCGGTAGTGAATAACAATAGCAAAACCACGTTGATGAAGTTCGCGGCAGATGGCAGCGCCTATGCGTTGTGCTGCGCCTGTCACTAAGACTACTTTTTGGGGTGGCGTATGTGGTGTTGAAGTGCTTGGCATAGTTGTCCTGTTTTTAATCTGTGCTATTAAATAATAATTCATTGACGGCTTGATGACGGCGTTGCTGCAAGGCCTTGCCGATAGCTTTGCCGGTTAAGCCTTCAGCTGCCAGATCGGCGGCGCTGATGGTTTGACAGCAGGCCAGAGCGGATCGCAGTTGCTGGGTGGCGATGATGCTATCATCATCAGCAAAGAGCAACTCGCAGCAGCTGAGAAAATGCTCAAAACGCTGTGGTCGACGGTAGGGATCGAGATGATCGAGGAGTGTGACAATAGTGTTGGCATTGCTAAAGTTCGTTTGGCATTGTTGGGCAAAGCGACTGACCAGTATAGCGAGGTCGCGAAAGTTTTTTGGGCATCTTATCTGTTGGCAACATTGCTCGGTCGTGGCTGTATCAATCTCACTAAATAACACAGCAAAACAAATAACGGATGCTTGCTGTTGGCTGGCAGCCTGCTTCAATACCGCGTATTGCTTGGGGGTTAAGGAATGCAGCGCTGGCATCAGTTTTTTTAATGCGCCGGCTTGATCCAGGGTGATAAAAAATTGCTGGGGATCTCGTTCGGTTAAGGCGCGCTCCAGTTCTTTCCAGATGCGTTCTGCGGGCAGGCTTTGCAGTTCGTCGCTGGCGCTGATCTGTTGCATTAAGGCCATGGTTTCGCTGGCAATGCTGAAACCGAGGTGGGCGTAGCGGGCGGCGAAACGAGCTACACGTAATACCCGCAAAGGATCTTCAGTAAATGCGGGTGAGACATGGCGCAACACTTTGTTATGTATGTCTTGCTGGCCATGGAAGGGGTCAATTAAATTATGCTCACTGTCTTCGGCAATGGCGTTGATGGTCAAATCACGGCGTAGTAAATCTTCTTCGAGGGTAACGTCGGTACTGGTGAAGCAGTCGAAACCGGTGTAGCCGGGGCCGGTTTTTCGTTCGGTTCTGGCGAGGGCGTATTCTTCTTTGGTTTTGGGGTGAAGAAATACCGGAAAGTCTTTACCAACGGGCTCAAAGCCTTGGTCTAGTAGGTCTTGAGCTCGTGCACCCACCACTACCCAGTCATGTTCGTGATACGGGTAGCCGAGCAGTTTGTCCCTGACTGCGCCACCCACTAAATAAATTTTCATCGGTTTAATTCTAAGTAGTTAGCTTTAAGCGGTGAGTATAACAATAGCGGTGTCGGTATGGAGGTTAATTGTTGAATATGTTCTGAGTTTCGTTTTGTTCAGGGTAGTGATAGTGGCTGCTGGCTTGATCGTCCTGCAGGGATTCAAGATGAATATCAAAACCCCACAGCTGATGTAAGTGCTGGAGTACGGATAAAGTATCCTGATTGAGCGGCTTGCGGTTGTGTTGGTAGTGTTGGAGGTGCATGGACCGGTCTCCACGAATATCAATGTTGACGACTTGAATATTGGGTTCGCGGTCGCCGATATTATACTGGCCTGCCAGTTGCTCGCGAATGATCCGGTAGCCGGTATTATCGTGGATTGCCATAATTTCGATATGGTCGTGGTGGTCATCATCCAATGCGCAAAAAAGTTTCAGGTCACGAATAACTTTGGGGGATAAAAATTGCTGAATAAAGCTCTCGTCTTTGAAATTTTGCATGGCAAAGTGGAGGGTTTTGTTCCAGTCTGAACCGGCGATATCAGGGAACCATTCGCGATCTTCTTCGGTGGGGTTTTCGCAGATTCGGCGGATGTCGATCATCATGGCAAAGCCCAACGAATAAGGATTGATACCGTTATAGTAGGGGCTGTCGAAACCGGGTTGAGCGATTACGCTGGTGTGCGCTTGCAGAAATTCAAGGATAAAGCCGTCGGTCACCAGGCCGCGATCGTACATCTCATTGAGGATAGTGTAGTGCCAAAAACAGGCCCAGCCTTCGTTCATGACTTGGGTTTGCCGTTGCGGATAAAAATATTGACCAATTTTTCGTACGATACGTACAATTTCCCGTTGCCATGATTCCAGTAAAGGGGCATTTTTTTCGATGAAGTACAACAGGTTTTCCTGTGGTTCGCCGGGAAAGTTTTTTTCTGTTTTTTGTGTGCTGCTTGATTTACCTGTTGGAATAGTACGCCATATATCGTTGACCTGTTGTTGCATGATTTCTTCACGTCGGTGCTGCCATTTTTTTTCTTTTTCCGGTGATATTGGGTGCGGTCGTTTATAGCGATCGACCCCGTAATTCATCAATGCATGGCAGGAATCCAGCGTGGCTTCCACCGCATCAACACCATGTCGTTGTTCGCACGTGGCAATATAGTTTTTGGCAAAGAGTAAATAGTCAATAATGGAGTCGGCTTCGGTCCAGGTTTTGAACAGATAATTGCCTTTAAAAAATGAATTGTGGCCGTAGCAGGCATGAGCGATGACCAGAGCCTGCATGGTCATACTGTTTTCTTCCATTAAATAAGCGATACAGGGATTGGCATTGATGACAATTTCATAGGCCAGTCCCATTTGTCCGCGGTTGTAATTGTTTTCAATGCCCAGAAATTGTTTGCCGTAAGACCAGTGGTGATAAAGCAGTGGCATGCCGGAGGAGGCGTAGGCATCCATCATTTGTTCGGAGTTAATGATTTCTATTTGATTGGGATAGGTGTCCAGACCAAAGTCGGCGGCAATATTGGCAATCGCCTCATGGTACTGGTTGATTAAATCAAAGGTCCAGTCAGAGCCGACAGAAATAGGCTGCCGTTTTTGTTGATGTTTATTCATGCGCTCCTCCGATGAAATAGCTCTCGGAATACAGGGTAAATATCGGCAGGGTCAATGATTTGCTGCATGGCAAAAGCCTTAGGAAATAAAGCTTGAACCCGTTGATACGAGTGCCAAAGATCTTGGTGTTGTTGAGGGTTTATTTCAACATAGGAAAAATGTTGTACCAGCGGCAGAATATCTTTGCTGAGTAATTTAAAGCAATTATCTGAATCATCGTTCCAGTTGTCACCATCAGAGGCTTGGGCTCCGTAGATATTCCACTCTGAGCTTGGATAGCGGTCGCTTATAATAGATTTCATCATTTCCAGTGCACTGGAGACAATAGTGCCGCCGGTTTCTCGAGAGTAGAAAAACTCCTGTTCGTCGACTTCTTTGGCGGCGGTATGGTGGCGAATAAATATGACTTCAGTGTGGTCGTAATTACGTTGCAAGAACAAGTAGAGCAGGATGAAAAATCGTTTGGCGATATCCTTAGTTCCTTGGCTCATTGATCCGGAAACATCCATAATACAAAACATTACCGCTTTGGCGCTGGGTTGTGGATGCTTAACGCTGAGATTGTATTTGATGTCAAAGGTATCGATAAACGGGATGCGCTTAAGCTTTTTTTTCAGTGCTTCAATCTCTTCCCTTAATACGGTAATGGCTGTTTTATTGCTCGGCTTATTTTCTGCGGTGTTATTTAGTAGCAGTTGCAGCTCTTGTTCCAGCTGTTTTATTTTTTTCTTTGATGGTGTGCCGAGGGCAATACGGCGAGCGTTGGCCGACTTCAGCGAGCGGACAATATTGATTTGGTTGGGGGTGCCAACGGTAGAGAATCCGGCACGCTTCAGTTTAAATGATTCTGTTCCAGCTAGTTGCCGCTTGATCAGATTAGGGAGTTCCAAATCTTCAAACATAAACTCAAGAAACTCCTCTTGAGTGATATGAAAGGCAAAGTCATCCATGCCTTCACCGCTGTTCCCTGCCTTGCCACCAGCGCCGCCACCCCCGGACTGTCGCCGTGGTAAGCTGTCACCCTTGATAAAGTCTTTGTTGCCGGGATGGATGATGGTGCGTTTGCCGCCAGGACCATGCCCAAAAACAGGTTCTTGAATATCCTGATTGGGTATGGTTATTTGTTCGCCTTTATCCATGTCGGTGATAGAGCGCTGGCCAATTGCGTCGCTGACCGCACGTTTAATATGGTTTTTATAGCGACGTAAAAACCGCTGCCGATTAACAGAACTTTTGTTTTTGGCATTGAGGCGTCGATCGATCAGGTAAGTCAAAGAATAACTCCTTCATCACTGTGATTTACGCACCCTTAGATACCATTCAGATAGCAGCCGGACTTGTTTTTCAGTATAGCCGCGCTCAACCATACGGGAGACAAAATCGGTGTGTTTTTTCTGATCGGCAGCAGAGGCTTTAGCATTAAAAGAGATAACAGGTAGTAGGTCCTCAGTATTGGAAAACATTTTCTTTTCGATAACAGAGCGCAGTTTTTCGTAGCTATTCCAGATTGGGTTTTTGCCGTCGTTGTTGGCTCTGGCGCGCAGCACAAAGTTGACGATTTCATGGCGAAAATCTTTGGGGTTGGATATCCCCGCCGGTTTTTCTATTTTTTCTAATTCTTCGTTGAGTGAGGGGCGGTCAAGAATCTCGCCGGTGTCTGGATCGCGGTACTCTTGATCCTGGATCCAGAAGTCGGCGTATAATACGTAGCGGTCAAAAATATTCTGACCATATTCGGAGTAGGATTCAAGGTAGGCGGTTTGTATCTCTTTGCCGATAAATTCCACGTAGCGAGGCGAGAGGTACTCTTTAATAAAGTTGAGATAGCGCTCGGCGATTTCTGCTGGGTATTGTTCCTGCTCAATTTGTTGCTCTAGTACATACAGCAGATGCACTGGATTGGCTGCTATTTCGGTGGAGTCAAAATTAAATACTTTGGAGAGTATTTTAAAGGCGAAGCGGGTAGACAGGCCGTTCATGCCTTCGTTAACCCCAGCATTGTCACGGTATTCCTGAAAGCTTTTGGCTTTGGGGTCGGTATCTTTTAGGCTTTCACCGTCGTAGACACGCATTTTTGAAAAAAGATTTGAATTTTCTGGTTCGATTAGTCGTGATAATACTGCAAATTGGGCCAACATTTTTAATGTGTCGGGTGCGCAGGGGGCTGCATTCAGAGAGCTATGCTGTAGTAGTTTTTCGTATATTTTTTGCTCCTCGGAAACCTGTAGACAATAAGGGACTTTGACGATATACACGCGGTCGATAAAGGCCTCGTTGTTTTTGTTGTTTTTGAAGGACTGCCATTCTGACTCATTGGAGTGGGCCAGAATAATGCCATTGAAGGGAATGGCGCTAAGCCCTTCGGTACTGTTGTAGTTGCCTTCCTGGGTGGCGGTTAGTAATGGATGTAACACTTTTATTGGTGCTTTGAACATCTCGACAAATTCCATAATGCCCTGATTAGCACGGCACAAACCACCAGAAAAGCTATAAGCGTCGGGGTCATTTTGTGGAAACTCTTCTAGTTTCCTAATATCTATTTTGCCTACTAATGACGATATGTCCTGGTTGTTTTCGTCGCCGGGCTCGGTCTTGGTGATGGCAATTTGGTTGAGTTGTGATGGATATATTTTTACTACTTTAAATTGGCTGATATCGCCGTTGAATTCATGTAGCCGTTTGACTGCCCAGGGCGACATAATCGATTGAATGTAGCGCTCGGGAATACCGAAGTCTTCTTGCAGAATCTGCGCGTCTTCATTGGGGTCAAATAAGTTCAGTGGTGATTCAAATACCGGCGAGCCCTTGATGCAATAGATGGGCTGTTTTTCCATTAAGGCTTTAATTTTTTCGGCCAGTGAGGATTTTCCGCCGCCAACAGGACCGAGTAAATAAAGAATTTGTTTACTTTCTTCCAGTCCTTGTGCAGCGTGGCGAAAATAAGAGACGATTTTTTCTATCGCTTCTTCCATGCCATAAAAATCACTAAACACAGGGTAGCGCTTAATGATTTTATTGGAAAATATCCGACTTAGCCGTGGATCAGTGCTGGTGTCAATCAGCTGCGGTTTGCCAATGGCTTTCAGTAGGCGCTCCGCTGCGGTGGCATACACAGATGGATCTTGTTTGCACAAGTCCAGAAATTGTTGCAGGCTGATTTCTTCTTCTTGAGTTGCGGCGTAGCGGTCTTTGATCTGGTTGAATATAGCCATATTTCCCCCTTGTCCGTACGGTGCTGCATGACGCTTGGCATCTGCGCTGTGAAACTGGGTAAAAGGGCCTTTATAAAACAGATTTATAATGAAGCCCATGTGCCAATCATAGTCCTAAACCAGTAGACCGTGCGAGGAGCTTTTTGTTTACTACTAGAATAGATATAAGTTGATGGGGTTTGGGCAGGAAAATATTAAAAGGTAAATAATATACGTTTTGTCGTTAACAACTTGTTTAATCAACAAAAAATATAACTAAAGTTTTTTATATGCCGGCTTAAGAGGGTTGCTGCTGCGTAATTACTTGCATAGCTAATGCCAAAATTCTTGCAGTTTAAGTTTTTGATGGGTTAATAAAGTATATGCATATAAAAAAACAATATATTAAACAATTAAAATTTAATTATTTAACTGGGCATTTACAGTGGCTAAGCTCAGTGGTTTCAAGATTCATAAAAGTCAGTGAACCACCCCAGACACAACCTGTATCCAGTGCGAAAACGTTCTCTGTATTGGCTTTTCCTTCAAGTGCAGCCCAGTGGCCAAAAATAATTTTATCGTCGCGAGTCAGTCGTTGAGGATAGGAGAACCAGGGTGCGTATTTGTTAGCAGCGGGTTTACCTGTTGAGGTTTTGGTTCCGGGCCCGATGACAGCGAGTTTGCTGGCGAGATCTAATTTCCCCCTGGCGGTGCAAAACCGCATGCGGGTCAGGTAATTGGTAATGATGCGTAAGCGCTTCATGCCGGTTAGGCTTTCTTTCCAGCGTGCGGGTTTATCGCCGTACATGTTTTTAAAAAACGCTGTTGCCTCGTTGCTATTTAGTACCCGTTCAACTTCAGCCGCATAGGTTTTGGTTTGTTGCAGTGACCAGATCGGTGGGATGCCTGCGTGGACCATGTGGTAGTCGTTACTGGGGTCGTTATAGATTAGCGGCTGTTGGATTAGCCATTGGCATAATTGCTCGCAGTCATCGGCGGCGAGTAATTCATCCAAGGTGTCGGATTTGGAGGCTTTGACCGCGCCATAGGCAACTGCCAGAAAGTGCAAGTCGTGGTTGCCAAGGACGATGCGGGTACAGCTGCCTAGTTGTTTGATAAAGCGCAGCGTTTGCAGTGACTCGGGACCTCGGTTGATTAAGTCACCGACGATCCACAGCTGATCCTGTTGCGGGTCGAAGTTTACTTTCTGCATTAAACATTTAAGAGCGGGTAAGCAGCCTTGTATGTCGCCAACAGCGTATCGAGTCATGCTTGAATTTATCCTTTATTAGGGAGTCAGTGCAGTGAGCCTGGACGAATCAGTGAAAAGCAGGGGATGGGTGCGTCAAATTTTTCGCCGGAGGCGCTGACCATTTGATAGCTGCCCTCCATCGTGCCAACTGGTGTCTCCAATAGCGCGCCGCTGGTGTAGTGATAACTTTCCCCCGGAGCGATGTGGGGTTGCTCGCCCACAACACCATCGCCTCGGACTTCCTGTACTTTACCGTTGGCGTCGGTGATCAGCCAGTGACGGCTGATCAGTTGCGCGGATTCCTCACCATGGTTGCTGATGGTGATAGTATAGGCAAAGGCAAAGCGATGATTTTTAGGGGCAGATTGGGCGGCGATAAATTGAGTGACAACGTTGACGCTGATAGGTGAATCGGAACTCATGATAAGTCTCTTAACTTAAGGTGCTGTTATTTCAGCTTGCTTTACGGCGTTGCTGATACGGACGAACTGTTGCAGGGTCAAGGTTTCTGGCCGTGCTGAGGGATCGATGTCCAGTGCTTCGAGCTGTTCGCCACTGAGATCATTTTTTAATGAATTGCGTAAGGTTTTCCGGCGCTGGTTGAAGGCGTTGCGCAATACCGATTGTAACGTGCGGACATCATCTGCGGGGTACGGCAATTGTGCGTGCGGGGTCAGTCGTACGATAGCCGATTGTACTTTGGGTTTGGGGGTAAAAGCCTCGGGCGGTACCTCAAACATGGACTGCACGTTGCAATAATATTGGCTCATAACGCTGAGGCGGCCATAGGTTTTTTTGCCCGGTACAGCGGCTAAGCGGTTGACGACTTCAAGCTGCAGCATAAAGTGCATGTCTTGAATTAATTGCTGTTGCTCGAGCAAATGAAATATCAGTGGTGTCGAGATATTGTAGGGCAGGTTGCCGACGACTCTGAGCTTTTCACCACTGTGTTGCAGTGAGGAAAAATCAAAATTCAGGGCGTCACCTTGCTGCAGTTGAAAGCGGTCCTGACCGGCAAAACGGTGTTGCAGAATCGGGATAAGATCGCGGTCCAGTTCGATGGCATCCAGCAAACAACCGCTGACCAGAATGTCGGCGGTCAATGCGCCTTGGCCGGGGCCTATTTCAACGATGTGGTCGCTATCTTTGGCGTTTATGGTTTTGGCGATACGGTGAATAATACCCTGATCGTGGAGGAAGTTTTGCCCGAAGCGTTTACGCGCGCGGTGGTTGTTATCAGTATGTTGCATAAAGAATATGGTGGCCTTGGCTGATGGGTGTCGCTATTACTGTCGATTGCTGATTATCCGCTATGGCTGCTGGCCGGGCAGTCGATGCTGGGCCATGCTTACAGCGTAATTAAGGGCTGTTTGTAGGCTGCCGAGGTCTGCTGTGCCGGTGCCTGCTAAATCCAGCGCGGTGCCATGGTCGACAGAGCTGCGAATAATCGGCAAGCCTAAAGTAATATTCACCGCATTGCCAAAGCCTTTGTATTTTAATACTGGAAGACCTTGATCGTGGTACATAGCAAGTACCGCATCGCAGTTGGCTAAGTGCTTAGCGGTAAAGGCGGTATCTGCAGGTAGCGGGCCGTTGAGTTGCATACCTTCGTTGCGTAGCTTTTCCAAACAGGGAATGATTTGGTCGATTTCTTCGCGGCCCATGTGGCCACCTTCTCCTGCGTGGGGGTTTAGCCCCAATACGGTGATGTTGGGTTCGGCTAAGCCAAAGTTTTGTTGTAAGTCGTGGTGTAGTATCCGAATGATGGTTTCTACCCTCGCGGCGGTAATTTGCGCAGGTACTTCGAGCAGGGGCAGGTGGGTGGTAACAAGGGCGACCCGCAAGCCGTCGGTGGCGAGCATCATTACCACCTGCTCGGTGTGGGTGCGCTGGGCTAGATATTCGGTGTGGCCGCTAAAACTGATGCCGGCATCATTGATCACTGCTTTGTGTACCGGTGCTGTTACCATGGCTGCGAAGGTATGATCGAGGCAGCCATCAATCGCTGCGTCGAGTGTTGCCAGTACGTAGTGGGCATTGGCGGTATTCAGCACGCCGGCTTTACAGTTTTGAGCTAGGGTGACGGGTAGTACACATAGCTCAGCTTTGGCATTAGGGCGAGGTGGTTGATTTTTATCAAACAGGCGGATGCTAAGCGGCAGGTTTAGCTGTGCTGCTCGCTGTTGCAGTAGCGCGGGGTCGGCAATGGCAATCAGCTCAATAGTGTGAACTTGCTGAGCTAGCTGGATGGCCAAGTCGGGACCAATCCCTGCGGGCTCTCCGGGAGTAAGGGCAATCCGCAGGATGGTCATGGTTGATACCTCGTTGATGAATTAAATCGATTTGTATTTGCTTGCTGTCAATAGTTTACGTTTTAAAGTCTACGTAGGCTTCGTCACGAATTTTTTGTAGCCAGGTTTGCAGTTCTTCATCGTATTTGCGCTGATGAAGGTAGTTGCGCGCTATATTGCGACGAATATCCTCGGTTACATCTTTGTCGCGGCGCTCCTGTACTTGCAGGATATGCCAACCGAATTCGCTGCGAAAGGCTGGGCTGATATCGCCAATCGCAGTATTGTCCATTGTTTGTTGAAAGGCGCCGACTAATTGACCGGGGCTGGTCCAGCCTAAGTCACCGCCTTCAAGCGCTGAACCGATATCTTCGGAATATTCTCTGGCGAGTTCGGCAAAGTCGGCACCGTTTAAAATTTTCTGCCGCAGTTTTTTGATTTCGGCTTCGGTGGCGGCATCATCGCGAATGGCTGAGGGTTTAAGTAAGATATGCCGTGCTTTGGCTTGTGCGATGACTTGGCCATCACCCCGTGAACTTAAGAGTTTCACCAAGTGGAAACCGCTGGCGCTTTGTACGGGTGGGGCAGTCTCATCTTTACTGATCTCTGTGGTCAGCCCAGATAGCAGGGTGGGTAGTTCAGCGGCTTTGCGCCAGCCTAAGTCGTTAATGGCTAATTTATTGCTGCCCATAACTTTTTCATAGCTCTCGCCGTTTTGTATTCGCTGGTATAGCGCACTGGCGACACCGCGGGCTTTTTCAATGTCTGCATTGCTGGCACCGCTGGGGACCGGAATGAGTGTGTGCAGCATGCGATATTCGGGTGCAGTCATGGACTTGCCTTCTTCAGAGGCAAGTAAGTTGTTGATTTCTTGATCGGTTATTTGTATCCGCTGGTTTACATTGCCCTGTTGTACCCGTTGCAGCATCATTTCTGTGCGAATTTGTTCGCGGGTGCTGTTGTAGGAGAGGCCGTCTTGTTCTAGCGTCGCTTTAAACTGAGCGAGGTCCATTTGGTTTTGTTGCGCAATGCGTGCCATTGAGTCGTTTAGCTGGGCATCGCTAATACGCACACCGGCGCGGTAGGCCATCTGTAGCTGGATGTTTTCTAGTATCAGTTGATCAAGGATTTCTCGCTGGATATCCTCCATCGGGGGGGCTTGCTTGCCAGATTTTTGAATATTGGCCATCACTTGCTGGATGCGCTCGCGCAGTTCGCTGGCGAGTACTACGTCGTCGTCGACAATTGCCACCACTTGATCAAGAGCTTGTAGCTCAGCATTGACGCTAGTGCTGTGGAGGCTCAGGCTGCCTGCCAGCAGTGTGCTGATGAGACCGCTGACGACAAAACCAGTACCGAGTTTATTGATGCGCTGTATGTAGTGTTGTATTGAGTTAATCAAGATTTTTGTACCCCAAAATGCTTTCTTCAAGTAGGTTTATGGCTTTGCTGCCTAAACTGCCCAAACCTTTTAGTTGAAACTCTAAAATAAAGGCATAGTCATGCTCGACGATGATCTGCTGAGTGAGGCTGTCTCGGTATTCATCCTTAACGCCTTCCTGGTAGAGCAGTCGTACCATCCAGCAGCAATCTTCATATTGAACCCCGGCCAATTGATCGAGCGGGCTGTGGCCGTCCATATCGTAGCGATAACGAGTGAACAGGCTCCAGCGGTCGGTGACAGGTAGTACCATAGACAAGTCTGCCTGAGATAAATCCCTTAAACCATCACCTAAATTAGTCGAGCCCTCTCTGCGGTAGAGATAGCTGAGATTATACAGGCTGTTATGGTCGCTTTGATAATGGGCGCCAAAGCTGGCTTCTTGCATCTGATCTTGGCGCGAATCCCATAGCAGGCTATTGTTGAGCCACAGATTATCGCTAGGTTGGTATTGAATTTCGGTAGCGATATTGGAGTTGGAGGAGGTCTCTGGTGTCGTGCCGGTATTTTGTACTTGGCGGTCATCGAAGTAAAAGATTTGGCCGATACTGAGAGTTAAAATCTCGCGTCCTTCATTATCTTCTATGAAGCGGCTAGTAATACCAATGGAGGCCTGATCGGCATCGTCGAGACGGTCATGACCAGAAAACCGAGTGTCGCGAAATAGCTGGCTGTAACTGAAGTTGAGTTGCTGGGCGTCGAAACTTGGGTTGCCGGTTTGATCGGTGTACTCGCTGTATAGGTAGTAAATACGAGGCTCCAGCGTCTGTAGGTATTTACTAGAGCCGAAACTGGTGTTGCGTTCGAACACTAGCCCCATATCCAGCGTTGCCAGTGGTGCGGTGGCGCTAGGGGTTTCGTCGCTACCCAGCTGGTATTCAGATAATTGATAGCTAACATGACGAACTTTGGCCGTGGGAATAATATAGCCGGCAGCCCAGTGCATTGGATAGCTGAACCCGGTTTCGGCGTAGGCGCGCTCGCCGGTGACAAAAGTACCGCCGTTATCGATAGAGTCGTCATGTTGAAAGTCGGTGTATTCAGCGAGTAGTAGCCACTGGGTTTCAAAACTTTCACCGCTGTTATTACGTTCAATGGTGAGTTGTGGCATCAACTGGTATTGCTTGGTCAGGTCAGGGTCGATAGTTTGATGATCCTGCGCGGTTATTCCCACCTGCCAGTTGGTGACTCTATAGCCAAAACTTAGTTGTTGGTTGAGGTGGTCGGTGCGTTTTAATTCCAGGCTGTTGGTGGAAAAATCGCGATAAAAATCCTCATCACTGACCTTGGTGTAGTCGATAAGGGTACTAACGCCAAGCACATTGCCCTGTTGGTTAATGGCGCCAATCCAGCGGTGCTCCTGTGGGGGCGTATCGCTTTTTTTGCCCGTAACAGTTGCCGTATCTTCTTCTGTATAGAGATCATCGGAGGCTAAGTCGGCGCCAGATAGTACCCATTGGCCATATTGGCTGAGCTGACGCAGCTCCAGCTCCAGCATAGTGCCACGTTTTTCGATATAGCGTGGGGCGATAGTGGCGTCGTAATTGGGTGCTAGATTGAGGTAATACGGTGTGCTTAGCTCAAAACCATTGTTATTACCGGTACTCATGGTTGGGAACAAAAAGCCTGTTTTACGTCTGTCATCAATAGGGAATGTCATATACGGGATATAGAGAACCGGTACATCCTGGATGTTGAGACGGGCGTGTTTGGCTGAGCCCCAGCCCTCATCGGTATCGAGGTGAATGTTGCTGGCGTTGACCTTCCACACTTCATCATCTGGTGGGCACTGGGTGAGGCTGGCCTGGTTTAAATCCAAAGTCACATCACTATTGCGTTGCATGTTTTCAGCTTCGCTACGGGTGCCACTGCTATATTGCAAAAATTGAGCGTTATTAAACTGGCCGAGATTGCTGGCTGTATTGAGCTGAGCGCTGTCAGCGCGGATCAAAAGATCAGGTTCGCGCACGGTGATATTGCCGTTGATGGTTAGCTCGTTGTTGCTGCGGTCTAGAGAAGCGCTATCAGCTTTAACTTGTCGGTAGCCTTTATTTAAGGTGACGTTACCGGACAGCGTAATAGTATCGTTTTGCATTTCGGTGTTATTGGCGTCGGCCAGCAAAGGGGCGTCGTCGGGCTTTAGATCAGCATTTTTCCAGTCGGCAGCAGGAGCGACATAAGCCCCTTCGCAGCCGACTTTGCACACCGAGACATCATCCAGTTGTTGTTTGGGCTGCCAATCCCAGGGTGACTGGGCCAGTGTTGTCTGCGGCGTATTTTTGCTGACGGTTTTAATGGGTGCTGATTTTACTGGCAACAATGCTGGCTTAGGATAAGCGCCGGGGGTGGCTGCTTGTCGTTGGCATTGCCATGCGCCGTTACTGTCGGGTTGGCAGTCCCATTGTTGGTTGGGGTATAAGCCGGTGTCGGCTATCGCCAGTGCTGATGCTGAAGCTGAGGCGATGGCGGTGCTCAGTAAGCGTTTGGCGAATGGTTGAAAATGCTTTTTAGTTACGGCCATAGTGGTTTAATTTGGTCTCATTGCGCCTTAGTCGATTGTTATTAGGTGGTTTTTCAGCATTACGGTGGTGTTAGTAATGAGATATGCTGCCCTATATTGCCGACACAGGTTCCCCGAAATTTTAAGAACGTGGATAATAAAGCATTCTGGGCCGGAATACCCGCGTCGGGCTCGGTTTTGTTATATTGGATTTTATCCCTAGGTTTGCTGTCAATAGACGCTTAAGGTTTGTTAGCAGCAGGAGGTTTTTTTGTCTTTGTCATCAGTTAGTGTAGCAGTGGATTCTCGCCAGCAGCAGTTGGAGCAATGGTTGAGGCCCTATATTGGCGGTGATTTGAGTGGCGTCGCTGCAGGTAGTGATGCGGGGTTTAGGCGTTATTTTCGTTACCAGCACAAAGGGCATAGTTTAATTGCTATGGATGCGCCGCCCGCTACCGAGGATTGCCGGCCCTTTGTTATGGTTGCCGAACTGCTGGCAAAGGCTGGAGTATTAGTGCCTGATATTATTGCTGCTGATGTCGAGCGGGGTTTTTTATTGTTAAGTGATTTGGGGGGCAGCACCTATTTACAGAGGATGCAGCAAGCCGATTTTACCCTGGACTTGGCTGAGCCGTTATTTGCCGAAGCGATTGAGGCGCTGATTAAGTTTCAGCAGTTGAGTAAGCCGGATTGCTTGCCTGATTACGATGAGCCCCTGCTGCGCCGAGAGATGGAATTATTTCCCGAGTGGTATCTGCAGCGGCATTTGGGTTTGGTGATGGAACGGCCTTTGCGAGATATACTGGATCGCTTATTTACGCAATTATGCGAGCAAGTATTGTCGCAACATAAGGTGTTTGTGCATCGCGACTATATGCCGCGTAATTTGATGATTAACGACCGCGACGATAAAGGTGTGGGGGTGTTAGATTTTCAGGATGCGGTTTATGGGCCGATCAGTTATGACGTTGCCTGTTTATTTAAAGATGCTTTTATTAGTTGGCCGGAGCACAAGGTTGAACAGTGGCTGCAGCAATACTGGCAGCAGGCCGTGGCGGTGGGTTTGCCTGTCCCGCCATCGTTTAGCGATTTTCAGCGCGACTGTGATTATATGGGCGCGCAACGGCACTTAAAGGTGATCGGTATTTTTGCGCGTATCTGTCACCGTGACGGTAAATCGCATTACCTCAGTGATGTTCCGCGGTTTTTTGCCTATCTACAGCTCGTGGCATCGCGAAGGTCAGAGTTGACCGCATTGGCTGAGTTGCTGGATTATCTCGATCAGAAAGCTAAACCAGCCATTAAATTAAATAGATGATTAAGTTTTAATTCGCTTGAGGATGCCAGTTATGAAAGCCATGATTTTAGCCGCAGGATTTGGCAAAAGAATGCGCCCGCTTACTGACAGTTTGCCTAAGCCGTTGCTGCCTTGCGCAGGTAAGCCACTGATCGCCTACCATATAGAGGCTTTGGTGGCGGTTGGAGTAAAGGATATTGTTATCAACCATGCTTACCTGGGCGAAAAAATAGAGGCGGCACTGGGTGATGGCGCAGCTTATGGCGCTCGTATTCAATACTCCCCTGAAGATAAACCGCTTAATACCGGCGCGGGTATCGCTAGAGCCTTGCCTCTGCTAGGTGATGAGCCGTTTATTTTGGTTAGTGGTGATGTCTGGACGGACTTTGATTATAAGCTGTTGCTCAATCGTGAAATTGATTTGGCCCACTTGGTGATGGTAGCCAACCCTGAGCACAATCCTCAGGGGGATTTTTCCTTGCTCAAAAATGGCCGCCTGCTCGCCGATCGAGGCAGCCGCGATGGGGTGGGGTTGACCTATTCCGGCATTAGCGTCTTACATCCCAAGCTGTTTGCGTTTTGCCCGCAAGGGCAATTTCCATTGCGCGAACCGTTGATAGCAGCGATGGGTGACAACAAGGTATCCGGTCAGCATTTTCGCGGAAAATGGACTGATGTGGGTACGCCACAGCGCTTGCAGAGTTTAGAACAGCAAATATTGGGTGGGTAAATTACTGGGGTGTTCACTGAAGACTGTCAAAGGCCTAGACTTGTTCTATTGATCATAAGTTCGCCGCATTATTATCCAGCCAGCCGCGAAGACGTTTAGTAACGTGGTTTTCTTCAAGAACCGAATAATTGTTTACTTGCGGTAGTCGGGCTTGTTGGTACTGCTTATTACCCGTCGGTACAGCGCGCCGACGTTGGTTGGCACGCTGTTGTTGTAGGTTGTCACCACTTAGAAATGTGTCAAAAACAGGTATTTTAAGCGTAGCCAGCAGCTCTGTTGGCTGGCTTTTGTCGCCTTGAAGCTCATTGCTGGCATTGATTAGTACTACGGCGCGAAGTTGATGATTGTTGGATTTTGATACTGTGGCGGCATAATTAATCGCCATGTCGGCGCCAGCTCCCTCGCCCAGAATGGCGATATTGTTAACTCCTTGCTGATTTAAAAATGCCACACCTGCGGTAATAACTGCTTGGGATTGGGCTGCATCTAAGTCAGTCATATTCAGGGCGAGTGTATGCCAATGGTTTTGCGACAGCGTATGCCGAAGCGTATTGATGAGGCCCTGAGTAGCGGGGTGTTGGTTTAGACCGGGGATTAAGATAACTCCACCATGGGCTTTGCCGCTGCTCTCTGCCAGATAAAAAGCGAGTGAAGGTTTGCCTGCGGCATTTAACCAGGCCTGCTGTACCTCGGGAACGGTTTTATCCATAGCGCTTTGATGAGGGTTGGTGTCGGCGGGAGGCTCAGTATCACCGTTAGTTTGCGTAGTTACAGCAGCTTGGGCTTGCGCCAGGGCTGTTGGTGCTGCAGGCAAGCTCGCGGCGAGCGCCCAAAAACAAAGGCCGAGTAGTTTGCCTGGGTTGCGCACGAAATATATTTTGGATGCAGAGAGTAAGGTCATTAGCAACATCGTTACAAGTTTACTGGTTTACCGTGGCCAATTCAGTAAAATAGCAGCTATTGGTTATTAATTCGTATTTTAAACCTAAAGGTCAGTCTATGAGCGACTATTTAATTGCCCCGTCTATTCTTTCAGCGGATTTTGCTCGTCTTGGTGAAGAGGTTGATGCGGTGTTGAACGCCGGCGCAGATATCGTCCATTTTGACGTGATGGATAATCACTACGTGCCCAATTTGACTATTGGGCCGATGGTTTGCAAGGCGCTACGTGATTACGGTGTTACCGCGCCTATTGATGTGCATTTGATGGTGAGCCCGGTTGATAGTTTGATTACTGAATTTGCCAAAGCTGGAGCCAGTATTATTACTTTCCATCCCGATGCTTCCATCCATGTCGATCGTTCCTTGGCGATGATTCGTGATGCGGGTTGTAAAGCGGGCTTGGTGCTTAATCCTGCAGTAGGTATTGAGCCGCTCAAGTACGTGATGGATAAACTGGATATAATTTTGCTGATGTCGGTTAACCCCGGCTTTGGCGGGCAAAAATTTATCCCGGCAACACTCGAAAAATTACGTGAAGTACGTCAACTCATCGACGCCAGTGGCTATGATATTCGCCTCGAGATTGATGGCGGCGTAACCGCCGACAATATTCGCGACATTGCCACCGCTGGTGCTGATACCTTTGTGGCCGGGTCAGCCATTTATAACAAGCCTGATTACGCCCAAGCGATTGCGGCTCTACGTGAACAATTAGCCTTGGTATGAATGTGGGGCTTTTATTTACTATTGCGCAGGTTGATTCGGCCGCAGTAAGCAAGCCCAATACGGATAAATTCAATCGACAGGTTATTTAAACAATGCTTCTTGTTAAGCCCCAAGCTATTTTATTTGATCTCGACGGTACACTGGTTGATAGTGTGCCTGATCTTACTATGGCTTTGAGAGGTGCATTCGCTGAGCTGGATTTACCAGAGCCCGTTGAGGCGCAGGTCAGGGAGTGGGTTGGCAATGGTGCATTAGCATTGGTGCAGCGTGGTCTGGCTTGGGCGAAAAAACTCGATGTTAGTGCTGTGGATAGCGCCGAGCTAAACCAGCTGTATACGGCTTTTTTGCAGCATTATCGAACCACTAGTGGTATTTATAGCCGCCTTTATCAAGGTGTTAGTGAGGCTTTGGCGCAATGGCAGCGGCAGGCTATGCCGATGGCGATAGTGACTAATAAGCCTTTACAGTTTGTGCCTAAATTATTAGCTGACTTGGGTATTGCGGATTATTTTTCGGTTTTAATCGGTGGCGAGTGTGTTGCCGAACGCAAGCCGTCACCAACAATGTTGTTTCATGCCTGTGAGCAATTACAGTTTAAGCCCGAGATGTGTCTGATGGTTGGTGATTCTCGTAATGATGTTGAGGCTGCGCGAGCGGCAATGATGCCGGTAGTTGCCGTAGATTATGGGTATAACTATGATCGGCCTGTTGCTGAAGAGTGTCCCGATTTAGTTGTTTCAAGTTTGACTGAGTTGCTTGATGGCGCTTATTGGCATGAGTAATAAAGCAGGCCTGCACTTCAGCTGCACTATAAATAAATCCATTTAGTGCGTCGTGGTGGAGTCTGCTCCACCACGGCTACTGGCATTAAAAAATTGAGAAGGTGGCTTAAACCCCATCCTGCGAGCTAAACAAAAAGTTTCTGATTAATTCTTTGCCGCCTTCAGTGGCAAAGGATTCAGGGTGAAATTGAATGCCATAAATGGGATATTTACGGTGTTGTAGCCCCATGATTTCAAATTTTCCACCCGCATGAATCTTTGCTTTGTCTTCAAACTCTGCGACAGCAATATCGCCTACGGCTGCGGTGAGCTGTAAACACTCGGGGAAGGATTCTGCTTCTGCCATCAATGAGTGATAGCGCATTACTTCTAACTGATCGGGTATGTTTTGAAACATGCCTTGATTGTTATGGTTAATAGGACTGATTTTTCCATGCATCGGTAAATGTGCTTTAACCACTTTGCCGCCAAATACATGCACAATCCCTTGCATGCCCAGACAGACACCCAGTATCGGTATAGTTTTTCCTAACTGTAAAATAACTTCTGCACAGATACCAAAATAGCTATCATCGTCAGGTGAGCCGGGGCCTGGTGAGATGATAATGCGGTCGGGGTTTTCGGTGCGAATTTGCTCAAGGCTGATCTCGTCATTGCGCTTGACGATAATGTTAAAATCGCTGATTTTACCGCGATATTGCTCTGATGTTAGGATTTCACCAATATATTGGTAAAGGTTGTAGGTGAAAGAGTCGTAGTTATCGATGATTAATACTTTCATTGCTGAGTTTGCTCCGCATGGCTGCTAGCAGGGTCGTCTAGCATAAATTGTTCCAGCACTTTTTTAGTGCCGGCAAACTTGCGACAGATTTCTTCGTACTCATCTTCAGGGTTGGAGTCATAGACATTACCGCCGCAGGTTTGTACGTAAGCTTGTTCGCCATTGGCAAAAACGGTGCGTATGGGAATGGCGAAAGTGCAATCGCCGTTAAAAGAAAAATGCCCAACAGCACCGCCGTAGGGACCGCGGCCATCACCTTCGAGTTCGTTGATTATTTTCATCGATTCTATTTTAGGTGCGCCGGTCAGTGTCCCTGCGGGGAAGTTGCTGGCCAGTGCTGAAAACATGTCTTCGCCCTCGGCGATAATGCCGACAATTTCGCTGGAAATATGCTGCACATGGCTAAAGCGTTTGATGTCCATCAGGCTGCGCACTTTAACTGTGCCGAACTGAGCTACGCGACCAATATCGTTGCGGTGTAAATCGACAATCATATTGTGCTCGGCAATTTCTTTGGGGTCGTTGAGTAGATCGCGGGCCAGTGCAGTATCTTCCCCCGGGGTGGCGCCGCGCTTTGTTGTACCGGCCAATGGGAAGGTTTCCATTTCTCCCTGGCGCAAGCGAAATAATAGCTCTGGGCTGGCACCGATAATTTTTTGCTCACCAAATTTAACGTAATACATTTGCGGTGAAGGGTTTATTTCGCGCATTTGTTCGTAGATGTTGATGGTGTCGCCTTGTAGACGAAAGCGTTTTTTAAAACCTACTTCGGTTTGGAATATTTTCCCGTCGATAATATCTTGTTTGACTTTCATTACAGCATCGTGGTGCTCATCCTGAGTCATAGTCTCACCCGTTGCAGTAATGGTCAGCTCGCCGTTGATGGTGTCTGCGGCTGCAAGTAGTTCTTCAACGGTGTCTAAACGGCTATCAGTGTAATAAAAATAGATCAGCTCACCGGTCATTTTGTCGAGAATGAGTCCATCTTTGAACAGGCCAAAGCGAAAGGCATCGAACAGCTCACTGCTATGCAAATCTAAACTGGGTTCAAAGTAGTTCATGCTGTCATAGCCGAGGTAGCCGGTTAGCCCGCCAGCATATTTTCTCGACAAAATATTTTGCGGGACGATATCTCGCAGCAATGCGTAAGGGTTGTCACTGGCATAATGAACACAGCTACCATCGCGTTGCTCGATGGTGAGAGTGTTGTCGTTGGCATATAGCTGCTGCTCGGGGTCAAAGCCAATAATGGAATGGCGGGCCATATGACTATCTTCACCTAATGACTCTAGATAAAAGCAGTGTTGATAGCGGCGTTCGATTTTTTTGAACAGTTTAAAAAAATCACAGTCGGTGGTTAGCGTAATGTAGTGGGGCTTGCGGGGGAGTTCGATCCGCTTGGGTTTTTGATTTGTCATGGCCTGTTGGTGTCCGTTAGCATTCATGGTGTGAGTGCATTATGTTGCATAGCTCTGGAGCCGCGAGTAACAGTGGCGATGCCAACGCCTAGTTTTTCGGCAATTTGGCGCTGGGGCATTCCTGCTTCTAGCAGTTTAAAAATTTGCAGGCGTTTGCTGATCTCAAGTAGTTCTGAGGGCGTTAGCAAATTATTGAGGGCCTGTTCTAAGTCATCACTGTTATTGGCCGCCAAAAGATGCGCAATCAATTCTTGTTGATAAGCGTTATCTTCTTGTTGGCTTTTTGTGTGCTTGGTCTTCATCTGCTTTTGGCTTGCTAGTTTTTGGTGGTTGCCGGTATTGTGGCGGCTGGTTTTATGAGTTGCTTTTTGTATTCGTGTACTAGTACAATATCACGTATCGACAAAAGGTCAAGTGTCCTGTGTTGAGCGGGTATTAGAATACGTAGTACAAATGTGCGGCCAAGGTACTTTTGTTGGGGGCTTGCGTATAATGCGCGGTTATTATTTTCCCTTCGCCTAAGCTATGTGCTTAGGTTGTTCCTTTGTTTTTTAGAAGTAGCGAGAGCTCATAAATGCTGTTGATGATTGATAATTATGACTCTTTTACTTACAACGTGGTGCAATATCTATGTGAGCTTAATGCGGATGTGCAGGTATTTCGTAATGATGAAATTACCGTAGAGCAAGCTGAAGCCTTGGTTCCAGAGAAGATAGTGATTTCACCGGGGCCCTGTACGCCAAACGAGGCAGGTGTATCGATGGCGCTGATAAATCACTTTGCTGGCAAGATTCCCATCCTGGGTATTTGTTTAGGCCATCAATGCATTGGGCAAGTGCTAGGCGGCAAAATTCGGCGAGCTCGTCAGGTTATGCATGGTAAAACCTCGCTTATCTATCACCGTAATCAGGGGGTTTTTGCCGGGTTGGGTATGCCTTTTAAGGCGACGCGTTACCACTCATTGGTGATTGAGCGGCAGTCCTTGCCAGATTGCCTCGAGGTAACAGCTTGGACGCAAACAGCGGATGGGGATATCGATGAAATTATGGGGGTTCGCCATAAAACGCTTGCGTTGGAGGGGGTGCAGTTTCACCCTGAGTCTATATTGACTGAATACGGCCATGATTTATTAGGTAATTTTTTAGCAAGCTGATTTATTGAGGAAACATAATAATGCAAATCCAAGCAGCGATTGCAGAGGTCATTGAGGGGCGTTCATTGACTACTGAGCAAATGGTAGCGGTGATGCGTCAGATAATGACTGGTGAGTGCGCCGATGCGCAAATTGCCGGTTTTTTAGTGGCATTACGGATGAAGGGTGAAACTGTAGCCGAAATTACTGGCGCAACTCAGGTGATGCGCGAGCTGGTGACTCCGGTTGCGGTAAGCGGCGACAACCTGGTTGATATCGTCGGTACCGGTGGTGATGGCAGTGGCACGTTTAATATTTCCACTGCGAGTGCATTTGTGGTGGCAGCAGCGGGCGGTCAAGTTGCTAAGCATGGCAGCCGTTCAGTTAGCTCAAAAAGTGGTGCGGCAGATTTGTTGGAAGCTGCAGGTGTGCGGTTGGATTTATCGCCCGAGCAGGTTACGCGCTGTGTAGAGACGCTTGGTGTAGGTTTTATGTTTGCAGTTAATCACCACAGCTCGATGAAGCACGCGATCAGTGCGCGTAAGGCCTTAGCAACGCGCACTATGTTTAATTTACTGGGTCCGCTTACCAATCCCGCAGGGGTTCCTAATCAGTTATTGGGGGTGTTTAGCAAAAGCTGGGTAAGGCCGGTTGCAGAGGTGTTACGTGATTTGGGTAGCTCTCATGTGCTGGTGGTGCACTCTGCCGACGGTCTTGATGAGATTAGTATTGCCGCGGAGACCTATGTGGCCGAGCTAAAAGATGGTGAGATTACTGAGTATACGATTACGCCGGAACAGTTTGGTATCGAGCGTGCTTCATTATCGGGTTTAAAGGTGGCAGATGCGGCGGAAAGTTTGGTGATAATTAAGCAGCTATTGTCTGGTGTCGAGGGCCCCGCCGCTGATATCGTAGCTTTAAATGCTGGCGCGGCTATTTATGCCGCCAATGTTGCCTCAAGTTTGGCGCAGGGTGTTGCTATAGCACAAGATGTATTGGCCAGCGGTTTGGCTGGCGAAAGATTGAAAGAGCTGGTGCAAATGACGCACGCCATGGTTATGCCAGAGGCGGTCAGCTAGGCCCAAACTGGATAAATCAAGAAAGAGCATTGAGACAAGTTATGAGTACCCCAACTATTTTAAAGAAAATTGTCGAGCGTAAGCACGGAGAGGTAGCGGAGCGTTTGCTTGCTACACCGTTTAGTGAGGTGCAGCGTTTGGCGGCGGCGCAACCTGCTTGCCGTGGTTTTGTTCGGGCAATACAAGCAAAGTTGCAAGCGGGGCAGTCAGCAGTGATTGCTGAAATCAAAAAAGCTTCGCCCAGTAAAGGTGTGATTCGAGAGCACTTTGATCCTGCGGCTATTGCTAAAAGTTACGAGATTGCTGGCGCATCTTGTTTGTCAGTACTTACTGACAAGGATTTCTTTCAGGGTTGCGAGGCGTATTTGCAACAGGCTCGCGCTGCCTGTTCGCTGCCGGTTATCCGTAAGGATTTTATTGTTGATCCTTATCAGGTGGTAGAGGCTAGAGCTATTGGTGCTGACTGCATTTTGTTGATTGCCGCATGCTTGGATGATAAGCATATAGCTGAGCTCAATGCTGCCGCTATGGATTTGGGTTTGGATGTGTTGATTGAGGTACACAATCGGGAAGAGTTGGAGCGGATATTGCCCTTAGGCAATACTCTGGTAGGAATTAATAACCGTAATCTGCATACCTTCGAAACTTCGCTGAGTACTACGTTTGATTTGCTACCCTTTATTCCTGATGATCGGATCGTTGTGACCGAGAGTAGTATTCATACTGCTGCGGATGTCGGTGCTATGCGAGAGCATAAGGTGAATGCGTTTTTGGTGGGTGAGGCATTTATGCGTGCAGCAGACCCTGGGGCGCAGCTAAAGTCTTTGTTTTTTGCTGGATAAGATGGTTTTTGAATTGCAGCGCTCAGTCCGGTGGAAGGTAAGGATTTGCTTGCGCCGATGACTGGTCTGGGCGCCGTCGCTATAGGGTGCTGGACCCTCCGGGTTTCCCTCCTACGTTCCAGAACCTTAAAGCGCTACGCTGTTTCTTCCACTACGTCGGCCAGCCCCTTGATATTCCGCGACAACACCCAAGCCAGCCCTCTAGT
>JBAYQJ010000037.1:0-33978 GCA_041677245.1 Spongiibacteraceae bacterium | reverse complement strand
ACTTGATTGCTGGGAAATACTCGATTTTTAATCGTAATTATTCTTCCTTGTCTCTTGGTTATTAAATTTATATGTCAGAGTAATCGTTATACATAAAACTTAAATAACATTTCTATTTCAACTTTATTGAATACTCCGGATATCGTTCTCCATCTATATCCATTTCTTGGTAAATCAGTGCAAGATTATCTGTACTAGCATCTCCTAAGAAATGAAATTCAGTATCCACATAAATTAGAATATTACCTTTTTTAACTTCATCAGAGATACCGTTGATTTCATCCGGCTCACCTAACAGTTCAATTAAAGCAGCTCTTGTTGTTGCCGCAGAAACAACAATAGTTTTTTCATTAATACTTAATTCTACCGTTTTTACTTCCATAATTTTTATAGGAAAAAATTACCAACAACTTAACTACACTCGACCGATATTTAAAGCAACCAACGTTGATTGTTATGCTTTTGGCTTTTTCCGTTACCTTTAATTGATTTTTAGTGAATTTTTACTTTTCTAGTTCATAGACACAAGAAAAATGGATCTACTCGTAACGTACTGGCCAATGTCATTATAATGAGATAGCCAAAGCTTCTTTCTTAACAAATATTTTAAATTGCTTATTCCATTCTTCCGCTGAAAGCTCTTTGTTTTGCTCTCCCCAAAATAAGCGAAATTCCAATACCGCCAGGCCGATATCGACGTGAGGAAATTGTTTGCTCAGAATATCGATTACATGTTTACTGGGTTGCCATTGTTTATTCATAGATATCGGTCTATCTCGACCCCAGCTGCGCTTAATATAAGCGTAGAAAGTTTGTCCGTAAGAGATGCGCGGCATACCTTTTTCGCGCCAGTATAGCCGAAACACAGGTATTTGATCCTCGATAAATACCCTATCAATACCCTCCTCTATTAGTTGCTCTACTATCGTTGCTGGCGGTATCCAGTTTGTATCGATGAGCAAGGGTTTATTGTTACTTTTTGTTGAGTAAAATCGACGCAAGGCGTACCGCACAAATTCATCTTCCCAACGAGGTGTAGTAGTAATATTGATAGCGGCAGTAAACAGTACAAAGTACGCTTGTACTTCAGTGTCAGTCAGCCCATGTTGACGCAGATTCATCTTAGTCATGGGGGTTAATATCATCTTGCTTGCCTCTGCTGACGATTATTCATTCGTCGAGTAGCGGTATTTGGCTATCATAGCCTTGATCATTCCAATACTCTCCCTCCAGATCATCCAATGCTAAAGCGGCCTGCTCTCGTAGTTTGCGATGATGGGGACCATCATCACCTACAATCGGGTCATTACGGTCACGTTCAATGCGGGTCATAGGCCCTTTTTTAGGATCACTATTATCAATATGCAAAAAGTATCCATGGATCAACGCGGTAACTTTGGGGTTGGTTTCACTGAGTGGTTTGTCTAAAACAAATCGCTCAATCATATTCAAATAGTTGTGTTTGAAGTTATCTGCCCGTGTGGCTGGTGATAGGCGTTCGTGCATATCCTGTAAGTCGTATTCAACCAAATATAGATTAGTTTTCTCACGGCTCCCTACATAACTTCGTGCCCAGTTATAAAAGCGTTGCACCATGCCTGATCGTTCATAAGCTAATTCTGGGTGACTGATAAACAAGGAGGTATACCGCCCCATGACATTAAACACTAATGAGGTAAAAATTCGTGGTTCTAAGCTAAAGGTATAAAAACGTGGTACCAAAGTAAGAGTTACACCATTTTGGCTACGGACTTCTTTAGGCATGCGGGTGATTTCAAGATTTTGCATATAGCGAAACTCAATAATATCTCCCATACCGCTGACGCTGAACATCTCCTTAAAAGCGGGGTTATAGCGACAATCAACGCTAAACTTGGTGTCATTCAAACGTCGCAGCATCGCTACCACTGCTTGTTCACCATCGCTATTTTCCGGAAAACGCATTAGCCGGCATAGATCGTTGACATCCACTGAGAACAAATTCGGGATAGACCGCATAACTGCGGTATCGTCCCATTCATCAACGACATCATAGCCTAAGGTTTCCCGCGCTTTTTGCAGATGACGTTGTAATGATCGACGACATAAGCTGTTAAGTGCTCGCATAACCCGTTGATCAGGTGATGCCATAATTTCGCTGTCTTCTTCACTTGAACAAGAGGTTGTTATATATAAGGGACTACCCTGATATAGGTAGGTGCACTCGATCAGTTTAGTTCGAGAGTCTCGATAGGATAAACGGACAGCACTATCGAGCACACCATTGAATATTTTTTCATGGATCAGGATTTTTAAGTGATCGGTTGAATCTAGCAGGTGGTGATCTTCGCGAGCTCGCAGTACACCTCTTTCCTCTTTAACTCGTTTGCTATTCCATCGGTTTGTGACTGCAGTACCATCAGTATGCTTTTTAGTAATCGAAGGTAGATTCATTAACAAGAAAAAGTCTGCAATATGGAAATGTACAGCGGTACTACCGTTATGAGACCGTTCACGTTCGGCAATAGCGACGCCCTCTTTTTCTAGATAACCTAGATGACGTGAAATCATGCTAGGACTACTGCCTAATTTTTTTTCGGCTAATGCGTATTGTATTACTGAACGTGTAAGTGTTATTGATTGGTCTGGAGTTTTGTTAGCTTGTTTTGTTGCTACCTCTAATAATGTTTTTAAAAACTTTCTTTGTGAGGGGCGTATGGTTTCGAGACGGTCTATCAATTCCCCCTGACTTATGGCTTTAGGGGTGAGTGTGACTTGAACACCTTCTTTTGTTAGTTTTTTTGTTCCAGTCATTAGAGCTAGTCGATGCGTTCATTGGTGAATAGGTCATAGCCTATTGCACTTATATCATTCTGTCAAACACCATATTAGTAATACTTAATTTAATATTAATAAAGTAAGTATAATCTTATATAACCTAATATAGGTTTTTTTCCTCTTATATATCAATGACTTACACTGCTATTTTACCTATTGCATCTTGCTGGTAGCCCATTGCATCTTTATCCCTACCTGTTGCATCGTTTTAAGCCCCCATTGCATCTGTTAGCACCCCTATTGCATCTGTTTAGTGCCCTATTGTACAGCTTAAGGTATTAGGTCTTGTGCATAACTCCAATGATTAAAGGTTTTAAGCTATTGCATCGGCTTAATTCTTAATATCGTTACCTGTTGCATCGTCTTAGCGTGAAATACGGGGTTCTTCTTTTCTTCCTTTATCTACCTATTGCATCGGTTTATGTCTTAATTTTCGTTAATACCCTTATGCAACAAGGTTTACGGGCAAAATTATTTCTAGGCTATTGTATGCATTTAATCTGTTTTTTTATTCCTGCGTTCATTTTTTCATCGAAGTGATTAGCTAATCGCCATTTTGATAGGGGTTTAAACATGAAATGGGTTGATAACTTTCTTACTATAGTGAATTAGGCAGAGTTATAAGGTAATGAAAGATGCAATTGCTTATTTTACTGATAAAAGCCCCGTTAGTTTCTATCAGGGCTGATAGTCGTTGTCACTAACGGTGACAACAAGGATCGTGCGGTTTTAGGGAGATGAGTTTCTTGGATAGGAAGGTTTATTCAATAGGGAGTTATCCGTAACCGCCCTACTTGGTTATTTTATTCGGTGCTCTTGATAAGCGGGTTGATATTGCAACGTTTATTAATCGGGTTGCACCATCGTCGCCTAAGCCCTGCTTTTCATAGCGAGCAAGTAAATCGGTGTAGGTGGCAATGGCTTGAGCGCCGGTTAACACCACTTTAAAGGTAGGTGATCCGGTGGTATTTTGCTTACTGATATTCATATAGTACTGCCAGTCTTCAGCTGTTTCATTTTTGGCAAATTTCCCTAACTGAGCAATAGCTTCGCTGATCCAGCGTGACCGCATCCGTGGACCATAGCCCTCCTCTTCCATACGTTGTTCTAATTCAGCGATCGTGGTGTCATGGTTATTCAGGCGTATTGATAAGCGTTTGGTGGAGGCTGTCTTAGCCCCCAGAATAAGCTTTCGCTTTATGGGCATTACACTCACAGTCATTGATCCTCACTACTTACATTAATGCCTAGGCTTTCAAGCAATTTGTCTAGTTGCTCCTGTGGGCAGTTGATGGTCACTTTAACTTGGGATTTACGTGGGTTATGGCTTAAACGACACTTGTACCCTAGAGAGTTTTCCATGCGCTTACCGATGCTTGATAATTGTTCGGTTAACTTGCTGACTACAGGAGCCGTTTTGATTTTTTCGGCAGCTGTTTTTTCTGTCGCGGTTGGTGACACACCCTGTTGACGAGGGATGATAGCGTCAACACCATGTTCCATTAAATAACGAACATCGTCCCAAACCAGTGACTCGGCTCTAATTCTGCTTAACAGCTTATCTCGCTGGTGGTGGGTATAAATCCCTTTTATCACGGTGACGTAATTACGGTTAATTTTTAGTTCGGTACCCAGTGATCTAACGGGCATTTCCATTAATCTTGGCTCAGCAATTATCCTGGCCAGTTTGGAGTCAATCAATTCAGCGGCTTTTAATGGTGCAAATAGGTTCGCTTCATCTTTGAGCTTGGCACGCTCGGCATCACTTAATGAGTGCCCGAATATTTGTGCTTTAATATATGGGATTGCACCTTTTGAATACAGCACCGATAAAGTACGGCGCTCACCATCGATAATATAAGCTTCTTTAGAATCGGGGTCTTTACGCTCGGCAGTGATCGGTTGAATCTGCTGACTGCTTAATATACTTTGTGCCTTGATATGGATATCACCGAGAAATTCTAAAAATTCGGCCTGAGCTTTAGACGATAAAACGGTATACCAAGCACTATCCTGTAGCAGATCAGGGTATAGCGCTTTGGCGGAATCAGCATCAAGTTCAAGCGATGGCCAGGATATCGATGAGAATTCATCAAGTGTGCAAGGTACAAATCGAGCATTGAACGTTTTCTTAATATCGGCGGGTTTCAGAAATAGCACGTCTATTTGGTTGCGCTGCAAGAAGGTATCTGTATTAGCCATTTCATTTATAGCGGTGGCCAGCCCCTGTATAGCGCCTTCTCCGGGCCGTTGACGAGCACCGCCTAAGCGGCGTTTTTTCTTTTGGCTTTCAGTGGTGTCACCGTTAGTGACAGCAGTTTGATCATTAGTGTCGTTAGTCATTGCCCAAGACCTCCTTTTTGATATGCGCGAATATTGGGTCACAGCGTTTACGCACCATTTGTGATGGAGGTAATGAAAAGATGGAGTCGGGTTTTTGCGTGTTCTTGCGCTGACGACTCGATATGGCTGTAGTATTGGTAATCATCATACCTTCGGGGAAATGACTATCTGGAAAGTCTGACATCACCTCGGCTATCGTTTCCTCGTGTAGACCACGACCTAAATCCACCAAGGACGGTAATAGCCCTAAAAAGCGGATAGGCTCAGATCGTCCAAGGCGGCTCAGACGAGCATTTTTAACACCGTTAATTAACGTAGTTGCACCCATCACCGAAAACTCCTCTGGTTTATACGGTGATATAATATGAGTTGATGCTTGAATTGCGGCGTGGAAGAGGGGAGATTCTGTTGGTCCTGAATCAATAACAATGACATCGTACTGCTCAGCCAGTGCTGGGTCAGAACAAAATTCACCCAAGCGCTTTATTAATTTGTGTTGTGTGGTGATTTCTTGTTGGCGTCCGGTTTTTAAATCATGTCCACGGTCTTTATTGATGTTTGTGAGTATGTCGATCATCCCTTCGCGGCTACCAGAAATAATATCTACCCGAGCCGATAAAATGTCATCGGGGTCTTCGGGGCCAATGAAAGTAGGGTGGGGAAGTACTGCCTTCCCATAGAATATATCGGTAATGTTAGAGCGTTCAGTTAACGTCTCTCTATCGTATTCATCATTAGGGTCGTAATCTGGATGGATAGGGGGGATGATATCTCCCTCTGCATTTCGATCTTGCCCTACCCAGTAAGCGGTGAGGTTCATCTGTCCGTCGAAGTCGATAAGCAATACGCGTTTGCCATAGATTATCGATAAACTCTCAGCGGTCAGGCTGCTCGTTGTGGTCTTTGCAACGCCGCCCTTATTATTTAAAAACAATATCGCCGGGATCGGTTTTAGCCTGGTCTCTATGGCCATCGCCATGTCCTCTCAGTAGTATCTCGTCACTAATGGTGACAAGAGTAAAATTAGTTGTGGTAGATACTACACTACTATCTGTGGTCGTTAATATAGCATACTTGTAGTATTTTAACGCCTACAGTTTTATTAGTTTTAACGGGTGCAACTGTAAGCTGTCTCGGAGTATGGTGTTAGCTTCGGATCACACCAAATTAATTTAGCCATGACTGGCTTATGAGGAGAAGGGGGCGAGCCAATATTATTTCACTACTGATAGATATAATGGCCATGGATTTTATGATTATGTCTGTTCCGATTAGAATTACATTTAATACGCAGGAGGTGTTGTTAAATTAAGTTTGAAGCTAATGCTCTACGTCGATGGATAGTTGCTGCCTACAAATCCACTATTAATAGGGTTAACTCTGAGTGTTGTCACCAACGGTGACAAAGGCATAAAGTGTTGTGGGCGTTAATTTATTTAATTCTGTGGTAGTTAATAGGCTTAATCTCTAGTACTTTAGCGCCTAGAATATTATCAATTTTAACGGGTGCAGGTTTTTCATTAGCTTGTCACCGTTAGTGACAAGCTATGAGGACAGTTCTGTATGAGCAATGATGTTGGCGAAGTAGGAAAATCCTATCTTAAGCACAACCTATTTAACGGGGTAGTTACCTCCTTCAAGTCTATCTCAACGGACCTATGTGATCGCGGTTACTTCCAAACGCGTACACAGTTTGATACCGATGGTGAGCTGCAAGAGCTAGCAGATTCTCTTATTCAAACAGGGGGCAACTTTACTCCTATCGTTGTCCGTCAAAAATTGACTGGCCGATACGAGATTATCTCAGGAGAGAGGAGGGTTCGCGCAGCCATGATCGCAGGTATTCCTAGGATGATGGCTTTGATTGGCGATTTCTCCGACGACCAGGCCGCTATTATCTGCATCACCGAAAACCTTCAGCGTGCCGATTTAAATCCAATTGAGGAGGCTGAAGGCTTGCAGCGTATGCTTGAACAACCTGAGATCATGCAAAAAGACGTGGCTATCCTCATTGGTAAATCACGACCCTATATAAGTAATATGCTCCGGTTGCTTAAGCTCGACAGGGTGGCCAAAGACTTATTGGAAGTTGGGAAAATTGATATTGGCCACGGTAAGGCACTATCTGCGCTTAAATCGACGGCTCAACAACGCGAGTGGGCCCAGAAATGTGCTCGTAATGGCTGGTCTGTACGGTATCTTGAAAATGCACTGCGCAAACTCGGTGAATTACCTCAGGGCGAAGGTGATAATCCTCTCAATACTGACCGCGATGTTGCTAAGTTGGAGTTATCTCTGTCTGACGCCATTGGCCAGCCCTGCCGTATCCTATTTAATAAAGATACCGGTGATGGGCAGCTGGTGATCAAGTTCTTTGGTGCGGGTAACTTTGAAGGGGTTCTGGATCGGCTTGAGCCGGGTATTCTTGATGAAGGTTCATTTCTTAATAGCGATACTGAGATTTGATGGGAGCCTTATGTTTATGGGTTTGTCACCGTTGGTGACAAACCCGCCAAATTCATTGTCGATCCCTCCGTAAATGCTCATATACCCTTGTCTGCCATAGGCTAAGTTAGTAGGGGTGCCACAGTGCAATGGGGTGGTTATTGATCAGTAAGGGTATTTTCGTGAGTGGCATTACTTGTTGGCCAGTTTCCACGTGGAAACTGGTTGAATTTCACAGTTAACCCTAATCGATTTAGAAGAGCCTCTATGTAAGTAGCTTTATAGGGTTGCTCTTCTACTCTATTTTTAGAGCTGTAATCAGTCATGGAATTCTTAGCTAGAATAAAAGCGGCCTTTTTTAATTGGATGTATGTGAGCGTAGTGTTTTAGGTTTATAGAATCCGAATATCCAAACATCGTCGTCAGTTCTCTTTTGTGTTGTATCAGCGGTAGAAATACTTCCCTATGTGGAAGTTAATGGAGATTATTACCCAGACACATTGCTTGTTTGGTTGTGTTGTTCTAATAAGCGTTATATCTTCAAGAGATTGGTATCGGACATTAGGGCCGGTTACGGAGAGAAGTGTTAGCTAAGTGGGCAGGAATAATAATAAAAATTATATAAAATACACAATTAATTCCTTAAAGTTATATGCAGGTGCTGGCACAGATACATTAAAGTCCCGCTGCTGATTTTTCTGTAGCGGAATGTGGCAATCCTGAAACTGTTCATGCATTGCACTTGGCTTGTTTGAGTGTAAATACACACTAGGACAAGGAAAGAGGATGTTATTGATGCGAGTTTAGAGTTTTTTGCTTCCTGGCTTCGTTGCAATATCCCGCAATACAGGACCAAGGCTCGCTTCTTGACGGGCGATTGTGGTCAGTTTTTAAAGGAAGATGAAGAGATTACCGCTATTGTTGATCTGGATATTGCCCATACCGGTGATATTTTTGAAGACCCTTTTTGTTTCCACGGACGTCACCCTCATGCCGCCACTAGTCAAAGGTTAGCGGTATTGAATTATCTTTATTGCTTATCCTGCAGTTAGTTTCCTCGCCTTTGCTCGATATGTTGATGGGTCTCAACAAATCGGAGAGTACAGGGTTGGAGGTTTTTGGCGATGGTCCCTATTTCCAGAAGAGGATGTGAGGTTATGGCCGAACTGGAAAGCCTAGAACTAGAGCATGATCTGGTAGTGCCAGAGCCCCATGATGCATCTATTGAAAATATATCCATTGAGAAGCTGCTGCTTGAAATTAGCCACCGACCACGTTCAGGCATTTCTATTGGTAGAGAGATTTTTTGTCTGCTATTCCAAAGTATTTGCTCAACCATGCCCATTATGGTCGTTGGTATGAGGAGCAATGCTTAAATGATATAGAGGAGTTGATCGGCCAACGGCTTAATACCATGACAGATAGAGAGAATTTTAAAGCAATACATTAACGAATCAGTCCCTGAAAACGATGCGGATTTAATCAAGTGGCAATAGCATTTCTGAATTCTATGATTCGGCGATTTAGAACCTTGGTCCAACAGTTATAACTGCTGTGTTAACACCGAGTTTTGATGCGGCTGGATTCGGTGTGCAATAGTATTATCAATACAAATTATACCTATATATCGATTCTACCTCAGAAGTAAGGGTTAACCCTTTTTATGTTACGCAGTCAGCAGGGTTTAGCCTGATTTTATAAAAATTAATGGAGTCATTCGACAAAGATAAGTGATGAGTATAAAATTATAACTGACATTTAGTTAGCTAATTGTTATATTGTTACTCTCATCTTGCTATTAGGTAAGAGCGGTAACTATTTCGATTAAGGCAATTGGCTAAGGCCGAGGCATAGAGCCTAATAATATTGAGGCGTAATAATGAACCTATTCTTTGACTCAGAGCTGGAATCTTTTCGGCAAGAAATAAGGAGTTTTCTTGAAAAGAATCTAACAGATGATGTGGTACGCCGCTCTCGTGTTGGTATGCACCCACCTGATGAAGATGACCGCCGCTGGTGGAATAAGGTTCTGCACGAAAAAGGTTGGTCAGCTCCCGCATGGCCAAAGGAGTATGGCGGGCCGGGTTGGGATGTCATCCAACGCCACATCTTTGAAATGGAATGTAAAAAAGCCGGTGCGCCAGAATTACGCTGGCAGGGCCTTCGTTTAATTGGTCCTGTTCTATATACCTATGGTAGCGATGAGCAGAAAGCGCGCTATCTTCCCAAAATACTCTCTGGCGAAGAGCAATGGGCTCAGGGGTTTTCTGAGCCTCAAGCGGGTTCAGATCTGGCTGCACTTAAAACAAAGGCGGTGCTTGATGGGGATGAGTATGTCATTAATGGACAAAAACTCTGGACCACTGAAGCTTATTACTCCGAAATGGGGTTCTTTTTATGCCGAACTGATCCAACCGTCAAAAAGCAGGCTGGTATTTCCATGTTGCTTGTCCCTATGGACGCACCCGGTGTCACAGTTAGACCTATTACTATGATTAACGGTGATGTATCTACCGCTGAAGTATTTTTGGATAATGTTCGTGTGCCTAAGTCCGCGATGCTCGGTGAGCCTGGAAGTGCATGGACTCAAGCTAAATTTTTGTTGGGCAATGAGAGAACTTCAAGCGCCGAAATTGAGAAGGCTTACACCGATCTGGTGCGCATCAAACGGATTGCTCGCAGTGAAATAAAAAATGGTAAGCCGCTAATCGAGGACCGTATTTTTTTGCGGGAGTTGGCGTTGTTAGAAATGGAAGTTGAGGCTTTAGAGTGGTCAGTGTTACGCGTCCTTTATGACGCGCCTTCTAATTACAATGGGGCTGCACGAGCCTCCGTTTTAAAAGTTCGAGGCTCTGCTTTGCAGCAGAAACTGTCTGAGCTGGCGTTTAGTGCTCTGGGGCAAAAAGCTCTACGACTTTATACACGAGAGCAGGGCTTTGCAGCAAATTCTCACGATCCTCTCTGGCCAGATTACGTACCGGGCGTGACTTCAGATGCATTGTATTTGCGCGCTTTCACAATCTATGGTGGAGCGATGGAAGTACAAAAAAATATTATTGCTAAAGTTGCCTTTGAACTATAAAGCGGAAGCCAAAAAATGAATTTTGAATTGAATGATGAACAACGGATGCTAGTTGATGCCGCTGGCCGTTACGTTCGAGAAACTTTTGACTTGGAGCTCCGCCGCAAGGTGTCAGCAACAGATGAAGGTTTCTCGCGAGATCGGTGGGCGAATTTTGCAGATATGGGCTGGTTGGCGCTTTCCTTGCCTGAAGAGGCGGATGGCTTGGGTTGGGGTGTAATCGAGTTATCGCTATTAATGGAGCAATTGGGGCGTGGTCTGATTAATGAGCCTGTTATCGATACGTCTATTCTGTGCGCGTCGGTGCTGTCCAGCGCTAGTAATAATACCAAGTCTTTGGATTTGCTGAGCCGTATTGGTACCGGTGCAGCGATTGTAGCATTAGCACATATTGAACCCGGAGGTCGTTCTGAGTTTGAAACGACGATTGATGCAACACTTACAGCTAAAACCGGTGAACTGGTATTGAACGGCACTAAACGGTATGTGTATTTCGGTCACGTTGCGGATCAGTTGCTGGTCACTGCCAAATTGGATGGTGAGCAGGTGGTGGTAGTAGTTCCTTCTGAAGCAGAAGGTATTCGTTGTAATAGCTATGTAGTAATTGATGGAACTCGTGCAGCAGACATTACTTTTTCAAATGTCTCAGTAGAAAAAGATGCAGTAGTCCTGCGCGGTGCAGCTGTTACTGCAGCGCTTGAGCTAGCATTTGATTTGAGTATAGTCGCCAATTGTTCTGCTGCTGTAGGCAGTATGGAGACCGTGATGGACATGACGGCTGAGTATTTAAAGCAGCGTGAACAATATGGTAAGCCGTTAGCTCAGTTTCAAGCATTGCAGCATCGACTTGCAGAAATGCTGGTAGAAACTGAACAAGCTCGCTCTATTTTGTTACGTACACTGTCCTTGTTTGATGATCCCATTGAACGACGCGCAGCAGTATCTGGCGCGAAAGTATTAATCAGTAAATCAGCCCGTTGGGTGGCTGGGCAAGGCATTCAATTGCATGGCGGTATCGGAACCACAGAGGAATTTGCCGTAGGTCATCACTACAAAGCGATGTTAGTTCTGGAAGAGCGTTTTGGTAGCAGTGATTGGCATCTAGATCAGTGCGCAAACAAAATCGGTCAAGACGCAACGACAAAAGCATAGGAGATTGCTCATGCACGGTTATCCGTCTTTATCTTTTGCCGATGATTTAGAACGTAATGCATCATGGCACAAAAATCATCCTGCTTATGTACAAGGGAATCGAGAAATAACTCACGGAGAATTACTACGGCGTGCAAAAAAATTAGGCTCCGCTCTTTATAAAAATGGCGTTAGAAATCAGGATCGCGTTGGTATTCTCGCAATGAACTCCATTGAGTATGGTGAAGTGATTGCGGCTACTCAATGGGCAGGATTTGTACTGGCAACAGTAAATTTTAGGCTGGCTGCTCCTGAATTCTCTTGGATCATTAATGACGGCGCTCCTAAAGTTCTGATCTTTGAAGAGCAGTACTTGGATATCATCGATGGTTTGCGTGGCGAGCTAAAAAGTGTGGAGCTCTACGTTTGCATCGGTGGATTTTCATCTTGGGCGATCAGCTACGATGAATTTATCGCCGCTGGTGATGATCAGGGTCCTCCGTGTCGAGCGCGTGAAGAAGATATTTTTTGTTTGATTTATACCAGTGGAACCACCGGTCGACCCAAGGGGTGTATTTGGGGCCACCGTGAAATGCGTCAATTGATGCAGGTTGATGCTTGGTTGTGTGATATGCAACAAACTGATCGAACGTTGATTGTAATGCCCATGTTTCATTTGGGTGGTTTAGTGATTGGCGGTTCACAACATGTTCGTGGTGGCACTTGTTATTTGTATCGACAGTATGATCCGGCTGAAGTTGTCCAAGCGATTGAAAAGGATAAGCTGACGATTTTATTGTTAGCACCTACGATGGTGCAAATGCTGCTGGAACAACCAGATATTGCCAATGCCGATCTGAGTAGTGTACGAACCACTATCTACTCGGCAGCACCTATGCCATCGACAGTACTGCGTAAGGCTATTGAGGTGTTTAAAGGTTGTGGTTTTGTAAACCTTTTTGGGCAAACAGAAATTTGTATGTTTTGCTTATCCTCTCAACAACATAAACCGGAAGGTACGGAGGCTGAACGTAAGCAGCTAATGTCGGTGGGGCAGCCCTATCCTAATTTGCAGGCACGAATTGTAAATGACGATGGTGATGAAGTTCCTATGGGCGAGGCCGGTGAAATTATTGCTCGCAGTGGTGCTATGTTCAGGGGTTATTGGAATAACAGCGCCGCCACGATTGAAACATTACGCGATGGATGGGTTCACACGGGTGATATGGGGCGTATCGATGAAGATGGATTTTTATATTTGGTCGATCGTAAAAAAGACATGATCATCTCTGGTGGCGAAAACATTTATTCTCGTGAAGTGGAAGAGGCCGTCATTCAACACCAATCTATATCAGAATGCGCTGTTATTGGTATTCCCGATGTTAAATGGGGTGAGAGTGTTGCTGCTATTGTTGTGGCAAAAGCAGGGTGCATGGTTACAGAAAAAGACATTATTGAACACTGTAAAAAATTGATCGCCAGCTATAAAAAACCCAAAAAAGTTATTGTTGTTGATGAGCTACCTAAATTAGTAACAGGTAAAGTAAATAAAGTTGAGTTAAGGGGCCGCTACTCTTCTTAAGTGAATGATCTATTGAGACGATAACATGAAGTTTGAATTAAACGATGACCAAAAAATGATTCAGGAGACAGCGGCAAAGCTGTTTCAAAAAGAATCTACCTCTGAGCGCATCCGTGAAGCGGAAAAAGCCCATGGATTTGATACTCAGCTGTGGAGCCAGGTGGTTGAGTTGGGATTTCCATTGATGAGAGTTGTGGAAAGCGCGGGTGGATTAGAAATGCCACTGTTAGATGTTTCGCTTGTGGCTGAAGAACATGGACGGTACATCGCATCAACGCCTTTAATCGAAGCTATTCCTGCTAATCGCATGGTGAGTATGTTAGATAGCGATCTTGCTCGTGCGCTCAGCGATAAAGTAGTCAGTGGCCATTTGATAACGCTGATGCCACAGGCAATCATCGATGGGGATATACAGGTGGTGCCTTGGGCCAGTGTTGCAGAGGGTGTTCTGGCGCTTGAAGGCGATAAGGTTGTACTGCTCAGTGGATTCTCCAAAGAGGTGAGCCGTAATATGGGCTGTGCCGGACACAGTTTATGCCAGGTAAACACGGCTAATATCCAGAAAACAGTACTGGCGGAAGGCGTTACTGCGCGAGAAGAGTTCTTAAAGGCAGTAGAAGAATGGAAAGTTTTGACGGCAGCAGCACTCGTTGGCCTGAGTCGTCAATCGCTTAAATTAGCGGCTGAGTATGCCTGTGAGCGTGTACAGTTTGGTCATTTGATAGGTTCTTATCAAGGTATTGCACATCCGCTGGCTGATTCCTTGGCAGATGTCGAAGGTATGCAATTTTTGGTGTGGCGTGGCCTATGGGCCGCCGCTTCAGGTCATAAAGATGCTGCAGCTATCTTAGCGATGGGTTTCTGGTGGGCGGCAGACGCAAGTGCTCGCGCTTGTTCTCGAGCGCTACATACATTTGGTGGTTACGGCGTGTCTTTGGAATACGATATCCAATTATATTATCGCCGTGCCAAGGCATTCCCGCTGTTAGCTGGTGATCCGCAGGAAACCCTGAAGCATATTGGCAATCGCCTTTGGAGTGATGAAGAGCAGTCTATACCCGACGTGGGTATCGTTGAGATGGACTTTAGTCTTGGTCAGGGCGCCGAAAAAATGGCCGACGAGGTTCGGACTTTCTTTGAAGAGAATATGACCGAAGAGCTTAAAGCAAAGGCCCATCACTCCGTTGCAGGTTATGATGAGGCCTTTAGTAAGAAACTGTGTGCGGCAGGTTTACGTTATCCACATTGGCCGGAAGAGTACGGTGGCCGCGATGCAAGTCCTTATGAAATGGCAGCGTTGAATGAGGTGTTAGAGGATTATGGGTGGGAGCGTATAACTGGCCCCGTTACCAATCAGGTGGCTTTTGGGGTAATGGAGTTTGCCCGTCAAGATGTAAAGGATCAAGTGCTAGGTGAGTTTAGTCGCGGGGACGCACTGGCTTGCCTAGGTTTCTCGGAACCTCCCAGTGGCTCTGATATTTACGCGGCAAAAACCCGTGCTGTTAAAGATGGCGATGACTGGATTATTAATGGCCAGAAAATGTTTACCACCAGCGGTAATCTGGCGAAATATATGTTCTTGTTAGCTCGCACTGATCCTGAGAAACCCAAGCATCGCGGTATCACAATTTTTCTAGTGCCAATTGATCTTCCAGGCATTGAAATTCAGCCAGTGCATACCTTGCAAGATGAGCGTACAAATATCACTTACATGGAAGATGTTAGGGTGCCAGATAAATATCGTTTGGGTGATGTCGATGGCGGCTTAAAAGTTATGTTGCACGCGATGGAAATGGAACACGGCGGTGCTGATCAATATCGTCTCAATTTCCAAAGCATGTTGAATCAGGCTATATTTTGGGCACAAAACACCAGCAAAAACGGTAAAAAAGTCATTGAAACTGCTGACACACGGTTGCGGTTAGCAAAAATTGCCACTATTCATGAGGTGTCTAAAGTACTTTGTTATCGTTCATTATGGGCTTCCTTTAATAAGGTGGCAGACCGAGCCCATGTTGGTCCTGTATCCAAGCTATTTACGACTGAAGCATATTTAAAAAGCTCAATTGAGCTAATGGATTTAGCTGCTCCTTGGTCCCTATTTGAAGATCGTCATGGTGCCGGCCATATAGAGCTGGGTTATCGTCAATCTATAGGTACCACCATTTACGGTGGTACTAGTGAAATTATGCGCAGTATTATTTCTGAGCGCGGTTTAGGCATGCCGAAAACAAGGTCTTAAATGGCTGAAATTTTAAAGTTATCAACAAGTGGATAAAATAATGACTAATACTCAGTTACGGATAGTAACAGCAAGTGGATCAGAGATAAGGCTGGCGAAATCTAAGCTTCTCGCTGCCAAAAAAAATACCTAACGAGTCCCTTTCTTTTAAGTATTTTAATACGATTTTCGCCAATATACAGATCATGGTTGGTCAGCTGATGCTTTGTCTATAGAACGTACAGTTATAGCGTCACCTTAGAACTACAGAAAGAACTACAGAAGCTTCCGTACACATCTAATTTCTTATGGCTTAGGGGCGAGCGTTGCTGCGGGTATATACAACAGGTTTTCTGAGACTTATTGGCCAGTATTTTTGGTCTGTCTCGGCTTATACATATGGTGTAGTATTGCCGAATCATGGCAAGAAAAGCTCAAATAGGCATTTTTCCTATTAATCTGTTGCCCAATGGGCGCTGTTGTCTTTGTATGGGGTTAGTCTGGTGTAAAGTGTTATACACCTACAACACTAGCTGTGAAAATAGTCATTAGAAAATTGAAGGGTTTTTATGAACAAACGTGAAGTGGTTGTAGTCAGTGGTGTGCGTACAGCGGTGGGAAGCTACGGTGGTAGTTTAAAAAATCATGCACCGGCGGCATTGGCCAGTCAAGTGGTGGCAGAGGCCGTACGTCGCGCTGGTATTGACCCTGAGTCAATTGGTCACTGTGTATTTGGTAATGTTATTCATTCAGATGCCCAAAATATGTACATGGCACGTGTTGCTGCAATCAATGCAGGCTTGCCGGAGCATATCCCCGCATTAACTCTTAATCGTTTATGTGGTAGTGGTTTACAAGCAATTATAACAGCGGCACAACAAATCCAACTGGGTATCTGCGATACAGTTATTGCGGGTGGTGCAGAGTCCATGTCGACAGCGCCGTATCATCTCCCAACAGCACGTTTTGGTCAGCGGATGGGGGATGGTGTTACGGTAGATCCAGTGGTGGCAGTTTTGAATTGCCCCTTTAACCATATTCATATGGGCGTAACCGCTGAGAATGTTGCTGAAAAATATGCAATCTCTAGAGAAAATCAGGATCGCCTTGCTGTATCCAGCCATAATCGCGCACAAAATGCGTTAGAAAATGGGTATTTTAATAGTCAGATTTTACCCGTAGAGCTCAATAATCGTGGCAAGATAACGGTTTTTGATAAAGATGAACACGTGCGTTTTGGTTGTACGGTTGAATCGCTAGCCTCAATGAAACCGGTATTCAAGCAGGGCGGTACTGTCACTGCTGGCAATGCTTCCGGTCTTAACGATGCGGCAGCGGCTTTGGTGTTAATGGATAGAGAGGCCAGTGAAGCGAAAGGCATTAAACCTATGGCAAAACTGGTTGATTACGCCGTTGTTGGTGTTGATCCAAAAATTATGGGTATTGGCCCTGTTCCTGCGATCCGTGAAATATTGACGCGTAATAAGTTGGGCGTTAATGATATCGATGTTTATGAAGTGAACGAAGCTTTTGCAGCGCAAGCTTTGGCCGTTGTGCAGCAATTAGATTTGCCTGCTGAAAAAGTAAATCCAAACGGCAGTGGTATTTCACTTGGACATCCCATCGGTGCGACAGGTGCGATTATTAGCATCAAATCACTGTATGAGTTGGAACGTATTGGTGGTCGCTATGCAGTGGTAAGTTTGTGTATTGGTGGCGGTCAAGGTATTGCTGCATTATTCGAACGGCTGTAATACCGCTGGTTTCTAGCCATGTGCGTATGCCAGGTCTTGCAGCAGTATAGATGCAAGACCTGGCATGGTGTGTTGATGCCAATACAATCCTTAACCAGTGATTTTAATGTATCCCCTTCATCATCGAACGTATCATTTATAAAGTAATACGGATGTTTATTAGTATTATTCATTAGCTCTTTGGGGTGAATGAATAATGACAACACGGCCTTCGTCAAAAACTACGTTTTAAAATTTTTTCTGAAAATCTTATTAACTATCCCCTAATTATTACGCTTTATTAAGTGCTAATTTCGTCATGCGCGGCTATTCTTTGGACGGATTGGCGCCGCCTTAAGGTATCAATACCTTGCCTTCAATGTTGGCAGCTTTTGCCCTAAACCTACGTTGTAATCCAATTGAAAGTATTATAGCGACCAAAATTTACTAAGGTGCTGATAAATAAAGAAATAGTTATTGTCGAAGTATTTTTAAAATAAAATTTCCTACAAAGAGTTTACCTTTCTTATAAACTGACATAGTATTAGTTTATTCAGTCGATTATCAGCGGACATAATATCCTCATGTTGCCCACTGTATATTCGCCATAATAAAAGAAATAGTTTAGAGGATGTATGCGAGGACTTAATAAAAACACGAGAGCGGCGTTGATAATTAGTGAATGCCAGCGCGGGGTTATTGAACGTGAATTATCTGCTTTTTCTGGTTTAGTTGATCAAGTTGAAGAGCGCGGTATTGTCAGTAAAATCGCTAGCCTCGCCGTCGAATTTAGACGTATGTCGCAAACAGTAGTTCACGCGCATGTTGCTCATAACAAGGGTTACCCCGACCTTCCCATGACCAATGTTATTGTTGCTCGCACTGCCAAAATGGGTGGCATGTTAGTAGGCAGTGACGATGTGGATCCGGTAGCTGAATTACAGCCACACCAGGGTGATGTCGTCCACGAGCGTAGCTTTAGTCTGGTTGCATTTAATGGTACTGACTTTGATAGTCTGCTACGACATCGTGGTATTACTACGCTTATATTAGCTGGAGTGTCGAGCAATATTGCGATTCCAGGCATGGCGGTATGTGCAGCGGATTTAGGTTACCAGGTAATTGTTGCTGAAGATTGCATCGCTGGTGCCAGTGCTGAAACCCACGATTTTAGTATTAAAAATACGTTACCGCTTTTTGCTAACGTAGCTTCAAGTGCTGAAATTATTCAAGCATTGTCAGCGCAAATTTAATCTGCGAATCAGTTTTACTCTGGAACAAGTAGGGTGGCACTGGTCAAGATAAAGTGGGTAATAGTGGACCTTGATAGTCCATATTATGAGTACTTTATAGTAATAAAAAATTCTTTTTTAAAAGAAGTATGTATAAAACTTTAAACCAGAGGGGAAAATAATGTTAACAAAAACAAAATTGTTTAAACATACGTTACTGGCTACAGCGGTGGCAATGGTACCGCTTTCCGCTAGTGCTGCAGTACTTGAAGAGCTGATCGTTACTGCCCAAAAAACCGCGCAAAATATTAATGATGTACCGATTTCTATGGACGTGTTGAAAGGGGATGATCTCACTACTAATGCGATCAATGATACTACTAGCCTGGCAATGTCATCACCTTCACTCACATTTCAAGAGGGCTTTAATGCATCTTCGTCGAGCTTTGCGATTCGTGGCATCGGCACCTACGCATACGAGGGTGGTATTCAGCCCAGTGTGTCATTTGTTGTGGATGATGTGCCTTTAAGTCGCACTGCTGAATTTGTTTCTGATTTGGGTGATATTGAAAGGGTAGAAATATTACGCGGTCCTCAGGGTACCTTGTATGGTCGTAACTCTATCGCGGGTGCAATCAGTGTGATTCGTGCTAGACCTACTTATGACTTTGAAGGTTACGCAGAGCAAACTGTTACAACGGATGATGAATATATTACTCGGTTGACAGTTAGCGGGCCACTGACTGATAACGTACGTGGTCGTCTTTCTGGTTTGCATAAAGACCGTGAAGGCCATATAGAAAATGTGTTCAATGGGGAAGAACTTGGTGGTGAGCGTACCTCGGCAGTATTGGGTAAATTGGCTATTGATTTCACGGATAGTATAAATCTATTGCTAACGGGTGAATACCGCGATACGGATGCTACTGCTGTGGCTACGGTGGCTGAGGCTGAAAGTGGTCATGGTCTGGATCCAGCAACTGATGGGGCTTTGAATTATGTAGGCAATTTAAGAACCGCTGCTCTAGGTGGGTATCTGGGTGGTGGTGCAGGTATGGGGACGCCTGAATTTGCTGCTGCTTTAGCCGCGGGGAAAAAAATTATTGATGACCCTTTTAAAACTGCACAAGACGGCCCCGGTGAACAGGATATTCGCAACCATGGTTTTGTTGCTGATCTAACGGTTGAGATAAATGATGAGCTTATCTTTAAGTCGCTGACGGGATATCGTAAATATCAAATACAATCGGCACTGGATATTGAATATTCACCTAGTAGCGTAACAAATGATGGTGACCTACCTGTGACCTTTGCTCTTCGGACCAATTTAAGTCCATTAGGTAATAGTCAGCCAATACAGTTTGATCTGGAGTACTTCAGTCAAGAATTACGCTTTGAGGGAGTAACCGATACAATGGATTGGGTTGCTGGTGTTTATTATAGCGATACAGACGAGGCGTCTATTGCTGAGATCGTTACTTATGTGCCATCACAGGGTTTAATTATTAATGATCCACGTACTGGTAAAGGTAACTGGAAAGGAGGCGCAATTTTCGGAGATATGACTGTCCAGATAACTGATACTTTATCTGTTTTTGGTGGTTTACGTTGGACCGTTGAGGACCTGACAGTTGATATGAATCGGCAAGCATATCGCAGCCCTGTAGGATCTGGTGGTGTTGTGCTAGATGATGAAAATGTCTATATCGATTTAGATACGGTACTGCCTTTCGTTAAATTTTTGGAGGATAACGGTCTTGCCCCTGTAGGTGCGTTGGGGCTGGTTGATAATCAGGTTTTCAAGAAAAAAGATCGTTCGGAAAATTGGACTGGTCGTTTAGGTTTAAACTGGGATATGAATGAAGAGCTGCGTGTGTATACATCGGTATCGCGAGGATTTGTGGGGGCGGCAGGTAATTTAAGCCGAGCTTCTACACCAGATAATTACAGCTTAGACCCTTCTGTTTCTCACGCAGTTGAGCTTGGTGTCAAAGGCGTGATGTTTGACAATAGCGTGCAATTGAACGCGGCAATCTTCTGGCAAGAACTAACGGACATACAGTCTTCTGCATTAGTACCTGGAACGGTTCAAAGTGTATTACTGAATGCTGGTAATATGGAAACAGTAGGCTTTGAAGGTAATGTTTCATGGGCAGCTACGGAGATGCTGACCCTAGATGCTGCAATGGTGTACTTGGATACGGAAATTCAGGATCTTATTCAGCCTTGCTATCCTGGTCAAACAGTAGCCAAAGGTTGTGTTGCTGGTTCTCAGGATGTTGAGGGTAATAACATGATTGCTGCGCCTGAGTTGAGCTACAATATTTCAGCCAGGCTGGATTTCGCGCTAGATTCAATGCCTTTTTCTGCTTATATGGTTACAACGTATACTTGGCAGGATGAATTTCAACATTCATTAATTTATGACCCTAAGAACGTTGAAGATAGCTACGGGTTATTGGATGTGGTTTTTGGTATTGAAGATCACGAAGGTCGTTATTCATTGTCAGTCTTTGGGAAAAACGTTACCGATGAGTATTTTGCCTCATCTAGGAGTGCTGCAGAAAATACCCAAGGTCGAGTGTTGACCAGAACATCTCGTAATGCACAGGCTTACTACGGTATTAGAGCACGTTATAATTTCTAATGTTGTGAGTCGATGTTAATAAAAAAGGGATCAGCAACATGCTGATCCCTTTTTTTATGGATGGGTATTTTTCAGTAATGGCGAGTATTTCGATTAAATTTTCAGTGACTGTGCTCTCGGTGATAACGCAATTGGCAGTACCGAATTCGAGAATATTGTGATACCTTCAGCTATTAATTGATTTTTGGCGGTGGGGTTATTAAAGCGTATAGCATAGTGAGCAATATTACGCCTATTGATGTTTCGCAGCTGATAATAAATTATTTGCTGGAGTTGTAAAAATTAAATCGTCTGTATACGGACTGGCTATAACCATGAAAATAAATGTAGATCAGGAGTAATAGTGAAGAGAATAAATGAATTTGCGCGTGGCTGGAAAATACTACTATTAGCTTTTTTTGGTGTGGCAACCTCCGCTGCAGTGCTACCATTGTATGGATTTGGTACCCTGGTTGTTCCACTGCAAGAAGCCTTCGATTGGGATAGAAGTGAGATCATGGCCACTACTAGTTTCTTAACGTTTGGCAGTATTTTCTCTGCACAATTAGCCGGTTGGTTAAATCGTCGATACGGTATCAGGCCAGTAGCTATATTGTCATTTTTAGGTTTGTTTGCTGCCTTCGTATTGCTTTCGCAGCTGGATAAATTAGGTGATTCTATTTGGTTGCTTTATTTCGGTTTCATGTTGTTAACTTTTGCTGGCGTGGGCACTTTGCAAGTGACGTGGACGCAAGTAATAAATCTCTGGTTCGAAAAAAATCGTGGTTTGGCCTTGGCGATAATCTTATCAGGCTCTGGCTTTATGGGGGTAGTTTTGCCCTACATGATTACAATAGTCATCGATTGGTGGAGCTGGCGTGCAGGGTTTTTGCTGTTGGCGGTGTTACCTGTGGTGATCACGTTGCCGTTGGCTTATTTTTGGCTGATTGACACACCTTCTCAGGCTAAAAGTACTACACAAAAAACACCTGCGGAGACTGTCTCAATGCTTGGTTTTAGCTATTCACAGGGGGTTAGTAGCTGGCGATTTTGGGTTATTAATTTTTCAATGGTACTGGTAGCAGCAGCTATTATGGTGGTTTTGATCAACGCTGTGCCTATGTTGATCGATAAAGGTTATTCGGCCATTGAGGCGAGTCAGTTATTTAGTGTGTTTGGTGTTTCTTTAGTGGCGGGTCGGCTCTCTGTCGGCTTTTTAGTCGATCGCCTGTGGGCGCCAGGTGTGGCATTTGTGGTGATATTGATGTCGGCTCTTGGCTGTTTTTTACTCGGAACAGTAGACAGCAGTACGGCTCTATTACTGGTCAGTATTGCTCTAATTGGTATTGGTGCTGGGGCGGAGTTTGATCTGGCCGCATTTTTGATTGCCAGATATTTTGGTATGCGTGATTACGCTCGGTTATTTGGTTTGCAAATGGGGGTTATTGCCGCAGGTATCTGCTTGGCGCCGACAGCAGTTGCGATGTTATATCAACAAACTGGTAGCTATGACGTGGTGTTAATCGTCAATGTAGTATTACTGGTAGTGGGTGCAGTGATTCTTTTACCATTAGGAAGCTATCCGGTGTTTGATCTTGAGCACGATTCGGATTGATTGTTATTAGAGGACTCGTCGATTATAGGCTGATTCCTGAATTAGGATGTGCTAAAAATATTATCTGGATATTTAAAAATATCTGATTAATTTACAGTCGCAATAGCGGTTTTATAGGTTTTCATTAGTCCTATTAGTAGGCAGCACCTTTGTAGAAAGGTGGCTGCTACATATCGACCTATAATAAGGATTAATAATGAAGCCTCGCTATCCCAAGTTTGATTTTTCAACGTTTAAAGTACATTGGGCTAAAAATCCTGAGTTCGCCCAGCGCTATAATGCCTTGTCTACAGTACCTGCCCATATTGAACCTTTTTTAGTGAAGGTGATGATTCAGGCAAGGAAGTTATTAGCGCCGGATAATAAACAATTGCTCAGTGATATCGATGTTTTTATTAAACAGGAAAATCAACATTGTCAGCAGCATATTGCGTTCAACAAAATACTTCATGAACATGGCTATGTAGGGCTTAAAGCCATAGAGGTGAAATACAAAGCAGATTATGACGATTATTTGGTGAATAAGTCGTTAAAATTTAATCTTGCGTACAGTGAAGGATTTGAGGCGATGGGGAGTGCCGGCGCGGAAAATTTATTTGTCGATCTTAAACACCTTTGGGATGATGCTGATTCAGTAGCGGTTGAACTATGGAAGTGGCATTTAGCCGAAGAGTTTGAACATCGAGAAGTGTGCTTTGAAACCTATAGGGCGCTTTATTGTAAAGGTTTTTTTAATAAAATTATTAACGGTTATTTTTATCGAGTGTATGGTTATATAGCTGCATTAATCCATATTGGAAAGCATACCAAAAAATGCATCGACTACTTAATTAGCGTTGATAGAGAGACTATGACACCGGAGCAACTGGAGCAGTCATATCAGCGAGAAAAAGCATTGAAAAAAGTTTTGGGAAAAGCTTACAGAATGAAAACATTACGGGTTTTTTCGCCGTTCTATAATCCTGGTAAAAAACCTATTCCCCCAGGTCTTGAGCAATACCTTACCCGCATTCCTGATGTCAGGTCCTAAATAGATCACTGTGGTAAAGGTATTCATGTCGAAAATATTAGCAACATTTATTAGTATAGAATCGGAATTAAAGCAGTATTTGTTGCGTTTTCTTTTGTGCAAAGAAGACGTTGAAGATGTACTGCAGGAGGCTTATATTAGGGCTTCTCGGGCCGATAAAAAGACGGTGATACGGTCACCTAAATCTTTTCTTTATAAAGTTGCAAAAAATCTTGCGCTGTCAGAGGTTACAAAAAAATCACGCCAGATTATCAACTGTGTTGATGAGTTTTCAAAATTAGACGTTGTTGATAGTAAGTCTAATATTGAGGAGGGCTTGCAGGAGCAACAGGAGTTAGATGCATTTTATCAGTCGGTGATCGAGGTTTTGCCGCCGCAGTGTCGGCGGGTTTTTTTAATGAGGAAGGCGTTTGGGTTTTCTCATAAAGAAATTTCTCGTCAACTTAATATTAGTATAAGCACCGTTGAAAAGCATTTGATCAAAGGTGTTAAAAAATATGATGACTATGTGCAAGGAAAAAACACAGTTGAAAATGAACAAAATAATCCCAAAATCTTGACTATTGATTCGAAACAAGTGAAGGGATGAACTTGAATATTATTAATATAGGTACTCGTCAAATAAAGAATCCTGCATTGGTATCTGAGCAGGCCAGATACTGGGTCGTTCGATTGGATGGAGGAGGACTTACTTCGGCGCAACGAACTGAACTTAGTGCATGGTTGGCGTTAAGTGAATTTCACCGGAAAGAATTTTTACGTATTGCTGAATTATGGGGTGAGATTGATAGTTTGGTTGCTGACCTTGTTTTTTCTGAGCCAAGCTTATCTGTTAAGCCTCAAACCCAGTCGGCTTTAAATAATCGTCATACATCATGGTTTGATTTTGGTTTTTCTGCGAGGTTTGGTGCTGTCGCTTTTAGTTTGGTGCTGCTGGTTTTAGGTTTAGTTTGGGGTGGTGGAATTTATCCCCTGAATTTTCCAGTTGACTCTATGGAAGAGGCCCATTACGTAACAACATTAGGGGAGACAAAAGATGTAGGTTTACCTGATGGCTCTACGCTGTTATTGAATACACGTACCAAAGCTCAAGTCGTTTACACTGATAAATCACGATTGGTTAGGTTGGTCGGCGAGGCCTATTTTAAAGTGGAAGCTAATGCTGATAAGCCCTTCGTGGTGTTGGCTGGTGACGTGGCAATTAGAGCTGTCGGTACGGCATTTACTGTTTATTTGAAGGATGATAATAGTGTCGATGTAACGGTAACGGAGGGCACGGTTGAATTGTCATCGCTGGCTAGTGGTTCCGATAATAATGCTCTTTCTAATGACCAATTGAATGGTGCAAAATCACTGGGTTTGTTGGCGAAAGGCCAACAAGTCCTTGTACAGAATACCGTTTCTATCAACAGTGATCTGATTGGAGTTGAAAATATTGACCCGGAGCAATTAAAAAAGAAGCTTTCCTGGCGTACTGGTATGTTGGACTTTAATCATGATCGTATGGAAGATGTTTTAAATGAGATTAATCGTTATAGTGCGATTAAAATTGTAGTGTTAGATCCAGCAATTAAAGATATAAGAGTCGGTGGTTATTTCCCTACAGGGGAAACCAGGGCGATGCTATCTACACTAGAAAAATCATTTGGTATACATGTCGAAAATGTTGGCGATAACTTAGTTTATTTATCGCGTAAAACTAATAATTAAAAATATTTTTTCCCAAACAATGGCGGTTTTTAAGCATTGCATAAGTCTTGTTATTACATGGCTAAATTTTTTTTGGGCTTAATGTTGAGCTCGAAAAATTTTTATCTGTGTGGAAGAGAGTCGATGCAGCTTTATTTACGTCGTTTCGTATTATTGGCTGTTTGCGCTTTGGCGCAGCTCGTACTATCAACGACAGCATATTGCAGTGAGATATTTAGTTTTAATATTTCGGCTATGCCTGTTGATATTGCTTTGCGTCGTTTAGCTCAGCAGTCAAACACACCGCTGCTGTTCTCTCATGACAAGTTGCAAAATATTTACGCACAACCGGTTGTCGGTAATTATTCCGTTCGGAGCGCATTAACTATTTTGTTAAAAAATACGGGCATTCATGGTGATTTAAATAATGATGGTGTTTTGACGGTCTCACTGGAGCGTGAAAATAGCCATAATGGGAATAATAAAATGATAAAATGATAAAAGATAAGCAAAAAAAGGCGGGTTTATGGGGGCGTTTGGCGGCGCTTCTGGCAGTTTTAACGCCGGTAGCTCATGCCGATGTTGATGGAACATCCGGTCGATCTACAGGCAGGATAGAAGAGGTGGTAGTTACCGCTCAGAAGCGCGAGCAGAACCTTCAAGACACACCTATATCAATTACTGCGTACACTAAATCTGATATTGAAAATATGGATATTACGGATGTCCATTCGATTAGTACTGGCACACCCAATTTATATATTAACAAAGCTCAGGGTGATTCAACCTCTGCGGTTATGTCAATGCGAGGTGTTTCGCAGCCTAACCCAACCAACTTAAGCAATGAGGGTACTGTTGGTTTATACCTTGACGGGGTCTATATCGGAAAGGGTACAGCAGCCATTTTTGATCTGGCGGATATAGAACGTATTGAAGTACTGCGCGGTCCACAGGGTACTTTATATGGAAAAAATACTATTGGTGGTGCGGTTAGTATTATTAGTGCAAAACCCTCCGGTGAATTCGGTGGTGATTTGAAACTGGGCTTTGGCACAGATAACTTAATTTATTCTAAAGTAAATATTGACCTACCAGCATTCGGTGAAATGGGTGTTGGCATCGGTGCGTTGAAATCAAAATTGTCATTGGTCACGCGTAATCGTGATGGTTTAGTTGATAATTCGACGCTGGACTATAGCCCTATTGCTCGACCTTTGGCGGGAGATGGGGATTTTGGTGAGCAGGATATTAAAAGCGGCCGTGTGGCGTTGCAACTCGATGTGACAGATGCCTTAGTGTTTGATTATTCGTTTGATAAAACACGGGTGCGTAATACCACGCCGCTGTTTCAGTTGTTGAATTTATCGTCGTCTAGTATTTTTAACCCAGATGCATCTGCGGCGGGGTTCAACTTATACAGTTATCTTCAATCGGACTACCCGGACGAAGGCAGTACCGATATTGGTAATAGAGATTACGCCGATATTGAGGGGCATGCATTTACAGTTTCCTGGCAAGCCTCTGACGACATATCGCTGAAGTCAATTACCGCAAAGCGAAAATTTAACACCGACGCTGTTTCCGATTATGACGGCTCTAATCTCAGTTTTTATACTGTCTCCAGGCAAGTGGACTATGAGCAGTTTTCACAAGAGTTTCAAATTATCGGCCAGCACGAAAACATCAATTGGGTTGCTGGTTATTATCATTTTTCTGAAGAAGGAACTTATTATTCGCCGAGAATAGTTTTTGGTGAATTTGGTGGTAATGATACTGTTTATAGTTTTGCTGGTATTGATAATAAACTAGATGCTGTGTTCGGTCAGCTAGACTGGGTACCCTCATTTCAACCCGCGTTGACCTTCAGTGTTGGTGCGCGTTATTCAGAAGAGACTAAAAAGGCTAAGCGCGCATACGGAGATTTTGACGATGAATTACCTGCAGATTATATAATACCTCCGACGAATCTCGGCAAGTTGGATCTGGATAGCAACACTTCAGTTATGGCCTCGGTATCATGGACAGTATCTGATGATATAACCCTCTATGGTAAGTACTCAGAGGGCTATCGGAGCGGGGGTTATGATTCACAAACCAATGATCCAGCGGCATTTGAAAAGCCCTACGACTCTGAGCTGTTATCAGCCTACGAGGCTGGATTGAAATCTCGTTGGCTTGATAATCGTGTGCAATTTAATATGGCTGCATTTTTTAGTCAGTATGATGAGTTGCAAATTACCGTATTCGATCCGGCGGTAGCTAGTTCGTTTGTAGAAAATGCTGGTGAAGCTGAAATATCGGGAGTTGAATTTGAATTACTAGTTATGCCTACTGATAATCTTACCTTATCACTAGGATATGGTTATATAGATCCTGAATATAAGCGATATGATTTTTTTGACGCTGGCAGTAATCAGTTAACTGACATATCGGATGTGGCTAAGTTTACTCAGGCGCCAGAGAGATCATTTTCTGCAGTATTGGATTACCAATTGCTACGCACTCGTTATGGTTTGTTTAATCTACATCTTGATTATAGCAAAATTAGTAACTTTAATACTCAACCCCATGCTGCAGGTAAATCGCCGATTAGTACTAGAGTTGATGGGTACGGATTATTAAATATGCGTTTGTCGTTAGCGGATATTCCATTGGGTGGTGGTTATAATCAGGCCACAGTTACACTGTGGGGAAAAAACATTACTGATGAAGAATATGTGACAACTAATATTGATTTTGGTGATGCCTATTTTAAAAGTGGAACGTATGGTGATCCTATTACTTATGGTGTAGAGGTATCGTTAAACTTTTAATAAGCGCTAGTTACACGTCAAAGCTCCTGGCAGCTTTATTGTCAGGAGCTTTTTCGTTCATAGTTAGTTTTTTCTATAGAGGGCATAGCTTGGTGTGTCATCCTCTCCTGATTAACTCGGATCGAGTTTCAATGTTAATAAAAATTATAAAGGTGGTTTATAAGTAATGGAAAAAAACTACAGCCCGGGCTATTCACGCTACGTTCTTTTTATATTGATGTTGACTTACACTTGTAGTTATCTTGATCGTTACGTATTGTCTGTGCTGATTGAGCCGATCAAAGCCGACTTGGGTGTTTCTGATACGCAGTTGGGATTGTTGGGTGGCTTTGCTTTTGCATTGTTATACACCGTTGCTGGAATTCCTATCGCACGGTTGGCCGACCGAGGCAATCGCCGCACGATTATCGCAGTTGGAGTGACGGCTTGGAGTATTATGACAGTGGCTTGTGGGTTGGTTAAAAATTTCCCGCAGCTGGTGTTGGCACGGGTAGGCGTCGGCTTGGGGGAGGCGGCTTGTACCCCTCCGTCACATTCATTAATAGCTGATTACTTTCCACCAGAGAAACGCGCAACGGCATTGTCGATTTATATTATGGCAATTCCCGTTGGGGTTATGTTGGGTTTTTTAGCGGGTGGCTGGATCGCACATTTTTTTGATTGGCGTACGGCATTTATTGTTGTGGGCGCGCCAGGTTTGATATTGGCTGTTTTAGTAAGATATACCATTGATGAACCTCAGCGCGGTCGTTTGGACAAACAAGCTAGAGCCCAGGCCGAGATAAGCTTGGTAGAGGCATTACGCTTTGTTGCCACAAATAGAGCATTGATTTTAATTCAAATAGGCGGTGCATTCTATGCGCTTTCAGGTTATGGAATTTCTTTTTGGATAGCTCCCTTCTTTTCTAGGGTTCACCATTTACAATTACAGGAATTGGCTACTTGGCTAGCTATTGGTGCATTTTTTGGTGGTATTGTCGGCGCTTATATGGCCGGTCGGTTTGCCGATTATGCTGGTCGAAAGGGTTTACATTGGTATGTATTAACACCGGTTATAGCATTGATATTAGGACTGCCGTTAACGGTATTGATGATTTTTACCGATAGTCCGGTATTGGCATTGTGTTTGTTTGTGATGCAGCAGTTTGTATTTAGTTGTTACGGTGGCCCCATTTATGCGGCTATGCAGTTTATCGTGCCGGCCAAAATGCGTGCCTTAATAGTTGCTATCCATCTGTTCATTTTAAATCTTATTGGTTTGGGTATGGGCCCATTGTTGATAGGCATAATGAATGATGCCTTTACTCCTCACTATGGAGAGGCTGGAGCGATACGATTGTCTTTGCTGGCGGTTACCTTGAGTAGTGTCGTTACGCTTATTGCATTTACAATGGCGGCGCGTTTGTTACAGCGTGATAAAATAGAATTAGCTCATATGGTTTAAATTGTTTCTCCGCGCCTAATATTATTTTTTTGGAATGAAGATACTGGGCTGCCAGTCCACTGTTTAAACGCGCGGTGGAAGTTATTAACGGAGCTATAACCGAGCATATAAGCAATTTCTTTGGTGGTCAGCGTAGTATTTTCCAGATAATAAAATGCCAGATCGCGTCTAGTTTCATTAGTAATGATTTTAAATGTGGTGTTTTCATTCGCCAGCTTTCTGCGCAAAGTTCTCGGGCTAATATACAAGCGGCTAGAAATTTCGTATAAATTAAGTAACGTATTTTTATCTTGCGAGTGTGCTCGAAATAGCTCTTGATAGACTTTGTTTTTAAAGGCGTTGTCGTCATCCAGTTGTGATAAGCGCAGGTCACATTCGCGGCTGCAGAGGTTAAACATATCCAGGTTGGCGGCAGGCAGTTGCTGATTTAGTATATCGTGGTTAAAAATAACCGTATTTTCAGGCTGATTAAAGCTTACGTCACATTGTAAAAATTTTTGGTAAAGGTGTGCATACTCTGGAGGGGCATATCTTAAGGTGACTGCTTTAATAGCATCGTCACGTCCGGTTAAATCTCGGCAAAAGCGCACTGTTCTCAACGCGTGCCCTTCAATAGAAAAACGATCAATGGCGTCATTGGCTGGATAATAACCCGAGAATTGAATAGTCCAGCTATCGCGATTCAGATAGTGGGTCAAAAACAGATAAGGATCCTTTAGTACTCGGTATTTCATGATCACTTTTCTGGCTTGGGCGAAGGTATTACAGGTCAGTGCAGCATAACCAGGGACGCCCAGATGGCAGGCTTTAAACGAGCTGTTTAAATGGAGACCGATGGCGGGGTCGTCGGTGAGACGGTAAATGTTGCCAACTAGCGCGTTGTATTGTTCGTAGCTCAGAAAGGGCCATGGGTCATCGAGATCAGCTTGATTTATGCCGCTATTAGCGGTAATTGAAGCTGTATCCAGGCTCCGCTGATGCAATTGCGTTACGATAAATTGCAGTGTGCTATACATCAATCATTGCCTTTTATTTCAAGCGGTTAATTATTGTAAGCGATGACCTCGCTGGCAGCAATGATACCGAACTGGCCGCTAGTGATAGTTGTTGAAGCTACTGTTATAGCCGTCTATTGCTCATACTTACCCTACTGCCATGTGTTGTTCTGCGAGTTGCGCAACTATGTAATGGTCAAATATTTAAACAGTGAGCTTATCATGATTAAAAATTTAAATATGAAGCCGACCGGCTGGTTCCATGTAGGTTGGAGTGCTGAAATAGTCCCTGGCGGGGTTAAACCGATGAAATACTTCGACCAAGATTTAGTCGCCACGCGTACCAGCAAGGGTGAGCTGTCTATATTCGATGCTCATTGTCCTCATATGGGGGCACATTTGGGCTACGGCGGTAAAATGAAGGACGACTGCCTGACTTGCCCTTATCACGGGTGGCGTTTTGATATAGGGGGTAGCAACGTATTGATCCCTTATGAAGAGGGCCACACAATTAATAAAAAATTAAAAAAATGGCACACTGTAGAACAGCATGAAATGATCTTTCTTTGGCATGACCCTACCGGTGGTGCTCCGCGTGAAGGCTGGTTGCCACATTTGTTCGATCACGATGAACGTCCCGCTGATATCAATGATTTTTACCCGGCCTATAGTAATGGCGCCATCGTCTATAAACCAGGTGAGCGCATCCATCCACAGATGGTGGTGGAGAATGCGGCAGATAGCTCACATTTTAAATATACCCACGGTGCACCTGAAGACCCTAAAAACTTGTACTTTGATAATAGCGGACCAATATGGAAATCTTCCATGGGGTTTCTCTCACCCAAAACAAAAGAAGTGGCGTTGACGACTTATGCGCGCAATCCAGGTATTGGTTTGTCATTTTTCATCTTTCATCATCATGGCAGTGACCGAAATGGTGGTACTGCTTATCAGGGTTTCAACCGCCGTTTAGTGTTATCTGCAACGCCAGTGGATAATGAAACCACGGATTTGCGTGTAACTTATTTCTTCCCGAAAGACCCTGCATCGCCGGATGTTATGCCGCAGCATGTTAAAGATGCTGCAGCGCACACTGAGGATTTGTTCGAGGAAGATGCGATTATCTGGCGCCATCAAAAATTTATTCAGCGACCATTATTTTCTAAATTGGATCTTGAAATTTATACTGCACTGCGCAAATGGAGCTCTCAATTTTATGAGGTTGAAGGCCTGCCTGTTGGTCCGCTACTGGTTGCTGAGCGTTAATGACAGATTTTGACAAGTTAGGGCTAACTTATGTGTAATGCTCCACAGCTTAAGGCCGCCAGTCTTTGGCAGCTGTTAGAACAAAGGGTTGCGTCTAATCCGAGTTCCATATTTTTGATCGATCCCATTACTGATAGATTAGTGAGCTTTGGTGATTTTAAATTACGGGTTGAACAGCATGCAGCATGGTTGTTACAGCAAGGTATTGGATCAACTTCGGTGGTGGTATGGCAGTGGCCAACTGAAATTGAAGCGGTGATATTGATGTTTGCATTATCTCGGTTAGGGGTGGTGCAAGCCCCTGTTATCCATTTGTATCGTGAACGGGAAATCAGTGAAATTGTGCAGCAGGTTCAGCCCACACATTTTTTAGTTATGGATGAAGTGGATACCACGGAACGTTTACAGCGGGTGCAATCGGTGGTATCAGCTTTGCCAGAGATTCAGCGCCCAGAAATTATCCCCATCAGTCAATTACCACTGGTTGATGGCGCCGTGTTACCTGATTATCAACCCGCAGCTAATCAAGTGCGATGGTATTTCTTTACTTCTGGAACGACTGCGCGCCCTAAAGGGGCTCGCCATTCCGACCAATCGTTGATGGCTGGGGGAATTTTTTTAGCTCAGGCATTGGATGTTACGGGAAAAGATGTAGGCACTGTTGGTTACCCTATTGCCCATATTGGTGGCATTGTCTATTGCGCCATGGCTTTGAATACAGGGATCCCTGTAGTATTACTAGTACGTTATACCGCTGATTTAGTAGTGGCGAGTTATCGACGATATGATGTTAGCCTTGCGGGTGGTAGTACGGCGCACTATCAGCTATTGCTTGAAGAGCAGCGCAAGCAACCTGATGAGCCTTTGCTGCCAGCATTACGATTATTATCTGGCGGTGGTGCAGCAAAGCCAGCAGCGCTGTTTGCGCAGGTAAAGGATGAACTCGGGGTTAAAATTGTGCATGCCTATGGTATGACAGAAGCTCCTATTAGCTGTTCTAATACACCCTATGATAGTGATGAGCAGTTAACTCATAGTGATGGCATCGTTATGCCAAACCTTGAAATAAAAATTATCGACAGCCAAGGCAAAGAAGTATCGAGGGGGGAGCGTGGAGAGATCATTTTGCGAGGCCCGAATCTTTGTCAGGGTTATTTGATCGAGGAGCAAACTGTAGCGGCCTTTGATAGCGATGGATTTTATCATACCGGTGATTTGGGCTTGATCCGTGAGGATGGCCATATTGCTATCACCGGTAGGTTGAAAGAAATTATTATTCGTAAAGGCGAGAATATCTCAGCTAGAGAAATTGAGGAATTATTGGCTAAGCACTCAGCAGTTAAAGATGTGGCGGTAATTGGTTTGCCAGATGATGAGCGGGGCGAGATGGTTTGTGCAGTGGTGGAGTTGGTGGACGGAAGCGTAGGCATCACCATGGAACAGATGCAGATATTCTTAGCGGATCAGCAGCTCATGCGGCAGAAAATACCTGAGCGGCTTGAAATCATGCATCGTTTACCGCGCAATGAGAGTTTGCAAAAAGTTCAGAAAAATATATTGTATGAAATGTTCGCATAAACATTGTGGTGTTGGTTAGGCTGATTGCAATATTCTGCGTAGTTTTTCAGGCATAAGCGTTTTCTCTCGTTTGGCAAAATTAAAGCACAACACTCCAGTTTTTCCTCGGGCCACCTCACGTTGGCTCGTTTTATCGCTGATCTTCCATACAATGTCGAAACCATAGTCGCTAAATTCGCGCAATGCTTGTTCTATAATCATGGTCTCTCCTTTAACCGCGTAGCGTAAATCTCGGGGGCTTGCCCCCGAGCTGGATAGCGTACAATGGCATTAGCCATTGTGAGGTGTCCCGTTCATGGAGTTACAGAGAAATACGCATCATGTTTACCGATT
>JBAYQJ010000036.1:0-36939 GCA_041677245.1 Spongiibacteraceae bacterium | reverse complement strand
CGTAATCAGAGTTTCAAGGCGAACTATTCACCCCATTCATGAGGAGCGTTATAACACAGGCTGGCTATAGAAATCCAAATCATCATTTCAGACAACTCGTAAGTTAAATGCTCAAGTTTAAGCACTTAGCATTTGCACCAGCTCCTGTGCGACGGACTTTGGACTCCGACCATCGGTATCAATAATATAATCTGCTATTTCTTCGTACAACGGATGACGTAATTCCATTAGTTCGGTGAGTACTTTGCGAGGATGACCATTATTTAATAAGGGCCTTTTTTTGTCTCTGGAAGTACGGCGTACCTGCTCATCGATAGAGGTCTTTAAATAAATTACCCGACCACGACTTGCCAACGCCTTTCTATTTTCAGGCTTCAGCACGATACCACCACCAGTGGCCAGCAGGACTTTATCGAGCTGCGTCAGCTCATCCAGCATAAGCTGCTCGCGCTCTCTAAAACCAGCCTCGCCTTCCATATCAAAAATCCACCTGATATCCACACCCAAGCGATCCTCAATTTCCTTATCGGTATCTTTAAATTCTAAACGAAGATCGGCGGCCAAGAGCCGCCCAATAGTAGATTTGCCGGCCCCCATAGGGCCGACAAGGAATACATTTGATGATAATTTCATGCTTAACTTAAATAGGCTTAGTCGATCAATGTGTCGGCTAATATTCTAGGCGTAATAAATATTAATGTTTCGGTCTTTTCCTGGGTCACTGAGGTGTTAGTAAACAAACGACCCAAGTAAGGTATATCACCCAAGAAAGGTACCTTCGACTTGGACTGTACATCGACAGTCCTAAAAACGCCACCCAAAACTACAGTTTCGCCATTACCTACTAACACCTGCGTTGTTAACGCAGTAGTATCGATGGTAGGCACAGTGCCGCCATTGCCAGAAGGTACTAGGTCACCAATAGAGTCCTGATTGATTTCCAGCTTCATAATAATCCGGTCATCAGGCGTGATGCTAGGCGTAACCTGTAGCTTCAACACCGCCTCTTTAAAGGAGATAGTGGTCTCACCGTTAGCTGACGACTCCTGATAGGGAATCTCAGAACCCGACTTGATAATAGCTTCTTGCTTATCTCCGGTAATAACCTTGGGTTGGGAAACAATTTCACCACGCCCTTGAGACTCTAATGCATTCAACTCCATCTGCAAGGACACATCATCACTAACAAAACCGATGGCGACACTACCTGTCGGCTTACTAACGCCCAAATCTACGCTAAGAGCATCTGGATTAAGTATCGGGGCAGACAAATCATTGCCCTGCGCGAGATCAAGCTGCGCCTGGGCAACCGAATTAATACTGTCGATAATAGAATTTGTATTACCCCCAAAGTACAGCTGATTTTTATCGCTATTAATGGAGTTAATACCTGACGCACCCCACTTCACCCCTAGCTCTTCATCAAAGTTTGAGTTAGCAATGACAATGCGCGCCTCAACTAAAACCTGACGAACCGGGACATCAAGCAAGCGAACTACCCGACGAAACTCCTGAAGCTTTTGTGCCGTTTCAGTTACTAACAGAGAATTAGTACGCTCATCGACAATTACCGTGCCTCTTGACGACAATAAACTAGCCGTAGACGAAGCATCTTCGCTCCCTTTACCACCACCCGCACTAAACAACTTGTACAGCTCAGTAGCGTCTGCATAGCGAATACGAATGTATTCCGTTTGCAAAGGTGCCAACTCTTCAATTTGCTTGTTATTTTCGATTTCCTGCCGCTCTCTTTCAGCTATCTCTGCGGCAGGAGCTACCAGCAATACATTACCGTTCTGGCGTTTATCAAGCCCTTTAGTTTTCAGCACCAAGTCTAAAGCTTGATCCCAAGGTACATTCTGTAAGCGTAAGGTAATACGGCCAGAAACCGTGTCACTCGCGACTAAATTCAAACTGGTAAAGTCAGCAATTAACTGCAATACCGCCCGCACTTCAATATCCTGAAAGTTCAACGAGAGCTTTTCACCAACGTAGGCAAACTCTTTCTTTTTCAGCTCTTTTTCTTCTGCAGTTAATGGTTTAACGCTCACCACATATTCGTTATCTGTTTGATAAGCCAGGTAATCATAATCACCGGTAGCTTTTAACGAGAATAGCGCCCCGCGACCGCTAGGCTGAGCTTCAACAGATTGCACCGGCGTAGCAAAATCACTGACATCATAGCGACGCTGTAAGCTTTCAGGCAAATAAATGTCTTTAAAGTCGACCTTGATAAAACCGCCTTCCACAAAAACATTAATACCGACTTTGGGGTCTGCCAAATCAATGATCAAGCGCCCCTCACCCGCATCACCTCGCTTAAAATCAACCGAGACAATTTCGTTGCCTTTAGCCGAGGTGTTATCCGCTGTTGCAGATGCTAACGCGGCATTACCTTTAGTGGGCTTCAGATATTCACGAACGCCAGAATCACCAACTTCAACAAACAAACTATTACCTTCGATACGAGTCTGATAGGCCGCCAGCTCGATCAAATTTAAAATAACACGTGTACGACCGCCAGACTCGAGAATCACCGCACTACTGGCATTACCATAAGATAGCGGAAACTTTTTCTGCTTGAGTTTGCTTGCAACGCCATCCAAATCTAAAGCGATACGAGCCGGCTTTTCTACGTTATAGCCCTTGGGCTCAGGTGGAGTACCATCAAAGTCCAAGCGCACTTCAAAGCGGCCTCCTGGCTGCGAACTAAATTCAACATCAGTTAAATTTACCTGGGAAGCAAACGCCATACTTCCAAACAACGCGCACAGCAGTACCGACAAAGTCCGTAATACATGAAGCGGTTTCAGATAACCCCCCCTTAAACTTGAACTCAACTGTCTGTATGCAATTTCCATGGAACTCTCCACTATCACTCTTCTTCTATTGTCTTTAACTTAATGGTTTTTGGTCTTTCGACCCAACCGTCGACACCGTTCGGGACTATTTCAATCACTGAAACATAAGTTTCTGTAGTTTCAATAATGTGCCCATCGTTACGGCCGACATAGTTACCCTTTTTAATCCGATGAACACCGCCATCTTCATCCTGAAGCAACACCCAAAAGCTATTACCTTGAGTCAAGGTCCCAACCATGGTTAACGAGTCTATCGGAAATTGCTCCAAATACTCTTTGGTTCGATTGGCATCTGGCTTAACATTACTCGCCATTCGCAACCGTGTGATTTCTGAAACTTCTACAGGCCGCTCAAACGGGCCACGCATACCTGCGGCGCTATAGGTAAATGCTTTGTAGGCTTTAAATACCGGCAAAGGCTTAATTAAACCTGCGGGGCGAGATTTTTTCTCTGCCATAAAATCATCAAGATCTTGATAGCTATCACCACCACAGCCACTCAGCATCGCTACCGAAGCGAACAAGGAACTAACAAGGAAAAACTTATGCATCATTCCCCTCCAAATCCTTATAACGATAGGTTTTAGCTGTGATCGTCATTATTAACGTCGACGAACTTTTATCCTGCATAATTTTAAAATCGTGCAACGTCACTATTCGTGGCAAACTCGCAACCCCACTCACAAACGTACCTAAATCGTGGTAAGTACCTGTAACTTCAATCTGGATTGGCAGCTCAATATAAAATTCTTCTGCACGCTCATTACCTAAGGTAATGCTGCTTATATTGAGACCACTGGACAGGCCTTTATTCGTAATATCCTCCAGCAAACCCGGCACTTCGGTATCACTGGGTAACTGGCTAACCAGCGCACCAAATGACTCCTCCATCTCTTCCATTTGTTTGCGGTAAGCTACAAGGTTTGCAGCTTGAAAAGCCTTGCGCTCAAACTGCGACTTTAAATCCTGCTCCTTCCGCTGCTCTTTGGCTAAACTCGCTTGCATTTCGGCGATATGGTAAAAATACCCCAACGCCAATACCACCACAAAAACTACAACCCAGGCAATAATCTTAACCGGCATTGGCCAAGAGCCAATATTCTCGACGCTCAACTCATTGATATCGAATTCTTTTAATTCTTGCACGATGTCGCTAAATGCCATCAGTTACTCCTCCTCTAAAACTGAGGGAGTGCTGATTTTAAATGACAAGGTAAACTCACTTGCCTGCTCTCCGTAGTTAGGCTGGGCTTTAACAGCGGTTAAGTTAGGATCCGAAAACCATTCGGACTTATCAACTTTGCGCATTAGGCTTGAAATTCTATTATTTGACTCAGCCACCCCCTTCAATTCGATGGAGTTAACCTTTCTACTCAGATCAGTATAAAAAACACCATCAGGTAAGCTGCGCACCAGCTCGTCAAAAATTCTTACAATAATGGGCCGGTTACCCTGAAGCTCCTGAATGACCTTCATTCGGTCCAGCAGCTCTCGGCGCTTGCGCTCCAACTCATTGATTTCTTTTACTTGTAAATCCAGCTCGCTAATTTGGCTGGTTAGGTAATTATTTCGCCCTTGCTGACTCTCGATTGCACTACTCACGGCTCTATCGGCCAAGACCACAATAGCAAAAGCAATCGCCGCAACAACCCCTAACACCACCAAAAAAGCCTGCTTTAGCTCTTGGCGACGTTCTTCACGCCAGGGTAATAAATTGATATTTGCCATTAGTCAAAACTCCTTAATGCCAAACCGCAGGCAATCATCAATGCAGGAGCGTCATTACTTAATGACATGGCATCAACTTTAGACGCCAGCGACATATTTGCGAAAGGATTAGCCAGCGATGTAGCTGTACCCAGCTTATCATGCACCAACTCAGCCAAGCCCGGCATCGCAGCAACACCACCTGCAAGCACGATGTGATCGACATCATTGTACTGACTGGATGAAAAGAAAAACTGCAAAGACCGTGTCACTTGCTGAACAACCGCATCTTTAAATGGCTCTAACACTTCAGGTTCATAGTCATCAGGCAAACCGCCCTGTTTTTTTGCTAACCCAGCTTCGTCCAGCGATAAACCATAACGCCGCTGAATCTCTTCGGTAAGTTGACGACCACCGAATAGCTGCTCTCTAGTATAAACGGTCTGCCCACCGACCAAGACACTTAAGGTTGTCATCGTAGAACCGATATCAACAATAGCGATAGCACTGTCTTCATCGCAATCAAGGCTTGGCCGAATCAGGTCAAAGGCGCGCTCGATAGCATAGGCTTCCACATCGACTATTTTTGCCGTGATATCCGCCATCTCCAAAGCGTCAACCCGCAGCTCAACATTTTCACGCCGACAAGCCGCCAACAACACCTCTACCTGCTCTGGGCTATTATCTGAGGTCCCTTGCACCTCAAAGTCGATCGCCACCTCATCCAGCGGATAGGGGATATATTGATCGGCCTCAAGGGTGATCTGAGACTCCATATTGTCATCATTGAGGCCGGCGGGCATATCGATCAGCTTGGTAATAACCGCCGACCCAGCCACTGCAACAGCTGCTGTTTTAAGTTTTGTCCGTGAACGCTCGTAGCATTTTTGTATTGATTCAGCAACGCCTTCCAGCTCAACAATGTTCTTTTCCACCACCGCATTGGGTGGCAGGGAGACTACTGCATAGCTCTCCACTTTGAACTGTTGACCACTTTTACTGATCTCAAGTAGCTTTACTGAGGTAGAACTAATGTCTATCCCCAACACGGGCACTGATCTCTTTTTTCCGAATAAACTGCCTAACACAGTAATTTTCCTATTTGCATCCGTAACTTACAGCGAGTTCTTATAAGTTACATTAAATATCACGTATGGGGATTACGCAAATTTATAAATATAAAAAAGTGCTTATAATTTCACACTTTGGCAAACTTAGTTGAAGTAAAGTATTCTTACGCAATTAATACAACTGGAAAAGTATGGCTCACATCACAAATATAACCAGAATCATTTTATGGTTAGCACTATCCAGCCTCACTGGCATCATACTCATTACTGCCAGCGCCTACCTATATCTTAGTCCGACTTTGCCGCCTGTCGAAGAATTAAGGAATGTACAATTACAAACCCCTCTGCGAATCTATACCGCAGACCAGAAGCTTATCGGTGAATTTGGCGAAAAACGCAGAAGCCCCGTAACCTTCAAACAAATTCCGCCATTATTTATCAGCGCAATTTTAGCGGCTGAAGACGACCGCTTTTTCGAACATCATGGCGTAGATATCAAAGGTCTGCTGCGAGCTGCCTCACAGTTATTGACTACCGGCTCTATTCAGACCGGCGGCAGCACCATCACAATGCAAGTTGCAAAAAACTATTTCCTGAGTTTTGAAAAAACTTTTTCTAGGAAATTCAATGAGATACTCCTAGCTCTACAGATTGAACGAGAGCTATCCAAAGAAGAAATCCTAGAGCTTTACGTTAACAAAATATTTTTAGGCAACCGCGCCTACGGCATAGAAGCCGCATCTCAAGTTTATTACGGCAAGACTATTGATCAGCTCGACCTGGCACAACTAGCCATGATCGCAGGCCTACCAAAAGCACCCTCCGCCTATAATCCGCTGGCCAACCCAGCCCGAGCAACCATCCGACGCAACTGGATTTTATCACGAATGCTGGATCTCGATTATATCGACCAAGCTAGCTACGATGCAGCCATCAACAGCCCAATGAATGCCAGCTACCACGGTTCTAAACTGGAGCTTAATGTTCCCTATGTATCAGAGATGGTACGTAAAGACGCACTCGACCGCTATGGACGCGACGCTTATACCGCCGGTTATAAAATATTCACCACCATCAACAGCAAGCTGCAAGCAACAGCCCAACAATCAGTCATTGACGGCCTGCTCGCCTATGACCAACGCCATGGCTATCGTGGCCCCGAGCAGCACATAGAAGCCGAAACCGAAGAACAGAACCGAGCACTATGGCTTGCCACCCTGCGGGACACTCCCACCGCAGGGAACCTGAGCCCAGCCATTGTAACAGCGGTGCAGGAGCAATCCTTCACTGCCTTGCTAGCAGACGGATCTGAAATACTTATTCCCTGGGAAAACGGCCTCAAAGGCAAACGCGCTTATCAAACCGTAGACCGCCGTGGACCAGCACCACAAACGGCCAGCGACTTAGTTGCCATCGGCGACCTGGTACGTTTGGCGCAGCAGCCTGACGAGAGCTGGGCATTTTCCCAGCTGCCCGCCGCACAGGCCGCCTTAGTCTCGCTCGACGCGGGTGACGGGGCTATTCTCAGCTTAGTGGGTGGGTTTGATTTTGATCAAAGCAAGTTCAACCGTATCACTCAAGCCACCCGCCAACCGGGCTCTAACTTCAAACCCTTTATCTATACTGCCGCCCTTGCTAACGGCTTTACCCCCGCCAGCATCATCAACGATGCGCCGATTGTGTTTGACGATGAAGGCATGGAAAGCACCTGGCGGCCAACCAATGATAACGGTAAGTTTTATGGACCGACACGACTACGCTACGGCTTATTTAAATCCCGTAACCTGGTCTCTATTCGATTACTGAGAAGTTTGGGTATATCAACCGCCATTGAATATATAGATCGATTTGGATTCGATCCAAAACAACTCCCCCGAGACCTCTCTCTCGCTCTTGGTAGCCACTCAGTAACCCCCATGCAGATAGTCAGTGGTTACGCCATTATTGCCAATGGTGGTCACCACGTAGATCCATATTTGATTCAACGGATCGAAGACGTCAACGGTAAAGTTGTCTTTGAAGCCAACCCCGACACCGTTTGCCGCGACTGCATGCCCGACCCCGAATCGGCGGATGAAACCACGGAAGAGCTAGCCACCCTGGAAGATATTCTCGGCCAAACTGACCTTCAGGCAACGCCTCCACCACAGGCCAAACGGGTCATCGATGCCCGAGTCGCCTATATCATCGACAGCATGTTGAAAGATGTGGTCCAGAAAGGCACTGCACGCCGTGCACGCAGCCTCGGGCGTCACGACCTGGCAGGCAAGACCGGCACCACCAACGGCCCGACTGACGCTTGGTTCTCCGGCTATGGCGGGGGTGTAGTTACAACAACATGGCTGGGCTTCGACAAAAACAATCTCTTGGGCAGGAATGAATACGGCGGCTCAGCAGCGCTGCCCATTTGGCTTAATTATATGGAAGCAGCCCTGGCTGATCGCCCTGAAACAACACTAAAGCAACCGCCGGGCATTGTTACCGTGAAGATCGACCCAACCACTGGCCTGCTCGCTAGACCCGGGCAAAAAAATGCTATCTTTGAAATCTTTCAGGAAGAGCTAGCACCAACTACCGAGGCTCCAGCCGAAGCGACTGGCGGCGACTCTTCAGCGTTTGAGGACGTATTCGAGGAAGATATTTTTTAGAGCAACTGGCGAGCCAGCATTACAGCTCTCAATAACCAGGTTAATGTTATCTGGACTATTCAGAGCTGCAACTGTCAAATGGCTTCAAGCGCTTCGACCAATTTGCTCACACCAATAATTTCCATCCCCGCCACGCCATTTCTAGGCACGTTAGCCTTGGGCACAATAGCGCGCTTAAAACCATGCTTTGCCGCTTCGTAAATACGCTCTTGGCCGCTGGGCACTGGACGGATTTCACCCGCCAGCCCCACCTCACCAAACACCACTAAATCCTGCGGCAACGGCCTATCTCTAAAACTGGAAACAATCGCCAACAACAATGACAAGTCGGCACTGGTCTCCAGTACTTTTACACCACCTACCACATTAACAAATACATCTTGATCCCCCACCTGCAAACCGCCGTGGCGGTGCAACACCGCCAGCAGCATCGCCAGACGATTCTGATCCAAACCCACCGCCACCCGCCTTGGATTACCCAACGGAGAATCATCAACCAAGGCCTGGATTTCGACTAATAACGGCCGCGTACCCTCCCACACCACCATCACCAAGCTACCAGAGGCCGGCTCTTCTCCACGGGACAAGAAAATAGCCGAAGGGTTTTTTACCTCCTTCAAGCCCTGCTCGGTCATTGCAAACACTCCCAGCTCATTCACCGCGCCAAAGCGATTTTTTTGCCCGCGCAGAGTACGAAAACGACTATCCTCAGAACCTTCCAGCAAAATAGAGCAATCAATCATATGCTCCAGCACCTTTGGTCCGGCGAGACTACCGTCCTTGGTAACATGCCCGACCAAGAACAATACCGTGCCGGTCTGCTTGGCATAACGGGTTAAATAAGCTGCGCACTCTCGCACCTGCGACACACTACCTGGCGCCGAAGTCACATCATCGCTATGCACGACCTGTATCGAGTCCACCACAAGAATCTTGGGCTTGAGCTTTTCGGCTTGCAAACAGATTGCCTCGACATTGGTTTCTGACAGCATTTTCAGCTTATCAGTCGGCAAGCCAAGCCGCTGCGCCCGCATGGCCACCTGCTGTAATGATTCTTCTCCCGTCACATACAAGGCATCCATGGTTTTTGCCAAATGGCACAAGGTCTGCAATAGCAAGGTACTTTTCCCTGCGCCGGGATGACCACCGATCAAAATTGCCGACCCGTGTACCAAGCCGCCACCAAGGACACGATCGAATTCAACTGCACCACTGGGGATTCTAGGTAGCGCCTCTAAGTTAATTTGATCCAGGGTTTGTACTTGCTGGTGATTAGCTGCTCCCGCATAGCCCTGAAACCTGGCCTCCTTTGCAGCCTGCGGTGAAGCTGCTAACCTCACCTCCGATAAGGTATTCCAAGCCCCACAGTCTTTACATTGACCCTGCCAATTGGCATGGTCAGAGCCACAATCATTGCAAACATAGGCAGATTTACGTTTAGCCATGCGGTTTTTCAGTATCCTATAGGTAATTGCTGTCAATAGTTGCGTTAAGTAGTTACGCTCAAGTTAATTGGGCATAATACTAACCAATAACTGTATATATTAACAGTATCTATTTATGCACTGATTGCACTGGTAAACTATTGGGCCAAACCTCTTCAGCACCATGATCAGCAACATCGGCGACCCAAACGCAATGCCCGTAAAACTATGTCATCATTAATTCCAGAGCGCCCCATCGTTATCTCCCCTTCCCTGGCCACCACGATTGGCTTGGAAGAGGCCGTACTGCTACAAGTACTCAACGACGTCAGCACCCTAAGCCCAGCCACTGAAAAAGGCAGCTATCACTGGTTCAAAATTCAGCTGAACGAGCTGCAAAAGTTATTACCCTTTTGGGAACACAGCACATTGCAACGCATTAGCGACAGCCTGAAAGATAAAGGGGTTATTCTGATTGAGTCGCCACCACTGACAAGTTGCGGCCATTTATCCTTCGCGATGAACGAAGCCGTTAGCAACCACGCCGACCACGCCAGAGCTATCCTCAACACCCCAGCGCCTGAGCGGCCAACACATAATACACACCGGGAAGCCAGACAGCGCCCGCCTCTCGCTCAGCGCACCCCCAGCAGGGGCGCGGGCTTGCTACCGAAAAGCTGGTATCCCGACGAAGACTTACTCCAGTTGCTGGCTCTCAACCACAATATTCCTCGCGATTTTGCCCTGCAACAACGGGAGGATTTTGTGCTTTACTGGCATGATCGGCAGCAGGTATCGCACTCTTGGCCGAGTAAATTTCGCCAGCACGTGCTCAAGGAGTGGCGCTTCCACCAAAGCAGGCAAGCAGTGAGTGCCCAGCAGGCCCCGACTAAGGATCTAAGCGCCGACTGGTCACCCAGCCCGGACGCCATGGAAATCCTCAACCGCTCAGAGATCAATCCCGAGTTCATCGCTGACGCCATCCCTGAATTTGTACTTTACTGGCGTGAGCGAGGCGAAGCGCACAGCACCTGGAACTCTAAATTTATTGCCCATATTCGCCGCCAATGGGCCAAATACACCAAAGCGATGGAGCTCGATTATGAACCCCGGGAAATTGCCGCCAATTGGCAACCCAACGAGGACGTGTATGACATCCTGAAATTAGCTACTATTGACATTGATTTCGCGCGCCAGCTAGTACCCGAGTTTGTTTTATTCTGGCGCGACACCAAGCAGATACACCGCTCTTGGAACACCAAATTTTTACAACATGCAAAATACCAGTGGGCAACACGCCACCAAATGGGGCAACACTATGCGGGACAGCAACTCTCTAATCGATCAAGTGACACAGGGCGTAAGAGCACCTTCGACCTCCTCACCGACAGAAGCTGGGCCAAAGACCTGGTCAAAAACGACTAGCCAACCGACGGAAGATCACATCACTGCGATCAACCAGATGTTTACCGAGTTTCAGTTGGCCTACCACAACCAATTCCATCGCGCTTTTTCTGACGATCAAAAAATTGTCATGGCTAAGCAACTGTGGGCAAAAAGCCTCTGCGACCTACCACCGGAGCGCATCATTGCCGGTAGCCGCAGGGCAATCAAGGAGTCCGGCTACCTGCCAACTCTGCACAGCATTAGAAAGTTTTGCGACCCGGATCTAAATGAGCTGGGCTTGCCCGATGCTTATAACGCCTATATCGAAGCCTGCCGCGCTGGCTCACCCAAGATTGAACACCAATGGTCGCACCCGGCCGTTTACCTGGCTGGTAATACCTCGGACTGGTTTTTTCTGGCAAGCAATACCGAAGCCAAAGCATTCCCGGTATTTAAACGCAATTACGAGATCTTGTGCGAGCGGGTGATGGCCGGAGAGCAACTCGATATGCCTATCCACAAAGCGCTACCCGAAACCATCAACCAACCGCTGAGTAACGAAGAACGTAAGGAGCGCCTGCAAACCCTGCGCAAAGAGCTGGATATCTAGCGCTCTTTATCTTGACCCTCAAGGTAACTACCAGGATGGGGAGTTAGCTTTTGCGTGGAGACGCGCTACAATAAGCGCCCAAATAATACCCCTCGATAATTGATAGTTGATTACCTATGTCCGAGTCAGAACCTGGCGGTAGCGCCACTACCAGTAATACCAACGACAGCAATAGCACTCACTTTGGCTACAAGACTGTCGAGCGGGAACAAAAAGCCGGCATGGTTGCTGGTGTATTTCACTCTGTCGCAGCTAAATACGACCTGATGAACGACTTAATGTCCGCCGGCGTACACCGTATATGGAAGCGCTTCACCATCGAATTATCGGGCGTAAGACCGGGCAATCAGGTACTCGATATTGCTGGTGGCACCGGCGATCTGGCGGCAAAATTCAGTAAAATAGTTGGGCCAACCGGACGCGTCGTACTGGCCGACATCAACGAATCCATGCTCCGCGTCGGTCGCGACAAACTGACCGACCGCGGCATCGTTGGCAATATCGAATACGCGCAAGCCAATGCCGAAGCTCTGCCCTTCCCCGACAATACCTTCGACTGCATCACCATTGCCTTTGGTTTGCGCAACGTCACCGATAAAGACGCCGCACTGCGCTCAATGCTGCGAGTATTAAAGCCCGGCGGACGCCTGCTGGTGCTCGAATTTTCCAAGCCGCGCAACGAATTACTGAGCAAGGCCTACGATGCCTACTCGTTTAAATTACTACCGCTGATGGGCAAAATCATCACCGATGACGCCGACAGCTATCGCTACCTTGCGGAAAGCATCCGTATGCACCCCGATCAAGATACCTTAAAAACCATGATGGTCGATGCCGGCTTTGCCCGTTGCGAATACCACAATATGACCGGTGGCGTGGTCGCCGTGCACAAAGGCTTGAAACCTTGATTATTAGTAACACCCTACACACTGCTGCCATCGCCGGGCTGGAAACAGTCATTAATAAAGCGCTGCTGCGCGATCCGTCAACGCTGAACAAACTGCGCACACTGCACAACCATGTGTTTGCCCTGCACTGCACCTCGCCAGCATTAGACCTGTATTTAATCCCTGGGGATGGCGACGTCCGCCTCTGCGGCGTGTATACCGCCAAAGCCGATACGGCACTTTCTGGCAGCGCCCAGCAATTTGCCAAATTAGCGACCGCAGCCGATCCCGCCAGCGCGTTAATCAATGGTGAGCTGGAGTTACACGGCGACAGTCAAGCCCTTATCAGCCTGCAAAAAATTCTCAAACAATTAGACATCGATTGGGAAGCACCGCTGGCAGAACTATTTGGCGATATCATCGGCCACCAGCTAGGCCAAGGTATTCGTAAAACCGCCAGCTTTGGGCTACAAGCACTTAAAGGTCTAAAACGGCAATTCGACGACTACCTTATCGAAGAAAGTGATTTACTCCCACCACGCTGGCAGGCTGAAAAATTCTATAACGACGTTGATCAGCTAGCGATGCGCAGTGAGCGCCTGCAAGCCCAACTCGACCGACTCAAACAGCGGCTGAACAGCTAGAGGTCTATGTGTCCCGTATTCAACGTTTGACCAAAATAGCTTTAACCACGCTGCGCTACCGACTCGACACCTTTATCGATTACAACCAACTGCCCACTGGTGTTGGCACCTTATTACGCTTCGCGCCCTGGCGCTTATTACCGGCACCGTCACAGCCCCGCGGCGAGCGCCTGCGTTTAACACTGGAGGCATTGGGACCAATTTTCGTCAAATTCGGCCAAATACTCTCTACTCGTCGTGATTTACTACCCGACGATATCATCGACGAGCTGGCCAAACTGCAGGACCAGGTACCTCCCTTTCCCTCGCAACAAGCTGTCGAAATTATCGAGCAAGCATTAAAACAACCCGTCAGCACACTGTTTGCCAAATTCGACACTGAACCCATGGCTTCCGCCTCCATCGCTCAGGTCCATGCGGCGACGTTACATAGCGGTGAAGATGTGGTGGTCAAAGTAGTGCGACCAGGCATTGAAAAAACCATTCGCCAAGACATTAAACTGCTTTTTGTTATCGCCAGATTAATTGCCAAATACCTACCCGACGGCCGACGGCTGCGACCAGTAGAGGTGGTCGACGACTACCAGCACACCATCCTCGACGAACTGGATTTACAGCGTGAAGGCGCGAACACCTCACAACTGCGCCGCAACTTTGAGCACTCAGCACTGCTGTACATCCCCGAAATTTACTGGGATTACAGCAATCGCCAGGTACTCACTATGGAGCGCATCCATGGTATTCCCGTCACCGATGTAGCTGCCTTGGAAGCCCAACACACCAATATGAAAGCCCTCGCCGAAACCGGTGTTGAGATTTTCTTCACCCAGGTGTTTCGTGACAGTTTCTTCCATGCCGACATGCACCCGGGCAACATCTTTGTGTCGCGACAACACCCAGAATCACCGCAATACATTGCTATCGACTGCGCTATCATTGGCAGCCTTAGTGATTCTGACCAGTATTATTTAGCCCGCAACCTGCTGGCTATTTTTCAACGCGACTACCGACTGGTAGCACAGCTACACGTAGAGTGTGGCTGGGTACCCCCAACCACCCGCGTGAACGAATTTGAATCCGCTATACGCAGTGCCTGTGAGCCTATTTTTGATAAACCTTTAGGAGAGATTTCCTTCGGGCAGTTATTGCTATACCTATTTCAAACCGCTCGTCGCTTTGATATGGAAGTACAACCATCACTAGTGTTATTACAGAAAACCCTGCTCAATGTAGAAGGCCTTGGTCGCGACCTATACCCCAACCTTAACCTGTGGGACACCGCTCAACCTTTTTTAAAACAGTGGCTGAAAGATCGCTATGCACCCAGTGGCCTTTACAAGCGCATCAGCAAGCAGCTACCCGCTTGGTTGGAGCAGCTACCACACTTCCCTGAAGTACTGATGGAAAGCCTGCAACACGGCACTCAACAACAAAATGTTAACCAGCAACAACAGCGCGAACTCGACCAGCTGCGGCAACAGTTCCAGCAGCAGCACCGACGTACTAACACCGTCACCATTGCACTCGTGCTACTACTTGCAGCCGCCAGCCCCTGGCTGCAACTCGATATTCAATCACTCCCCTCTACCAGCTGGGCGTTGATATTGGTAGCCGGTCTACTATGGCTGCGACGCTAAACAGTATCTCAAGCATTTGCATCTATGGCATAATAATGACCACAACCAACCCGTCAGCATCGATAAAGCATACATAGACAAGATGACCAAAACCAACAGCACCCCACTGCTCGAGCAAGATTTTTTAGCACAGCTACGCTGGAACAGTGATGGCCTAATACCCGCTATTGCTCAGGACTATCAGACTAATGAAATACTGATGATGGCCTGGATGAACCCGGAGTCACTCGCTCTCACCGTTGCCGAGCAACGCGCCATTTACTGGTCGCGCTCACGGCAGAAGCTCTGGCGCAAAGGCGAAGAGTCCGGTCACGTGCAAACCATCAAAGAAATTCGTCTTGATTGTGACGAAGACGTGATCATCTTAAAAGTTGCACAACTCGGCGGCATAGCCTGTCATACTGGACGACGCAGCTGCTTTTATCGTCGCTTAGACAATGGCGTATGGCAAACTGTAGAGCAAGTCATTAAAGACCCAAATGACATTTACACGAAGTAAGCCTTACTAAATAACACCACCATACCAATACCAGAAGCCAGCACTATGAGCGATGTACTACAACAACTAGCAACCATACTGGAGCAGCGCAAGCTCAATGCTGACCCCGACTCCTCTTATGTAGCCAGTTTGCACCATAAAGGCTTGAACAAAATATTGGAAAAAGTGGGTGAAGAAGCCACCGAAACCATCCTCGCCGCCAAAGATGCACAACACAGCGGTGATAATAAAGAGCTTATCTACGAAACTGCGGATTTATGGTTTCATTCACTGGTCATGCTGTCACACTTAGGCGAAAACGGCGAAGCCGTGTTGCAAGAGTTGGCCCGTCGCTTTGACATGTCGGGGCTTGACGAAAAAGCCTCACGAAAATAACGTACTAGCAACCGATAATTCAATAAACAATCCGGAGAATAACCATGGGATTAGGCGGCATTAGCATTTGGCAACTGCTCATCATTTTGGCCATTGTGGTCATGCTTTTTGGCACCAAACGCCTACGTAATATCGGCGGTGATTTAGGCGAAGCGATTAAAGGCTTTCGCAATAGCATGAGCAATGACAACAAGAGTGACGACGAGAGTAAAACCGCCCCCGAAGACGAGACCGCTGACGAAGATAACAACGCCAAAAAATCTAATGAACTCAAATAGCATCACGCATCATGTTTGATATCGGATTTTTGGAACTGATTATTATCGGTATTGTCGCTCTGTTAGTGATGGGCCCAGAGCGTTTACCTGGCGCGGTGCGAACCAGCATGCGCTGGATTTCAAAATTACGCAGCAGTTTTCAGCAGATCAAGGCCGAAGTTGAGCGCGAAGTCGGTGTCGATGAAATGCGTCAGCAAATACATAACGACGCCATTATGCAAAACCTGGAAAAAACTAAAAAAGACCTTGAGAGCGGCCTGCAACAAACCACCAACACGCTAAAATCCGACCTTGATAAATTACAATACGACGTCAGCGATATTGTAGAGGCCAATAGCGTAGAGCGCAGCAGCAAAACACCCAACTCTGACAGTAAAGAGCCTGCTACCAAGTCATGACCTACAAAAAAAACGAACAATCCATCCATGACAATGCACAACCCCTTATCACTCATCTGACCGAGCTTCGCGACCGTTTGCTGCGCTGCATCATAGCTATCTTTGCAGTTTTTTTGTGTTTATTTTATTTCTCTAACGATATTTATTATTTCGTCTCAGAACCACTGCGCAGCCTATTACCCGAAGGCACCAGCATGATAGCCACCGACGTCGCCTCGCCATTTCTAACACCATTTAAGCTAACCCTGATTGTCAGTGTCATTATCGCCATGCCAATGGTGCTTTATCAGGCATGGAGCTTTATTGCGCCAGGCATGTATCAATCAGAAAAACGTATTGCTATCCCGCTATTAATCTCCAGCATCATATTATTTTATGCGGGTTTGGCGTTTGCCTATTACGTGGTATTTCCACTGGTATTTGGTTTTTTTAGCACCATTGGCCCTGAAGGCGTAAACTACACTCCCGACATTTCGAGCTTCCTCGATACCGTCTTAAAGCTATTTTTTGCGTTTGGCATCGCCTTTGAAATCCCTATCGCCACCGTATTACTGGTGTGGGCTGGCGTTACCACCCCACAAACCCTCGCAGAAAAGCGACCTTATATTATCGTTGCTTGTTTTGTTTTTGGCATGCTGCTAACGCCGCCGGATATCATTTCCCAGGCATTGCTTGCCATCCCCATGTGGTTCTTATTTGAATTAGGTATAATTTTCGCTCGCCTAATCAAATCATCAAAAACTGACATCGATGATGAAATAACAAACGGCGGCTAAGCATTCCCAGCTATAGAAGTGAGAAAGAATATCTTAGCTAGCAGCTGTTGCCAGTTTAGACTGACATTCAACCCTTTTTCAGCTAGGCTATACCCCCATATACAAAGGGCGATATCCGCCTACATCATTATTTTAGCCTAGCGCATTACTGGTACTTATTGGCATGTTAGACAACAGCACTCTCTCTCAGCTCAAACAGTTAAAACAAGAAATAGTGGATAGCAAAGAATATGCTGAAGGCATAGTCAAAGGCACCCAGCGTAAATTTGGCTTTATTGTCCTAGATGACGGCCGAGAAATTTATTTAAATCCCGAGGAAATGCAAAAAGTTCTACCGGGTGATCGAGTTAAAATCCTGATTGTTACCGAACAGGATAAAACCAAAAATAAAGACAGCAAGGCCAAAACCAGCGCCGCCCTACAAGCTCTGCTGCATTCGCCATTAAACGAATTTACCGGCCGCTATATTATTAAAGGCCAAGGGCACTTTGTAGAACCAGACCTCCCCTATTTAAACCGCTGGATTTTTATCCCTCCAGCAGCCCGGCAAAACGCCCAAGCCGGTGATTACGTCCGCTGTAAAATCAGCCGCCACCCCTACCCTAAAGCAAAACCACAAGCCAAAATTCTTGAAGTAATCGGTGCCGCAGAGCAAATAGGTATTGAAGCTGATTACGTCATCAGTAAATTTCAGCTGGCCCCAGAGTGGCCAGACAACTGGCAAGACAGTTTATTATCATTAGATACAGCTGACCGCACTGACCTAACTGCCACCAGCTTTATCACCATTGATGCCGCCAGCACCCAGGATATGGATGACGCGCTGTACGCTCAGCCCACCGAAAAAGGCTGGCAATTACAGGTAGCTATTGCCGATCCCAGCGCACTTATTGCCCCAGACTCGACCTTAGATAAACTCGCCAAGCAACGCGCCACCTCATCGTATTTACCCGGTAAAGCAATAGCCATGCTGCCCGAAGAGCTGGCAAACAACCTGTGTTCACTAACACCAGACCAAGTTCGCGCTGCGCTAATCTGCCAAATAGATATCCTAAAAGACGGCAGTATTGAGAGTTTTAAATTTTTTGAAGCGATAATCCGCTCCCACGGCAAGCTAACTTATAATGATGTCAGTGCATTTTTAGACCCAGCTACAAGCTCCCCCACCTCTTGTAGCCCTCACAGCACCACATTATCAGCCTTGCACGCATTGAGTAACGCCCTGCTGGAAAACCGGACGGAATGCAATTTAGTCATCCCTAATCGTCAAGATTACCGCATGATACTGAATGCTCAACGCAAACTAGAGCGCATCGAGCTACAACACAAAAACTGCGCCAACCAGCTAGTCGAAGAGTGCATGATTGCCGCTAATCGCTGCGCGGCAGAAATACTAGGCGAACAAGGCGTTTTTATCAGTCACCCAGGCTTTCGCCCAGAGCGATTAGCTGATGTACGCAAGCTGGCTGAGGAACAACTCGGACTAACGGATATTGATTTCTCCACTCCGGATGGCTACCGTCAGTTAATGAAAAGTATTGATGACGACGCACTGGAGTTTCCTTTACGCGCAGTGCTGAGTCGCCTACTAGCACGCAGCCGACTCAGCACCCAGCGCCTCCCGCATCAAGGCATGGGGCTAAGCGCTTACACCACCTTTACCTCGCCCATCCGTAAATACAGTGATCTTGTCGTCCACCGCCTGATCAAGGCTAAACTGCAAACAGCTGCTACAGAGCACACACCAGCCTGTAGCGAGGATGATCTAGCCATTATCCAGCAAGGGCAGGATAACGCCCGCCAAGCCCGCATGCAGATGGAGCAATGGTTAAAATGTGACTTTATACAACCCATGATAGGCCAACAACTGAGCGGCCATGTCTCTCAAATCAATAGTAACGGCTTTACTGTCAGACTAGACCAGTATTTAATCGAAGGATTTGTAGAGACTCGCCTATTAAACGACAAGTACAGCTTTGACCCAATGCGTTTGCGTCTAAGCAGCAAAAACCTAACGATTGAATTGGAACAGGCAATAGACGTGATCATCAAAGACGTTGACAGCAACCGGCGCAGCATTAGCTTTACCCTACCTGCAGCCGTTACCAGCCCCAAGGAAACCGTCCAGACTAAAACCGCCCAAGTCAGTTAACGCCGGTTTTGTCCTCTAAACGCCTGCAGCTGCTGTTTACGTTTCAACCGCTTATGCTGCAAGCGTAAATCCACCTGGCACATACTACAATTATCGCTATAGCTCTGCTCATGCCCACAACGAGGGCAGCTAATCAGCTCTCGCAGAGCTTGCGTATTGTTATTTAAGGTTGCTGCAGCCGCCCCCCTTTTAGCTTGAGCGGCTGCGGGGCTACTTGTAGCAGCTACCACGGGTGCTGGCTTGGCTGACACCGCTTTGGGTGCTGAAGCTTTAGATACCGGCGCTTGGTGGGTAATCGGAGTTTTAGTTGGCTGATTTTTAGTGATTGCCGGCTTACTGATAGTCACTGCCGCCAAAGCGCCTGCTTTAGCCAACGCAGCGCGCATCTTCAGTGCCTGCCCCTTTTCAAGGTCGCGCCTAATTGCAACCGGTTTTCCCGAAAATAGCTTTTCCAGCTGCTCTTCTTTTAATTTGAATAACTTACCCACATTGTTCTTAACCTGGGCTAACTCAAAACCACTGGCTACTTTCCCTGTGACTACAACGCTGTAAGCGTCAGACATAACACACCTCTTATGCATTAAGCTTTTATTGTTTTTAATCGATAGCTATAAAGGGCAAAGATAATAACGGGGTCGCAGCCAAATTGACAAGTCATACGCCATATTTACCCCCTACCTCATAGAGATAAAGCCTAGTAGGTCACAGCGACAAGCATATTTAGGGGGAGTGCGGGGCTCACCCGAACAGCTATTGAGCTTAATTTTGACTCTTTTTATATATTTTCGCTCAAAGAATGATTATTTATTACCCATAAAACCAATAAGCAACCGCGATAGCCGTAGCAATACCTACAATATCTGCCGTCAAACCACACGCCAACGCATGACGACCATGACGAATACCCACACTGCCGAAATACACTGCCAGGACGTAAAACGTAGTTTCGGTAGAGCCTTGGATGGTGGCCGCAAGCAAGCCCTGAAAAGAATCAACACCATAACTATTCATGGTCTCGACCATCATTGCCCTCGCACCAGAGCCGCTCAGGGGCTTCATCAAAGCAGTGGGCAAAGCGTCGACAAAACGCGTATCCATACCTAATAAACTCACCCCATCGCGCACTAAATGAAGCAGGATATCCAAAGCACCACTGGCACGAAAAATACCAATCGCCACCAACATCGCTAGTAAAAAAGGAATTATATCGATAGCCACCTGAAAACCTTTTTTAGCGCCATCAATAAAAGTTTCATACACATTAATGTGCTTAAAATGTGCCGTCAGCAAAAACAGCATAATCAAACCAAAGATCATTAAGTTGCTGATCAAGCTAGACTGCTGCTGCAATTGCGTTACACCAAGACTAGAAAAATAAGCCACCAGCGCCAGTAATGCCCCCATCATTAAGCTTAAATAAGCCAGCACCACAGTATCGACTAATTTTAATTTTTGTACCCAGGCAGTGACTAACAACCCCGCCAAGGTTGAGCAGCTCGTGGCAATCAAAATAGGAATAAAAACCAGCGCCGGATCAGCTGCACCCAGCTGCGCACGATAGAGTAAAACCGTGATAGGAAACAGGGTGACCGAGGAGGTGTTGAGCACCAAAAAAAGAATTTGGGCATTGGTCGCAGTATCGGGATTAGGGTTTAAACTTTGTAAATCCTGCATCGCCTTTAACCCCAAAGGCGTTGCTGCATTATCCAGCCCTAAAACATTGGCAGATAAATTTAATGTCATCGAGCCTATAGCAGGATGCCCCTTAGGTACCTCTGGCATTAAACGGGCAAACAGCGGTGATAGCGCGTTAGCCAGCTTGGCCAATAAACCGCTGGCCTCCCCCAGAGCAGCAATACCCAACCACAGGCTTAATACCCCCACCAAGCCAATCGCCAGCTCTACGGATAAGGCCGCCATATCAAAGCTGGCTTTAACCATACGCTGAAACACGTCGCCATCGCCTACACCCAGCCACTGATAAAGCGCTGAAAAAAGCCCAAGCACAAAAAAACCAAGCCAGATGCGATGCAACATAAATAGCTTATTGCCCGTATTTAATTATTGAAGCTCACTACAGCTTGTAAATAGTGTATAGCGCCGCGCGGTTAAAACGGCGCATGACCCGGCGTACGGGGGTAAGGGATGACATCACGAATATTATCCATACCGGTAACATAGCTGATCAAACGCTCAAACCCCAAGCCAAAACCAGCATGCGGCACAGTGCCATAACGCCGCAAATCCCGGTACCAGGCTAAATCCTCCCCAATACCCTGCGCTAACATGCGGGCATCAAGCAGATCCAACCGCTCTTCGCGCTGGCTACCGCCGATAATTTCGCCAATGCCCGGTGCCAATACATCCATTGCTGCCACGGTTTTTTCATCATCATTCATGCGCATATAAAAAGCTTTAATATCTTTGGGGTAATTCATCACAATAATCGGCGCACCAACGTGCTCTTCACACAGATAGCGCTCATGCTCAGACTGCAAGTCCAAGCCCCACTTCACTGGGTATTCAAATTTTTTCTTGGCTTTTTCTAAAATACTAACGGCCTCGGTGTAATCCATACGCACAAAGCTTTGTTGCGCTACCGCCTGCAAACGAGCCAGACAGGTATTGTCGACAAACTGATCAAAAAAGGCCAAATCATCGCCACACTTATCGAGCACTGCTGTAAATAAATATTTTAAAAAGTCTTCCGCCAGAGCGGCATCATCATTGAGATCAGCAAAGGCAATCTCCGGCTCTATCATCCAAAACTCAGCTAAATGCCTACTGGTGTTAGAGTTTTCAGCACGGAACGTCGGGCCGAAAGTATAAACCTTGGACATTGCCAAACAGTACGCCTCAGCGTTTAGCTGCCCCGAAACCGTCAGAAACGACTCTGCACCAAAAAAATCCTGAGAAAAATCGACTTGACCATTTGCGGTTCTCGGCAGATTAGCCAGATCCAGGGTGCTGATACGAAACATCTCACCGGCCCCTTCACAATCACTGGCGGTAATAATCGGTGTATTAATCCACTGAAAGCCTCGGTCAAAAAAGTAGTTATGTACCGCATTAGCCAAGACCGTGCGCACGCGGGTAATAGCGCCAAAGGTATTAGTACGGGGACGCAGGTGCGCAATGCTACGCAGGTATTCAAAACTATGGCGTTTTTTAGCCACCGGATAGGTCTCTGGGTCATCGACCCAGCCAATCACTTCCATGCAGCCAGCCTGTATCTCAAAGGATTGCCCCTTACCTTGAGATTCCACCAACATCCCAGTGGCTTGGACAGAGCACCCAGCACCTGCATGTAATAACTCTGTTTGATAGTTCTCAAGCTCAGCGGGTACTACTGCCTGAATAGCATCAAAACAGCTACCATCATGAATGGCAAAAAAAGAAATCCCCGCCTTAGAGTCCCGACGGCTGCGCACCCAGCCCTGTACGGTGACTTCCGTGCCTGTGGCTATTGCTCCTGAAAGTAATTGCTTTATGGATGTTGCCGACATGAACTATTTTCTCCGTACTAACCAGTGATGGACTGCCATTCTATTGGGATAAAAACATAGCTCAAGCAAAATTGATACTGCCAGCCTCCTTTTCCTAATAAACCACCCATTGACTCCAGCACTGGCTAAATTGTCACCAGCGTACAACTGATAAATTGATTAGCCACAGCCCAAAAGTTCGTCTCTTTGCCCTTTACCTGCTCCATCGGCTGGTAAAAATATCAATCTATGCTTGAATTAACACCCTAATGTGATGGAACAATACATCCAATTAACAACCTGATTTTATCGGCAGACAATGAAAAAAATTCTAATCGTTGAAGATAGCTCTACCGTTACCAAAATCCTTAAGCATTTGCTCAAGCAGCATCCAAATATCCATCCGATATTTGCCGCCAGCCTAGCTGAAGGGGAAGCCCTATACCTGCAGCATCAGCAAGATATTTTTGCCGGTATTATTGATTTAAACTTACCCGATGCACCCAATGGAGAGATGGTCGACTATTTGCTGAAACAGAGCCTGCCCGTCATTGTGTTAACCGCTAATTATCAGGAAGAAAAGCGTACCGCACTACTGGATAAAGGCATTGTGGACTATATTATCAAAGAGAGTCGCTACTCGTATAATTACGCACTCAACCTTATTCGGCGCTTAGAACTTAATCAAAACATCAAAATCCTAGTCGCAGAGGACTCGCTGCCAGCTCGAAAGTTTATTAAATCTTTACTCCAGAAACATCTATATCAGGTACTAGAATCAACCAATGGTATAGAGGCACTGGAAGCCCTCAAACAAAACCCAGACATCAAGTTATTAATTACCGATTACCACATGCCTGAAATGGATGGTTTTGAACTGGTTCGCACCATACGGCAAAACGTCGATAAATCTGATTTGGTTATTATTGGTTTATCAGGTGAAGGCAAGGGCTCACTCTCGGCTAAATTTATAAAAAACGGCGCCAACGACTTCTTACAAAAACCGTTTTTCCACGAAGAACTGTACTGTCGTGTGATGCATAATATTGAAGAGCTCGAACTGATCGAGCAGATTCGCAATGCAGCCAATACCGATTACATGACCAACTTGAGTAACCGTCGTTATTTTTTTGAGAAAGGTCAGGTAATACACGCCAACGCTATAAAGAATAACACGCCTTTGGCAATCGCCATTATTGATATCGATCGCTTTAAAGTAGTTAATGATGATTACGGCCATGAAGCTGGCGATAAAGTTTTAGTTTTTATAGCTGAAGAGCTAAAACAAGCTTTTTCACGCTTTACTCTGGCCCGTATTGGTGGCGAAGAGTTTGCTATTATCATGCCAGGCCTGAGTAACGAGCAGGCATTTATTCTGCTAGACAGTTTTCGCGCCCTAATTGCCAAGATGGCTATTGACGTTAACACTAAAAATGATAATTTCCTAAATATCTCGATCAGTGTTGGCGTCACCAATTACAAACATGAAACCCTTGAGCAACAGCTTAACTACGCCGACCAGCTACTCTACCGCGCCAAAGACGCCGGTTACAATATGGTATTAGGCGATGAGGATATTGACGAGTAAACTCCACCGTGACTAGTACCAATAATATGATTATTTAGCACCCATGATGAGTGACCTTATATAATGCTGAAAGATAAATTTGTCGCTCATCGTGGCTGGCAAAGCAACTACCCGGAGAACACCCTCATCGGCATTCAAGCGGCGATATCCGCTGGAGCCAGGCATGTTGAAATTGATATTCAACTCAGCTCCGACCATATCCCTATACTCTGCCATGACCATAAATTACAACGGCTATGCAATAGCCCGCTTAACATCAATAAATGCACTCAGGCACAGCTGCAAGTTTTGTCAGTCTATGAGCCAGGGCGTCTAGGGGATAAATTTATTGGCACACCGCTAGCGACACTGGAAGACTGTATTAAATTAATTGCACAACACCCTGATGTCACATTATATGTAGAAATAAAACGCCAGTCCCTGCGTACATTTGGCCATGCAGCCATCCTTGCAGCGGTAACGCCGCTACTAGAAAAAATTTCTTCACAGAGCTTCATTATCAGCTTTGATATTGAAATATTACAACAATTTAAACATAAGCAATGGCAAAAAATCGCACCAGTTCTTTCCAGCTGGAAGCAAGCTTTTAGTAAAAAGATTATCGACTTATCCCCTCCCTTACTCTTTTGTGACATTGATTTATTAGCTGGAAAAAATCTAACCGAGCTTCCTTACCCCTGTGCCATTTATGAGGTTGATGATTACCAGCAAGCCGTAGCACTAGTCGATCAAGGTGCAGCACTGATAGAAACCTTTGCCGTAGGCGAAATGATTACGCTGGACCAGCGTATGCATCGGCTCTGAACCTTCAACTCACACCTTGATTTTAAACAAAGCAGTAAAAAAGAAGCGCAAAAAATGAAATTTGATGTTGAAGTGGCTGTTATTGGTGGTGGTATACAAGGCGCCGGCGTTGCTCAAGCAGCCAGTGCTGCTGGCTTCAGCACCTTAATTTTTGACAAGAATAACTGGGGCTCTGGCACATCCAGCAAATCGAGCAAGTTAATCCACGGCGGGCTTAGGTACCTTGAAAGCGGCCAAATATCACTGGTAAAAGAAAGTTTAAACGAGCGGCGCATTCTATTAAACATTGCAGCAACGCTGGTAAAACCTTTAGAGCTTTTAATTCCTGTTTATCAACAAACTAAACGCCGCCCCTGGCAACTATACATCGGCTTAAGCTTATACTCTCTACTGGCAGGAATTATTCCCTTAAGCCGATTTAAAAGCTACGCGGCTGACGATATCGATTCTGCTATGCCGCTGCTACGCACACAATTACAACGGGTATTCTCCTACTGGGATGCGCAAACCCACGACCAACATTTAACCGAGGCGGTGATAGCATCTGCCAACAAACTCGGAGCTACTACCCTTGCCAACACTCAATGCATATCGGTAAAAAAAGTAGACCAAGGTTATACCTTACAGATCAAAAAAACTACTGACGGAGCTACCAGCGAAGGTATTGTTCACTGCCGCTATTTAGTCAACGCTAGCGGACCATGGGTCAACGAGGTCGCGGCAAACATCTTCCCAGCTCCGTCACAGCTGGCTATAGACTGGGTTAAAGGCAGTCACCTTATTTTGCGCGGGCAAATCAGCGACAAAGGATTTTATCTTGAAGCCCCCAGCGATCAGCGTGCTGTATTTGTCTTACCTTGGCATGGCGATACATTAATCGGCACAACCGAACAAGCATTTACCGGCAACCCCGATCAAGTAGATGTATCCACTAGCGAGATAGATTATTTGCTAGCGACGCTACATCATTACTTTCCGAGCCTCGAGCCCGATATTATTGGCCAGTTTGCTGGGCTGCGCGTTTTACCCAAGGGCAATAGCAGTTTATTTTCCCGACCGAGAGATTGTATTTTACACAGCGACCCAAATCATCCAAAGCTACTGAGTCTTTACGGCGGAAAATTAACGGGGTATCGACACAATGCCGAACAAGTTATCAAGCATATCACCCGCCAATTAGGCCCACGCCGTGCTATTGCTAATACCGCCACGCTAAAACTGGATGATCCTAGCAAGCCACAATAGCGATACAATTAACACCCCTGCTGCAACTAAACCTTCGCAGCGACGGCTATTTCCATCTGCTGTTGCCACTGCTCAAACCGCTGGGTTATGGTTGATTGACCGTTATTTTCAATAGGTACTGGCTGAAAAATTTGCTGCTTTAAAACAGCCCAATCGATGGGCCCAGCTGCTAATAAATAAGCTGCTCCTCTCGCGCTCGCCTCACACTCTTCAACCCGAACCACAGGCAAACCACTTAGATCAGCCAGGCTCTGACAAATAAAATCACTGTTCGCCAAACCTCCGCTAACAACGATGCGGTCAAATATTTTCCCTTGCGGTTCCATCAACAACAAATTTCGATACAGTAAAAATATAATGCTTTCGACTACGGCAATAAATTTTTTTTGCTGACCACCTTCACCAATAAAATATGAAGAAAAATCAGCCTGCCAATAAGGCGATCCCAAGCCCCCAATACCATTGATAAAAATGGGAACTTCACTACGAACAATGTCTTTCAAAGCATTCAATTGTTCAATGATCCACCGCGTAGCATTAGGCACCCCCAGCTGCCCCGCATACCAACTTAATGCCGCACCGGCACCATTAACAGTGCCCTCTTCAACATAATACGGCGCTTTATGTTTATCTTGCCAATAGACAATACTGCTTAACAACCGGCCACCTAATACAGGTTGTTCGATGCGACGATAAATAAACGCACCTGTCCCTATATTTATATAGACACTGCTGTTATCTGGCTCCCCCATTGCAAATGCCGCTGCTGACTGATCGCCATTCACTAACTGTAAGGCTAAAGGGGCTGGCCCTGAAATAGCAGGCTTGATCAAGCCAAAGTCTGCTGTCGAGCTAACAATATCGGGTAAATAGGCGCGGTCAATGCCAAACTGGCTTAGCAAGTCATCATCCCAATCCCTGGTGGTTACATTCATTAATAAAGTGCGCGATGCGTTCGCCGGATCCACCATATAAGGTGCGCCAGCCACTAGTTTAAAAATAAGATAACTTGCCAGCGGTGCCATGCAAAGCCTGCCCGCTGCCGCGGCTGTCTGCACCGGCTCCAGGTGATCGAGACACCAACGCATTTTACTTGCCCCAAAATGCGCATTGGGAAATAAGCCTGTTCGGCGATGCATATCGGCCAAGTTGAAATCTTGATCCTGCAGCCACTGGCTCGCTCGAGTATCCTGCCAACTTAAAATAGGCGACAAGGCTTCACCCGAGTGCCTGTCCCAGCACACCAAACTGGAACGCTGCGTAACTAGCCCCACGGCTCGCAGCCAGCTCTTATACCGGGCCGAGATAGAACCCAACGCCCGTTTTACCACCGCCTCTATAGAGACCACCATGGCCTCTGGGCTTTGCTCTACCCACCCCGCATGAGGGCGTTCAGTAGTCACAGGCTCACGCTGTAAGTCAAGCATCTGACCTCTGGGGCCAAACACCATGGCTCGACTACTCGTTCCTCCTTGATCAACAATTAAATAGTTCTGTTGCAGCCGCTGAGCCGTATCGGTCATTGCCCCTCCCGAGTGGACACACATCACAATTGCCAAAGCTTTTCGGCACTTACTTATAATCAAACCTCCTGCAATCTAGCACTGAGGTTGTTTATTGGCTATATTAGCTCAAAAAACAGACAGAATTAGTCACCTCTGTTACTATTGTATCCGCCATTAATAGAGGTGATGGGTATAGTAAATGGAATCAACTTGAGTTTACGGACGAAACTATCATGCCGAGTCAGTACTTATGAGCACTGTACAGCAGTCACTCTTCGCACTTCTTGATTATTTTTCCAACCCCCGCTTTGGTAAAGATAATCTGCGACATTCAAGGGCCCTGGCACTGGTAGGTATCAACTTATCTATCTCGCTGGCGCTACTGGTTGGCGTTGCCTACACCTTAATCATGCAACCTTTTGGTGAAAACAGCTCTTTTGTTATTTTCACACTACAACTGCCTGTGATTGTTTTTAACTGCGCGCTGCTCTTCGTTTTACGCACTACTGGTCGACTCGAATTCTGCCAACACTCAACCCTGCTAGCAACCTTCGCCGCAGTCGTCACCAACATTTACGTCACCGGCGGGCCAGCACAAACCCCCCACAACCAACTAATGATTATGCAGGCAATTTTAGCATTTTTCCTATTAGGTATTCGCGGGGGGTTAGCGTGGTCAGTGGTGATTTTATTCACCCAATCTTTTTTATACTTTTTATCTTTTATTGGTGTTGAATTTCCCTTATATCAACTCAGTAACTCTGCCATTGCCAACCCTATTTTCAATTGGCTCTTTTCTTTTGTGGCAATCCTCAGCCTTATTCTGTTGATCGAGTTGAGCCGTGGTCGCTTAGAACTCAAGCGTCACACAGAGAGCGAACGATTACGTTATATAGCCACCCATGACAGTTTAACCCAACTGGCAAACCGCGACTTGTTCGAAAACAATCTGAAGCTCGCCATACTTGATAGCCAAAAAAATAATTCTAAAGTGCTACTGCTATATCTGGATTTGGATAAGTTCAAGCCTATCAATGATCAATGGGGCCATGATGTTGGTGATCAAATTTTAAAAATTATTGCCGCACGACTAAAAACCGCGACCAGAGAGCAAGACACGGCTGCTCGTCTAGGTGGCGATGAATTTGCTCTTTTATTACCCAATATGGATAAAGATGTTTCTATCAACACCTTGGGAGAATCCATCTATCAACGGGTAACACAGCCCATCCTGCTGCACGGAAAACAATTGGAGATAGATTGTAGTATTGGAATTTGCAGCTACCCAGAACAAGCCAGCTCATCTGAACAGTTATGGCAACAAGCAGACGCAGCCATGTATATTGCCAAAAAGCAGGCAGCTCACTGGTATGTCCATCGCCCCGACAATGACAATATTGTTGGCTTTTGCTAGATCCAGCACACGCTCCAAGTCTTCATAGCTATCCAGATATAAAGCGTATAAAACTGTGTTGATTAAGGCCAGAATGGTTATGACATGATTTTAACGAAATTTACGCATCCCAATCAGGGATTAACAAATTCCTTATTCGCTCGATATTTTGCTTTAAACGTAACTTTTTACGCTTTTGTCGCTGTAGCGCCAGCTGGTCGATATAGGCAAATTCCTGCAAACGATTAATCTCAAGGTCGAGCATACGATGCTCTGCCTGTAATGCCAGCAGCTGGGAGTTTAACGACGGGATTTTTGTTTCTTCCATGATCAAAAAATTAACGCTTTCATCATTATAGAACAACCTTTTAAGCCGAGTTAAAACCAATTTATCTTATGCATTAAAAATAAGGTTATCAACAAACCGTTTGATCGTTTGCTGGCCCGCCGGATCCATCGAAGTAAATTCCAGGCTACAAATCACACCGTCTCCTGAGGCTTCTACTTTAATGACTCGAGCATAGATATCCGTCGACTCAGTACCCAGCAACTGCAACGAGACCTGTATTTTTATCTCAGAAAAAAGCTCAAGCGCAACCGGGCTATGCATCAAAAAGCCATTGTAACCAATATCAACCAACTCGCCTCGAAACTGCTCCACCTCGACAATTTTGCCATTCACTCGCTGAAAAAAACACGGCATATTGACGCTCACTCGCGGGCTTTTACGAACTTCGCGCCTTGGCACTGTCATTGCTCTGGGCCTGGTCGTACCTTTTAGATCGTACAGACATACCGGTTGGCGTTTGCCTTTCACCTGTACCAAATTAGGCTCGCCGACAAGAACAAAAGACTTGGCAAATCGATAAGTGCTCTCACTGATCAATATTTGTCCGCGCAAGCTTTGCGCCTCTATCCGTGAAGTCAGATTAACTTCATCACCAATAACAGTATATCCACGATGGTGTTCTGAACCGACTGAGCCTGCAACTACCACCCCTGTATTCACGCCAATCCCCATAAACATTTCGGGAAGGCCGAGCGAGATATTTTGCTCATTAAACTCTGACATGGCTCGCTGCATTTCTACTGCACAGGCAATCGCCCGCTCGACATCGTCAACAGCAGCATTAGGCACGCCGAATAGCACCATAATAGAGTCACCCATCAACTTATCGATGGTGCCACCATATTGCACAATCACTTTAGTCATTTGTAAAAAATAGCGATTAAGTAAGTCCACTACTGTCATTGCGGAGAAGGTTTCTGCCAACGCGGAAAAACCTCGGATATCGGACAACAGAATAGTTACTTGACGAGACTCAGGCACGCTATCACCGCCATCAGAATCTTCCAGCACTCGCTCAATTTTACTTAACAATACCTTTTTAGCAGCCACACGTTCAAACTGGGTGGGAAGACAAGACTCAACTTCTGCACAAATTTTTTCTGCAAGCGTTTTAACTTTGGTTATTTTTGTACTCATGATTTGCTACTCACAACTATGCATTCATTGTTATTGATTGTTATATCACTAATCAACCAGCAGGCCTAATATTAGATAATCCATCCTAACGAAATTGAAAGCATGTATTGATATAGCAAACCACGGCTATTATCAGCAGCCACGTTACGATCCACAAGGTGAAACTGGCTCAACCAGAACCACAAGACTCGCTGATCTATCACCCTTCTCGGCGGATCGAAACCCCTACAATTTTTATGGCACTAAGTTAATGAAGGCAGCACTTGCTAAAGACCAAACCACTACCACAAGGACAGTATTCATCACGAGCAACCGGCTCCAGCGATAGGAATAGTTGTTCCGCATCAAACTGCCACACCCCCTCTGACCAAAGGCTGCTCACCGAAGCATAAGCTGCTAAAACATTGCTAAATAACGCATAGGCCTCCGGCAGATAATCCTCTGCCAGCTCTAGATCGTCGTCAAAACTAAGCTGTTTGGCACCAACTAAATCGGCAAAAGTACTCGCTAAACTCAAGGTTGCATCTATTTCTTCATCGAGCCGATCATCATTTAAATCATCTGCCGCCACCAGCCATACATCTTCGAGGTACTGGTGCCCCAGCAACAAGCCCTCACACCACTCCGCTAATTCCTGCTGCCATTGCTCTGAATAAGTCTCAGCAAAGGGTAAATATTTCTGCTCGCGGGTCTTTGATTCAATATGATTTGCCAAGGCCATAAGCTGCTTATAAAAAATATCAGCCTCAGCTTCACTATCGAACTGCGGCTCATCATTTAACCAAATGAGATCAAGCCACTCGGCCGGCTTGATGGACTCTGGAGAACAAGCGATGGCAAATAGCAAGCCTTGTAATTGATAAAAACCAAGGACTGATTCAGGGCTCTCTAATTGCGCAATGCTTTCACGCAAAACGCGCTCCTGTTCTTTGTCAAAACTGATCATAACTAAAACTTTCTATACCACATGTAAAATTAATTAATGCCCTGCCTATAACACCGGTGTGTTTAACGACCCAGTAACATATCAGGGTTAGCCCTCAGGAAATTTTCAACTGTCTCGACAATAGCCTGAGTCTGCCGGTCGACCTCAAAATTAATAAGAGCACCTACCGGCTTCATCCCGTGCGTTGTCACTCGCAGTGTTTCGGGGATAAAACACACTTTAAAAGTATTGCTAGCTTTATCTACATCGGCAACCGTTAAACTGCAACCATTCAAACCAATAAAACCTTTAGGAAAAATGTATTTCATTTTTTCTGCTGGGACACGATACGTGATAAAGCAATTATTTTCAGGCTGCTCAATATTAACCACCTCAGCACAACCATCAACATGACCCGAGATGACATGGCCACCAATCTCAACACCTTGCTTGGCGGAGCGCTCAACATTGACACTATCTCCCGTTTTAAGCGCTCCCAAAGTAGTGAGCGACAGGGTTTGCTGCATAATATCAAAATATACTTTGGGCTGTTCAATCGCAGTAACAGTTAGACACACACCGTCAATAGCGACGCTGGCCCCAATAGCCAGCCCCTCAAGCAAGTTCGCTGGTAACTCCAGTGTCAAGCTATACAAACCGGGCTTGCGCTCAACAGCAAATAGAGGGAAACAGCCTTGAACAATACCTGTAAACATAAAAATTACTCAAATCTAATGGAAAACAACTTAAATTCTGCACCACTATAGTAATGCAATAGCATCCAGCCGCATAGAATGAAGCTGTCATCGGGACATTTTTACCAAGCAAGCACGATATTTATGCACGAAGAAGCGCTTATCTCAGCACTTATCAAAATTACCGATAAAGCGAAAAGAGTACTACTTAACACTCGATGAGGGCAGTCGTTAGCAAAAACGGGAATAATGTCTATTCAGAAAAGCAATCCGAGGGAAAGCTAGCAAAACATCTATATAATGAGCGAGATAACATCAGTGGATATTACTAAGTAACACTGGCGGCCCATACGCTGTAAAGGATAACACTATGAGCATTACTGCTACTTTAAACGATAAAACCGATGGCAATCCCTGCGTTCGTAATTGCTGTCTTGATGACAATAACACTTGCTTGGGCTGCGGCCGCCAACTTACCGAGATATTGGAGTGGCATCACGCCGACTCAAACCGACAACTACAAATTATTGAGCAGGCTAAACTTCGCGTCATGCAGCGCCAGACTTATAAGGTCCACCACCGCTAGCCCTATCAACTAGCCCCATCGAAAGAGTCGACTAATATTAGCAACCGAACTAAGCCGCCAATACATATAACCAGATACAACACCCCAAGCCAACCATAAATACCAAGGACCGCAAGGCATCTTTATCCATTAGATAAAACAAGGCGTGCAATACCCGCGCAATCACAAATACCTGTGCCGCCAACGCTGCCTTGGCCGCATCAGCCCCTGCTAAATGTGCAACAAATACCGCCGTAGCGAAAACCAGCAGTGCTTCCCAGGCATTCTGTTGTGCCGCAACCGCCCTGGCCCCCACTCCCGTTAGCAAAGCGTATTGTGCTCGAGGGTTTTTATTGTCTACTTCGCCCAATTGCTGCTTACGAAAATAGGCTCCCACCCACGTCAGCACTAACGGTATTAATGAAACGACCAATAAACACCAAAATGGAACTGTCATACTACTCTCCTCGTTGTTGTTATTGCCCTAATATTATCGCTCTGCCTATTACTGGGGCAGCAACAGCTTGTTACCAGCGCGCACAGCCGACAGTTGGCGATTAATCACGGCATTCAAACCTAAGATTTTAGCCAATAGAAGGAAAAACAGCCACCGAAGCTCCTTCTATGCATCAATTCACTCACAGGCCAATAATACAGCTCATATTATCCGATAAAGAAGACACTGTGCACCAGCGTCGACTCTTACACCCCCCATCTTGGCTCGAAACCCGAGACACTTAACTCTGCTATAGCCATATTTAACTGGCGCGAAATTTGCTCGGTTTTATACTCAAACGCAATCAATCTAACTAACAGCCTTATTAACAAGCCCGTACCCCACCAAACAGTGCGTTAATAGGCAGCGATAATTAGTAAAAAGCCCATGATGAAACCAGCCATGCACCTAATTGATACTTTTTCTTATTACCAAAGTGAGTCAGTCGAGGCACTTCGTCGGCACAACCAGTGTTTAACGACGATTAAATTGTTATGCCAATTAACCAGAGCCGTCCAACAACACCGTGGCGCGACGATGGGCTACCTCAGCGGAGCCACATCGTTTCATGAAAAAATCACCGCGCTGCAAGCAAGTGTAGAAAAAATCCTGCTATTGCTGAACCATACTGAAGGCGACCAAATCTTTAACCCCTACAAAAATCACTTAAGCCATATCAGCAACGACTGGAAGACCATTATCATTGGCTGGCAAGATGATAAAGTACTGCACAATTTTGAGTTTCATAGCCATCTGGTCAATGCCTTGCTCAAATTTTTGCGCAACTATATAAAGAAACAGTTATTGCCGCATCTCAATAGTAGTGGTGTAGATTACAATCCGCTGCTGGATGTATGTTTTGTACAACTACCCAATAATATAGAGTCACTAGCCATTGTTCGAGGTTTGAGTACCAACGCCGCGGTAGTCAAAGCGTGCGGCCAAGATAGCCACGCAAAATTATCTTACTTACTTAAAGACATTCCACTCAAAAACAAGCAATTGATCGAGAAAACCAGTCATCTGATACCTGAGATGACTATTATCAAAGATCAAAATATCCAGTTACATAAGTTTTTACTCAGCATCCAAATGTCTATTCTCGACAGCAGAGAAATAACCGCCAATAGCGAAACCCTCTTTGCCCTGTCTACCGACATCATCAATGCTCACTGGTCCGCTATTGAGCAAGGTATACAAAAAATCGACAAGCTCAGTTTTCATGCGCTGATCCAGTAATCAACAAACTGTACGCCCATACACACGTGTAAATGCAATCGCTCAAATCTATTTTACTCCGCTCTCTCTTCTTAGCTCCTTACTGACCATATATAACGCACAAAAATAGATATTTTCCGCACCAAGCTATCAATAAAAAAACAAAAATTACAGCCAGAAAATAGTGCGTCCCAAGTTATAACAGCACGACAAAAAGGCATGCCTCATTAAAGCCCATACACGCACACAAAAATTTTTACAAACCAATAAGTATTCACAGTTATGGTGCAAAAAAATACTCTATAACTATTTTCCCGTCTTTATCTACCTTGGCATGGTGGTTGCTGAACCTCTATCACAATGCAAACGAAGCTGCTACAGCCATCGGTAAAATTGTTGCTATACCCCACTATCAATATTTGAGCGGCTTAAATAAAAAATCATTTACCCCTAGGAGATGTATCCATGAAAAAAGTAAATTCCTCTGTCTTAGCCACAACCATTACAACTCTCTGCGCCATAAACACGACACATTCAGCTGTTTCCGCCGAATCAATCAACGATGCTCTAAAAGGCTCAACAATATCGGGAGATTTCAGGCTGCGCTACGAAGACGTAGAGGCGGGTAACAACGATAGCGACGGCCTGACTTTACGCTCGAAAATAGCTGTAGAAACCGAGTCCTTTAAAAGGTTTTCTGCCTTGATTGAAATTGAAGATGTTCGCAATATATTAGGTATTGATGACGAAGGAAGCTTGATCCCCGATCCAGAAACTACCGAGATGGACCAAGCTTATATCAAATACACTGGCAGCTCATATAATGCCACCCTGGGTCGTCAGGTGATAAATTTAGACGGTCAACGTTACGTTGGATCCGTTAGCTGGCGTCAGGATAAGCAAACTTTTGATGCCTTTCGCCTACAACTGGCTCCACTAAAAGACCTTAGTATTAACCTCGCTTATGTTTACCAGCGCAATCGTATTTTCGCTGAGACGGCCGATGCCAAGTCAAAGGATTATTTAATCAACGCTGCCTATTCAACACCACTGGGTAAAATTGTTGGCTACGGTTATTTGCTAGACGATAAAACTACCGATATTCAATCAGACACCTTCGGTGCAAGTATTTCCGGTGCAGTGGGTACTCATGTTAAATTTTCCTATATCGCCGAATACGCCATCCAAACTATCGACACCGAGGACAATAATTACGATACCGATTATATGTTCCTGGAGGGCGGCCTCAGCATAGCCAACATCACCGTCAAACTGGGCTATGAGATACTGGGCTCTGACGATGGCACCGCCAGCTTCACCACACCTTTGGCAACATTGCATAAATTTAACGGCTGGAATGATATTTTCCTTGGCGGCACCGCCAACCCTACCGCCATGCCAAATGGTCTTGAAGACACCTATCTCTCTATAGACACCGTGCTTACCGGTGTAAAACTGGGAGCGGTTTACCATGAGTATAGCGCCAACAAAGGCTCAGCAGACTATGGTGAAGAGCTAGGATTTGTGGCAACTAAAGGCTTTACCAATGGCGTTAGTCTTGGGCTGAAACATTCTAACTATAGCGCCAACACATATAGTGTTGATACTAATAAAACCTGGCTATGGGCCGGCTACAAATTCTAAGCGACTAAACCTATAACAAGTTCACTCAGCCATTTAAATAAAAAGGCTGAGCTGAATAGCGCTTACTTAACCAATCGTAGAGTAAAAATTTCTCCACCAAAACTATTCAGAACACTAGAGTTCCTTAAGCTCACCACCAACACTGCTGAATCAGGATCCTTTACCCTACCACCGTATTTTTTCCTAGAAATACTGTTAACAACGGCAGTTAATACAAACTATCAAAGCTGCCACTGTCTTCGTTATAAGTTTCCAGGTCACCTGTTGCCAAATTGAAATACCAACCGTGCAAGGTCAGATTATTTTTCGCCAAACGCTCGGCAACCCAGGGATAGGTTTTTAAATTATCCAACGAAAACGCCAGGGCTTTACGACTACACGTACAGGACTGCTCATCCAGATCCGCGTTGGGCATTTCTTCAAGCGCCGCTTTCGCCGCAGGCTCTGCTACGGAGGTCCAATGATCCAACGGCAATACGGCATCACTTTTATCCAGCAAACGAGTTAACAAACTACGAATGCCGGCACAGCGCGAATG
>JBAYQJ010000035.1:0-39085 GCA_041677245.1 Spongiibacteraceae bacterium | reverse complement strand
CGTTTTATACAGACGACAAGAATCTAGCGCGACACGGACAAAGTCGCACCAGCCCTGCTCGACTGTCGATGAAAATAACCGAGTAACAAACACTAAACATAATAAAATTGACCAAGATCCGGCAGCATAAAAAGATAAAAATAAAATAAAATCAATTAGTTATTGACCCAGCATAGGCTCAATAAGCAAAACAATGTTTTCTTGTCAGCGTTTATTTCGCCCTTTTAATAACCCTATAGGACTGTTTTTATATTTGTCGTGAAGAAATGATCTAAGTTAAGCACTACATTTTTCTTCAAGCTGCCCATTTTTTATTTAATTTATGTCGCGCCCCACCCTATACCAAGGCTGACAGATCTCTACCTAATAGGCATAATGCAGCCTCCAAGCGGGCAACTCTACAGATGCGCTTATCGTTAAGCTCGACCTAAACTGTCATCCACTAAGGACTCAACCATGCAGCGACTAACTCATCAGCTACGGGCCAACCATGTTTCGGCCAAGCTAATCACGCTGATAGACACCCTCGCCATCGCCTGTAAAGACATCGCTTATCGCTTACAACAAGGCGCCATGTCAGACATACTCGGGTCTGCAGGGGAAGAAAACGTACAGGGCGAAACGCAAAAAAAACTGGATGTCATCTCCAACGATTTACTTAAACAATACTTATTAGAATCTGGAGTCGTACGAGCCCTGGCCTCAGAGGAAGAAGAATCTATCGTGCCCGGCAACAATGCAGGGAGCTACCTAGTCGCTTTTGACCCCTTGGATGGATCATCCAATATCGATATTAATAGCATGGTGGGGACCATTTTCTCTATTTTTAATGCACCAGCAACCGCCAGCGTTTCAGAACCAGATTTTCTCCAGCCAGGTCGTCAGCAAGTCGCTGCCGGCTATGTACTATATGGACCCTCGGTCATGCTGGTACTAACCACCGGCAACGGCGTTAGTATGTATACCCTCGACCAGCGCATTGGCGAGTTTATCCTCACGGTAACATCTGTCAGCGTCCCTCCCGACACCAAAGAGTTTGCCATTAATATGTCCAACCAGCGTTTTTGGGCTGAACCGATGCAACACTACATCAATGATCTGTTGGCAGGCACAGATGGTCCACGGCAAAAAAATTATAATATGCGCTGGGTTGCCGCAATGGTGGCCGATGTACACAGAATCCTGTGCCGAGGAGGTTTGTTTACTTACCCATGGGATAACCGCGAGCCCAACAAGCCCGGCAAATTACGCTTGATGTATGAGGCTAATCCAATGGGAATGCTGATAGAGCAAGCAGGCGGTGCCGCTTATACCGAGTCTGAAGCCATTCTAGATATTCAACCGCAACACATTCACCAGCGGGTGCCAGTGATTTTAGGTGCTCGCAGCGAGGTAGAAGCCTGCGTAGGCTACCACCAGCGTTAGCCTACATAACCAAGCAAGGGGGTATACGCCCCCTTTATGCCTAACCGCTGCGCCTCTGGTATTATTTATTGCGGCAAGCTCTCAACTCTTCGCTCGAAGTGATACACATATCCAAATCCTTTAGCACGCCATTTTCAACGCTATAAATCCAGCTATGCACTGAGAGCTCATCACCACGCTTCCACGCATCTTGCACAATAGTGGTATTGCAGACATTCACAACCTGCTCAATGACATTGAGCTCACATAATCTGTTTAGCTTCTCGTGCTGCTCTAAACTATCCAATTCTGCAGCATTGAAACGTCCGACATCTTTAATATGACATAACCAATTGTCGATTAAACCATGCTCCTGATTTTCAAGCGCAGCTTTTACACCACCACAGCCATAGTGCCCAGCTACGATAATATGTTTAACTTTCAATATTTCGACCGCATACTGAATAACCGAAAGGCAATTAAGGTCGGTATGCACTACTACATTAGCGATATTACGGTGAACAAAAACCTCTCCTGGAGGTAGATTAGCTATCTGGTTTGCAGGAACGCGGCTATCTGAACAGCCTATCCACAAATACTCCGGCGCTTGTTGCATAGACAAACGAGTAAAAAATTCAGGATCTTCTTTTTTTACTTTATCGGCCCATTGTTTATTTTTTTCTAAAATATGCTTAAGTTTTTTCAACGTATATTCACCTCTTTATCAAAATTTATATAATACAATGGTGTACCAATAAAACTAAAACCACTTTAAGCGCTTAAATACCACTAACATAACCGTGGCAATGGTCGCCATCACACCCAATAAGACGAAATATCCATGCGGCGCCTTTAGCTCGGGTATCACATCGAAATTCATTCCGTATATACCCGCCAAAAAGCTCAGCGGCACAAATATCGCTGTAATCACAGTCAACACCTGCATCGTGCGATTTAAGCGATGGCTCGAAATCGAAATATAGCCATCAATAAGATCTCCAGTTTGATGATAATACATCAGCGCCATCGAGCACAGGCGATCGTATTTTTCATCCAAATCATTTAACTCTGAGCAATACGCAGGATAGCTTTCATTGATACCATTCTCGCTCATACTGCTAAACATTCTGTTCATATATTCAAAGGAACGATGCAGTTTTCTTAATTCTTTTTTATGACTAACCAGCTGCTCCAAAATATTGTCATCATTGTTGTCCAGCAGTGCAGCCTCATTATCTTCAACCACCCGCTCATACTCCAACATCCAGCTGAGATAACGAGAAGATATCATCCGAAAAATATCAAAGACTAAAATATCAGGGGTGCTAAATTCACCCTTACTGGCAACCCGGTTAATACTCGGAGAGGCCAGATGCTTGGTAATAACGAATTTTTCTCCGAGCAATATAGCTATTTGTACAGGTGTAAACTGAACACCTGATATTTCACTTTTATTGGCCAAACCTCTAATAATAAAAAGATGTGTATTTTCAATAAACTCGTACTTCGGCGGAGGTCTTTCGCGGCAAATATCTTCTACGGCCAAAGGGTGAATCTTATAGCGCTCATAAATAGCAAATTCTTGCTCAGAGCTGACATTATCGATATCTATCCACAGCCAGCCGTCTATGCTGGCAATATCCATATCATTAAACGCCTGCTCGGTAATTGCAAGCAGTTGATTGTTTTCTGAGATTTGACTAATCGTTATCATTTTATTATCTCCACTGCTGCAACATGAAACATCACTCAATGCATCTCAGTAAATTTTATGTGAATATGTTACCAGGACAAAGCCTTTTCGACGCTGGCCTCAAGCAAAAACAACAACGCCAAACCTAGCAATACCTAAAAACGATAACATAATGATTACGTGATTGGCCCATCACCCAACTCCTGAGATTCCATTGGCGTTGGATCAAGTTCAAAATGCTCCTGAAAATTTTCCACCTGAGTTAAGACGTTATCGGCTCTTTGCTTGTAATAGGCAACATGAAATAAAGCATCGCCCTCATAGACTAACGGTAAATTGGTACGGCCGATCACAATTCCCTCCAGGGGGGCAATAACCTGAAACTCCGTCTTACCCAAAGGATCACTGATAACCCCTAACACCCCACCTTGAAACGCCTTCGCACCTAACGGCACCAAGGCCCTCATCATACCGCTACTGGGCGCACGGACCCATGAGGTATGAGCGGTAATCACTGGCCGTTTTATTTTAGTTTTCTCTGCGACTTTTTCTTTGAGTTTTGGCAACATGCCCAAATGACGCATCACATTTTGTACACCACGTTCACCAGCCCGAATGGCCACCTCATCAAACCTCAGCGCCTCTCCTGCCTCATATAACAAAATAGGAATTCCCGCATCACCTGCCGCCTGCCGCAAAGAACCGTCTCGTATAGCGGAATCGATAATCACCGGCACACCAAATGCCAAGGCCATCGCCTCTACTTCCGGTTTACTCATATCCGCTCTTATCTGCGGCAAATTATCCCGATGCCGCGCCGCAGTATGCAAATCAATACCATGACTACATTTTTCTACTACTTCTTTCAAAAAGGTATTGGCCATACGGCCCGCTAATGAGCCTTTACTGCTACCGGGAAAGCTCCGGTTTAAATCTCGGCCATCAGGAAGATAGCGAGAGTGAGTGATGAAACCATGCACGTTAACAATAGGAATAACAACCAAGGTGCCACTTAAGCGCTGCAATAATTTTTTATTGGCAAGACGCCGAATAATTTCTACGCCGTTTATCTCATCGCCATGGATGGCTGCACTGACAAATAGACAAGGACCCGATTTTTTCCCATTAATAACATGAACACTCATCTCCACATCATGATGGGTAACCATCGCCGCCAGCGGAATTTCTATCGATTTTTGCTCGCCTGGAGCAACACTAACCCCACCGAAAGTGACAGTTTTATTTTTCATCCATCATCCTCTTTAATTGTATTCAGCCCTTACCTTTGGTTTTATTTTTATGCGGCTTAGCATTGATTTCAATATATTCGATAATAGCACCGGCAACATTTTTTCCGGTGGCAGTTTCTATACCCCCTAAGCCAGGAGAGGAGTTGACCTCCATTACTAACGGGCCTCTTTCTGCACGTAACAAGTCAACACCAGAGACTTTCAACCCCAGGGTTTGAGCCGCAGCTATTGCCGTTTTACGTTCTTCCGGCGTTAACTTAGTGAGCGCCGCAGAACCACCGCGATGCAAGTTAGATCTGAATTCACCAGCTTGCGCAGTGCGCTCCATAGCCGCAACTACCTTGTTACCAATGACTAAACATCTTACATCACTACCGCCAGCCTCTTTGATAAATTCCTGTACTAAAAAATCCGCTCCCAAGGTACGAAATGCATCGATCACACTTTCCGCTGCTTTAGCCGTTTCAGCCAGTACCACGCCGCGCCCCTGAGTACCCTCGGTCAATTTTAAAACCAAAGGCGCCCCACCAACTAACTTAATCAAATCTTTAGTGTTATCAAGGTTGTGCGCAAAACCGGTATTAGGCATCCCCAGGTTTTTTCGCGACAGTAATTGTAGCGCTCTCAATTTATCTCTAGATCGACCCAAAGCGACCGATTCTGTTAGACAGTAAACCCCCATCATTTCAAACTGCCGAATCACCGCCATTCCGTAATTGGTGATCGATGCACCAATTCTTGGAATAACCGCATCGAAGCCGAGCAGCTTGTCCCCTTTATACCAAACAGCAGGATCAGTGGAGGTAATATCCATATAGCAGTTTAAGGTATCAATGACGTGCATTTCATGGCCGCGCTGTTCACCCGCTTCGACCAAACGCCGGGTCGAATACAGTTTTTTGTTCCTCGATAAAATCGCTATTTTCATGTCTCTTCTCCAAATCGCTTTTTTGATAGCCTGCATTGACTGGCGCACCACTAACCGCCACACCCTGAGCAACTAAACCTGAATCATCGAGTCAGGGTGGCTCTCTTAATCACATTCACATCCACCCACACTAAATATAACAGCAAAGGGCGAAAAATATTGTTTGCTTAACGACCCACAAGCTCTAACCGACACTAGCGCTGACGGTGCGCGACTATACATCAGCTACTATTGAAGACAAGCACTGCTGACTTTATCGATATATTTTTTAACAGCCACAAAAAAGCCAGCATGGTGCTGGCTTTTAAATAATAAAACGGAATAATCAATCACTCAAAAGGGTGCTTCAACACAATAGTCTCAACCCGATCCGGCCCAGTTGAAATAATATCGATCGGCGCCCCAACTAACTCTTCCAACCGCTTAATATAACTACGAGCGGCGGCAGGTAACTGCTCCAGTGTTTTGGCACCCAGCGTTGATTCTGACCAGCCGGCTAACTCCTCATAAACAGGAACGACTTTTTCATAGTCATCTGCATCAGTGGGCATCAGTGCTGGCTCGCCATTGGCATCATTATAGCTGGTACAAACCTTAATCGTTTCAAGCCCATCCAATACATCTAGCTTGGTCAAACAAATACCGGAAACACTATTAATACGCACAGCTTGGCGCAGGGCAACTGCATCAAACCAGCCGCAGCGACGCGGACGGCCAGTAGTCGCGCCAAACTCGTGTCCCTGTTTGGCTAAATAAGTACCCACCTCATCGAACAATTCCGTCGGGAACGGACCCGCACCCACGCGGGTTGTATAAGCCTTGGTAATCCCTAAGACATAATCCAAATACAAAGGGCCAAATCCGGTACCTGTTGCAGTACCACCGGCGGTGGTATTGGATGAAGTAACAAAAGGGTAAGTACCATGGTCGATATCTAATAACGAGCCCTGAGCGCCTTCGAATAAAATATTTTTCCCAGCCTCTCGGTAGTCATGCAACAAGCTGGTTACATCGGCAATCATCGGGACGATTTGCTTTGCCATTTCCATGGTTTCATCGTAAACCGTCTGGTAATCCACCGCAGCTACTTTGTAGTATTCAACCAATTGAAAATTATGGTATTCCAGCACTTCTTTCAATTTTGCGGCAAACCGCTTTGGGTGCATCAAATCGCCTAGACGGATGCCTCGACGAGCGACCTTGTCTTCATAGGCCGGCCCAATACCACGACCAGTAGTACCAATTTTGTCCTTACCCTTTAATATTTCACGAGCCTGATCCAGCGCTATATGAAAAGGTAAAATCAACGGGCATGCAGGGCTCAATAACAAACGTTCACGCACAGGAACATTATTGGCCTCAAGCTCAGCAATTTCTTTCAGCAAGGCGTCTGGACAAATCACTACGCCATTACCAATAAAACAGGCTACGTCATTACGCAAAATACCCGACGGAATCAAATGCAAAACTGTTTTTTTGCCGTCAATAACTAACGTGTGGCCCGCATTATGGCCACCCTGAAAACGGCTAACCGCCGCTGCCTGATCGGTTAGCAAATCAACGATTTTACCCTTGCCTTCATCACCCCACTGGGTACCTAGTATTACGACATTTTTACTCATTGCTTCACTCTGATTTTTAGCCTGACGGCTGGCTTAATTAAATAAATAATAGATTCGCTTTAAATACTTAGCTGTTCTCAACCAACCACTGGCCCTGCTGCAACACTAGTTTACGATCGCAACCATCTGCCTGGGTTTGTCCCGAAAGCGCACTGACAACCCGCTCGCCCTGTGCCCGCAGCGCCTGAATCGCAAGCCACAAAGACTGCATTTGCTCAGCACTCATACCCTTACTCTCAGGGGCTAAAATCCCCACCAATGGCTGATTGCTTTCAGTTTCCGGCAGATGACTTAATAATGCTTTCAAATCGGTATTAAACCCGGTCGCAGGGCGAGCCCGGCCAAATACCTCACCAATATGATCATAGCGACCGCCATTAGCTACCGCTTGCCCATGCCCAGGTGCCAAGGCTGCAAACACCAAACCGGTATGATAGTGGTAACCGCGCAGTTCGCCTAAATCAAAATACAAGTTCACTTCGGGCATCCGCGCTGACACCTGATCAGCAACACTGATTAAATCATTAAGCGCCTGAATCACCGCTGCTGGCGCATCCGCCAATAACTCCCGGGCACGGTCAAGCACAGCCCTTCCGCCATTCAACTGATACAAAGCTCGCATCATACTCGCTATCGCCGGATCACTGATACCTTGATCAATGGCAGCTTCAATATCTGCGCCAGCCTTACGCTGCAATGCGTCAAACAGATCCCGCTCGGCAATCGGGGATAAATCAGCCAGCTCCACCAGTGCTCGATAGATACCGACATGACCTAAATCTAGGGTTATGGTGCTCATACCTGCCGCATTCAGAGTTTCTAGCATGAGACTAATAATTTCAATATCGCTAGCCAGACTGGCATCACCGTACAGCTCTGCACCCAGCTGTATGGGCGAGCGCGATGCAAGCAGCGACTTCGGCTTGGTATGCAGTACGCTACCGGCATAACACAGGCGCACCGGACCTTCACGATTCAAACTATGCGCGTCGATTCTAGCCGTTTGCGGCGTTATATCCGCCCGAATGCCCATCGTTCGACCACTCAGTTGATCGATCACCTTAAAGGTCTGGATATCAACATCCTGCCCCAAGCCAACCAACAAGGATTCGGTGTACTCAATGAGTGGAGGGATCACCAACTCATAGCCCCAGCTACTGTAGAGGTCGAGTAATTTACGACGCAGCGATTCTACCAACCTAGCCTGAGCAGGCAGCAGCTCTTCGACGCCATCGGGTAATAACCAACGATCAGCTATTGTCATACAAAGTCCAACAATGATTTATCCATTAACCAGATAGAGTATACCGCTTCCGATCAGCATACTAAGCAGCCCCATAATCCGCAGGTTGCGGTCACTCAACTGCGCAGCATTCACAACTATTTTACGCCATAGCTGTGGACTTAAAAACGGTAAAATACCTTCAATAATAACCAGCAAACAGAGCGCTATGATTATCTCATGCCACATATCCTACCCTGCCCTTCTCAGCCATTAATCAAAGCCGTAGATCTGACGTCAATACCAATTAAGGGCAACGCCAAACACAAAAAAACCGCGCAATCTCATGTTTTATGAATAAACTCATGAAATTGCTCGGTTGACGTAGGATACCACAATTAGGCAGTTGTTGACGCTAAAAATGCCCGCGTGCCACTAGACTAAAGCTAGCGGCCTGCCTTGCTGTCGTTTAGGTATTTGAAAAAATCACTTTGCGGATCCACCAACATGATATCGCCCTTGTCTTTAAAGGTTTCACGATAAGCATTTAGGCTACGGACAAACGCATAGAACTCAGGGTCTTTATTGTAGGCTGCAGCGTAGGTTGCGGCCGCTTGGGCATCACCTTCACCGCGCAACTGCTCAGACTCACTAAAGGCGGTAGCTTCGAGTATGGTTTTCTCCCGTTCAGCCGAAGAGCGAATTTTTTCTGCCTCTTCCGAACCCTTGGCGCGCAACTCCCGAGCTTCTTTTTCCCGCTCGGCCTTCATCCGGTGAAAAACCGCTTCACTTACTTCGGCAGGTAAATCAACACGCTTAACTCTTACATCGACCACCTCAATACCCAGCGCTTCAAGCACATTTTCATTGAGTCCATTTTTGATCTCAAGCATTAACTGGTCACGCTCACCCGATACTACTTCATGCAAAGTACGAGTACCAAACTGATTACGCAAACCATCATTTACCCGCTTAGCTAAACGGTTTTCTGCCTGAGACTCATTACCACCAGTTGCCCTGTAGTAAGTACCCACATCGGCTATCCGCCACTTGGCAAAGGAGTCGACAATCAAACGTTTTTTCTGCACCGTCAAATAACTTTCCGGCGGCGCATCAAGGGTCAACACGCGACTGTCAAACTTACGGACATCATCAGCCCAAGGGACCTTTACATGCAAGCCAGGCTGCACATTGTCATCAATCAAACGGCCAAAGCGTAGCTGCACAGCGCGCTCGGTTTCTTTAACCACATACAAACTGCTATTAGCAACAATCACTAATAACAACAACGCCACAGCAATTGGAATCAACCTATTCATTAGCGCGCCTCCCTAGTGCTGCTGCGAGCCGCCGCCTGATCTCGACGCAGGGTTTTGACCACCTCGTCTGCAATCTCTCTAATACTGGATTCAGACATGATCGATGAATCGATTGCCTTTGGACGCGGCTGAGTCAGCTTATCCAACGGTAGATAGATCATGTTATTACCACCCTCTATATCTACTAACACTTTAGAACTATTACTCATGACGCTTTCCACCGCGTCAAGATACAAACGCTCACGCGTTACCTCGGGAGCTTTGTGGAACTCTGTCAGCAAGCTCTCGAAACGTCTCGCCTCACCGGTAGCCTCAACGATGACCTTGGCTTTATAACCATTAGCCTCTTCAATAATACGCTGCGAGCGACCACGCGCCTCAGGGATAATCCCATTAGAGTAGGCTTGCGCCTCATTAATTACGCGCTCCTGATCTTCCCGCGCGCGGATAACATCATCATAGGCTTCCTTCACCTCCGACGGCGGCTTGGCTTCCTGAATATTGACTTTAACGATCTGGATACCAGCACCGTAGATATCGAGGTATTCCTGCAGGCGCACCTCAACGTCGATGCCAATTTTCTCACGACCAGTCGAAACCACTTCATCCAGCTTGCTACTACCCACTACATGACGCAAAGCACTATCGGTAGCATGCTGCAAACTCAGCTCAGGGTTCTTTACTTTCAGCACAAATGCTTTTGGATCGGCAATGTTGTATTGCACTGTCAGGGGCAATTCAACAATATTCTCATCTTCTGTCAGCATTAGTCCTTTTGACTGATACTGCCGCTCCTCCGTCACATTGACAATATATTTACTGTCAATTAATGGCGGATTCCACTGCAAGCCAGGACCATAAGTATCCATATACTTACCAAATCTGAGCACCACCGCGCGATCCTGCTCACCAACCTGGTAAATACCTAGCGCAGCCCAAATCACTACAACAACAGCCAGAATTAAGCCAATAAATCCAGCGCTGATGTCTGTGCTGCCCGAGCCACCACCTTTGGAGCCGCCACCACCAAACATGCCGTTAAGCTTTTGCTGTAACTTTTTAAATGCTTCATCTAAATCTGGCGGCCCCTTGTCCCCACTGTTCCACGGGTCCTTATCATTGCCGCCACCCGGCTCATTCCAGGCCATTTTATTCTCCCAATTATTTACCTTTCTTATAAAGGTACTAATGAATAAAGGTTTATCTATTTAACGCTACTTATTTAATACTTGAGTAGCAAATTGTTGCAAACTGCCGGGCAGTCTAACAAACTTCCGCAGGTCACGTCGCGTTTAGTTATAGACGTTATTTTAACAAACTCATACCCGCCAAAACTTCCTCTGGGTCCAAATTTTCAGCACTGACTAAACGACAAAAATCCTGTTTTGGCAAACGAATATCCAGCTCGCAAAGCCCCTGATCGGTATAACACTCAGCAACCACAACATTTTGCTGGTAGAACGCTGCCCGTAACCGCCCCTGCTCTGACTTTAACGTCAACAAACCATGGATAATATCATCACCCAGCTGATGCGCTAACGCCTCTAATAATAATGGCAATCCTTCTTCGCGCTGCGCAGACAACCACACCCGCCTTGGCGCGCCATCTTGATCTCTATCTATACGCGGCTCCGCCCCCAGCAAATCCACCTTGTTGTAGACCTCTAACCGGGGAATGGTATCCGCACCGATTTCTTTCAGCACAATCTCCACCTGTGCCATATTCTGCGCACGCTCATCATCAGCACAATCAATAACGTGGATTAACAGGTCCGATTGCGCAGCCTCTTCCAGCGTCGCACGGAACGCCTCAACCAGTTTATGCGGCAAATGCCGAATAAAACCTACGGTATCAGCTAAAACGATGGCGCCAAAATCAGGGACGGAGATTCTGCGCAGGGTTGGATCGAGGGTGGCGAATAATTGATCCGCCGCATAGACATCGGAGCCAGTCAGCACGTTAAATAGTGTGGATTTACCAGCATTGGTATAGCCCACCAATGAGACAGTGGGTATATCTGCCCGACTGCGTGCCCGCCTGCCTTGCTCGCGCTGCTTGCGCACCTTGTCTAAACGTTTGGTGATCTGGGAGATTCTAGCCCGAAGTAAACGCCGGTCAGACTCCAGCTGAGTTTCACCAGGGCCGCGTAAACCAATACCGCCCTTTTGTCGTTCAAGGTGGGTCCAGCCACGAACCAACCGAGTAGACATGTGCTGCAACTGTGCCAGCTCTACCTGAAGCTTACCCTCATGAGTACGGGCGCGCTGGGCAAAGATATCCAGAATAAGCCCAGTGCGATCGAGCACTCGGCATTTTAGCTCGCCTTCAAGATTGCGCTCTTGGCTGGGCGAAAGCACATGATTAAACAGCACGATCTCTGCATCATGCTGCACAACCTGCAGACGAATTTCTTCCAATTTGCCAGAACCGACAAAAAAACGGGCGCTAGGCGATGAACGATGACCACCTACGAAGGCGACAGGATCACCGCCAGCCGAAAGCACTAACTCCTCAAATTCACGGGAGTCCTCACGCTCTGGCTCGCGACTAATATCGAGGTGAACTAATACCGCCCGTTCACCAGCATCGGGACGCTCAAACAGCAATGACTAACCTCAACAGCTAGACTTCGTCTTCTTGGTCAGGCATTGGCATCCGCACTACTCGTGAAGGAACCACGGTAGAAATGGCATGCTTATACACCATCTGACTGACAGTATTTTTCAGCAACACAACAAACTGATCAAATGACTCAATCTGTCCTTGCAACTTAATACCATTGACGAGGTAAATGGATACGGGAACCCGTTCTTTGCGCAGAACATTCAAATAAGGGTCTTGTAACGTATGCCCTTTTGACATGTGTACTCTCCTTAAACGACCCAAATGGGGTCAAAAAATAATAGTAAATGAGACCTAAAGTTATAACCACTCTAGCCTAGTTTTTATACCAACACCGATTAAATCAAGACACAAAATACAGAGCCGACTAAAACGTAGCGAACTTATAACTCATTAAGTATAACTCAAATAAAAATCTTAAACATAAATACGCTGAAGATATTTAATCGCCAGCTCAATCGGCTGCAGCCCTTCCAAACCAACAACCTCAGGTAGGGTTGCCTCACTTTGCAGCAACAAACCCTGCTCGTCTGTGTGCAGCCAAAGCAGATCATCCCAACTATTCAGCCAAGTAAATTGCCGCTTTGCCAGCTGCCGTGTGGCAATAATACCGCGCTCTATCATCTCGCCCCGCCCCAATTCACCGCTTAGATATTGCCATACCTGGCGATAACCAACTGCCCTTATCGAAGGCAAATTCAAATGCAGCTCATCGCGACGATACAAAGCTCTGACCTCTTCAATCAACCCTTGTTCCACCATCAATTCAAATCTAGTCTTTATCCGCCGATGCAGCACGGCTCGATCTACGGGCGCAATCGCCATTTGCACCAAATTGTAAGGCAGGGATATTTGCCTAGACTGCTGCTGTCGTAAATGATGCGCCGTCAGGGTCACCCCTGTAATCCGATAAACCTCCAACGCGCGCTCTATTCGCTGCGAGTGATTTGGATGGATTCTGGCGGCAGCCTCAGGATCAACCGCCTGCAGCTGCTGATGCACATAAGCCCAACCATACTCCTGTGCGTCACGCTCTATCTCCGCTCTCACGCCAGCGTCTGCAGCAGGCATCACAGCCATCCCCCCCAGCAAAGCCTTGAAATACAGCATAGTGCCGCCCACTAGCAGCGGAATCCTGCCCTTAGCCGTTATTTCCGCCATCAACGCTAACGCATCCTGACGGAACTCAGCTGCAGAATAAGTCTCAGCGGGATCACGAATATCGATAAGATGGTGGGGAGCCAATGCCAGCTCATCAGCTGACGGCTTAGCTGTACCGATATTCATATCCCGATAAATCAACGCAGAATCGACACTAATAATGTCGCAGGGCAGACGCTGACACAGCTGAACAGCAAGATCGGTTTTACCCGCCGCTGTAGGCCCCATTAAAAATATAGCAGGGGGCAGCTGACTACTCTCAACCTCAATCAATGCTTCTGCTCCCAAGCCACAACTCGATCACGCCCCTCATTTTTGGCTTGGTACAATGCTATATCCGCCCGCTTAATTGTCGATTCATCGCTATCTTCCGGTAACCACTGGGCAACACCAATCGATGCCGTCACGCCAATAACGTCGCCTTCAGCTGTCATCACAGTATTATCGCGAATATGCTGGCACAATCGATTTGCATACTTTTCGGCAGCTAATAATTGAGTGTGCGGTAACAGCAATATAAATTCCTCACCACCAAAACGGCCGCAAACATCGCTCTCGCGATTTTCCTTTCGCAGCAAGTCAGCCACTGACAACAAGGTTATATCACCTGCATCATGGCCATAGCGATCATTAATAACTTTAAAGTAGTCGAGATCAATCAACAGCACGCTAAACACATCGCCGTATCGACGCGCGCGCGCCACCTCTTCACTAAATATTTTCATAAAAGCACGGCGGTTATACAGTTGCGTCAAATAATCCGTATTAGCCAAGTGTTTTAATTTTTCTTCTATTGCCAAGCGCTCACCAGCTTCTGCCTGCAAACGACGATTAAATAACGCCAACGAAAAAGCCACCAGCAAAGCAATAACGAAAAAGACAAATATAGCGATCAGTAGATAGTAAACAACGCTCGACACCTCTTCTTTATAAACAAACACAAAACCATCGAGCCGCTCTGCGCTATCGGCCATGCCTTCATCAATCATTATGGCCGCCATCGACTCCAACCGCTGTCGATTAATATACCCCACCTCAACCACATCAGGCAGTATTAGGCTTTGGGCGGCCAAGGCCTCAAACCGCAGATGATTCAAGGTTTTATCCGGGTTATATTTTGTGTGAATTAACTGAATAATCTCCTCAGGATGAGCCAGGGCATACTTCCAGCCCTGCAAAGTTGCCTGCCTAAAACGCTCCACCCGATCAGGGTGATTTAAGACCTCCTTCTGGGAGGTAAACACTATGTCGCTGTAAAAATCGACTGCATAATCTCGAGGACTAATAATATTATATTTGATGCCCCGCTCTTCCAAATAAAAAGGCTCATTGGTTAAATAAGAATTAAATGCATCTACTTTATCCGCCACTAAATCCTGGATATTAAAAGAGCTGTGCGAAACCTGCACATGACCTATATCGACGTTCTCGGCACGTAACATAGCAAAAAAATCTGCATCCGCATCGTCACGCATCGTCATAACACGCTTGCCGATTAAATCCTTGGGGCTGTCAATACCGCTAGTTTTTAAAGTAACCAGTACTGAAGGTGAATATTGAAATATTGCCGACAGAGCGACCAGTGGCTCGCCCCGCAACCTGGCCAATAAAACCTCACTATTTCCCACCGCATATTGAGCTCGACCAGCCAGCACCTCTTGTATCGGAAAATGATCCGGCGACCCTGCCACCAGCGTCACATCAAAACCTGCATCCCGATAAAAACCTTTCTCGACAGCAGCATAATAACCCGCGAACTGAAATTGATGATGCCACCGGAGCTGAAAAGTAATCGGCGTCAGACCTTTACTGATTAACGGGTCAGCCCGAGAGGCTTCGCTAGCTAACACTAACAATAAGCATGTAATCAGCTGCAAAAATAATTTACTTTTGTAGATAAACGCACCACACCGGAGTCAGCTGTGACTAAAACAAGCCCCCAGCACACCATAAAAACGACACCAGCCAAAACTAAACGGCTACTGCCCCCGCAGAAATAATTTATCGAGCGAATCCAACGATAACTGAGTCCAGGTTGGTCGTCCGTGGTTACACTGCCCACTACGCTCGGTAGCTTCCATATCTCGTAGCAATGCATTCATCTCTGGGATACTAAGGCGTCGATTGGCACGCACCGAGCCATGACAAGCCATGGTCGACAGAATTTCATCGATATGCGCCTGAACACGATCACTCGAGCCATGCTCAAGCACATCCGCCAATACATCACGTACCAGTTGATCCACATTACTACCGTTTAAAATAACCGGGACTTCCCGTATCAACAAGGTTTCTGGCCCCGCCCGCTCAAGACCAACCCCTAAACTGGCAAAAACCTCCCGCTGCTCTTCAGCACACTCCGCTTCGCGCTGACTGACGGCGATTGATTCGGGCACCAACAGTGGCTGTGATTGAATGCCCGCCCCCGCCCTTGCCGTCTTCATCCGCTCATAAGTTATACGCTCGTGGGCTGCATGCATATCAACTAACACTAAACCTTGTTGGTTCTCTGCCAGTATATATATACCTTTGAGCTGAGCAAGCGCGTAACCCAATGGCGGCACTTCATCGCCATCCGCTAGCACTGGCCAAGCGGGAGCGTTAATATTACCCCGATCAGCAACAGAGCCTGAGCGAGCCACTGTGTTAATTGCATAAAGTGCATTATAGCCCGCTAACTGCTCTTGTATCTGTACAGGCGAAGGACTGTCCCTGTCCTGCCGCAAACTCATCGTTTCTTGCTGACGAAATTCACCCGCCTCAATACCGCTGCGCTGCGGTGGTGTCACCTCCATCACCGTGGACGCCAGCTGATCCTCTGGCCGCACCTGTGCCAGTAACCGGTGCAGGCTTCTAAACAAAAAATCGTGCACAGTACGGCCATCGCGAAAGCGCACTTCATGCTTGGTCGGGTGCACATTGACATCGACAATGGCTGGATCCAACTCTAAATACAAAACAAACGCAGGGTGCCTGCCATGAAACAACACATCTCTGTAGGCTTGTCGAACTGCATGACTGACCAGCTTATCGCGGATCACTCGGCCATTAACAAAAAAGTGCTGAAGATCTGCCTGACTGCGTGAAAATGTCGGCAAGGCAACCCAACCCCACAACCGCAATCCTGCCGCCTCGGTATCCAAATGCAGAGCATTTTGCATGAAAGTTGGCCCACACACGGACGCAACTCGCCGCTCACGCTCCAGCTGACTAACGCACGGCTTTAACGAGTGGATGGCCTTGCCGTTGTGACGCAAGTGAAAACCCACATCAAAGCGACTCAAGGATTGGCGCTTGATCACTTCTTCGAGGTGATTGAATTCAGTTTTTTCTGCGCGTAAAAACTTTCTCCTCGCCGGAGTATTAAAAAACAAATCCCTCACTTCAACGGTGGTACCTTGCGGATGCGGCGCGGGACTCACCTCCACCGTCATATCCCTCCCCTCCGTTTGCGCCTTCCACCCAGCTCCCTGCCCCTCTGTATTTGAGGATATTGACAGGCGTGAAACTGAGCTAATACTCGCCAAGGCCTCACCGCGAAAACCCAAGGTGCCCACCCGCTCCAAATCATCAAGCTCAACAATTTTACTGGTGGCATGACGGCTTAGTGCGAGGGGCATATCCTCCTGCTCAATGCCGCCACCATTATCACGCACCCGCATCAACTTAATACCACCCGCCTCTACGTCAATTTCTATACGAGTTGCACCGGCGTCCATACTGTTTTCAACCAGTTCTTTTATAACTGAGGCCGGGCGCTCAACCACTTCACCGGCAGCAATTTGGTTGGCCAATCTAGGGCTTAGGAGTTTTATCTGAGACATAAAAAGCAAATAATCAGGAGGAAGGGATAATAAGTTTTTGACCAATTTTAATCGTGCTAGAAGCTAAATCATTTTGCGACCGGAGCGAATCGACACTGACGCGATAACGTTTGGCAATACCCGATAAAGTATCACCTCGTGCAATAACATGCTCAACCGTTCTATATTTATTACGCTTTTGCCAAGCCAAATAGGTATCCGGTGGCGGGCTCGCCGCAAAGTGACCCGTTATACCATTAAATATTGCCCGAGCCATTTGGCGCTGATAACTTTTTGTGCTGAGTTTTTTAGCCTCGCCCGGATTAGAAATAAAACCCGTTTCAACCAACAGCGATGGTACATCGGTGGACCTTAATACGGCAAAATTTGCCTGCTCCACTTTACTACTATGCAAGCGAGAAATTTTTCCCATATGCTGAACAATATCACCACCTATACGCATACTTGCATCCAGGCTTGCCGACATGGATAAATCTGCTAGCACACCGGCCAGCACACCATCCTTATCACTTAAACTAACACCACCAACCAAATCCGAATTGTTGGCATCCTCGGCCAGAACCTGAGCCATCGCACTGGAGGCGCCCCGGCGTGATAACGCATACACTGACGAACCATGAGCGCGATGATCCTTAAATGCATCCGCATGAATCGATAACATCAAATCCGCCTGTGCCTCCCGAGCCAAATTGCGACGCTGTTGCAAACCGACATAATAATCACCCGTACGTAACATAACTGGCTGATAGCCCTTTTCCTGGGACAGCAAATAATTTAGTTCTTTGGCGATTTCCAGCACCACTCTTTTTTCCTGGAGACGCCCCGGCCCAATTGCACCGGGATCTTCGCCGCCATGGCCGGCATCAATCGCCACCACAATTGGCCGACGATTTTTATCGTTAACATGTTTAATTGTTGCGACACTCTGCTGTTTATCAAACAAGTCGATAACCAGACGGTCACCATATTGCTTATTTGCCTTTAATAAAAAACTGCGGGGGCTTACGCTGGCATTTAAATCCAAGACCACACGTATATCAGTCTTATCTTTAACGCCCGTACGAATACGTGAGATCGGACTATCTTGCAGTGCCAGCTTGGATAACACGGTTTTTATTTGTGCATTCTCTATATCAATCACAATGCGATTAGGATTCTTCAAGGTCATAACTTTATGCGCGACCGGTGCAGTTAGATCTAACACGACCCGAGTATGGTCAGGGGCGCGCCACAATCGCCCATCCTTGATAGTTGCAGGTGCAGCAGAAACTGTAACGCTAAAAACCAATAGCACCACCAACCCCCAGAGACGATAGCTAAACAGCTTCCGGGGCTGGTGTTGGCAGGAATTCAATCTCATCACTATTTCGCTCTTCTCTCTATTTTTTCGTTCAGTTATTTGATACAACGTAAGCAATGAAAAGTCAGACAATCAGTCGAATTACTCGATCTATTATGACACCGCATCTAAAACTCACCTAAACTCTAAATCAGCTTCTAAAGCGGCGATGATTTCTGCACCTACAACCGTGTTGGCAACCACTGTCACCTCACGCCCTCCGGCAATCAAGCTTATCCTAACGACTATATCTGCCACAGGCAAAAACATCCCTCCCTTTTCCGCCCATTCAATCAAACAAAGTGTTTCCTCTCCTTCAAAGTAATCCCGAATGCCCATATATTCCAGCTCTTCGGGATCACCCAAGCGATATAAATCAAAGTGGTAGACCCGCGCAGTAGAAAACTCATAAGGCTCGACCAAGGTATAAGTAGGACTTTTAACCGCGCCATGATGGCCAAAGGATTTAAGCACACCTCGACTTAGGGTGGTCTTACCCATGCCTAAGTCACCCTCTAAAAAAACCACCGCCCGACGCCCCTGACAAGCCCCTCCCAAGGACTCACCAAAATCTACCATTGCCTGCTCACCCAACAAACGCTGTGCTAATGTCTTTTGCACTGGCTTAGCATTCGCGCCTGCTCGCACAATCACTTCATCACTCATAGTCAATTCACCAGCCGCCTTAAATAAGCGATTAAATCTGTCGCTAATAAACCGCGCTGCCCATCCTGCTGCGCGGCCAAATCACCAGCGCAAGCATGTAAGCACACCCCCAGACGCGCCGCCGTAGCCACACCCAAACCCTGAGCCAACAACGCACCTAATACGCCACTCAGCACATCACCCATCCCACCAGTAGCCATACCAGGGTTGCCATAGGGACACAAACCGACAAGGTCGTTTTCGGCATCGGCAACCAGCGTCCCCGCACCTTTTAAGATCACTGCCCCGCCATAACGTGCCTGCAACGCGGTCACGGCTGCAAAACGGTCACGCTCGATATCGGCAACCGAGCAATCTAATAACCGCGCCGCCTCACCAGGATGCGGGGTTAAAATCCAATTATCGCGATAAGGGTTTTTCACCACCCGACCAGCAGCAATCATATTCAATGCATCGGCATCAACCACCAAAGGCTGTGTTAATTGCAACGCCTGCTGTAATAGTTGTTCGCTCCAAGCACTGCGACCAAGACCTGGACCTATAACCACTACCGATGCAGCAGCCATCTTTAAGCCCGCCTCTTGACCGGAAACAACACCGTGCGCCATTACCTCAGGGCAACGGCTGACCAATGCAGCAATATGCTCAGTGCGAGTTAAACAAGAGGTAAGACCTGCGCCGACTCGGCAAGCCGCTTGCGACGCCATTAACGCTGCGCCAGCCATACCCAAATCACCACCAGTGACCATAACGTGACCAAACCGACCTTTATGAGCGCTTCTTTTTCTGGCTGGCAAGGCAAGTTTAAGCGCAGCCAGGTCAAGCCGCTCACTACTCGCCATCACCCGCTCAAAGACCCACAGCGGCACAGATAAATCGGCGTAGTGAATACTCCCCGTATAATCTGGCCCAGCGCCGGTCAAAAGCCCCTGCTTCAGCCCAATAAAGCTAACGGTATGCTCTGCGTAAACTCCATCACCCAGTACACAACCACTATCACTGCATAAGCCGGAGGGAATGTCGACCGCCAACACTGGGCAAGCACTGCGATTGATCGACTGTATCGCCTGCATAAATTCACCGCGCACAACACCGCTTAAACCAGTACCCAGCAGCGCATCGACTATGACCCCCTGGCTAAAAACTCTCTGCGCATCAAAACCGCTAAAGCAAACCCCTTCTACCACCGCCAGCTGGCGGGCCAATAAAGCATCACCTTGAATCTTGCCCGTCTCTCCGCACTCAATGACCTCTACGTCAATACCAGCCTGCATCGCCAGCGCCGCCATCACATAACCATCACCACCATTATTACCCGTACCACAAAACACAGTGATCTTTTCTGGCGAGGGGTAAACCACCAGCAAATACTGCAGCGCAGCCTTAGCTGCGGTTTGCATCAACTCAAAACCGGCAATTCCCGCCTCTTCAATCGCAACCCGGTCAAGTTCACGCACTTGTGCCGCGCGGTATAAATTAACCGGTAAATTTTCGTTCATAACATTTATACCCGTATTCCTTATTGATTGAGCAATTGCTCGCGCGATCTGTCAGAATAAAACATAGTTAGCCCATCCACACCACTAACACCCACCCTGTAATATAAAGTAATTATAGGTTAAGCGCGCAATAACTACGATGACCAACAACCTTGAACCCTCCAACTTCAACCCCATCGAACTGGCCGCAGATATACGTCGGTGGGCGCAGGAATTAGGATTCCAACAGCTCGGCATTACCGATATCGACCTCAGTAAGCACCAGCAACACCTACAACATTGGCTGGAAAAAAACTTCCACGGCGAAATGCATTATATGGCCAGCCACGGCGACAAACGTTCCCGGCCAGAACAATTATTGCCTGGCACTTTGCGTGTACTCAGCGCGCGTATGGATTACTTACCCGACACCGATGATATGCAGCAGGTATTGGACGACCCCAATAAAGCTTACATTTCACGCTACGCTCTCGGTCGCGACTACCACAAACTGATGCGTAAACGTCTGGCACAGCTCGCCGATAAAATAGCCACCGTCGCAGGCCCTCACAACCACCGCGCTTTTGTCGATAGCGCACCAGTGCTAGAACGCGGGCTGGCAGAAAAAGCTGGGCTGGGCTGGATCGGCAAAAACACCATGCTTATCAACGCTCAGGCGGGATCTTGGTTTTTTCTTGGTGAAATATATACCGATTTGCCCCTGCCACCTGACCCGCCACAGGTATCCATGCACTGTGGCAGCTGCACCGCCTGTTTAGTGGATTGCCCAACCGGCGCGATTGTCGCCCCCCATCAAGTAGACGCCCGCCGCTGTATTTCCTACCTCACCATAGAATTGCGCGAAAGCATCCCAGAAGCACTGCGTCCCTTAATGGGCAACCGAATTTACGGCTGCGACGATTGCCAATTAGTCTGTCCATGGAATAAATTTGCCGAAAACACTCAGGAGCAAGACTTTCAGCCTCGCAATAACTTACAAGCAGCTGAACTAATCGATCTGTTTAGCTGGACCGAAACGGAGTTTCTACAACGCACCGAAGGTTCAGCTATTCGCCGTATTGGCCACGAGTGCTGGCTGCGTAATATTGCTGTTGCACTGGGTAACGCCCCCTCTAACACTAGCACTATTGCGGCCCTCAACAGCCGCCAAGATGATCCATCACCACTGGTTCGAGAGCATGTGGAATGGGCTTTAGCCCAACACCGGCTTAAAGTGCCGGTAAAACAGCTGTGGTGAATACTCACCTTCATTGATTAAAAATTTCGGCTAAAACACTTATTCCACCCGCTGTCCGATAAATAAGCATTCCATTTACCAACAATGATGTTTATGATAATGATTATCATAAAGATGGACCCCATTATTAGCCTATCTATATTAACTGCAGACAAGGATTGGCACCAACACCCTCAACTAAGCAGATAATTCTCGCCTAAAAACTCTTGCAAAGAGACACGACACAGAGCTGTTAAAAGACCTTTTATGAGCAACCTACCCACCTACTTTAAAGACCTTAGTATTGGCGACACCGCGCGCATAGTGAACTTCCATCAACTCAACAAAGCCTACCGCAACCGCTTAATGAGCCTCGGATTAACACCCGGCACCGAATTCAAAATCCAACACATGGCTCCCCTTGGCGACCCGGTTAGTATTAGCGTGCGAGGCTTTCATCTGAGCCTGCGTTGGGCAGAAGCCGGCAATATGGAGGTAACAAAGTGAGCAATGTATTTACTCTGGCACTCATCGGCAACCCTAATAGCGGTAAAACAACGCTATTCAATGGTTTAACCGGCTCACGCCAAAAAGTCGGGAACTGGTCTGGCGTCACCGTAGAAAAGAAAACCGGCCAACTAGTTCGCGGGGATACTCACTTAAATGTGGTTGATTTACCCGGCACCTACTCCCTGCATGTCTCCCACGAAGACGACTCTATTGACCAGCAAATTGCCCAACAATTTATTCTCAACGAATCTGCTGATTTATTGATTAATATTATTGATGCATCCAGCCTTGAACGCAGCCTCTACCTGACCACCCAGCTGCTGGATGCCGACGTACCAATGATCATCGTACTTAATATGATCGACGTTGCCGCACAACAGGGGATTAAAGTTGACCCGGAAATGCTCTCACGCAATATTGGTGCACCGGTTATACCCATTATTGCCAGCCGCAAAGAGGGTTATGAGCAGTTAATCAGCACGATGATCGCGCAACTCAATAGCTCCCCTAACACCAGCGCTCAGGCACTTACACCCTTGAATCTGGGCGAGTCCCTTGAAAACGCGATCAGCACTACCCTCAACCAAATTCAGGCGAGCGGCGTCAACGCTAAGCGCTTACAAGCAACTGCGGTATTGGAGCGCGACGACAGTGTCTTCAACAGCTTCAGCACAGAGGTACAACAAGGCTTCAATAAAACCATCGACGCGCTAGAGAAAAAGCTGCGCAGCCCGGCCGCAGATTTGCTGATCAACGCGCGCTACCAGTGGATCAACCATGCCACCGACGGCGTAATACAGCGTGACCAATCGACGCAAAAAACGCTAACCGACCGCTTGGACAGCATCTTTCTAAATCGCACCTTTGCCTTTCCGCTATTTCTCGGGGTCATGTATTTGATGTTTATGTTCACCATCAACTTTGGTGGTGCATTTATCGACGTGTTCGACATTGTGGCCGGCGCGATTTTTGTCGAGATACCCCGACAACTGCTCACTGCGATACACATGCCTGAATGGCTGGTAACGCTCGTAGCCGATGGTGCAGGCGGAGGTATTCAGCTGGTCGCCAGCTTTATTCCCATCATCGGCACCTTATTTTTATTCCAGTCTTTTTTGGAAAGCTCAGGGTATATGGCCAGAGCAGCTTTTATCGTTGACCGGATGATGCGAGCTATCGGTCTACCCGGCAAATCCTTTGTGCCATTAATTGTAGGCTTCGGCTGCAACGTACCCTCGGTGATGTCCTCTAGAACCCTGGATAGCCACAACGACCGACTACTTACCACCTTAATGGCACCATTTATGTCCTGCGGCGCACGCCTGACAGTTTATATTTTATTCGCCACAGTATTCTTCCCCAAAGATGGACAAAACGTAGTCTTCGCTCTCTATGTGCTGGGAATTGTGCTGGCTATCGGTACCGGCTTTTTGGTTAAACGTCATTTGATGGGCCGCGAAATCACACCGTTTATTATGGAACTTCCCCATTATCATATCCCTACATTAAAAGGCGTGTTGATCAGCACCTGGCACCGCCTTAGAGGCTTTATGCTGCGGGCTGGTAAAGCCATCGTACTGGTCGTCATCGTGCTTAATTTTGTTAACTCAATTGGTACCGATGGCTCCTTTGGCAATGAAAACTCAGAGAAATCGGTATTATCAGTAATCGGTATGAAGATCACCCCGCTGTTTTCACCAATGGGAGTGCAGGAAGATAACTGGCCAGCCACCGTGGGTATATTTAGCGGCATCTTCGCTAAAGAAGTGGTAGTCGGCACACTGGATGCTTTATATAACTCGATTGCGGCGCAACAAACCAGCACCGATGAACCTGAAGATGTATCGATTATGGCAATGATCGCCGAAGGCTTTGCCACCATCCCAGAAAATCTGGCTGACCTTAGCAGCATGTTGACCGACCCACTGGGCATCAACGTCGGCGATTTGAGCGACCAGGCCGCCAGCGCAGAAGAGCAGCATGTGCAGGTTTCAACCCTGACAGTGATGAACCAATTGTTCGGCAGCGCAATTGCCGCCTTCTCTTATATTCTGTTCGTTTTGTTGTATATGCCCTGCATCGCCACGCTGGGTGCAATTTATAAAGAAGCCGGAGGCTTTTGGGCCTTTTTCTCCGCCAGCTGGAACACCATCATAGCCTATGGCATGGCGGTGGCCTGTTTCCAAATAGGTACTTTTACCGAGCACCCTGAATCATCCACAATGTGGGTCTTGCTAATGATAGGCTTATGCGTCAGTGGCTATTACGGTTTGATGTTAATGGCCAGAAAGCAAATGAAGCCTCCAGCCAATCTAATCCCAGCGGTTAATATTTCTTAACACGACGACTGCTTTGCTTTCCCTAATAAAAAGGGCAGTGCCGAACTAACGGCATTGCCCTTTTTGCATTAGCATCAACCATCTCCAGCCGTGGAGCTAACCAATAAATAACTCACTGTCGAATTGCGGCTCTACCGGTAAATTAGCCGGCCGATAACTCGCTAGATTTTGCATACGCTGCCAGACTGCTGGATGCACCAAGGCCTTGCTAGCGATGGGCCGCTGGTGCTTACCAAACGCTTTCCAAATACCATCGAAGGAATCATGCAGCTCACCGCAGGGATCCTGCTTTAATTTTTTAACTGCCGTAGCGGTAAAATTCATACCGTGGTGATAGGCTCGATCAATCATCCACTGCAGGCTGACATCCGACAAACCGGTCTCTTTATAGCCGCCACCAATATCTGAATGCACACCGCTAAACCAGACCTGCCTCACTCTGGGGTCGTCATCCCACTCTAATACTGGGAAAAACCTACGCTGCTCATCAATTGCCATAGCATGGTAGCCTGCAATAACGCAGACGGGTAACTGGCTGTCGTTGAAATCTGCATCTGTTGTGGTTTTGACGGTATCCCACACTCCGACCATTTCGATAGCTGCATCAAACAATCGCCCCTCATTCTTTAGCGCACGCACACTGAGCTCATCACGGTTTAAATACAGCTGCCAAGCCAAATCAATATCCTTGGCGTATTTGGGTATGCCACTATGGGAAATCAGCCCAGCCAAACGCCTTGCAGCATAGGAGCCTCGGCTAAAGCCAAAAATAAATATTTTATTTTGCTCGCGATGCCAGTTTTTATCGGCAAAGCGTTTTCGTAAAAAACGATAAGCACCTAAAATTTGCCGATCCAGCCCTTTGCCATAAATACCACCCGGCAGCGCTTCCCAGTAAGCTGTACCTACGCCTTCCTCATAATGTACAACTTGATTTCTAGCAGCGCAGGCAGATAAAATTTTGGCTACATTGGTTGCGGCTGGCTCTTTGGTATCGTTCCATGTGCCATCACAGCCAATAATTAAATGACGGCTCTTATCCGTCGCTCCCATTGACGTATCTCCCTAATAGGTATTCGATAACAGCGCAAACACTAAACTGACCAGACTTAAAATGAATAGCCCGGCTTATATTCTTCCTCGCTGTAACCTGGCTGATAGATACCCTCTTCTAAGTCGTTAGCCACCGCACCATTGCACCACCACTCCACGGTCTGTGGCACGTATAGACCTAGTGAAATCACCGAGGTCAGCGCATAAACCATATTGGTGTGGTATCTGGCTCGATACAACGCCTTGCCATTTTCACATTTGTCCACCGGCGGCTCCGACCAGACAAAGTCATAAAACGAACCATGCACGGTATGCGTACCGGTTGTTGATTCGGGTGTTTTCTGCCCATCGCCCTCAATAGTCATCGTCGCACAACCTGCCAGTACAACAATAAAAGCTATCATCAAAAAAGTGCGAATCGCGCTACACATGATTGTTGTTCCTTAAAAAAACCTGATAACCATTAGCAATATAACGACATCAGGTAAACATTATTCGACGTTAAATTATTCAGCCCTAAATTGGCCAACGAAGCTTAAACCTTGAGAAATACTTCACGGTAATACTGTAACTCTTCAATGGACTCTCTAATATCGTCCAAAGCCAAATGTGCGCCCTTTTTACTAAAGCCATCCAATAATTCTGGGCGCCAGCGTTTCACCAATTCTTTTAAGGTGCTGACATCAAGATTGCGGTAGTGAAAATACGCTTCCATTTTCGGCATATACTTCACCAAAAACCGACGATCCTGACCAATACTGTTACCGCAAATAGGCGACGCCCCTTCAGGCACGTATTGGCGTAAAAATTCCAGCGTCTGCTGCTCGGCATCTGCGACACTGACTTTACTGTCCCTTACTCGCTGCGTTAAGCCAGAATCGCCATGATGGGTGGTATTCCACTCATCCATCGCCGCCAGAATATGCTCGGGCTGGTGGATAGCCAAAACCGGCCCCTCAGCAATCGTGTTGAGCTGTGAGTCGGTCACGATAGTGGCGATCTCGATAATATGATCGGTTTCTGGCTCCAACCCAGTCATCTCAAGGTCGATCCAGATCAGGTTCAAGGCATTGCTGTTTTCATTTTGGCTCATGCAAAATTCCAGTATTGACGCTAAACGGGCTGCAGCGATAACACCGCAGCATAATTAAACCGCGCTAAGTGTAGCAAAGTTGCGGCGATGTCTTAATAATAGCGATCACATTCAACTACAAAGTCATTCCATGAGCAAACGCAAGCTAACCCGGCGTCAAAGCTGGCGAGTTCAAAAAATTCAGGACGAACGTACCGCCCGTGCAGGTAAACGTGCCGAATTTATCGACCAACAACTCAATGAAGGCCAATTAGGGGACGAACAAGAAGGCCTGGTCATCGCTCACTACGGCAGCCAGATTGACGTAGAGTGCTTGCAAGGCAACGACAAAGGCAATGTTGCCCGCTGCCATTTACGCGCCAACCTAAGCACTCTGGTTACTGGCGATCGCGTGATTTGGCGCGCCGGCAACCCCACCGGAGTAGTTGTCGCCAACCAACCTCGGACCTCGGTACTGTCGCGCCCCGACATGCACGGCCAGTTACGGCCCGTCGCGGCCAACATCGATTATATCGTCATCGTTATTGCACCACTGCCTGAGCCTCATGCCAATTTAATCGACCGCTATCTGGTCGCTGCTGAATCGGTGGACATCGAACCGTTGATTCTACTCAACAAAGTCGATTTGCTGGATACTGATGGTCGCGCGGCGATTGACCAGCTACTATCCGTCTATCCTAAAATTGGTTACAAAGTACTAGAAGCATCCACCCAAACGATGGATGGTTTAAGCGCCCTAAAAAATATATTGGCCGATCGCACCAGTGTCTTCGTCGGACAATCCGGGGTGGGCAAATCCTCATTAATTAATGCCCTGCTGCCGGGTGTCGATATAAAAGTTGGAGCCTTATCCAAAGCCCACGCCAAGGGAACGCATACCACCACCACCGCAAAGCTATTTCACTTTCCTGATGGCGGCGATCTGGTTGACTCCCCCGGCATACGTGAATTCGGCTTATGGCATATGGAGCGCGAGCAGGTGCTCGATGGTTTTATCGAGTTTCGGCCTTTTCTGGGCCAGTGCAAGTTTCGCGACTGCAAGCACATGAGCGAGCCCGGCTGTGAGCTATTGGCCGCACTGGATCGGGGTGACATCAGCGAGCGCAGGTTGGCGAGCTTTGATGCTATCGCCAATTCACTAGAGATGCTTTAACGTCATCTAAAACACTGACTGACACAAGGCTCACTACCAGACACTGATTGACAAAAAATTGCTCTAAAGAATATGGATTAAATGGCCCAAGCACCTTCGACAAACAGAGCCGCAGCTACAAGTACAGCCGCAACCGCCAACAGCCTCGGCAGCTGGCAACAGACGCTGCAATCATTGATATTACCAGCAGACCCACAGGTAAAGGCTGCCGCCCTGCAAAAGTTGCGCTCGCGTACCGGCAACGCCAATAATGTTGCCCGTATTCTGCAAGACGACCCTGCACTGTGTCTGGTATTGATGCAAGAGGCCAACAAATCCTTATCTTTATTCGGCAACGAAGTGACATCACTTGCCCATAGCATCAGCCTGCTGGGCTTCCCTCACGTTGAGACACTACTGCGCCGCACCCAAGCCCACGATAAAAAGAGCTTCCCCTACCTGGATGAATATCGTCAACAACTGAGCATCAGTCTGCACGCTGCTCATCAGGCCGTTGCTTGGGCCAAGCTCAACCCACACTGGCCGCAGCAGCATGTTTTTTGGCCTGCTCTGTTCCACCGCGCGCCAATCTGGGCCCTGTGGTATCACGCAGGCGAACGCATGCAACAGCTTCAGCAAAGCCGCGCCCAGCATAGGGGAGCGAGCCATCGACAACTAGAACAGAGCCTGCTGGGCATCAACACCAGCGAGTTATTCGCCAGTCTGTGTAGCAACTGGCACCTGCCATCACCAACCCAGCAAAGCTGGCAACCTAACCTGTGCGGCAGTGCTCGGCAATGGGTTGCGCTAAGTAACATTGCACCGCAACCCATAACTCAGCCACTGGAAGCCCACCCCAAACTACAGCAAGTTTGCAATCATCCTGCATTTTTAATTGCCTTGAGCAACCGTTTGGCGGATGAATCGGAGTGGGACTGGTATTCTAGTCGCACCCAACGTATTCAGCGGCTACTGGCGGTAGCACTTAACCGACCCTTAGATCAGATAATTAGCCTAAGCCATCAGCATGCGGTGGAGACGAGTCGCCGACAAAGGCTCAGCGACTGTCTAAGCCCTGCTCGACAACTATTAAGCTTTTACCACAAAGCTGACGAGCTAAACGGGGCAGTACCCAGCAAACAGCAAGCGGGTGCCGGGCAGTCAAACGCAAGTTCAAACACCCCCCCGGCACTCCTAACTGAGGCTAAGCAGTCTCTCAACCTATTAGACGATACGTCATCGGGCTTTATCGAGGCACTGACGCGCCTGCAACAGGAGCCAGAGTCTTTCAGCAGCTTACATGAAATCATGAATTTTGCGGTGACCAGCCTGTGCCAGCAGCTCAAATTCGAGCGCGCCTGTGTTAGCCTGCTGAATATACACTCCCAAACGCTGCGCACCTGCTACAGCAGCGGCGTTAACAATAACCCGGCCTTGAAAAACTTCCGCCATACACTGCAACGAGGAGATTTATTCAATAAATTACTGCAGAAACCGCTCAGCGTCAGGTTGCAGCACGATAATTACAGCAAAATATGGTCACTACTGCCGAGTAACTTCAGACAGGCTTGCGCTGTTGATGAATTTCTAATGATGTCAGTTTTTAACGGCAAGCAGCCGATGGCACTTATCTATGCCGACCAGGGCATTAATAAACTCTCAATTAATGATCAGCAATACTCACAATTCAAACAATTCTGCACCGCTGTGAGCCAATGTCTGGAATACCCACGTTAACAACCCCCTAATCCGCAGCGCCAATTCGTAGTACAATGCCGCCGGAATTAATTCTCGTCTCCTTAAAATTGGATAGAGTGACCATGAACACATCGATATTACCACTGTTACTGGAACCCGATCAGCTCGCCAGCTTATTGGCTACTGAACCTGATAACCTGCTTATTCTCGATGTCAGCAGCGTTGAAAACTACAAAAAACAACATCTGCCTGAGGCTATCCACATTGCCCCCAAGGCCCTGCAAAACGGCGCCCCTCCTGTACCGGGCAAACTCCCCAGTCTAGAGCAGCTCAGCGAGCTGTTCTCACTGGCAGGCTTAAGCCCCGAAAAACACGTCATTGCCTATGACGACGAAGGTGGCGGCTGGGCCGGACGGTTGATTTGGACGCTGGATGTACTCGGTCACAGCAATTACTCCTACCTCAATGGCGGTATTCACGCCTGGGCCAATGAGGGCCACCCGGTAGAATCAACGCCAAATACCGGTAAAAAAACCCAGTATTCAGCCAGCATAAATACCGATCCCATTGCAGAAATAGATGACATTTTACCCAATATTGCCACCAAGAATTTTGCCATCTGGGACGCCCGCTCTGCGGCAGAATTTGATGGCAGCAAACTGCTGACAAAACGCGGCGGCCATATCCCTGGCGCAGTTAATATTGATTGGCTAGAGCTAATCGACAAGGAGCGCAATTTTCGTTTGGTTGACCTAAACGCACTACAGCTGCGCCTAAATGAGCTAGGACTCACCCAAGAAAAACAAATCGTCACCCACTGCCAAACCCATCATCGATCCGGATTAAGCTACTTAACGATGAAAATTTTGGGCTACCCTACTATCAAGGGCTACCATGGCTCTTGGGCTGAGTGGGGAAATCGTGAAGACACACCCATTGCCTGAGCATTGATAGCAACACCATCGATAGCACACCAAAACGATAAGAGATTTTATGAACGTATTATTTATTATTTTTCAATACTTGGTACCCCAACACCTACTATCACGCTTGGTAGGGAAAATAGCCGACTGTGAGTGGCCTTGGCTAAAAAATAATTTCATTACCTGGTTTATTAGTCGCTACCAGGTCAATATGGAAGAAGCCCTTGAGCCAGAACCCTTTAACTACAATAGCTTCAATGCTTTTTTTACCCGACAGTTAACCGCTGATGCTCGCCCCATCGTTGCCGACGATAACAGCATTGCTGCCCCCGCCGATGGTGCCATCAGTCAATTAGGTGATATTACTGCTGGGCGTATTTTTCAAGCCAAGGGACAAACTTACAGCCTGGTAGAATTACTCGGTGGCGACATCGATAGAGCCCAACCCTTTCAAGGTGGTCGTTTTGCCACTGTTTACCTATCACCCAAAGATTATCACCGGGTGCATATGCCTTTGACCGGCACATTAAAAAGTATGACGTATATACCAGGTAATTTATTTTCTGTTAACGCAACTACAGCTGAAAATGTACCGCGATTGTTTTCCCGCAACGAGCGCGCTGTGTGTATTTTTGATACCGAGATCGGCCCCATGGCGGTAGTGTTAGTCGGTGCGATGATTGTGGCTGGCATTGAGACTGTCTGGTCTGGCCAAGTCGCTCCCGTTAAGCGTCAAATCATTAGCCAAAACTACCAGCAACAAGCCACCATTAGCCTACAAAAAGGTGAAGAGATGGGTCGGTTTAAACTGGGTTCTACCGCGATTATTTTATTTGGCCCTGATGTTATGCAGTGGCAAGCCGACCTGGTAGCGGGAAGCCCGACCCGTGTGGGCGAATTGATGGGGGTATTAAACAGCGGAAAAACCGCTACAGAAGCTATGCCCGATGCCAACAACTCAACCCCTCCTATCAATACAGACACCAACACATCCGACTAATAGCTAAATGCTTGACCTTTTCTGGTATCAATACGCAATAATCGCCATGACCTTCATCTGGAGTGGATTTGTCCGCTCCGGCTTGGGTTTTGGTGGCTCTGTTTTTGCGCTGCCATTTTTACTAATGATGGTTAACGATCCATTAATTTGGCTGCCGCTGATTTCGGTCCACTTGTTAGTCTTTTCATCATTGACGGTTTACCAAAATCATAAAAAAACAACCACGACCGTTGCCAGCACCACCCCCAGTACCATCGACTGGAAATACTTACGCTACTCATTAAGTATCATTATTGTCCCTAAGCTCATTGGTGTTTTCGGTTTAGTTACGCTCGCGCCAGCATTATTGAGCGGCATTATTTTTGTCATTATCGCGGTGTACTCACTCACCTATGTTTTCAATAAACCCTTTAAAAGTAGCAACAAAACACTGGATGTTATTTTTCTAATGTTGGGGGGTTATATTAGCGGCACATCACTGATAGGTGCACCGTTAATTATTGCCGTCTACGCCAACCATGTTAAAAGAGAACAGCTGCGGGATACGCTGTTTGTGCTTTGGTTTATTTTGGTCACCATCAAAATGACCACCTTTATTTATGTCGGCGTTGACTTACAGCTCATCCATCACCTATGGCTACTACCCTGCGCCGCCATCGGCCACTTAATCGGCCTGCGTTTTCATGACAAAATGCTCACCACCGACCCGGTTGTTTTTTATCGTATGCTCGGTGGAGTATTATTTGTTACCAGCTTGATCGGCTTAGCTAATATTTAACTTTTCACAACACCATAAAATCAACCAGACAGGCAGCCAACTATAATCAATGAAGCTGCTTTATTCGTGTGCGGGTTTATAGGCTCCTGAATCGTCTTTATGATAAAGCCATTGCGGTGAAAAAGATTAAACCATGACGACAATGTCCTGTAATACCAAGGCGCAGGATCACTAAACTCATCACTAAAACCCGCCCATGCCCCCTCTCGCCAACCATCACAATAAAGCGCGTCTCCCAAGTGCATACAGGGATGCAGAGTTTGCACGATAAAATAACCTGCCGAGTTTAAGGCTTGAGGGATATTTGCGAATACCTGCTCGACGGACTCTTGACCTAATAGAGAGAAATTACATACCACTGCATCATAGCGCTGTGGCAACTGACTCTTGCCCAACTCTTCGTATGCCATCACTTGATAATTACCAGCACCCAGTTCACGAGCCTTATCAATAAATGCGGGAATGGCATCCATACCTGATACCGACAAACCTTTTGCTGACAGCGCCCGTACCAACCAACCTTCGCCGCAACCAAGATCTAACACTGACGCTACAGGAAGAATAGTAACCGCATCAATGATGGCTTGATCTGTTACCAACTTACGGCTGTCGATTTGCTGTTGCTCAATAGCCTTTACCCATGGGCTTACATTGTTAGCCCAAGATTGTATTATTTTTTCATCGCTGAATGGGTTCATTGTTTAGGCTCAGTTTTAAAACTGCTGATCAAAGACCTCGACGCCCTCAGGAATATCATACCAATCCTGTTTTTCACTTACCCAAATGTGCATGGTCGGTTTGATCATTCGGGTATCAGATAAATTACTTGGCTTTAATTTAATGCTATCGGGATCAGCGGGGTTAAAATGATATATTCTATTGCCGCATGTCGGACAAAATTTTGCGGCACTGATATTGCCACTAAAAGAACTACGACTCCAGTCGCGCATCTCACCAGTGAATACCACCGAATTGGCTTTAACAAATGCAGTTATACTAAAGGCACTGGTGGATAATTTTTGACACTCGCGGCAATGGCAGGCAGCAATCACTAATGGGGGCTCAAGTAGCTCATACTTTACTCCACCACACTGGCACTCACCGTGAATTGGATATTCAATCTCGCTCATAACATCTCCATACTTTTAATGGTTACGACGCTGGTGTTTAGCCTTTTTGGGCACATAATCCAAGATTGAGACTGGCACTGGTTTTTGTGCATTAAAACCTTCAACCTCCTTACGCTCAATAATATACCCAAGATGACTTTCTATTGCGCAAAGGTTTCTAAAATCATCTCTGGAAACGAACGATACCGCCTCGCCACTAGCCCCCGCCCGCCCAGTACGACCGATGCGGTGAATATAATCATCGGCTTCATCAGGCAAATCATAATTAACCACGCGGGCAAGCTCATCAATATCAATACCGCGCGCAGCGATACCTGTTGCGACTAACAACCCAAGCTCACCAGTTTTAAAATCTGCTAACAACTTTGTCCGCACGGCCTGGCTTCTACCGCTATGGATGGCCTCCGCCTTGATACCGCGTTTTTCTAATTGACTAACCAACTTAGCAGCGCCGTGTTTAGTCTGAATAAAGATGAGCGCCTGCTGCCAGCCCCGCTCTTTGATCAAATGGCTTAGCAGCGCTGATTTCTTATCCTTATCAACCGTGATTAACCACTGCTCAATTTTCGGCGTTGCGGCGCTATCACTCGCTACCGATATTTCGACCGGCTGATGAATAGCTGTTCTGGCTAAAAACCTTACCTCTTTAGACAAGGTTGCTGAAAACAACAGGTTTTGTCTTTGCTCCGGCAGACGCTCAATAATTTTATTAATATCGGCAATAAACCCCATATCGAGCATTCTGTCTGCTTCATCCAGCACTAACACTTCTAGCTCATCAAAATATAGCGCTCGCTGATGCGCCATATCCAATAAGCGCCCCGGTGTAGCAACCACAATATCGACGCCGTCGATCAAGCGCAGTTTTTGCTGCTCTGAGTCAACACCGCCCACCATCACCATCGAGCTAAGATCGAGGTATTTTCCGTACTGACTAATATTATCTTCAACCTGCATCGCCAGCTCGCGCGTTGGAGTAAGAATGAGCGCGCGAATACGCTTGCCCCGCAGCTTGCGTTCGTCGCTTAATTTATCCAGCAAAGGCAATACAAAGCTTGCGGTTTTACCAGTGCCGGTCTGCGCGGCGGCGATAATATCTTTACCCGCCAAAATAACCGGAATCGCCTTTGCCTGAATGGGTGTAGGGCTTTGGTAACCTAATTCGGCAATAGATTTTAATACCGCAGGGCTTAAACCAAGTTTGGAAAATGGCATGGAAATATCTCAAAAATTTTAATGGAAAGAACATACTACATCAGCTAGTCACCCCCAGCTAAAACCACCATAAATGTCTCTAACAACAATGTCTAGCAGGGTAAAACAAGACTCATATTAACTCACTTTTTAGGCAGCTGTTCCAATCGGTATAAATCATGTCGACGATCCTGCAAAGTGTGCACACTGCCCTGCGTATGCAGCCTTTTAAGCAAATCTAAATTTACATCGACAATCAATGTCATTTCAGAGTTAGGTGTGGCTTCGGCTTTTATTCCTGTGGTTGGAAAAGCAAAATCTGAAGGCGTAAACAAGGCAGACTGCGCGTATTGAATATCCATATTATTAACCTTCGGCAAATTACCAACAGCTCCGGCAATAGCAACATAGCATTCATTTTCAATAGCACGAGCCATAGCGCAGTGACGTACACGGGTATAGCCATTTTGTGTATCAGTAAGGAACGGTACAAATAAGATATTCATACCTTGGTCGGCCAATAATCGTGACAACTCCGGAAACTCAACATCGTAGCAAATGATGATACCGATTCGACCACAATCAGTATCAAATACCCGAATATTGTCACCACCATTCATCGCCCAGTTACGGGTTTCGCTTGGCGTCACATGAATTTTATCGTAGCGCTCCCAAGTACCATCCCGGCGACATAAAAACCCTGAATTATACAACTTATTATCAACCAGATACGGCATACTACCGGTAATGATATTGATGTTGTAGGTGATAGCATAATCAATAAACTTTTGCCGGATAGCATCAGTAAACTTAGCTAACTCACGAATTGATTGAGTGATACTTAAATCATTAAAGCGCGCCATTAATGGCGCGTTAAATAACTCGGGGAATAAAATAAAATCACTTTTATAATCAGATACTGCATCAACGAAAAACTCCATCTGATCAAATAGCGCCTCAAGCGAATCCAGGCTGCGCATTTGCCACTGCACCAAACCAATACGCACCTCTGATTTTGCAGCGTTGATCAACTTAACTGATTTGGTGTAATAGATATTCGGCCACTCTAATAGAGTTGCATACTCCAAGGACTCACTATCGCCTTTCAAATAGCCCTTCATTAATTTGCGCACATGAAAACCATTGGCCAATTGGAAGCTCAGCGTCGGGTCATAGAGCTCTTTAATCTCTACTTTATGAATAAATTCTTTAGCGGATAAGGTATCGGCGTGTTTAATATAATTAGGCATCCTGCCACCTGCCAAAATTGCCCTCAGGTTAAGATTTTCACACAACTCTTTACGCGCATCGTATAAACGCCGAGCCAACCTAAGCCCCCGGTACTCCGGATGGATAAGGACTTCGATCCCGTAAAGGATATTGCCGGTAGGCGTATGGCTAGTAAAGGTCATATTGGCAGTGACATCATTATAGCTGTGATCGTCATCCAACAGATTTGAATCCACAATTAATGAAAAAGCACAACCTACCACCTTGCCATTAACGCAGACACAAATCTGTCCTTCGGGGAAACGCGACAACAAGGCATTAACTGTGGGCTCATCCCAGGTGTCCAGCTGATCAATTTGGTAGACCGTACTACAGGCACGACGCAATTCATCCATATCCTGGAGGGTAAGGTGGCGAACTTCAACGTGGTTGGCTTCCATAAAAACGTTCCAAGATTTGAACAATAAAGGGGAGGAAACACGATCTATAAAAGCAACAGAAAACGCTCAAGACCAGAGTATACGTGGGATTACCTAATGAACACGAGCTTATCTGGAAGCCATCGTCAGGGCAATACTGTTACTTGAAAAAACCAGCCCTATTGACAAACCATCCCCTGCGGCAAGCTTACCTATATATCATGCCAGACCCCACACTGGCTTTGGCAGCCCTATTTGGATGCTGTCGGCGCTCATAATTCAGTATATTTTTTTGCCGTACCCTTGGCCTTATCAACCGGGTACTTCAGTCTATTTTTCTGCATTTTATCGAACACAATATCTTTTATGTCCAGCTCATAGGCATCCGCCAATAAAAAGGCATAAGCGAACACATCGGCCAACTCTTCTTTAACCCTGTCAATATCCGCCTCTTCGGCAGACTTCCACAGAAAAAGCTCCAGTAGCTCACTGGCCTCGATACTGAGCGCCAGAGACAGATCCTTAGCGTTTTGAAATTGCTTCCAATCGCGCTCATCACGAAAATGTTTTAATGCGGTAATGATTTCGTTCACAGCGGCTAAACCTCAAAATTATTTTTTCCTTTCATTGTGCCACGCAGAGCGTGACAATTAACCCAATCACTGCATCAGTAAACACATACGGTTATTAGCTAGCGGTTGAGCGCTTAACTTTACTTTATTGCCGCACTGCAACACAAACCCGCTGCGTGCGGTTAAACACCCTACTGTCCGAAATATAGCCTTTGGTAATCATCAAGGTGCGCGGATAGTACACAGTATCAATTTAATATAATCTGCACCCAATATTTTATCTGCTATCATTGCAAGGATCAGCAGATCAAACTGATACGGACTAATCAAGCCCCTACACCCTCTGATCTTCTACATTTAAATAAAGGATTATAACGATGAAAAAATTATTACTGATTACGATGACAACTTTCGCCTCAGCGAACCTACTGGCTGATGGCCTAACGACCAATAAATCCTCAGGTTTTTATCTTGGTGCCGGGGTCGGTGTGGTGGGCTATGACGATGACAATCTCTCAGATGACTTAGGTGATGACACAGGGCTATACAAAGCCATTGATACAGACTCTGATGATACCGGCCTTAAAATCCTTAGCGGTTACCAGCTTAATAAGCTGATGGCAGTGGAACTTTCCTATACCGATTATGGCGATACCGACTACTCTGCCTACAGCGATACTTTATTCAGTCTCAAGATTCGCACCACTTCACTGGCCGCTAATATTGGTTACAGTTTCGACAGCGGCTGGCGGCCTTTTGCACTGCTTGGCCTATCCTATGTAGATGTCGACGCCGACTCACCACTAAGCTCTTCGCTCAGTAGTTCAGAAAATTATCTCGGTGTTCACTATGGCTTGGGCGTTGAATATTCATCACCAAGCATGCGACATATTGCTTTTCGGATTGCCGTTGAGGGAGATGCCTTTATCGACGATTCCTTTGAAGATTTAGACCGTCGCTACTATGAAGATGAATACTTACTCAGCGCCACCATACTTTATGCTGGGGTAGTTTTTCGTTTTTAAATAATCACTTACGCTACCTTTTTTTGGGAAGGGCTATATAATTAATAACTAGCCCTTTAGTGTGACTAATTATAAACCCGCAGTATCTAACACCGCGATAAATGATAATCAGTGAAACTAGTAGATCAGCTTAACCTCAGGATCTGCCAAATTTTCTTCTAACATTTTCAAGATATGTCACAGATTGTCGATAATCTCCTTTGAGAGGCATTATCGACAGAAAACACAAGCATAATAGCAAGCTTTATAAACTTTAAGATCTAGCTAACCCTACCAACAATTCTCTAACGTAACTGGAGTCACGAATGACTTGGTTTAACAATCTAAGCATTAAATTCAAGATTTTATTCATCCCTGCAATCGCTATCGTTGGGTTTGTTTTGTTTTTTCTATTCATTATTAATTCTGGTGCCCAGAACAGCGCTCGCCTGGCAGAAATAGAAGACACCTACTTTCCCGTGCTAGAACTAGCCAATAGCAATATTGTCATTCTCGAACGCATGGGTGAGGTTATGGGCAATGCAGCTAGCGCTGGAGAAGAAGAAGTGCTTGAGCAGGCACGCAGCATGGGCTCTCAAATCACCAAAAACTTAAATACTCAAATTCAACTACGCCCATCTCAGGCAGCTCAACTCAAACAAATAGCGCTTGAACTCAATAATTATATGAGCCTCGCCATCCGCCTCACTCAACAAATGATTGATGGTACAGTGGATTTTAGCAAGCTCGCAGGCACCGCCGAGAAAAAACGACAGACTGAAGAAATTGTTGCCAAATCCTTACATGTCTTCCGCGACGAAAGCCATCAAAGCTTTATCCAAACCGTAGCTGATGCCAAAGAAACCGAAAACATCAATTTACAAGTCGGCGGGGTTATCGGGGCGATCACTATAACAATTTTATTAGCCGTAGCATTCAGCGTCACTACTGTGATATATCGTAGCGTGCAAGCCATCTCCGAATCTTTACGCAACATTGCCCAAGGCGAAGGAGACCTAACCCAACGCCTGCCCCAGACCAGCAATGATGAACTGGGCGAGCTAGTCCACTGGTTCAATGTCTTTATCGATAAACTGCATGGAACAATTGGCGAGGTAATACACGTTATCGGCCCACTCACCGACGTTTCGCAGCAACTCAATACCGTAGCAAATGAAACCGCCAGCACTTCCGCAGACCAAAGTCACTCGTCAGAGTTAGTGTCTAACGCGATGATCGATATG
>JBAYQJ010000034.1:0-40368 GCA_041677245.1 Spongiibacteraceae bacterium | reverse complement strand
TTTAACCGCGCGCAACAATCGTTGGTAGCGCTCGCTTTCAGAGAGCGGCTGCGAGAGGTCAGAGACAATATCGAGTAGCGAGCGGACAAATTGACTTGTTATCATATTGACATCTTTTGTTGTCATAAGAGCAACGATTAGTTATTGTCAGAGTGACAACTTTAATTTATTTATCCAATAAAAACAACAGCTTAAATGTTGGCATGCTTATTGTAATAATCATAAGGAAAGTCGGTATATATAACCTTATGTAAATCGATAAACTGTGTATGTAAATAATGGAATGGAGAGACAATATGTTGTCACAGCAAAGCAAAGATTTGGTTAATGCTTCTTTACCGGCTGTTGGTCCTAAGGTTAATGAGATCACCGCCGTATTTTACCCGCTAATGTTCGAGCGCTATCCAGAGGTAAAAGCTTATTTCAATCAAGCGCACCAAGCTGAGGGTACTCAGCCTCGGGCACTGGCCAATGCTGTTGTTGCTTACGCTACTAATCTGGATCGTTTAGAGGTATTGGGTGACGCGGTTTCGTTGATTGTGCAAAAACATGTATCACTTAATATACTTCCAGAGCACTACCCTATTGTCGGTGAGTGCTTATTAGCCGCCATCAAAGAGGTGTTAGGTGATGTGGCTACCGATGAAATAATTGCCGCTTGGGCGGAGGCTTATCAACAATTAGCTGATTTATTAATTGGCGCGGAAGAACAAGTTTATCAGCAGAACGAACAGTGCAAGGGCGGCTGGCGCGGTGAGCGTGAGTTTGTCTTGCGTCGTAAACAGGTTGAGAGTGACGTCATCACTTCATTTTATTTTGAGCCAGCAGATGGCGGCGACATTTGTGAATACCTGCCAGGGCAATTCATCACCATTATTGTTGACGTTGATGGTCAGCCTATGCGCAGAAATTACAGTTTGTCGGATCAGCCAGGTAACGGCTACTACCGCATCAGTGTTAAGCGCGAGCCCGGTGGTGTGGTGTCTAACGTACTACACGATAAGCTTAGCGAAGGTGATGTGGTAAAACTCACCCCACCAGCAGGAAGCTTCACACTTAATAATGAGGCGCGTCCAGTGGTATTGCTAACCGGTGGTGTGGGTATTACTCCGGCGATGAGTATGATCAACCCCGCGCTAGCTTCTGGTCGTGAGGTTCATTTTATTCATGCGGCAATAAATGGTAAGCATCATGCTTTTAAGCAGTATATTGATGAGCTGGCTGGCCAGCACGATACGCTTAAAGTGAGTTACTGCTATGCAAAACCAGAGGCGGGCGAGCAGCCTCATTTTGAGGGTATGATTAATCGTGACCTACTCAACACCTTAATACCCGTCGATCGTAATATCGATGTATATTTGCTTGGGCCTAAAGGCTTTATGAAGGCAACCTACGCCGCTTTGACAGAGTTACAGGTACCGGTAGAAAACATCAAGTACGAGTTTTTTGGACCGCTGGAGAACTTGGATTCAGCCGCTTAAAACGGCTGATAGTCCATTAAGGAGATAAGACGTTGAGATAAATAAACTCAGCGTCTTATTTTATCGATAACCACACTGGGTTAGAGTTAGTGTAGTTTTTTGTAAAAAATAACTATTTTTCCGTATTCAGGTCTCTGTGGATTGGTCTATACTCAGCTCATATTGTGCATTTACGCCAATTTGAGCTGTAGCATGAATCGTCTGTTTTTATCGCTTAGTCTGTTGTTCTCCGTTAGCCTGTTTACAGGTGACTGGTTAACCACGGCTACGCACGCCACTTTAAAATCTGGTTTAGCCTTGGATGTAACCATCCTGGCTGCCGATGCCGTGGTTTGTGACGATTTACTGGATGAGTTGGCGCCTTCTGGTGGTAATGATTATCCGCTTACTGCATATATAGTACCTACAGTCGGTGACTTCCCTAGCGCCGCTATTCTTAAGCGTTCACGCTCAGCAAGCTTTATTCGAGCCCCGCCTCACTCTCAAGCATAACCTATATCTTTTGCGGTTTTCACCGTGTATTCAATACTGATATTAACTATCAGGGCTTTATTGACCCTGTATGAGAGTAGGATTTTATCCCATGAAAAAATTAAACCTGTATCCGCTTGCCCCAATTGATGAATTAGCTTGTCCAGTTGATCTGGCGAATGTTTCTTTACAATCGCCGGCATTGGCATTTTTTACCGATTTTAATTTAGTGCAGCCGTTGGTAGTTGAAGCGTCAGCCTCGGCGATTAAAGCCAAAGAAATGATGATAAAAAGCCACGTTCGGTTGAACTTTGTTGTCAACGAAAGTGACTTCTTAGTTGGGGTGATCAGTGCTGATGATTTAGCAGAAAGAAAGCTTGTTCAGAAGGTGGCTGCTGGCCTCAAACGAGAAGAAATTTTTGTCACTGATTTGATGACTCCCAGAAAAAACCTATTGGCTTTGGGTGTCGATGAGATTAAAAGAGCAACTATTGCCGATGTTATTGAATTGCTGAAGGACCGATACCAGCAGCATTGTTTAGTGATTGATCGTGAAGCTCATAAAATCAGAGGTGTTTTTTCGGCCAGCGATATTTCACGTAAATTGCAATTGCCTATAGATATCCAAGAGCAATCGGATTTTTATCGCGTGTTTGCTGCCGTTAGCTGAGGGCAGTGGGCGGTGTAATGAGTCGCTGTTCGAGTTTGAGTGCACAGCTGCAGAATAGGTTGCTGTGCGCCCAAACTCAGTTGTACTTTATTATAGTACAGGTGCCGAGGGGTCAGTTTGCCCAACAGATAAGTAATAGTTAACTATTGTTTGGCAAGCGAGCCAGCTGACGCAATACTTGGTCGCAGGACTGTGCGGCTTCCTTACCTTTTTTTACGAAGTGTTCCTTAAAGAACTGGCGGTGCTCTTCGGTCTCGTGGAAATGGTGAGGTGTTAGTACTACAGAAAAGACCGGTACACGAGTTTCAAGTTGTACTTGCATCATTCCTGAAACCACCGCTTGGGCGACAAAGTCGTGACGGTAGATACCACCATCGACCACCAGTGCTGCCCCAACAATTGCCATATAATCACCGCTTTCGGCAAGTAATTTTGCTTGCAGGGGAATTTCATAGGCACCCGGTACAGCAATAACATCGACCACCGTGCCGGAAAGTGCGGTAGTTTCAGCGATAAAGGATTCTACGCAGCGGTTGACAATATCTTGATGCCAACAAGCCTGAAGGATGGCAATTCGGGAAGGTTTAGAAGTATGGGATGTAGTACTACTCATTAAAATGCCCTCAAAAAGTTAAAAAAGGGCTGCGAAAGGGTATTCGTTAGTGGCTCATACCAAAGGGTATGATCATTAATATAAGATCCTTTCTCTCATAACCGGACTATAACCGTCGGCTCTGGAATCGCACCAGATCTGCTGTCCCTGTTTATGGTGGGCCATAAACAGGCGCCCGCGGGCTACACACGAAGGTGATTACCGCCGGTGGGGACTTTCACCCCGCCCTGAGATGCCTCCTCAACTAACTACTAAGTAGTGACGAAAGGCGCGCGCAGAATAGCAAAAATACCCTAGCGTGTAATCCACAAAATTAATATTGGGGCTAGGCAGTTAAAATTTGTCTTATAAGTACTGGATAGGCTGCAATAATAACAGCCTGATTATTAAACCCATACTGCCAACTGCGGGATGAATTCTGATCCAGTAGCCATTAATCAAGCTGCGGTATATTGAGTCTGGCAGCTTATTTTGTTGGGCTTAATTGCTCAGCATTAAAATGATCAACGGCGATAGCACGTGCTACAGCTTGTTCGGCCTCGCGTAATAATCTCACTTCGGCTTCATTGAGTAGTTTCTGTTCCAGAGCCTGATCGATAGAAAGCTTATAGCCTTTGAGTCGGTCACGCAGAGGTGCGGCAGCGATGACTTTTGCAAAGGCACTTTCAACTAGGCCCAAGCCTCGGTCGGGAGCACCAATATGAACACCATGAGTTAAACGCCGACGGCACTCTGAAGGTTTTAGTAACAGTTCGGCGCAACGCTGGCTGACTTTATCTGAAGCGGGTCTGCGGCGTACACCTAGCGGCAATACTACTAGCTTCATTAGCCAGGCCACAGGGCGCATGGGGAAGTTAGTGATAACTGCATCGAGCTGTTGTTCGATTTTGTTGAGGCCGGTATATATACACCAATCGAGCAGCACGCGCTCTTCCGCTAAGCGTCCCTCATCTTCAAAGCGTTTAATTGCACAGCTCAACAGGTATAACTCGCTGAGGATATCGCCCAGCCGAGCGGATAAAAACTCTTTGCGTTTTAGTTCACCGCCGAGTGACATTAGCGCCGCTTCTGAAACAAAGGTCAATACGGCACTGTAACGGCTGAGTTGCTGGTAGTGACGTTTGAGGGGGTCGGCGTTATCGGGCGTGCTGGCGAATAAACCGGCAGTCCAGGTATGTAACCAGGCTCGACCAATCCCGCGGAGCATAAAGCCAGCATGTTTAAACAATACGGCGTCCAGTGCTTGCACCGCTTGTTCTTCACCTTTGATCTGCGCTGCCTGCATTTCTTGTAGTAAATAGGGATGGCAGCGGATGGCGCCCTGGCCAAAAATAATTAGGTTGCGGGTAAGAATATTAGCGCCTTCAACGGTGATCGCCACCGGCACTGAGCGGTAGACATTGCCGAGGTAATTATTGGGGCCATCACAAATAGCCTTGCCGCCGTGTACGTCCATCGCATCGTTAATGACATCGCGCAGACGGTTGGTGGAGTGAGCTTTGAGAATAGCGGAGATCACAGCGGGAATATGGCCGCGGTCTAATGCTAAGGTTGTGGTGGTCCTGGCAGCATCGAGCAAATAGGCGGTGCCGGCAATATTGGCCAGCCGTGCACGTACTCCCTCAAAATTGCCAATGGGGATATTAAACTGCTCGCGGATACGGGCGTAGGCACCCGTGGCGCGAGCGGCGAGCTTAGCGCCGCCAGTGCTCAATGAGGGTAGCGAAATGCTGCGCCCAGCAGCCAGTGCTGACATAAGCATCTTCCAGCCTTCGCCAATACGGTCCTGACCGCCGATAACCCACTCCATGGGTACGAATACGTCTTTGCCCCAGTTAGGCCCATTTTGAAAGGCTTGCATACAGGGGTAGTGACGATCGCCAATGGTGACTCCAGGGGTGTCGGTGGGGATAAGTGCGACGGTAATACCGCGTTCTTCCACGTCACTGAGTAAATGGTCTGGATCATAGAGCTTGAATGCCAGCCCAAGTAGGGTGGCGACAGGACCCAGGGTGATATAGCGTTTGTGCCAGTTGACTCGCATCCCCAGTACTTTTTCGCCCCTGTATTCGCCGTAGCAAACCACACCATTGTCGACCATTGCCGCAGCATCAGAGCCGGCTTCTGGGCTGGTTAGGCCAAAACAGGGGATATCGATGCCTTCGGCGAGGCGCGGCAAGTAGTAATCGCGCTGTTCCTGGGTGCCGTATTCGTGCAACAGCTCACCGGGACCGAGGGAGTTGGGTACCATTACCGTTACCGCAACGGTGGTGCTTGCTGTGGAGATGCGGGTGACAACTTCAGAGTGGGCGTAAGCGGAAAACTCCAAACCGCCGTATTTTTTGGGGATGATCATACCAAAGAATTTATGTTGCTTCAGAAACGCCCAAATGGGCTCAGGTACATCGTGGTGCTCAAAGGTGATGGCCCAATCATCGATCATATTACATAGCTCGGCTACCGGGCCGTCAAGAAAAGCTTGTTCTTCTTCGGTAAGTGAGGGGGGGCCCATCGATAGTAATTGTTGCCAATCGGGTTTGCCGGAAAGCAATTGCGCATCCCACCATACTTCGCCAGCTTCCAGTGCTTGCTGCTCGGTTTCGGACATGGGCGGTAGGACTTTTCTGAGTAATTTCAGGACGGGTTTAGTTAACCATCGTTGTCGTGTTGTTAGCATAAATCGTTATCCTTATCTGATGACTTGCCCGTTAGGCAACGCTAAAAGCTACTAGTTTCAGTGGTTGTTAAGCTCGTTTTAGTGAGTATCTGGTTAGACTATACCCTATGTCCAGCAAAGTGGGTTTTTGGGAGATTGTTTTAGAGTAAGAATTACTACGTTAGTTATCGTCCGGGTTATATGTAATTGGTTTGGCAGGCATCGGTGGGTGCGAGCAGAAAATGAGTGATGCACTGGGCAAAATCTGAGATAACATGGCAGAGAAGTTGGTTGACTTGTCAATGTAATGCCATAATCAGCTAAAGTAGCAACGCTGGTCGATGATAACTTCGATTTTCAACTATAAAATAAATCAGGGGAACAAGGAGAGTAATAGTGAATTGGTATCTTGAAGTTTTAAAAAAATATGCAACGTTTAGTGGGCGAGCACGCAGAAAGGAATATTGGTTTTTTGCTTTATTCAATATAATTATTTCCATAATTTTAGGTGTTATCGACGGAGTAACAGGAAGCTTTGATCCTGCTACGGGGGTGGGGGTATTAGGTATTATTTATTCGCTTGCGATATTAATTCCTTCCATCGCCGTGGCTGTGCGTAGATTGCATGATATTGGTCGTAGTGGCTGGTGGTTATTGATAGCGTTTATACCGTTAATTGGCGCTATCGTGTTACTCATCTTTGCGGTACAAGATAGCAAAGCTGACAATGAATATGGTCCCAATCCAAAAGCAGCAGAGACAGCGGTTACAGCGTAATTAAAAGCGGTTGATTAATAAAAAAGGCGGATTTAATTTCGCCTTTTTTATTGTTGTAAAAGTACTGTTATTAGCAATAATTGAGCGAAGATGAATTTAATTGAATTAGGTGCGGCTACCGATAGCGAGTATGATCAGGAGCATAGCTGCAATGAGAATACATATCCAAAGGCAGATCGGTTTGTGCATTGCATCGCCAGTCAGGACGAAAGCAAAGATGCCTGGCAAATGCATAGCATTCATTATGCGGATGAATATGAGGTTGAAATGGGCGAGGCTGATTATGTAGATGAAATCACCTACCACAGTATGATAGTGGTCAACTACTGTCCTTTCTGTGGAATAAACCTCAAGCAATCAAGCTAACATAGCTTTGGCTGATTTAAGAAATAAAATAAACAAGAAATTGAATAAAGGGCTCGGTTTTAGTATGTTCAAACTGCAGTCGTTAAAATGTCTGGGCATTTTATTGTTTCACATAAGAGCTATGGCGCATTGTTATTGCTCGAGGTGTTAGGTTCTAAATAACTCTATATAACAACAGCAAAGGTGAAATTATGGACATAACAGAATTGATTATCTTTTTAGCTATTGGCGCTGTAGCTGGTTGGTTAGCAGGAGCGTTAATGAAGGGAGGAGGTTTTGGCCTGCTCGGTAATATAGTGGTTGGTATTGTTGGCGCCGTCGTTGGTGGTTTTGTCTTTGGTTTATTGGGGATTTCTGCTGGTGGACTTATAGGTTCTATTATTACTGCTACCGCGGGTGCGGTAATATTGATATTTATTGTCCGACTGATTAAACGAGCATAAAATTATCGATGCGGTATGCTTGCTTGCGTACCGCATTATTTTTAATAACAGTCCTATCCCTTGGTTGCAGAGGGTATTTTTGCGCTTTACCTCCAGTTTAGTCGTCCTCGAGTTAAAAGTTACCCACCGGTTTTTTATTTATAATAAGGCGGTGCCATTGTGCTATACCGCCCACCACAACAATGATAACCTAGCCTAAGTTTATTTTTAGGTTGTATCTGATGCTAACATTATTTTCACAGCTCGGTTTTAACGCTAAGCGCTGGTCGCTATGGTTTATTACGTGTTTAGTTATCACTCCTGCTTTTGTAAGCGCGGAAGAGTTTGCTGAATGTGTTGTTAACCTGCAACAAAAAGCGCTGACTGAAGGTATTCCAACATCGGTGATTGAAGGCTCACTGGCTAAGGTCGAATATGTACCAAGGGTTATTGAGCTGGATCGCCGTCAACCTGAGTTTAGTCAAAGTTTTGCTAATTATCTTAATCGACGAGTCACTGATTGGCGGGTGGCGCAGGGTCGAAAAATTCTAAAAGACAATCGTGATTTACTCGATAGTCTAGTTAAAGAATATGGCGTGCCAGCACAATACCTAGTGGCGTTTTGGGGGCTGGAGACTAACTATGGTAGTTACTTAGGTAAAATGCCGGTTTTAGATTCTTTGGCAACACTGGCCTGTGATGAGCGCCGCAGTAGTTATTTTACCCAAGAGCTAATGCAAGCTTTGCACTTGTTAAGCCAGCCGGGAATTAAAGAACCTATGCTGGGTTCATGGGCTGGGGCGATGGGCCATACACAATTTATGCCGTCAGCTTATCGGCGTTATGCACTGGATGGCGATGGTGATGGCAGTGTGAATTTGTGGACTAGCATCCCCGACGCGTTGACATCAGCTGCTAATTTTTTACAGCAATTGGGTTGGCAGCGTGAATTACGCTGGGGGAGAGAAATCAAATTACCAGAGCAGTTTCAATATGTTGCTGCGGGTTTAAAAAACAAACAAGCTATGTCGTATTGGCAGCAGCAGGGCGTTACTACCATCAGTGATGATAGTTTGCCTGACGGCGATATGTTGGGGGCTGTTTTAGTCCCTGCGGGTTATAGCGGCCCTGCATTTTTAGTGTATGGTAACTTTGAAGTTATCATGCGTTGGAATCGTTCGGAGTTTTATGCATTAGCGGTTGGTCACCTCGCTGACCGTATCAACGGTGCGGGTTCACTGTTAAGGCCACCACCTGAAAACATGCCAGACTTACCGATTACTAAAATAAAAGAGTTACAAGCGAAGTTAAATGATTTAGGTTTTGAAGCGGGTACCCCTGACGGTATTTTTGGCCCAGGCACGCGCCAAGCACTTAGATTATTTCAGCAAAGTAAAAAAATGGTAGCCGATGGTTATCCGCACAGGGAGGTATTTAGCAGTTTGGGCGTAGAGTTTTAATTATTGCAGCTACTCTTCTTGTGGTTCTTGTGGTTCTTGTTTTTTGAACGGTAAATAGCTTCTAGCGTCGTCAATATAGGCGGCGTTGCTCTCAGTTTCGCGTTGAATATAATCGTTGATGGCCGCGGCAAATCGTTTGTCTTTAATCCAGTGATTGGACCAAGTTGTAATCGGCTCAAAGCCGCGCTGAATTTTATGTTCGCCTTGGGCACCAGCATCAAACTTTTGTAATTTATTGTTAATACAAAACTCAATGCCTTGATAATAACAGGCTTCGAAGTGCAACATCTCAAACTCGTGGGTGCAACCCCAGTAACGTCCGTACAGTGTAGTAGCGCTAAAAAAATATAAGGCACCGGCGACATAGCGACCTTGGTATTCGGCCAGTACTAGCATCACTTGCTCGGGCATTTTTTGGTTGAGTAAATCAAAAAAAGAACGGGTTAAGTAACCGCCGTGGCCACTGCGTTTGGCATAGGTCATTTGATAGAAATTATAAAATGTATCCCACATTGTTGAGCTTATTTCTGGGCCAATATGGCGCTGCAGGGTAATACCCTGCTGTTCGATACGACGCCGTTCTTTATTCAAATTCTTACGTTTACGGGAAGAAAATACCGCTAAAAAATCATCAAAACTTTGGTAGTTGTGATTAAACCAATGGAATTGATTACTTGCCCGTGTCACTAGGCCCTGTTTATCCCAGGCGGTAGCTTCTTTATTATCGGGTAGTAATATATGGATAGACGAGGCCTCACAGTGGATGGCCTGTTGCTGTAGTGCTTTGGTGATAAAGGTGTAGAGTGCTGTTTTATCGACGGATTCGAGGCAGGCTAATCTTGGTCCGGTTGCAGGGGTAAAGGGAATGGCGCTCAGCAGCTTGGGATAGTAATTGACTCCGTAGCGTTCATAGGCACTGGCCCAGCTCCAGTCAAAGATATACTCACCATAGGAGTGATTTTTTAAATATAGCGGCATGATGGCCACTACACTATCGGCTTCGTATACGACCAGGTGTTGTGGCTGCCAGCCAGTTTCGGTACAGGCGCTCTTACTGAGTTCCATGGCGGCAAGAAACTCGTGACGGATAAAAGGGTAGTCGGTTTTAGCTACGGCATTCCAGCTGTCAGCGCTTATCTCTGTGATTGAGTTGAGAAAAACAGATTTCATCGAATGCAGTGGTCGCTTGAGGTTGATTTACAGATTACTGTTCTAGGTTCAGGTATTAGACTTATTACGCTGGGCGCATCATCAAGCGCAATACTAATACTACTAGGAACAACCAGCTTATGAGACAAGATAATGCATCAATATACCTAAAAATATAACCGCCCCCACCCAATGATTGTTGAGGAAGGCTTTTAGGCAGGCATCTCTGTCCCGGTGACGGATCAGGTGTTGCTGGTAGATAAACAAAACTACTGCGCTAATTAAGCCAATATAAAACCAGTAACCGAGTTCAAATTGCTGACCAACGAATATTAGCGCGACAATGGTACAAACTTGCAGTGTAGCGGTAATTAAGCGGTCGTCGTCACCAAATAAAATTGCCGTGGATTTAACCCCTATTTTAAGGTCGTCATCTTTATCTACCATGGCATAAAAGGTGTCATAGCAAATGGTCCAAAGTACTACAGCAATATAGATAAGCCAGAGTGCAGGGGGCAAGGTATTCTGAGTTGCGGCAAAGGCCATAGGAATCCCCCAGGCAAAGGCTGCCCCCAGAACAACCTGCGGTAAATGGGTATAACGCTTCATAAAGGGGTAGCAAGCGGTAAGGGCGACAGCACCAAAAGACAATAAGATGGTTTTGAGATTGGTCAGTAAGACCAAGGCGAAGGCAGATAGGCAGAGTACGGCACAAAAAATCAGCGCTGCTTTGGAGCTGATGCGGCCGGTAGTGAGGGGACGGTTGACGGTGCGTTTAACGTGGCGGTCAATATTGCGGTCGGCATAATCGTTAATAATGCAGCCGGCGGCGCGCATTAACACTGTGCCGAGGATAAAAATGATGAATAGTTTGATGCCGGGCCAGCCCTCAGCGGCGATCCATAAAGCCCATAACGTTGGCCACAAGAGCAGATAGGTACCGATAGGGCGGTTAATGCGTATTAGTTGTAAATAATCGGGGGCTTTTTCGCTTAGGGTTTGCCGCAGGGTGCTCATGTTTGGGTGGCCGTTGTTTGGGTAAAGTGTTTAGTAACTATATATTCTAACTGAGTTATTAAAGCGGTGAGAGTACCGCTGTCTGGTTTCGAGATTTTGTTTGAGTGGTTCACAGGGTGATTTTGGGTGTTTGGGCTTGAAAATTATGCAGGAAAAACTCACTGACCATCAAGGGTTTACCCGCCAATTCAAATCGGCAGCGGCGACCCCACAGCGCTTCCGATTGCTGTAAATGGGTTGGAAGTAGGGGGCTGTGGCCCTCTAGTCGAGCAATTTCAAAAGGATAGCGGCGCATGCTGTGATCGCGAAACAAGATTTCGCCCAATGCGTTGTCTTTGAATTTGCGTAGCCGGTATAAACGCCCAGATAACGAGCTGGCAGGCAGTACGCTACGGGCAAATACCCAGGGTTTACCTCCGCAGAGCAGTGCAACTTCACGGATAATAGCCGGTTCGCGGGGCTTCATATCGAGTAAAGCTCTTTCGGAGTAACGAGGCTGTTGCCATTGTTGATTGATAATTTGAACTCTAAATTGGCCGTTGCTGCGCTCGATTAAGCGCTGCGTGAGTGAGCCTGGGTCCAGCAGCCAAGGTCGTACGGCGGAGGGTAGCTGGAGGGACGTATAGAGCTGATGATTCCGCCAGCGGATTAGTGTGTCGGGGTGGTATCGAAGAGCTTGAACAGCGTACAATGGTGAGCTTCCAGCGGGTTAGTCAATATTGACTGGCGAGTCTTGGAGGGGTGCCTGGCCAGTTGGAGGCAGGATGCGTGATAAGCCTTTAAGATGCAAGCTTTGAACGTTGAAGCTTGTTGTCCCGAACAGGTACGAAATCAAGCGATAGTGTCCCCACATATTTTCAGTGTCTATTAAAAGACTATAACAACAACGTAGAGGAACAATAATATGCGTAAACCAGACCTCGCCGCACAAATTGCCGACAAGGCAGATATCTCGGTGTCTAAAGCTAACGATGTATTGTCGGCCATACTCGACGAAATTACTAACTCATTGAGCCGTAAAGAGTCGGTCAGTTTGATTGGCTTTGGTACCTTTGAAAACCGTCACCGTAACGCCCGCGCCGGAAAAAACCCACAAACTGGTGAGACTATTCAAATTGCTGCCAGTAACTCGGTCGGTTTTAAGCCGGGTAAAGCCTTGAAAGAAGCGCTAAATTAAGCCGCTCCTAGTCGATAATCACTAAACGGATGACAATATCAGCATCCGTTTTTTCGTTTCCCTTTGCCTGAATCTATAGCGTGGTGTGTGATGACTGAAAGCCTCGATAACAGTGTTGCTCCCCAACGGCTTGATCCTGCGCAGCAAACTCAGCGGTGGTTAAGCAATATCGTTGTTGGTTTGAACCTGTGCCCCTTTGCGGCGCCGGTGTTAAAGCAGGGTGGTTTACATATTGAGGTCTGCGAGGCTGAATTAATCGACCATCTACTTGCCGCAGTCCTGCAGCAACTGGATAAGATTCAACAATGTGATGAGAGCAGTATCGCCACTAGCCTATTAGTCTTTAGTCACGGCTTAACAGATTTTGATCAATACTGGGATTTTGTTGAAATTGCTAACGAAGTACTGGTAGAGGTGGGGTTGGAGGGTATTATTCAAATAGCGACTTTTCATCCAAACTATTGTTTTGAAGGTATGGATGAAGACGATGTCAGTAATTACACCAATCGCTCACCTTATCCGATGTTACATTTTATTCGTGAAGAGCAACTCGAGAAAGCATTGGCCAGTTATCCCGATGTAGATAAAATTCCAGATACTAATATTCAGCGTTTGCAGTCTTTGGGCAAAACCGAGCTGCTAAAATTATTAGCACAGTAGTTTGTTTGAGGCTTTTTGTGCGGCTAATGTTACAGTCAGAACTATTCTACGCATGATTTTAATAAGGGCACGTTGATGAAAAACATCGCACTGCACTGGCAAATTCTGATCGCAATCATTGCTGCGGGGGTAGCGGGGACTTTAACGGGAACCGATACGCAGGTTTTGGGCGTCAGTTTTTTTGCTATCTACCAGTTCCTGGGTACATTATTTTTAAACGCTTTAAAAATGATCATCGTCCCTTTGGTAATGGCATCCATTATCACCGGTATCTCAGGTGTTGGCGATAGTGATAGCCTCGGTCGCTTGGGCGGTAAGACGATCTTATTTTATGCTACTACCAGCTTGTTGGCGATTTTAATTGGCTTAGCGATGGTCAATATTACCCAACCGGGTATTGTCGATGGGCATCCGGCGGGTGAACAGCTTAGTTTGACTGCAGATCCGGAAGAGTTAGCGGCGGTAGTGGAAGTAGTGGAAGGCAAGGGCGCTAGCGATATCAGCGCAGTTTTTTTGCGGTTAGTGCCAAGCAATGTGGTTGCTGCCGCCGCCAATGGCGAAATGCTGGGGTTGATCTTTTTCGCGTTGCTCTTTGGCTTTTTTATGACGCGGATCGACAAAGAAAAAAGCGCAGTGCTACAAAACTTCTGGCAAGGCGTTTTTGAAACTATGATGTTTATCACCATGTGGGTGATGAAATTCGCCCCGCTGGGGGTGTTTGGCCTGGTAGCCAAAACGGTTGCAACAACAGGGTTCGCTGCCTTTTCACCGTTGCTGGTATTTTTCTTAACGGTGGTTTTGGCTTTGGCTATTCATACCTTTGTCACCTTGCCGCTGCTGTTACGTTTTATGGGCGGAGTGCAGCCGAGTAAATTTATCCATTTCATTTCGCCGGTGTTATTAACTGCATTCTCTACTGCGTCTAGCTCCGCAACATTGCCGTTAACTATGGAAACAGTAGAAAGGGATATGGGCGTTTCAAATCGCACTACCAGCTTTGTGTTGCCATTAGGTGCCACCATCAATATGGATGGCACTGCCTTGTATGAGTGTGTAGCGGCGATGTTTATTGCCCAAGCTTACGGTATAGACCTTTCGTTAACGCAGCAATTTACTATTGTGCTGGTGGCGCTGTTAACGTCTATAGGGGTTGCGGGCATTCCCGCTGCTAGCTTGGTTGCCATTACGGTTATTCTGGGGGTGATGGGCTTACCGTTGGAAGGTTTGGGACTGTTACTGGTTACCGACCGTATTTTGGATATGCTACGTACCGCGGTCAATGTTTACAGTGACGCATGTGGCGCAGTGATTATTGCTCGGACTGAGGGCGAGCAAACCGCTATTGCCCGTGAATGACGTCATTCATATTGAGCCGGATAAATTAAGCATGGAAAATGGCCAATTATTTGGCGGGCATAGTTTCTCTGCGAAGGTTTAAAACTAAATTGATATAACCAATAAAAACAATAGCTTACGATGATTTTTAATGATGTTTGAAAGTTGGCCTGTGGCTTGCACTAATGCTTTCTAGTGCAAGCCACAGCAACAAAAACAAAAAATCATTGGAGAAGTCGCATGCTCAGCAGCTATATCGGTAACCTACAAAGCAGTATTGTGTGGGCACAACAACAGGATGATATCGATATTTTGTGTATGGCCAGAGATAATATGGATCAGTTGTTGGCCTTTGCACAAACTTTACCCATCAGCTTACAGCAGCAGCTCCATACAGAGATCGACCAGTTATTACCGATGGAGTGGCCGCTGTGGATGGAGGCGTGTCGCTATGAGGATGGCGGCAGCAAGCTGCAACCGAGCCGATGGCATTGAGCCGCTATCTACTCAATGTGCCCTCACCATTAAGCGAGAGCTTTTTTGCGGTTAATCCATCCAATCTGAGTATTGCGGTTTACGCGGCCATATTATTGGCCATGACATCGAGCTCCGCTGAAGATTCCAACATATTGTTGATAGCCTCAGTCGCTTTATCGCGATCAAGGTGCAGACGCTCAAACAGGGCATCGGGGATGGCGGTAGAGGGAGCATCACCGATACCATGGTTGCGCAATAAACGCATGGCGATGAAGAGCAGGTTGGCGCAGGCGCTGTCTTCTCCATCAAAGTTACTCTCATTTTGAAAACGCAGCGCCTTGCAGACCTCTTCAGGCATATTCCACGAACGCATCAACCAAGCCCCCAGTTGCTCTCTAGTTACCCCAAGCAAGTGACGTTCTATATGGCTGTGATCAGCGAAGGGGTTAGCTTCTTGATAACGGCAAAAATTAGAGAACAAGGGGGGAAACACCTCAGCCATAATTAGATAACCAAAATTATGCAATAGCCCAGATAAATACGCCATACCCATGGTAGGACGTTCTTTGGGTGGGATAGCGCCGACCAGTGCTTCAACTGCGGTAGCGGCGTAGACAGCCTGCTTCCAGTAAGGGGTAAAGCCTTTGGCGGCATCCTTGGGTAGGTTCAAGGTTTTGCCCAAGGCTAAGCCCAGTGATAAGTTGAGGACCAAATCGAAGCCCAGCACTCGTACAATGGCGTCATGGACAGATTTAATTTTACCGGGGGCGGCGTAGTAGGGTGAAGCTGCCCAGCTGACAACCTGTGCCGCTAAAGCGGGATCGCCTTCGACGATATCCGATAGATTCTTCATATCTGCATTGGGATTTACCCGTAATTTAATAATGCGTTGGGCGGTTTCAGGTAGAGGGGGGAATTCTAGGGTTTCCTCCAGACGCTGTTTGATTCGCAGCTGAGTAAAATTGGCGATAGCCGAGGTGATATCGTTGGTATCTTCCGCGTCGTCGAGCGGCCCTGATTGCAATTTGGCTTCGGCAATGGCGATAGAGCCAACGCGAGCGTCCCCCAACAGCTGCTTAAAGGATTGATTGCTGATATAGATAAGCTTGGCTTCGTTGCCGGTATCTAGCTTGAGCTCCTCGGCATTCAACAATCGTTGGTCGACGATAAGCTCCAGTCCTAATGCGCCGGGCACACTGGGCAGACGCTCCAGCTGATGTTCAGCACAGAGTTTTTGTACTTCAACAGCAGGAGTGGCAGTCAAATCGCGGCCAGTTAATCGACGTAGGGCGTCAACATCGAGAATACTGTTCGGGAGAAAGATAGCCTGGATCTTACCGCTGGAATCTTGCAGCAATGTAGTTTGGGCTATGTCGCTTATCTCGGTAATGGAATGCGCTTCGATCACACTGAACTCAATATGCTGTTCAGTTAAAACTTTATCGATAATCGCCGGCATGGGCATTGGGCTTCTCCGCTGTTGTATCAGTGCTAAAAAAAGGTACTACGACAAAAAGGGTAATTGGACACGTCGTGCCTGCTAGCGAGTGCCAATTGGAAACGGCGGAGGAATAGCAGAGGGCACGAAGTTAGCCTATAGAAGCATAGCTCAGTTTTGTAGTATTGCTTATGCTCAATTTTTGAGTGTGATCTGTATCACATAACGATGATTCGACGGCTGTAATTCAAACTTGAGCATATTGTTCGCCATCGGCCAGCCAGCGCCTAATCAGTGGGTCAACGGCTTGGGGATGAGCAATAATCAGTTGTTCGGCGGTATCGTTAACTTGTTCTAGTAAGTGATGGTCGCGTTCCAGATCGGCGATACGCAATTGCATTAATCCTGTTTGACGAGTGCCGAGCAGCTCGCCAGGGCCGCGTATTTCCAAGTCTTTTTCAGCAATCACAAAACCATCACTGTTTTTTCGCATAGTCTGCAGACGCTGTTTACCGAGCTGGCCTAGAGGGGATTGGTACATCAATACACAGTGGCTGGCAGTGCTGCCACGGCCTACTCGACCGCGTAGTTGATGTAGCTGGGCTAAACCCAGTCGTTCGGCATTTTCAATAATCATCAGGCTGGCATTGGGGACATCCACGCCCACTTCAATTACGGTGGTGGCGACCAGCACATCTAATTGCTGGGTTTTAAACGCGTGCATAATCGTAACTTTTTCGTCGGCTTTCATACGGCCGTGTATTAGGCCAACGTTTAGGTCGGGCAGGGCTGCACGCAGGTTCTCACAGCTTTTCTCTGCGGCTTCTGCCTCCAGCACCTCCGACTCTTCGATCAAGGTACATACCCAATAAGCTTGGCGGCCTTCGCTGCAAGCACTGCGTACCCGTTCAACTACCTGAGAGCGGCGGCTATTGTCGATCACCACGGTGTTGATGGGCGTGCGTCCCGGCGGTAACTCATCGATCACTGAGGTATCGAGGTCGGCGTAGGCGCTCATCGCCAGAGTACGAGGAATAGGGGTCGCAGTCATAATGAGCTGATGGGGGTGACCGATGTCAGGGCTGGCTTTTTCTTTGAGTGCCAACCGTTGGTGAACGCCAAAGCGGTGCTGCTCATCAATAATCGCCAGTCCTAATTTAGCGAATTGGACCTCAGGCTGAAACAGTGCGTGAGTGCCAATAATAATATGTGCCTGATGGTTGGCGATGGCATCAAGTTGCTGCTGCCGCAGCTTACCTTTGACTTTGCCCGTGAGCCAGCCGATCTCCAGTCCCAACGGTTGCAGCCATTGGCGAAAGTTTGCGTAGTGCTGCTCAGCCAAAATTTCGGTAGGTGCCATAATTGCTACTTGGTAGCCACTGCTCACTGCTTTCAATGCAGCGAGAGCAGCGACTACGGTTTTGCCTGAGCCAACATCACCTTGTACCAAGCGCAGCATCGGTTTGGTCTGTTGCAGGTCGTGATTAATTTCGCGGCTAACTCGTTGTTGGGCCTGAGTAAGCTCAAACCCCAGTTGTTGGAGGAATTGTATGTTGAGGTGGTCATCACCCCGCATGGGTGAAGCACCTAAGCGACTGTTTTGATCGCGCAATTTGAGCAGGCTTAGGTTGTGGGCTAACAGCTCTTCAAATGCCAGCCGCTGTTGGAAGGGGTGTTCACCCGCACGCAGTAAGGCTTGATCTGCATTGGCTGGTGGTGCATGCAGGTAAAGCAGTGCTTGCTCTAAGCTAATGGGTGGGCCATCAAGCTGGGGTGGGCGCGGTAGCCATTCTACTAGGGTGTTGGGTTGTAGCAGCGCCAGTGCCTGTTGATTTAATTTGCGCCAGCTTTGTTGGGTTAAACCATCGCTACTAGGGTAAATGGGGGTGAGGACTTGTTCCATCGGTAGTGGTTGCTGCTCGGCAATAGCTTGATACTCGGGATGGTAAATTTCAATGCCGCTGGCACCGCGTCGAGCCTCTCCGTAGCAGCGCAGGCGCGTACCGTTAGTTAGTGCTTGCTTTTGTGCGGCGGAAAAGTGGAAAAAGCGCAAACTGACGGTGCCGGTATTGTCCTGTAAGCGACAAATCAAGCTGCGGCGGCGACCAAAAACTACATCGGCGGCTTTAACTTCACCTTCAATAACTGCATCAGCACCTGGTTGCAGCGCGCCAATGGGGGTGATGCGGGTACGATCCTGATAGCGTAGCGGCAAATGAAATAACAGGTCTTGCACACTGTTAATGTGTAGGCCCGATAATTTTTCTGCCATCTTAGGGCCCACACCTTTGAGTTCGCGTACCGATAATTGGTCGAGGGTTTTGGCCACGTAGACTACTCGCTGATGTTGCTTCCCAGCTGACACATACGGATGGCCTTGCTGAGTACATCAATGACTTGATGGTGAGGAAAGCTGGCGCGCCAAGCGAGCGCAACGGTACGAGTGATAAGACCGTTGGCGAAGGGGCGGGTAACCAACGAGCTTTCACCGCTTAGGTTGATTTGCGCGGCGGAGGCCGGCAGCAAGGTAATACCCAGGCCGGAAGCGACCATGTATTTGAGGGTTTCCAGAGAGCTGCCCTCGACGACAGACTGCAGTGCATTGGGGCCGTTGGAGAGCTTTTTACCTAAGCTGGGGCACACTTCCAGTACTTGATCGCGGAAACAATGCCCTTGACCTAGCAGCAGAACTTGCTCTTTTTCAAGTTGTTTGATGTCGACATTATTGTATTTGGAGAGAGGGTGATTTTTCGGCATCAGTACCACAAATGGCTCTTGATAGAGTTTTTGCGTGACCACGTCGGGTTCGTTGAAGGGCAGTGAGATAACAATGGCATCCAGCTCGCCTTGCCGCAGCTTTTCACGCAGTACGGCGGTGTAATTCTCTTCAATATAGAGCGGCATATCCGGCGTTAAATGTTGTAGCTGAGGTATGAAATGTGGAAATAAATAGGGGCCGATGGTGTAAATCGCGCCAATCGACAACATGCTTCCCAGCGGGTCTTTACCCGCATTAGCCAGCTCGTTAATGATATTGGCCTGTTCCAGTACGGTTTTCGCCTGTTTAATAATCTTTTCACCGAGAGGAGTTGCCCGAATATGACGGCGGCTGCGCTCAAACAGCGAAACGTCCAATTCTTCTTCTAGCTTTTTAATTGCGACACTGAGCGTTGGCTGGCTGACAAAGCATTTTTCTGCAGCTTTGCCAAAGTGGCCAGTCTGTTGTAAGGAGACAATATAGCGTAGCTCGGTTAGAGTCATGCGGCGGTGCTCGCGTGATGATGAAATATGTAGATAGATATTATCTATCGATTATCATCAAAGCTATTAAAATTTTTTTATTAAAGCACTGGTGTAATGGTGCAAAATCAAAGCTGAGGAGAAGTCTGTCGTGCAGAGTAATATATTAATAGTGGGTTGTGGCAATATTGGTATCCCGCTGGGCTTGCAGCTGGCTGCTGCTGGCCATCGTGTTTGGGGCTTGCGCCGTACCTCGCAATTACCTGCGCCGATGACTACGATCAATGCTGATGTGACTGATCCGCAGAGTTTGAACATGTTGCAGGGGTTACGGTTTGACTATGTTGTGGTCACCCTGACGCCAGGTCAATTTACCGATGAGGCCTATCAAACGGTGTATGTTAACGGTTTGGCCAATGTGCTGGCTGCCGTTGAGCAGCCACAACAAATTAAACGCTGGCTGTATGTGTCCAGCACCAGCGTCTATGCACAGAGCGAGGGAGAGTGGGTTGATGAAAATAGCCCCGTTGAACCCACTGGTTTTTCTGGTAAGCGCTTGTTGGAGGCAGAGCAGTTGTTAGTTGATGGCGGGGTGGCCTTTAGTGTGGTTCGATTTGCTGGTATTTATGGGCCGGGCCGTAATCGCGTCATTGAGCAGGTAAAAGCGGGGGCGGGCTGTGCGCAATCACCACCGTTATACACCAATCGTATCCATCGCAATGATTGTGTAGGCTTTTTAGCGCACTTAATCAGCATGGATCAACAGGGCCTGGCGTTGGAAAATTACTATATCGGTGTGGATAGTGAGCCGGTAGCGATGTTTGATGTCAAACAGTGGCTGGCGCAGCAATTGGGCATTGAGTTGCCAGCTCTAAGTGCTACAACGGAAAATCGACGTAGTAGCAAACGTTGCAGTAACCAGCGTCTGTTGTCGACGGGTTATCAATTATTGTACCCGAGCTATCAGCAAGGTTATGCCGAGATGTTAAGTCAGTATTGATAATACTTGTTGTTGTCGCCGGTAAAAAAGCGAATAATCATCCATCAGTTTATAGATTTTCCGCTAGTAATAGCGTTTGATTTTATTATATTTTTTCACCAGAAAGGAACCATTATGCGAGTTATGATAAAAACCTTGATGTTGTTGTCAGTGCTGGTGCTATCGCTGACCAGCTGGGCTGATGATATCGACCATCGCGAATTTAACGATATTATAAAAAGTGGTGAACTACGTGTCGGCGTCGCTATTTTTACACCTTGGGTGATGCGGGCCAAAGACGGGCAGTTAGTGGGTTCAGAAATAGATATGGCAAGACGTCTTGCCGCTGATATGGGTGTTAAGCCAGTCATTGGTTTATACGAGTTTGAACAGTTAATTCCTACTTTGAACAAGGGTGATATTGATATTATTGTTTCGGGTATGGGGATAAAACCCAGCCGAGCGTTAAAGGTTAATTTTAGCCGCCCCTATGGCGATGCCGGTATCGGTTTAGCGACTAATACTCAAATGACAGCAGATTTTACCAGTGTGGAAGATCTGAAACGTCCATCAGTAAAAATAGGGGTTATCGGCGATACTATGTCAGCGGATGTCGCTAAACGGCTATTTTCTAAATCGACCATTAAAGCCTATATGAATCAGGACGACATGGAGAAAGCGTTATTAGAGGGTAAAGTTCACGGTATTATTGCTGCGCAACCGGTGCCAAACTTCTTATCGTTACAGCATCCGCAAAAAGTTGATGTGCCTTTAGCCAGGCCGCTATTGAGTTTTAAAGAGGGGATGGCAATTAATAAGGGTGATGCCGACTTTTTAAACTTTTTGGACTCTTGGGTAATTGCGCGCACCGCCGATGCCTGGATTTCTAGTACACGTCACTACTGGCTTGAAACGCTGAAGTGGAAGGAACAGGTACAGTGATAATGTCACAGCAAATGGAGTTTGTTCTTTACCGCATAAGACATCAGTTGCCGCTCGCCTTGTTGCTTTTGGTGGCGTTGGTGTCGATGGCTTGGGCACAAACAGGGCGTAATAGCGATGAGGTGTTGCTGGATGAAACAGAATATCGCAGCGAGCTGGAAGAAGTCGTTGTGATAGGCCAGCAGCCTGAGTGGCGCAAGCCTTCCAAGCCGGAGGAGTGGCGGCCGGATAAATTTGAGCTGCCCAAGTCGTCATCTTCTCAGCGTCTGGACTGGTTGCCAGAGTACACCAAAGACGAGCGGGATAATTATCAGGGCGTTCGCGATCGTACAGGCGAAAAACCTGAATTCAAAATCTTTAACTGGAGATTTTAACGACAGTTATTGATTTTTGCTATTGGGACGGGCTGCATTTTGTTGCTAGCCAGTCCCAATAGAATATGCGTTTACTGGCTAGCTTGTTGAAACAATCGTTTTGTCCTACCTATCCACTGTGTTTTTAGAGGGATAAAATAACCTCTACTTCAATCGCTGCCCCTTTAGGTAAAGCTGCCACCTGAACACAGGCTCTGGCGGGAAAGGGCTGTTTGAAAACACCAGCCATCACTTCATTAACAGCGGCGAAATCATTCAAGTCTGTCAGCGAGATATTAACTTTAACTGCGTCATCCAAACTACCGCCGGCAGCCGTGGCGACAGCGGATAAATTATTAAAAACCTGAACTGCTTGTGCCTGAATATCACCGGTTATCATTTCCATCGTTGTAGGTATCAATGGGATTTGCCCTGATAGGTAAACGGTATTGCCCACTTTCACTGCTTGCGAGTAAGGGCCAATAGCTTGGGGAGCATCGTTGCTGGTAATGATTTGCTTTTTAGTCACGGTATGAGTTCCAAGGTCAGTAAGATTAATGTTTAGCACGAGTTACTTTGATGACTTCTTTAATACGGCGTAGATGTTTCATAATACGTGCCAAGTGAACCCGGGAATGTACGCCGATAACTACGTGTACGGTATTCATTCTCGGGCCCTCTTCCTCCACGCTGATTTTTTCAATATTGCCATCAAGGCTGTTTATTTTAGTCGCGAGTAAGGCGATGATGCCACGGCTATGTTCCAACTCTAATTTTAATGCAACCGAAAACTCCCCTTCGACATCTTCAGCCCAGCGCAGGGCCAGTGAACGTTCAGGATTGTTGCGAAAATCGTGCGTGTTACGACAGCGGTCTGTGTGTACCACGATACCGCGCTCTGAGCTGATAAAACCGACAATCGGGTCACCGGGAATAGGGAAGCAACAGCGAGCAAAGTTTAATCTAAAGCCTTCACTACCGCGTATCGTTAGTGGTTTATGGCTAGATTTGTTGGCAGGCATACTTACACCATCGATGCCGACTTCGGTATCGGAATCTGCGAGCAATTGGTGTGCAGTGAGGAGGGAGACACGGTTGCCCTGACCTATCTCCTCTAATACATGGTCAAAAGTTTTGATGCCGGTATGGTTTAGCAAACGGTCTTTCTGCTGTTCGCTGAGATCTTCAAAGTTAGCATTGAGTTCTGCCAGTGCTTTTTCTAATAACCGGCGGCCCAAGGTAATTGATTCGTCAGTTTGTTGATTTTTCAAAAAGTGGCGAATATTGGTGCGGGCTTTTCCAGTCACCACAAAGTTGAGCCAGGCAGGATTGGGTTGTGCACCAGTCGAGGTGATAATGTCGATGGTTTGACCACTTTGTAAGGGCTCTGACAATGGTGCTAAGCGACGATTAATGCGGCAGGCAACACAATTATTGCCTATATCGGTATGTACCGCATAGGCAAAGTCGATGGCGGTGGCCCCCTGTGGTAATTCCATGATTTTACCTTTGGGGCTAAATACATAGACCTCATCAGGAAACAAATCGATTTTTACATTTTCAATAAATTCTAAGGAGTCGCCTGCGCGCTGCTGCATTTCCAGTAAGCCTTGTAGCCATTGTCTGGCGCGAGTGTGACTGCCGTTTAAAGGCTGGCCTTCATCGGTTTTATAGAGCCAGTGGGCAGCAATGCCGTGGTTGGCCATTTCTTCCATCTCGGCAGTACGAATTTGAATCTCAATGGGGACGCCATGCATACCAAATAAAACAGTATGTAGTGATTGATAGCCGTTAGATTTCGGGATGGCGATATAATCTTTAAATTGACCGGGTACTGGCTTGTATAAACTGTGAATACAGCCCAGTACGCGATAGCAGGTATCGACGCTATCTACCACAATGCGAAAGCCGAAAATATCCATGATTTCAGAGAAGGATTTTTTCTTGGCGCGCATTTTTTGATAAATACTGTAGAAGTGTTTCTCGCGGCCAATCACCGTTGCTGTGTGGCCTTCTCGCTCCAGACAGGCTTCGATGGATTCCTTGATCTGGCTAACCAGTTCTTTGCGGTTGCCCCGGGCGGCGCGTACTGCTGTTTGAATCCGCACCGAACGCATTGGGTTGAGAGTGGCAAAGCCCAGATCTTCAAATTCGACACGAATATTATGCATACCTAAGCGCTGGGCGATAGGGGCGTACATGTCCAGGGTTTCTCTGGCGATGCGCTGGCGTTTTTCGGGTTTTAGTACGCCCAGTGTACGCATATTGTGCAGGCGGTCTGCCAGTTTGACTAAGATGACGCGGATATCTTTGGCCATTGCCAGCGCCATTTTTTGAAAATTTTCGGCCTGTGCTTCGGCGCGGGTTTGAAACTCCATGCGGGTCAACTTACTCACGCCATCAACGAGGTCGGCGACGGTATCGCCAAACTGTGCACCCAGGGCGGCTTTGCTGATACCGGTGTCTTCAATTACGTCGTGCAGCATGGCGGCCATCAGGCTTTGATGATCCATGTGCATATTGGCGAGGATACCCGCGACGGCTAACGGATGGGTGACATAGGCTTCGCCACTGCGTCGTTGTTGGCCGATGTGAGCTTGTTCAGCGAAATAGTAGGCGCGCTTAACCTGACTAACCTGACTAGGTGAGAGGTAGCTCTGCAATACGGTGCCGAGAGTATCGATATTATTCACTTCTTTGCGGTTATCGCGTTGCTGAAAGAAGCTATATTGCTGCATAGAGTAACTTGCCTGTAGTGACTAGCAGATCTGTGATTGCTACAGATAATTGCTAGTGGGTTGCTGAAAATATTAGTTCGCTGTTAGTTAAGCGTCTTATATACTGTAGCATAGCAAAGGCAAGTCGGGCAGTAGTGAAATCCACTGCCCGAAGAACAAAGGGGAATTAAAAGCTGCTGGGAGCGCTGTCGCTAAGTGAGCTAAGATCAAGGATCAGTTCATCTTCGTCGTCTTCATCTTTAGGATTCATGATTTCGCTGGGGGTGATCTTGTTTTCAGCGATTTCGCGCAAAGCAATAACAGTTGGCTTATCAGAATCTTCGTTTACCAAGGGTACTGCACCGCCAGTAGCAAGTGCGCGGGCACGTTTGCTGGAAACCATTACCAGCTCAAAACGGTTATCAACTTTATCCAGACAATCTTCAACGGTAATACGGGCCATGGGGGGATTCTCGTTAACTATTAAGGTTCAATTTGCACATTGTAGGCGTTACCAGTAAATATTACAGCAGCACCTGCTAAAATGGCCGCGCATTGTAGCAAAAACAACCAGTAACAACCAGTAGACAGCCTGTATTAGCCCAGTAACTCTTGCAGTAGTGCCTGGTGGCGCTCGCTCTGGGCGGTTTGGTTTAGCCTCGCACTGGTAACAATAGCCTGCAGTTCAGATAAGGCGGTATTAAAGTTATCATTGATGATCAAATAATCGCTTTGTTTATAGTGCGACATCTCGTTAACCGCTTCACGCATACGTTTATCAATCACCTCGTTATCATCTTGCCCTCGGCCAGTAAGTCGCTCACGCAATGCTGATAGTGAGGGCGGCAAGATAAAAATCGCAATCGCTGCTGGCATCAGTTGCTTGATTTGCTGCGCACCCTGCCAGTCAATTTCAAGGATAACGTCATCACCAGTCTTCAGGGTTTGTTGCACCCAATCTCTGGAGGTGCCATAAAAGTTACCGAATACCTCCGCATGCTCTAAAAAAGCGTTGTTGTTGAGCATTGTTTCAAATTGAGAGTGATCGACAAAGTGGTAATTAATACCGTCAGTCTCACCTGGGCGTATGGGTCGAGTGGTATGAGAAATAGATGCTCTAATATTGTTGCTGGAATCAACCAAGGCTTTAACCAAACTGGTTTTACCTGCGCCAGAAGGGGCAGAGATAATATACAGTTTGCCAGTGATCACGGGAAGTGGACTGCTGGTCATGGCTGGGGGTTCCTCGGTGCTGGCTGGATATGAAAGTGAGTAAGCAAAAATAAGCTGTTTTGTATGCAGCGGATGTTACTACAAAGTTTTGGATTTTTCTCGCTTGCTTGCGAGTAGCTGATGCAGTTGTTCATAGGGTAGTTACCGTGATAACAGTTTATCTAATCGCTTGTTATTAGCGCCAAAGAGCCTTTATGGCGGTGTTTGCTGCATAGCCTTCAGCCACAGTCGCAACGCCGGCCAACGGTTAACCAGCATGGATATAAAAATCAAACCACAGCCCCCTAGCTGCAAAGCACTCATCTGTTCGTTTAACCACAGCGCCGCTAGAATCGCCGTCCATACCGGTTCCAAAATCATAATGATGGCGCTATGACTGGGTAGAGTCATACCCAGAGCGCGGGTTTGCCATAAATAACGTAGACAAGTAGAGATTAATAGGCTGGCGAAGAACCAGCCCCAGATGGCGGGGGGTTGTTGTAGATCCCAATCCTCAAAGATTAGCGAGGCGATAGCCGTGAGCAACCCCGTCACTAACATCTGAATAGCAGTAAGAGGCATTGCTGGGATACGGGCGGCGGCGCGGCTGCTGAGAATAAACATCAGCGCCAAAATAAATGTCGCCATTAAAAAACAAGCTTCGGCCACACCTAAATGAAAGTCGCTGTCTAGCGATAAACAGGCTAGGCCTGCTAGAGCTAAAGGGAGGGCAAAATACACATGCAAGCTGGGCCGATCGCCAAACAGCAAACTGATGACGGGGACAAACACTAAGCCGAGACAGGTGAGAAAGGCACCAATGCCAACATGTGTCGTGAGTTTTAGCCCAGTAACCCAAAAAATCATTGCGATGCCAAATAACAAGCCGATTCGTAATGCCGCTTGCCATTGACTGCGATCAAGTTGGTGCAGCGCTCGATAATCCAGTAGCGCTAATATTATCCCTGCACTAGTAAACCGTAGAGCCATAAAAACCAGAGGGGATAAACCCGCAACAGTTTCGCGAGAAAATATCCAGCCTGCAGCGGCCAATAAGGTTACCGCTACCAATAACAAGTCGGCTTGACGGTGGGAAGATGCGTGTGATGGTTGCACAGGGGGGAAGCTCTGTTAGTTTAGATAAGGTCTTTTATTAATCTTGCTGGCTTATTGATAGGAGTATAGTATCAGTAATCGCCCTTTTCTGGCGTTTAGCTTGCCGATTAGCTCATTGTTACGTTTGCTCTGAGCGCAATGAGGGGTGTAATGAATAATCGATATATAGTGATTTTTGATGGAGTTTGTAACTTCTGTAATGGTGCGGTTAACTTCATCATCAAGCGAGATCCTGAGGGATTGTTTGCCTTCACCCCGATGCAGAGTGAATTGGCTAAAGAGTTGATGCTTAGGTACGCAATAAATAATGTTAGCGTGGATACCATTGTACTTATAAAAAATGATCAGTGTTTTGTGTTCTCTAGTGCTGCACTTGAAATAGCTAAGGATTTAACGGGCTACTGGTATATGTTTAATGTGTTTAAAGTTATCCCGAGCTTCGTGAGGGATTTAATTTATAAACTTTTTGCACGTAACAGATATAGGCTATTCGGCAGGCAAGACACTTGTATAGTCCCAAATGAAGATGTCAGGTCGCGGTTTATTGATACTAAAACATAGCAAGCCAGTACATCAGCTACATTGATTTTAAACAATAAATAATATCTGGAATTAGTGCATAATAAAGTGAAGTTGCGTGTGGTTTTTAATTTGTGCTGTGGTTATGGCTGGTGTGATGGTTATAATCATTTGGTAGATTTTTTCATTTCTGGCTGATGCTTTACTTCGACAGAATTCCTGTGATTGCTGAAGCAGGCTTTTACTCAGAACACGCGAGAGGTGTCAGGCATGGTTGATAATGCAGGGGGTGGTATTATGGGTAAGAAAATACGGCAGTGGATGCTGGCTATAGTGTTAATTGGTGTGGTGATTGGCGCTGTATTTTTTTCCTGGAATTATCTGCAGCCACAATCATTGCCTGAGGGGATTGCCTCAGGCAATGGCCGCATAGAAGCAACCGAGGTTGATATTACCACTAAACTGGCCGGTCGAGTGGTGGAGGTGCTAGCGGCGGAGGGTGATAGCGTCGTCCTCAATCAAGAGCTGGCGCGTATTGATACCAATGAATTAAAAGCGCAGTACCGATTAGCTGAAGCGATGGTGGAACAGGCGCGGCAGGATAAATCCTATGCCATAGCGGTGGTTGAGCAGCGACAAAGTGAACTGGCTTTGGCCAGTAGTAACTTAGCACGGTCACAGGCACTGTATAAAAGTAGGAATGTATCACTGGAGCGCCTACAACAGGATGAGACGGCGGTACAAACTGCCAGAGCAGCACTAACGGCTGCCAGTGCTGGTGTGGTCAATAAGGAGGCAGCTATTCAGGCTGCCATTGCCAAAACCGAAACCATTAAAGTTAACCTGGATGATTCTATTTTACGGGCACCGATCAGTGGTCGTGTTTTATATCGGCTGGTAGAGCCGGGTGAAGTACTCGGTGCGGGTGGTAAGGTGTTAACGGTGCTGAATTTGACTGATGTATATATGCAAATTTATCTGCCGACAGCACAGGCTAACCGTGTTCGAATTGGCTCGGAAGCGCATATTCTTCTTGATGCACTGCCCGGTGTTGTTATTCCGGCCACGGTAACTTTTGTTGCTCCAGAGGCGCAATTTACTCCGCGTGAGGTTGAGACGCGTACTGAGCGTGAAAAGCTCATGTTTCGAGTTAAGGTCAGGATCGACCCCGAGTTACTCAAAGCCCATGTTGATATGGTGAAGACGGGGATTCCTGGTGTGGCCTATGTACGGACTGATCAGTCAGTTGAGTGGCCGCCAGAATTGCAAGTTGATGTTGAAAAATTACGCCTTAAGGATCGTTAAAGGTGAGCACAGGCATTGCATCGATCTCAGGGCTGACTCATCGTTATGGCGACACCATAGCGTTAAACGATGTCAGTCTGACTATTCCCGCTGCTACTATGGCGGGTTTAATTGGTCCTGACGGTGTGGGCAAATCAAGCTTGCTGGCGCTGATAGCAGGTGTTAGAAAAATGCAAACTGGCTCAGTGCACGTTCTTGATGGTGATATGCGAAGCAGCCGTCATCGTGTTCAAGTGTGCCCGCATATTGCTTATATGCCGCAAGGTTTGGGTAAAAACCTGTATATGACATTATCGGTTTTCGAGAATGTCGATTTTTTTGCCCGGTTGTTTGGTCATAACAAAGAAGAACGACGACAGCGTATTGATGACTTGCTACACAGTACCGGTTTGGATCGCTTTAAGGATAGGCCTGCGGGTAAGCTTTCCGGAGGCATGAAGCAAAAACTGGGTTTGTGTTGCGCACTTATTCATGACCCCGACTTATTAATATTGGATGAGCCCACCACGGGTGTTGACCCGTTATCTCGGCGTCAGTTCTGGGAGCTGATTGCTAAAATTCGGCACTCCAGAAAAACCATGAGTGTCATTGTTTCTACTGCCTACATGGAGGAGGCAGAAAATTTTGACTGGCTGGCAGCGATGGATGATGGGCAGGTTTTAGCAACCGGAAGCCCAGAGGAGTTGATGCAGAAAACAGGCACAGATACTTTGGATGCCGCTTTTATTCAGTTATTACCTGAGCAAAAAAGGCGCGGACATAAAGCCCTGGTCGTGCCGCCGAGACTATCAGCTGAGAATACCCCGCTGGCCATTCAGGCTGAGGGCTTGACTCTGCGCTTTGGTGATTTTACCGCCGTTGATAATGTCAGTTTTGAAATTGAACGCGGCGAGATTTTTGGTTTTCTCGGCTCCAATGGTTGCGGCAAAACCACCACCATGAAAATGCTTACGGGGTTGTTACCACCGACCGAGGGTTGGGCTAGTTTGTTTGGTCAGCGGGCCAAGGCCCATGATTTGGAGACGCGCAAGCGGGTGGGGTTTATGACACAAGCCTTCTCCCTTTATACCGAATTAACCGTGCGGCAAAATCTGGTGCTCCATGCACAACTATTTCACCTACCGGAGCAGCTCATTGCCGGCCGAGTAGATGAAATGATTGAGCATTTTGGTCTAAGCCATCATCAGACGCATTTGGCGGCTGATTTACCTCTGGGTATTCGGCAGCGTTTATCGTTAGCGGTGGCGGTGATTCATAAGCCCGATATATTGATTTTGGATGAGCCGACGTCGGGGGTTGACCCCGTGGCTCGTGATGTTTTTTGGCAATTATTAGTCGATTTATCTCGCAACGATGGCGTGACTATTTTCGTCTCTACCCATTTTATGAACGAAGGTGAGCGCTGTGATCGAATATCGTTAATGCATGCCGGCCGTGTATTAGCCAGTGGTACTCCCAAGGCGCTTATTGAGCAGAGAGATAAGCAAACACTGGAAGAAGCATTCATTGATTATTTGCAAACGGCTATTGATGAAAAAGAGCCGCAGCGTGAAGTCAAAGCCGAAAGTGCGGCTGTAACCAGCGTTAAACTACCATTAAAAAATAACTCCCCCAGATCCTTTAGTTTGCTGCGCTTGTGGGCTTATACGCGACGAGAATCGCTGGAGATTTTACGCGATCCTATCCGCCTTACTTTTGCATTACTGGGCTCAGTCATTCTGATGTTTATCATGGGTTATGGTCTTAGCCTGGATGTCGAAGATTTAAGTTTTGCGGTACTCGATCGCGATCAAACACCTCAGAGTCGAGACTATATACATAATATGTCCGGTTCACGTTATTTTGTCGAACATGCCCCCATTTATACTCAAGCTGAGCTTGATCGACGGATGATCAGTGGAGAGTTGAGTGTTGCGTTGGAAATTCCTCCGAATTTTGGCAAAGACATCAAGCGTGGTCGCGATGTTGAGGTAGGCGTTTGGGTGGATGGCGCTATGCCATTCAGGGCTGAGACTGTGCGTGGTTATCTGGAGGGAATGAATTATGACTACCTTACCCAGTTGGCGCGGCGTACTTTGGGTTATGTGCCTGAATTGACAGTGGCAAATCTTGAGGTGCGCTATCGCTACAATCAGGATTTTAAAAGTTTGTTCGCAATGGTGCCGGCGGTTATTCCGTTATTGTTGGTTTTTATCCCTGCTATTTTGATGGCCTTGGGTGTGGTGCGAGAGAAGGAGCTGGGTTCGATCACCAATTTATATGCAACACCGGTTACCAAACTGGAGTTTTTGTTGGGTAAACAGCTTCCTTATATAATAGTCAGTATGGTGAGTTTTGTCGGGCTGGTTGCACTGGCTGTTGTGGTATTTGCCGTTCCACTCAAGGGGAGTTTTTGGCTGTTATTTCTGGCTACATTAGTTTTTGTCACCACGACCACCGGTTTGGGCTTGTTGATATCTTCTTTCACTAAAACCCAAATTGCCGCACTTGCAGTTACTGCGATTATAACTTTGTTGGCCACGGTGAGTTTTTCCGGTTTGACTAGCCCGGTGTCCTCGTTAGAGGGTGTGGGTGCGATAATTGGCCAATCGTTTCCTGCCACCTATTACTTGAATATTTCACGGGGTATTTTTACCAAAGCTCTGGGGTTCCATGACATTTATTTCGATTTATTAAAGTTATCTGTTTTTGTGCCTGTGCTAACGTTGCTTAGCTGGTTGTCGTTAAGCAAGCAGGAGCGCTAATAATGGGTCACTTGTCGAATATTTATCGTTTGGGTGTGAAGGAGTTACGTAGTCTTTGGCATGACCGGGTCATGTTTATATTTATTATTTGGGCTTTTAGTGGTGGTATCTATGCGATAGCTACAGCCAGCTCGCAAGAGCTGCATAATGCACCTATTGCTTGTGTTGATGAAGATCACTCAGCCTTATCAAGTCGTATTATTGATGCGTTTTACGGCCCGTATTTTAAAACGCCCGATACAATGGAGTTGAATGAAATCGATCCAGGGCTTGACGCTGGAGCTTACACCTTTGTCGTTAATATTCCTCCCGACTTTGAAAAGTCGGTGCTAAATAATTCTCATCCGGATATACAAATCAATGTTGATGCCACGCAAATGACTCAGGCATTTATTGGTAGCAGTTATATCCAAAGTATTATTAATGGGGAGTTGACCGAGTTTGTACAAGGGCGAAGATCATCAACCGAGCTGCCTGTATCTCTGGCTACCAGGGTGATGTTCAACCCTAATTTGACTAGCTCATGGTTTGGCAGCGTGATGGAAATAATAAACAATATAAGCATGTTGTCTATTATTCTTACCGGCGCAGCGCTGATCCGCGAACGGGAGCATGGCACCCTGGAGCATTTGTTGGTGATGCCGCTGAACGCCGTAGAGATTATGCTGGCTAAAGTGTGGTCAATGGGATTGGTGGTGTTAATAGCTGCGGGCTGCTCGTTATATTTTATGGTTCAAGGTGTGCTGCAAGTGCCTATTGCGGGCTCAATTCCGTTATTTATGTTTGGTGCGGCCTTACATTTATTTTCGACGACATCACTGGGGATTTTGATGGGGACGACGGCGCGAAACATGCCACAGCTTGGTCTGTTAATGATCCTTATCATCTTACCGTTGCAGATGCTTTCGGGAGGGATTACCCCGCGAGAAAGTATGCCGGATATCGTACAGGATATTATGTTGTTAGCGCCAACTACGCATTTTGTCAGTTTTGCCCAGGCTATTCTGTATCGGGGTGCTGGCCTTGAGGTGGTATGGCCGAGCTTTTTGGCCATTATCGCTATTGGGATGGTATTTTTTCTATCAGCATTGGCCTTGTTTCGACGCTCGCTGGCATCTTCTTGATCGAGAGTCCAGGTGGTTAAGATGATTCTGAGTAGGTGTCATAAGATTGCCATAGGCTTCCTCCTGAATACTCTGGCTCTGCTTATTGAGTAGCGTAACAAACTCAATAATTTACCGAAAAGAAACTGTTCAAAAAAGCCTGTTTGCCCACCACTTGTCCTTAGTTTTTACTGAATCTTGGTGGTGAGCTATGGAAAAACAGTGTCGTTTTTAGGCTGCTATTAGGATCAAAAATAGCGGTTTTGCACGGCTCTATCGAGCAGGATTTGGTTGTTTTTTGCCCGAGTTCTTTGCGATAGATATTAGCCAATGGAAAGGGAGGTCTACACTAAGTTACTTATTAAGTAGTAATCTGTATACCATTATCTTGCACTAGACCAGTGTTGTGTCTACACTAAGTTACTTATTTGGTAGTTTAGTGTAGACCTATGGCTAAATCTGATGAGCTATTAAACGCATTGGCTAAAGCGGTGAGCGCTGGCGGTGGCATTCACAGTGCAACAGAGCTTGCTTTTATGCTGGGTGTGCCTTGTGATCCAGCCTTTAGAAAGTTTCTAGCGGATTGCGTTAAAAAAGGCCTATTAAGACGGGTGGTGAAGGGCTTTTATGAAAGCGTTATTACACCACCTGAGCCTGAGACTGCCATTTATAAAATCATCAAAAAGCTGCGCAGTGGTGTATTGAACTACATCAGCTTAGAAAGTCAGCTCAGTCATACCGGCGATATTTCACAAGTCATGATGGGCAGAGTTACGGTAGTCACTAAAGGTCGAAGTGGTTGTTTTGATACGCCTTATGGTGTGATCGAATTTACCCACACTAAAAAGCCAGTCGCGCAAATTGCACCTAATTTGTACTATGACCCCGACATCAAAATGTATCGCGCTTACAAAGAACAAGCGATTGCAGATCTAAAGCACTGCCGACGCAATCTACATATGTTGGAACGCTAAGTATGGGGAAGAGTGTGGGAGATAAAGTATGCTGAAGCAACAAATTCGCCAAATCGTCCAGTCAAACCCTGATTATGCGGCAGTGACACCCGTTATAGAAAAAGAGATCTTGCATCATGACATTATGGACGTGCTGATCAAACAAGGCGTTATGCAGCGATTAACCTTTATTGGTGGTACCTCATTACGCATGTGTTACAACAGCAGCAGGCTATCAGAAGATCTTGATTTCAATGGTGGTCATGATTTCAAACCCTCCGAGTTTGAAGGGCTGGAGTCCGAAATACAAACCTATATTCAGAAAAAGTATGAAACTGAAGTTTGGGTAAACAAACCTTCCGGCGAGCAGCAAGGGGATACCGTTTCTTGGAAAATTAGTATTGTAAAAGAGGCTAATCGTCCTGATTTACCACGACAAAAAATGCATATTGACGTCTGTGCTATTCCGTCATTTGATATCGAAAAGCGCCCGCTAATCAATCATTACGATATCGTTGTGCCGACCGAAGGGATCTTGGTTCCGGTACAATCGTTACAAGAAACACTGGCCGATAAACTGATCGCATTAGCGTATCGGGCAAGGCGTATCAAGCCTCGTGATATCTGGGATATTGTTTGGATTAAGCAGCGCGGTATTGATTTATCCAAGGCACTGGTTGAAAAGAAACTCACCGCCAGGCAGAAGCAAACAGATGACTTTCGACAGGCGCTGTCTATTCAGTTAGCCAGGCTAATGTCGGAAGATGAAGTACGTGACGACTTCAATATGGAAATGAGCCGCTTTATCCCTAAGCAAATTAAAGAGAGAACCCTCGATAACCCAGAGTATTGGGCGTATGTTCAGGGAGAGGTAAATGCCATCGCGTCTGAGTTACTGAATGACGAAACACCAAAAAGTCCATTTGATATGGGTTAGTCCTATACCGTAGAGCTTCATAAATTAGGCAGGTTTAACCTAGCCCATCGTACTTAAAGTATCTCTATGTGGGATATTAATCCTATTTTAACGACCAAAATGGCACTGCACCAAGACTTGCCCGTTATCTACCAAGCGATTGACAAGGTTTACCCACTTTGGCGCTTTAGTCTGGTAGACAAAACCGAGCAAGACACTGCGACTAGTCAGCAACGAGGTCATTTCCCACTCATGTGGTTGGCTAATTTTGCGGCACTAAGAGAGCACTTTGAGCAAGGTTTAAAAGTGATTTGTGCCGCACCGCATAGCCGCTTGCAACCGAAGGTGGCCAATATTAAAGCCGCCAAATTAAAAGGCCGATTGCCTCATAAGTTAGCCGAGCAGGTAAAGCAAGACTTGCTAATGGCCAATACGATAAACGCTACTCTATCGAAAAAAGCAACTGAGTGTGGATCACCATAAAACCGCTTTATAAAAATGGCGGTGAGTAGAAGCAAACGGCAATTAGCGGAGTTTGAACAAAAGCTCGGGCAAAGTAACCAGGCGCCAGAGCGCCAACGGTTATCGGATTCATTTTTAAATGAGCTACATAACTGGCAACAGCCGCTGCAAAAAGTATTAAGCCGCGAATCCTTAGTGCTACAGCAAAAAACCGGCTACAGCGCGGTGTATCGTGTTTGGCAGGAGCTGAAATTTTATTTAGTAGAGAAGGTGTGGCCAGTGAGGCGGGTAACAATATTGCCACGTTGCTCCATTGCTGCCGAGCAGGCTGGTAAGGTTGTCGATTCATTCGAGCTCTATTATCTTTTTCAATTAGGCAGGCCATTGACTCTTCAAATGGCGGTGACTCATGTTCCGCTACGAAACCTCAGTCACTCGATGAGACTTACAACCTTAACTCGCCTGGAGAGCGTAACTAAGTTTGCTGAAGTCGAAAAAAGTGTACGAAGAAGCGATAATGTGAGTAAGTGGAATCCCGTCAATTATGCAGAAGGTTAGTTGAATGACAGATAATATCCCTCAAGCTCCACAAGGGGAGTTTGTTCTTTTTACTAGCACCGGCGGTCAAACTTGTGTCGAGTGCCGTTTTTAATCAGACACATTGTGGCTTTCTCAAACCGTGATGGCTGAGCTTTATGATAAAGATGTTCGTACGATTAATGAGCACCTGATTAATATCTACAATGAAGGTGAGCTTGTACAAAATGCAACCATCCGGAAATTCCGGATAGTTCGATTAGAAGGTGCTCGCCAAGTCTCTCGTGAGATTGACCACTATAATCTCGATGCAATTCTGGCGGTAGGCTACAGGGATATTAAAGGAATAGCTTATTAAGGGTTTTGCCATGGATGGTGAACGCCTGAAAACCCCGCCTGTCGGCCAGTCTGCCGTTCCTGATTACTTTGATGAAAGGCTGGAACGCATTCGCGACATTCGAGCCAGCAAGCCGAATATGGGCCTAGCCAGCTATAAATGCGATGAAGTTCGTAATACAGACGTGACTATTGCCAAAAATTATCTGCATGAAATCAAAGAGCTTAATCGCATCATTAATATGTGGCTCGATTATGCCGAAGATCAAGCTCTACGCCGCAAGCAGGTGTTCTTGCAAGATTGGGCCGAGAAGCTTGATCAGTTCTTGAATTTTAACGATCGAGATGTGTTAACTGGTGCTGGAAAAATTTCCAAAAAAGCGGCAGATGATAAGGTTAAATTAGAGTTTGATAATTTTGCAGAGCAGCGTCGTCGTTTGAAAGAGGCTGAAGGTGAAAAAGCGAATATCGCAGCGCTTAAAGCAATAGTTAAAAAAGCAAATAGACGAACAAAAGTAAGCGCTGCACCAACCATACCCTAAACACCCGTGATGCCGATCAGTAAGCTATAGCTTCTTTTATCGTCAGAAAGAGATTCGAGTCGATAACTTCTATTATCATCGCCAACAATTACGTAAAACCAACTTGCCCGATAGTACACCCTTTATTCGTGTGACCTCCTCGAGCAAGTCTGAGAGGGGGGCCAGTTCAGAGCCTATCCGCTTGAGGTGTGGCCGTAGTTGTTTGGCTTTTCCTCGTGACACGATAGACTTTCGTAAATCCATTGATGCTCTTCATAAGGCAATACAGGGCCTTTGGACATTCTTGGACGGGTAAAAAAACCTATTCGATGTTTTGGATCTGCTCATTGAGTAGCGGCCTAGACCCTAACAAACTCAACGAGTTATCGAAAAGAAACCGTTCAAAAATGCCTGTTTGCCCACCAAACTGCCCACCACTTGCCTATGGCTTTTACTAAATCTTAGTGGTTGGAAATGGAAAAAAAGTGCCGTTTTTATGCTGCTGTTAGAGCTAAAACATAGCAGTTTTGAAGGGCTTTATCGAGTAATTTTTTCAACACTTCACTTTATAACGGATACAATGATATCTACTTTCTGTTTTATTTTGCTATTATGGATATAACTGTATCTATTTGGTCTTTGCGGATGAATTTTACCTTACTTGATGATACCGATGTAAGCCAAGCCTATGCGGCTTATTTACGTGAGTTACGAAAGCAGGCAAAGCTGTCACGAGCGGCGCTAGCTGAGCGAAGCTGTGTACCTGCGGCCACCATTAAGAAGTTTGAGTTGACTGGGCAAATATCATTTCGCCAATTGCTGTTGCTATGGCAGACCCTTGATTCGCTAGAGAGGCTCTATCAGCTCACACAACCTAGCAAAGAACGCGCTGCTATACCCACGAGTATTGATGAGGTGCTAAAAGATGAGTTTTAAACCAATTCAAAAACTCGCCGTAACTCGTACGTTAAGCTCAGGTGAGCAGATATCAGTTGGAGTCTTGGCGCAGAATCGGCAAGGCGTTTTTTTTCAGTATGCAGACATCTATTTGCAGCAGTTTGGTAATTTATCTCCTTTTACTTTGCAGTCGAGCGCGCAAGTTCAAGTCGCACCTAAGCAGCCACACCAAGGTGTACATGGCGTATTTGGAGATTGTTTGCCCGATGGGTGGGGCATGTTGTTACAAGATCGTATTTTCCGGCAACAGGGCATCCTGCCTAATCAATTAACGGCGATGGATAGACTGGCCTTTGTCGGTGATAAAGGCATGGGAGCATTGTCTTTTTCACCGGTGTCTGAGTTTTCAGCCACCACGCACGCTGATATTGATTTAGCGACGTTAGGCTTAGAAGCACAAACGTTGTTCGATTCTTCGATGTCAGATTATATGGTTGATAATCACGATGAGTTAGATGGGCATACACAACAGGTATTGGCCGCATTAGTCGCCGGAGGTAGTTCGGGTGGGGCAAGACCTAAGGCACAAATTTATATGCCTGCTGGGGAAACTCAGCATTGTCGAACCTTCGCTCAGCCTGGAGATGAGGCTTGGCTGGTGAAGTTTACCTCTAAAAATCTCGCACTTGGCCATGAAGAAGGTTTGTGTGAGGCGGTTTATTTACAAATGGCAGAACTTGCTAAGTGTCAACCGCCGCAATGGCAACTCATTGAAGCACCACCTACAAGCGGTGCGTCTGCTTGGTTGGCGCTTAAGCGTTTTGATTATGTCACTGAACAGGCCGACTTAGGCAGAAAGCGCAGTGCAGGTCGATTGCATATGCACAGCGCTTGCGGGCTGCTGGATGCAGACTTTCGAACGCCAAGTTTAGATTACATTGATTTAATTAAAGCCAGCCGTCAGTTGTGTAAATCGCCAGCGGCTGGACAGCTGCAATTTCGCCGCGCCATTTTTAATTTGCTGTCGTCTAATCAAGACGACCACAGTAAAAACTGGGCGTTTTTGCAAGCGGATGACGGTCAATGGAATCCTGCACCTTTTTACGATGTGACTTACAGCCCACATCCATTCAACGAACACGCCACTGCGTTCGGAGGTTATGGTAAAGCGCCACCGCTTAAGGTGATGCAAAAACTAGCGACCAGCGCTGGCTATGGGAGTTGGCATGATGCAAGGCAAGTCATTGAAGAAGTCGCAGAAGCTATCAGCCAATTTACTCATCTTGCACGGCAGCAAGGTATCAGTAAAACAACAGTGTCTGCGATTGCTAAGACATTGGATCAGCGCAAACAGGAAAATGCAGCGCTTTTTCTACAACAATAAGAAGGGACAACAATGAAGCTCGGCCGAAACGATCCTTGCCATTGTGGCAGTGGTAAAAAATTTAAACGTTGTTGTATGAGCAGCGTTTCCAAGCAACATGCCCAAGTTTTCGATGATGTTGAAACCATGCTGGCAATGAACCCAAATTTGAGCCTTGATGAACTCAATGCCGCATTGCAACACAAAGTGCAAGATCGCAATAATCAGCCTCATCCCGATTTTTGTGGCGTGACGCCAACGCAAATAGCCAATTGGCTTTATGCGCCTTTTGATCAATTACAGTGGGTGACAATCAGCACTCCCGACTCTCTTTCTGCCAGCCCTGTGATGCGTTATCTAGCGCTCATTCTTGATGATGCCATGGCGCAAGAAGGCTCCTTCAAAGCCACAACTAAAGGCAACTTACCGACTAAATTAGTCAAACAGGCCAGTGAGTTATTGCCCGAATTTGCCGTTGCTCAATTCGAACGTAACATTAGTATCAGCGAGTTTGCGGGCAGCAACGAAGACAAGTTTAATGCTTTGCACTACACCCGAGTGCTTGCCGAAATTAGCGGTATTATTTATCGACGTAGCGGCCGCTACCATGTGAAAAAATCAGCGCAAAAGCAGTATCAGGTGTTAGGTATACAAGCATTTTTTAAACCTATGTTAGAAGCCGCCATCAGCAAATATAACTGGGGCTATTTGGACGGTTTTGAGTTTGATGCCGACTTGCGAACCTTTTGGCTGTTTATGCTGTGGCGTATTCAAAGCCACAGTAGTGTAGATCTGCTGGTTGAAGAGGTGAAAGTGGCTTTCCCAGATTTACTACAGGGTTTCCCAGCAGATGATTACTTCTCGCCGGAAAGAAACTTAAGCATACTCATCGAATCACGGTTTATTGAGCGATTTTTACAGTTTTGGGGATTTGTGACCCTTGATCCAAGAAGTTTTTTAAACACGGAATCTGTTGGTAGGACGGTACAGGTACTGCCTTTATTGAAACAAACGTTTCAATTCACAATAAATACATAACAAGGTCATCGTGAGCGAATATCAATACTATAAATTTGAGCGTCTGGATGGGTATTTAGATGCTAAAGCACGTCAAGCACTCAGGGCCATTTCAAGCCGTGCCGAGATCAGCGCTACGTCCTTTCAGGTGTATTACACCTACAGTGACTTAAAGGCAGAGCCTTTTGAGCTGATGTTAAAATACTTTGATATTGGTTTTTACTATGCCGATTGGGGCTCAATCGATGCCTACATCAAGCTGCCAGCAGGAACGCTTCCAGATGCGTTACTTGGCTTTTCAAGTGATGGGCTTCATGTTCACGAAAACGATGAGTGGCAGTTGCTGATTTTTTCCCTTGAGGAGTATGACGAATATTTTGACGATGAGCATGCCGACCAATTTTTCCAGCATTTAGCTGGGTTACGCAGCGGGTTAATGCAAGGGGATTGGCGCCTTGTGTACTTTATGTGGCTCAAAATGTTTGATTTTAATGATGACGTTGAGCGAGTGCCGTTAATTCAATTCGATTTTGAGCACTTCAGTGAAGAGGAGCAGGCGTTTGCAGCGCTGTATGATATTCCCTTAGCATTAGTTAAGGCTCTGGCCATGGTGCTGAAGGAGCAACCCAGTCACCTAGCCAAACAAACCCAATTTCAGTTTGATTCGTGGCTCCATAATCTCTCGCAAGCAGAGAAAGACACGCTTTTACGCACGCTGTTTGAGCAAGGCCAGCTAACCCGACACCAAGCCTTAGCGCTGACGCGAAAAGAACCCGCTAACACAGACGAGATCTATCAGTATTGGTTAACCCCCGAGGTAATTTCTCCTTTTATTGAGCAAGCACAAAGCCAATTACAGCAAGAGCAAGCCGCAGCACTCGCAAAGAAAATGGCTATTGAAAAAGCAGAAAAAGAAAAAGCGTTGACGGATGTTTACAATCGGCGTGAGCACTACTGGCAGCAAGCA
>JBAYQJ010000033.1:0-42370 GCA_041677245.1 Spongiibacteraceae bacterium | reverse complement strand
CAGGTTGAGAGTGCTAACCCACTGCGGGTGGGATGGTATTATTAATAGGGTTCGATGAATGCCATCCCCCGTTAATTGGGTAGAGCCGATGAATGCCATCCCCCGTTAATTGGGTAGAGCCTATTATCAACAGGGTTCGATGAATGCCTTGTGGGACAATCTACCATTTGTGGGACAAGCTTGCGAGACGAACACTCTACAAGCCTTAAAAATGGTGGGCCGTGCTGGATTCGAACCAGCGACCAATTGGTTAAAAGCCAACTGCTCTACCAACTGAGCTAACGGCCCCTGAAGGAGGTGCGTATAATAATGATTTCACGGGAGAAAACAAGTCTTTTTCAATGACTTAGTGATTTTTTTGTTAATTTTTATATCGTGTGGGGTCTGCGACGCCTGATGCATTAAATCCCTCTGCGCGCAAGTAGCAACTGTCACATTTTCCACAGGCCCGTCCTTGGCTGTCAGCTTGGTAACAAGATACCGTTTGACTGTAATCTACCCCTAACCTTATCCCCTCACGAATGATATCCGCCTTGGACAAATCTATCAGCGGTGTTCGAATGGCAAGCCCCTGCCCTTCGATGCTGGACTTGGTGGCGATATCCGCCATGTGCTGGAAAGCGGCAATGTAATCAGGGCGACAATCAGGATAACCACTGTAGTCAACGGCATTTACTCCGATAAATATATCCTGTGCTCCAAGCACCTCAGCCCACCCCAGTGCAATGGAAAGGAATATGGTGTTTCTGGCCGGCACATAGGTTATAGGAATGCCCACAACGCCATCAATATGGTCAGGGACATCAATAGCATTATCCGTTAGGGCTGACCCACCAAAGGCGCTTAAATCGAGGTTAAACACTCGATGCTCAGCAGCCCCCATTGACGAAGATACTTTCTGCGCGGCAGCTAACTCGACCCGATGACGCTGGCCATAATCAAACGCCAAGGTATAGCAGGCATAACCCTGTTCTTGGGCCATGGCCAACACAGTGGCAGAATCAAGCCCGCCTGAGACTAAAATTACTGCTTTTTTCTCTAACATAGCATTACAACCTATCTATCACGTACCACTGTACGGGCAGCTCAATGCCCCGCCGCGTCATTCCAAAGTATTTTATGTAACTGCAGCTGAAATCTAACCGGTAAATTATCGGCAATAATCCAACCAGCCAATTCAGCCGCATCAATTTGACCAAAGCTAGGGGAAAACAATAGCTCACCTACTTTATCCATTAAACGGTATTCGTCCAGCTTAAATCGAGCCCACTCGTAATCTGCGCGATCACAAATAACAAACTTAAGCTGATCATTAGTGGTCAACATGTCGATATTGCTATACAGGTTACGCGACAACTCTTGGGAGCCAGGTGTTTTTAAATCCATAACTTTGACCACACGTGGATCAACGCCCTCCAGGGTAATGGCACCACTTGTCTCAAGAGACACTTCATAACCCTGGTCACACAACGCTGTCAGTAAAGGCAGACAATTGGGCTGGGCTAACGGCTCACCACCGGTCACGGTTACATAGCGAGGCTTATAGCTAGCTACTTGTTCCAGTATCGAAGATAAGCTCTGCTTTTGCCCACCATGAAAGGCATACTCGGTATCGCAATAACCACAACGTAAGGGGCAACCGGTTAAACGCACAAAAACTGTTGGCAAGCCAACAGTTCGAGCTTCTCCCTGCAGGGAGTAAAATATTTCAGTAATTCTAAGATCTGTCATTGCTGGCTCTGCGAATAAGCAGTGATCAAGCTCTAACTCATGTGTACACAATAAGCTGGAGCTTAAAGAAGGGGATATTAAAAGTTAGTGTTGATAAATTGCTGCGCTTTATCCGCTGTTGATGAGCTAGTGCCTTTACTGTATTCGGCAATAACTTTTTCCAGCAGCTGTTTGGATTTAGTCTTATCACCCTTTAGGTAATAAACCTTGCCCAATTTATACATTGCATCGGCAGCTTTGGTATTAGTAGGATATTGCTCTAATAACTGGGTAAAGGATTGACGAGCCCCCTCCAGGTTTTGCGGAGTAACTACCTGATAAAGCTCACCCATCCAGTAATAGCTATTAGCGGTATATTTACCACCGGGATAGTCGATTAAAAACTGTTTAAAGGCTTCTAAAGCATCATCAAAGCGGCGCTCTTTGACCAGCGTATAAGCTTGATCATAAGCTTGTTTTTCACCTTTCAGTTCCGTGGTCGACTTAGCTGGCAGAGCAGCCACACCTGTTTCTGCTGTCGGTGCTGCGACGATTTCACCCAAGCGTCGATCAAGGTCGATATAACGCTCTCGATTCTGTTCTTTCACGCGCTCTAAGGAGTGCGCCTGCTCTTCTACCAAACCTCTAAGCTGCATCACTTCTTGTTGCAATAATTGAAGCTGGTAAAACAACTGGCTTTGCTCTGAGGCTATGGGTTTAGCTTCAGGTATTTGCGCTTGGCGGGTTGTTATGGACGACGGCGCACTGGCGTCAACAATAGGCGCCTGTGCAAAAGCAGGTGAACTAAAAAGAAAAGCCGCACTGATAAACAGTGCGGCATGATTTTTTAATCGAATAGACATAAGTATGATTTCTAGTTTGTCAGTATCGATCCAAAATGATCAATAGCTAAAAAGTAAAGCGTCGACTAACGACTACTTTAATTCAACGCGACGGTTCGCACTCCAAGCAGACTCATTGCTGGCTGATGCAAGTGGACGCTCTTCGCCATAGCTTACCGTTTCAACGCGATAGCGTGCAATACCATTAATGATTAAGTAGTTAGCAACGGCATTAGCACGACGCTCACCCAGTGCCATGTTGTATTCGCGAGTACCGCGTTCGTCAGTGTGTCCTTCTAAACGAACTTTAACGTTGCTGTCTTTTAACACAGCAATATGGGCATCAAGCGCTGCACGAGTTTCTGCAGACAAGGTAGCCTGGTCAAAGTCAAAGTAAAAGACGCGTTGCAACTTGGCAGCAGCTTCTTCAGCGGCAGCTTTAGCAGCAGCTTCAGCATCAATTCTTGCCTGTTCAGCAGCTGCTTGTTCTGCTGCCACTCTTTCAGCTTCAGCAGCTGCTGCATCGTCATTAGTATTAGTTGAAGCACAGCCTACTAATAATACAGAAGCAAGCAGCGCGCTTAGTAATTTAATTTTTTTAAGTTCCATGTTCAATCCTAGATAGTCTAATTGTCAAAGTGGGTGATTTCTTTCATGTCCAAAGCAAACTTTGAACCTAGAGCTGTACTGCGAAGCTATAACAGCCAATCTACAACGACTCTAGTTTACGACTGAAGCATAGTCTAGCCGGAAATCACCTTGCGGGCTATGCTACTCAGTCAATGTTTATCCTTGTATCGCGCATTTTACGGTGATCTAGCACAAAGTCACTAGCAAAATAGCAAAATTGACGTGCAAAGCAATATATATTTTTCTGTGCTCAAATATATGACTTCAAGCCATTCGATTAATTCAAAAACGGCGACCAAGCGGGCTCACGCACGTCACCATAGCGCGACGGCAAACGAAACTTCACTCCACCATCCAGCGATACAGCAGCCAGGATCCCTTTACCCTGATGCTTGGTCGCATATAAAAGCATTGCACCATTAGGGGAGATGCTAGGCGACTCATCCAAATCTGTTGTGGTTAACGAGTGTATCTTACCGCTCTGAATATCCATCAAGGCAATCTGATAGTGGCCGGCAGACCGGTGTACCATAATAATGCCACTACCATCAGGAACTACCCTCGCCCGCGCATTGTAATCACCATCATAGGTCACGCGCTCTTCATAACCTGTTGCCAATGTAACCTGATAAATTTGTGGTTTGCCGCCACGGTCGGAGGTATAAATAATAGACCGTCCGTCAGGCATCCACGATGGCTCGGTATCGATGGCGAAATGGCGCGTCACTTGCTTTAAAGCCCGCGTAGCAATGTCCATCACGTAGATATCTGGACTGCCGTCTTTCGACAATACCATTGCCAACTGCTTGCCATCAGGCGACCAGGCTGGCGCGCCATTCAAACCTTGAAAATTAGTTAACTGAGTACGCACATTGGTACGCAGGTTGTGTATATAAATAGCAGGCCTGGTGGTCTCAAATGAGACATAGGCGATATTTTCGCCATCGGGAGACCAGCTTGGCGTAAGAATAGGCTCTGAGCTTTCGTAAACTACTTTTTCTCTGGCACCATCCATATCAGAAACCAGCAGCCTAAATGTAGAGCGGTTGTTACCGTGATCTACCGCCGACACATAAAGCAACCGCGTACTAAAGGCACCACGAATGCCGGTTAACTTCTCGTAAATGCGATCACTCACAGCATGGGCTACGGCTCTAATATTATCTGCAGGGCCATACTCACTCCCACCCAATACTTTTTGCTGCGTATAAACATCAAACAGCTCATACTCTGCAACAACGCCACTCGCATTAGGTGCCAATTTACCGACCAATAGGTAGTCCACATTCAAAGCACGCCAATCCCGGTAAAAAACTTCGCTGGCCTCCTGAGGGCGACCCAACATATCTTCTCGGTCAACTGGAGCAAACTGTCCTGTTCGCTGTAAATCTGCGGCGACGATGGCGGCAACATCCTGACTAGGCAATCCCGCCCCTTTCCAGCCAAAAGGCACTACCGCTATAGAGGTTGGATCGTCCTGCCCCTGAGTAATTTCAATAGTGAGTTGAGCCCAGCTTGGGCTAGTAGCAAATACTAAAATAAACACAACGATGGCACGCATCACAGCCGTAAGTCCTCTGGTTTAAATTTCAATGTTAATCGACGAAAATGCTGCTCAAACACCCGAGCAGGTAATTTTTGTAATTCGGGAAAGCGCTCAGCCTTTAATACCGCAGTTTCTGCCGAGCGATCAAAGGCTGCATTACCACTACTATGAGAAATCTTAACACTCACCACCTCGCCAGTGGGTACCAACTGCAACACTAACTCGGCTTCCATACTATTACGCGCACTGGGTGGGCGATTCCAATTGTTCTGAATCGCCTCAGTAATTAGAGCGATATAGGAATTAGCCATTTCCATATCATTCATCGCCAGCGCTTGTTGCTGCTCCTTTTCCATCGCTTCAATCATTTCCTGCTGCTGCAAGCGCTGTTGCTCTTCTTGGCGCAGTTGATCCTCGCGTTTTTTCTGTGCTACCTGCTCTTGCTTTTGTTTCTGTTTTTGCTGTTCCTGCTTGGCAGCTTGCTGCTTACGCTGCTGTTCAAGCTCAGCTTTTTTAGCAACGGCGGCTTTTTCAGCTTTGCTATTATCCGGCTTGGGCTCAACCTTAGGTGCTTTTTTCTCCACTGGTTTAGTTTGGGTCGTTTTATTAACCTTCACCTTATCCAGTGTTACTAACTCCGCATGAATATATTTGGTCGCGGCACGCTTAACCATAGGCCGTGACTCTGGCATATCAACCAGCAGTATCGCCAGAATTACACCATGAAAAAGCAGTGTGATCAGCAGAGGTAAGGTCAGTGATTTATACATTAGGTATCATGGATTTTCAGTGACAAGACCAACTGCAGGCGCACCAGCTGCCTGCAAAGCCGACATCAATTCGACCACATTACCATAAGGCACACTTTTGTCGCCCCAGACTAGCACTGTTGTATTGGGCTTGCGCCGCATAATTTTACCAACTTTGTCCTGCACCACCGCCAGCGATTGCGACTTTTCCTTATCTGCTCCTAAATTCAGAAAGTAACTCCCATCAGCTTTTACTGACACTATTAAAGGCTCATCATCTTGCTTACCTACTGGTAGCGAAGCTGCTTTAGGTAATTCAACTTTCACGCCCTGCATCAACATAGGTGCTGTCACCATGAATACAATCAACAATACCAACATGACGTCGATATACGGAACGACGTTAATATCACCCATGGGTTTGCGACGCTTGTGTCTTCTAGACATAACGCCTACTCCTTTCCAGGAGATCGTTGTGAAGATCGCGTGAGTGATGCACCAGATTGTGACTTAGCAGTGGGCTCTTGTTTTTTTGCCGCAGGAGCAGCTGCTGTAGTGAGAGAAGTATGGGCCTGCCGGTGTAATATACTGTAAAACTCATCACTGAAGGTATCATATTTATTCAGCAATAAATCAACCTGCGATGAAAAACGATTATAAGCTACCACCGCAGGGATCGCAGCAAACAAACCCATCGCCGTAGCCACCAAGGCTTCAGAAATACCGGGCGCTACCGCTGCCAAAGTTGCCTGATGCATAGTTGCCAATGCCTGGAACGAGGTCATGATACCCCACACTGTACCAAACAGGCCCACATAAGGGCTGGTTGAACCGACCGTAGCCAGGAAAGATAAATGCTTATCCATTTGCTCTTCTTCTCTGGCGGTAGCAACGCGCATCGCCCGCTGGGCACCTTCCATTATCGCATCAGCATCGACACCAGGCTGCTGACGCAACCGAGAAAATTCTTTAAAACCAGCGCGAAAAATACTCTCCATTCCGACAAAAACAACGCCGTTTTCAGCTTTAGCAGAGCCTTCTCTAAACAACTGGCTCAAATCAATACCTGACCAAAATTGTTGTTCAAAGATACGCACCGTCCGACTACAAGCGCGAAAATAAAACCCGCGCTGAACGATCATAAACCAGGAAACAAACGAAGCGATAAAAAGTAACGCCATGACTGCCTGCACGGTTAAGCTGGCATCGCTTACCAATTGCCATACCGATAATTCTTCTGCCACTATTTATTACTCCCTATCACCAAGCCATTATTTGTTTATTAGTGCAATCATATCCGCTGGAATACGTTGCGGTTTAATACTCTGCCGGTCAACGCACGCCAATTTGACTTCAGCCTTGAACAGCAGTTCATTTTTTGCGATTAAATCTCGACTTTCAATGCGGTACACACATTGCCTCATTACTAAAAAAACCCGCCCCACTTCAACAACTTCAGCGGTAGCGATTAATTCGTCATCTAATAATGCAGGCTTTAAATATTCACTATTGACCGCACGCACCACAAACATTAAATCAGTATTAAAAATAGCCTGCTTGCCAAAACCTAAGCTGCGTAAAAACTCGGTTCTGGCACGCTCTATATATTTTAAATAATTAACATAGTAAACAATACCGCCTGCGTCGGTGTCTTCTATATAAACCCTGAGTGGCCATTGAAATATAGCCAGTTCCGATAATTCATTCATTCGTTTGCGCCATCAACACCAGGAATCTCAATTTGGCCATCACGACTTTGTGGCAACTCAATACCAAAATGCAAGTAGGCACTACGTGTTGCCATACGGCCACGAGAGGTTCTCAACATATAGCCTTGCTGGATCAAAAAAGGTTCAATGACATCCTCAATAGTACCACGCTCTTCACTGATCGCCGCAGCCAAGCTGTCGACCCCTACTGGCCCGCCATCGAATTTTTCAATCAAAGCCAACAACACCCTGCGATCTAAATGATCAAAACCATGCAGATCAATACTGAGCATATCCAAAGCTTTTTCAGCAATTGACTGATTGACACTGCCGTCGCCTTTCACCTCAGCGTAATCTCGAACTCGGCGCAATAAACGATTGGCAATTCTCGGCGTCCCCCGTGAGCGACGTGCGATCTCCTGGGCGCCAAGCTGATCCATAACCACGCCGAGTATTGTCGCTGACCGGCTGACGATATGGGTCAAATCAGCGGTATTATAAAACTCCAACCGCTGCACTATGCCAAATCTGTCGCGCAAGGGAGAGGTTAATAGGCCCGCTCTGGTGGTCGCACCCACCAGGGTAAAAGGAGGTAAATCCAGCTTAATCGAACGAGCCGCAGGGCCTTCGCCAATCATGATATCCAACTGGTAGTCTTCCATCGCCGGGTATAAAATCTCTTCGACATGCGGGCTCAAACGATGTATCTCATCAATAAAGAGTACATCACCCGGTTCAAGATTGGTCATCAGCGCAGCCAAATCACCAGCTTTTTCCAGCACTGGGCCAGAGGTGGTTTTGAGCGACACCCCCATCTCTGCTGCTAAAATATTTGCTAATGTGGTTTTACCTAAGCCCGGCGGACCAAAAATCAAAGTATGATCAAGCGGCTCTTTGCGTAATTTAGCGGCGCTGACAAAAATATCCATCTGTTCACGAACTACTGGCTGACCAATATACTCCCGCAGCGTTTTCGGTCGTATGGCACGATCCTGAAAATTCTCTTTGGGTTCAGCGGTCGCAGCGACAAGCCGATCAGTTTCAATCATGTTTTTATATAACCATTGCTAAATATGCTTAATCAATTAGATTATTTGCTGACCATGTTTTTCAATGCTAAGCGTATCAGCTGCTCACTGCTTTCACCTTCGTTATTATTGATCGCTGCAATCGCCTTGCTCGCATCCTGCGCCTTATAACCCAATGCCACTAACGCGCTTTCGGCCTCCGCGACATTACCACTAGCTGAACGTCTGGCAATACTGTCAGCCCCCGGCCCAGCACTCTCAATAGGCCAATCACTCAAACGGTCTTTCATTTCAACTAACAAGCGCTCAGCGGTTTTTTTACCAACACCGGGCAAGCGTATCAGAGATGCAGTATCACCATCGAGAACACAGCGCACAAACTCATCAGTTTCTATGCCCGACAATATCGTTAAGGCTAACTTGGGCCCGATACCGTTGACCTTAATCAAGGCTCGAAACAAGCTGCGCTCAGCTACGCTGGCAAAACCATACAGCAACTGCGCATCTTCACGCACCACAAAATGCGTGTGCAACGTCACCTTCGCTCCGACCTCAGGCAGCTGATAGATTGTTGTCATAGGTGCGTGTATTTCATAGCCAACACCGTTTACGTCTACCAGTAAATCAGGTGCCTGTTTTTCCAGCAGCAATCCTTGAATCCGGCCAATCAATGTAGCACTCCTCATTAAAGCCTATTAAATAAATATCGAGCGTAGATAGTACTTAACGCAAGCGGCCTCGTCGAATACGGGTAGCCCCTGCCATATTAATCAAGCTAGCATGCATATTGGCATGACAAATTGCTCCTGCTAAAGCATCTGCAGCATCTTCTTGCGGCATCGCCGGCAATTTTAATAAAACTTTGACCATATGTTGAACCTGCTCTTTAGTCGCAGCACCGGAGCCGACTACAGCCTGCTTTATTTGCCGGGCAGAATACTCAGCCACTTCTAGATCCTGGGTAACACAAGCAGCTATTGCAGCGCCTCGAGCCTGCCCCAATTTTAAAGCAGAACCCGCATTCTTAGCCATAAACACTTGCTCCACCACAACTTGCTGCGGGCAGTAGGTTTCAATAATTTCACTGAGACTGGCAACTAACACTTTTAAACGCTGTGGTAGCTCTTGATCGAGAGGTAAACGAATGACACCGCTGCTGATGTACTCATGCCGGCCACCATTAACATTAATAAGGCCAAAACCCGTTTTACGCGAGCCAGGATCAATCCCCAAAATTAACGACATAGCATTAGCATTTTGCACCAATAATTATTGTAAAAATAGAAGTCCGCCGCCAAACAACCAACGCTGCTAGCGGCGATGTCCTTTATAGGGGCTTATAATAAGGCTATTCTGGCAGGAAGGTGCTGTCTCCACAACACCCGCGATACTATTTTACTGTATTTTTATTCAGTAGTCGCTGCGGCGACCTGGCATCGTAAATAACGCGACTCCAAGTCGCCACTACACTAGGCGAGCTGCTCCATTATTTCATCAGAAATATCTGCATTGGTATACACGTTTTGCACATCATCAAGATCCTCAAGCATATCGATTAAACCGATGGCTTTTTCTGCTGTATCTGCATCCAATTCAACCATAATAGAAGGAACCATAGCGACTTCAGCGTGATCAGGCAGCAAACCAGCAGCGATCATCGCATCTTTGACCAAGAGAAAATCCTCGAATGCAGTTGATACATCCACCGAACCATCATCATTGGCAATAACATCTTCAGCGCCCGCCTCCAGCGCCACCTCCATCACCTGCTCCTCATCGGCCTGAGCAAAACTGATCTGGCCAACGCGGTTAAACAAATATGCCACTGAGCCATCAGTACCCAAGTTGCCACCTCGCTTACTAAAAGCATGACGTATTTCGGCAACAGTACGATTACGATTATCGGTTAAACACTCTACCAATACAGCGATACCACCAGCACCATAACCTTCATAGGTTACTGCCTCATAGTTATCCTCATCGTTGGTTCCGGCACCACGGGCAACCGCCTTATCAATGGTATCGCGCCTCATGTTTGCGCCCAGCGCCTTATCAATTGCAGTACGCAGTGTGGGGTTATCCTCGGGGTTAGGTCCACCTGCTTTTGCCGCTACCACCAACTCACGAATAATTTTAGTGAAAATCTTACCGCGCTTAGCATCTTGCGCCGCCTTGCGGTGCTTGATATTGGCCCATTTACTGTGACCCGCCATGACTACCCTCCAGTCTTTAAAAAGCGAAGCTGGTCTTGCGGAGCTGCCAATGTCGGAACTCCATTGACTATACAGCCCTGCCCATAACGACAAAGGTGGAATGAATTCCACCTTTGTATAACCAGCTGTTGTACAAAATAGTTACTCAGCTTTAGGCTTTTCGCGCAAACGAATATTTAACTCCCGCAGCTGTTTGTTATCAGCAACACCCGGTGCGTCAGTCATTACACAAGCAGCACTCTGCGTTTTGGGGAATGCAATAACATCACGTATCGACTTGGCGCCAGTCATCAGCATCACTAAGCGATCCAAACCAAAAGCCAAGCCACCGTGCGGCGGAGCACCATACTTTAATGCATCCAACAAGAAACCAAATTTTTCCTGCGCCTCTTCCTCACCAATGCCTAACACCCGAAAAACAGCTTGCTGCATTTCCGGCTGGTGGATACGAATTGAGCCACCACCGAGTTCAGTACCATTCAGCACCATATCATAGGCGATAGACAGCGCTTCAGCAGGGTTTGCAGCAAGCGCTTCTGGCGAACAGGCCGGCGCGGTAAAAGGGTGATGAATAGAGGTCAAGTTACCCTCGCTATTTTCTTCAAACATCGGGAAATCAACCACCCATAAAGGCGCCCATTCCTTTTCGAGCATATTCAGGTCTTCACCTATTTTCACCCTAAGCGCACCCAAGGCTTCATTAACAACCGTGGTTTTATCAGCGCCAAAGAAAACAATATCGCCATCAGCCACGTCCAAACGTGCCATCATCTGTTGGACGATATCATCGGGCATAAATTTAAGAATTGGCGATTGCAAGCCATCAATCCCAGCAGCAAGGTCATTAATCTTGATCCAAGCTAAGCCTTTAGCCCCATAGATACCGACAAACTTGGTGTAGTCATCGATCTGTTTGCGGCTGATTTGCGCGCCTCCAGGGACTTTCAGCGCAGCAACACGACCTTTCGGGTCATTAGCTGGGCCGTTAAACACTTTAAAATCAACCTGCTGCATGAGATCGTTTACATCAACCAGCTCCATCGGTATACGCAGGTCAGGCTTATCACTACCAAAACGCAACATAGCCTCGGCGTAAGGCATCCGTGGGAACTCGCCCAAATCTAAGCCTTTCACCTCTTTGAAAAGCTCACGAATCATCGTTTCAGTGATCGCCATAATCTCTTGATCATTCATAAACGACGTTTCAATATCGATTTGGGTAAACTCTGGCTGACGATCTGCGCGCAAATCCTCATCGCGGAAACACTTAGCAATTTGGTAATAACGATCCATACCCGACACCATCAGCAGCTGTTTAAACAGCTGCGGTGACTGCGGTAAAGCAAAGAACTTACCTTCGTGTGTTCTTGAAGGGACTAAATAATCACGAGCACCTTCAGGGGTCGCCTTGGTTAAAATTGGCGTTTCAATATCAAGAAAGCCGTTGTCATCCAAATAACGACGAATCGACGAAGTGATACGCGAACGCAGCTTTAACTTTTCTAGCATTTCAGGGCGACGCAAATCAATATAGCGGTACTTCAGGCGAACCTCTTCACCCACAGAGATATGCTCATCTAACTGGAACGGCGGTGTTGCCGCACTGTTTAGGATCTCCAGCTCTTTACCCAGTACCTCGATCTCGCCAGTAGCCATATTGGCGTTAACCGTCGCCTCGGTACGAGCACGCACCCGCCCCTTAACCTGCAACACATACTCGCTGCGAACCTTATCCGCACGGGTAAAATGTTCTTCAGTGTCGGGATCAAACACCACTTGAACAATACCTTCACGATCCCGCAGATCTAAAAAGATCACGCCGCCGTGATCACGACGGCGGTCTACCCAACCGTAAAGAGTTACTTCTTCGTCGATCTGTGCTGAAGCGAGGTCGCCACAATAATGAGTGCGCATGCTGCCTAAATCCTATTTCTACGTTGCTATGTCTGTTCGGTACTATTAAAAGACCGCGAATGAATACTTTGTAAACTTTTTGTTAAATGCCTAATGCAATACATCTAACAGCAGCGCTAAGTGCCGCCTGACTGACCACCGGCTTACCAGTGAGCCAGCTAAGCCGCTGGCGCACCACCGGAACCAGCCGTCGAGGAACCCTCACTGCCAGCGATGTTTTTCTTACTGCCGGTTTTGAAATCTGTTTCATACCAGCCGCCACCTTTAAGACGAAACCCAGCAGCCGAAATCTTCTTTTTCAACTCTGGTTTACTGCATTCTGGACAATCCAATAGTGGGTCGTCACTCAACTTTTGTAATTTTTCCAACTCGTGCCCACAAGCCTGGCACTGATATTCATAAATTGGCATGATATAGAACCTCAACGACTCAAAAAAACACCCATACGGGCCCAAAAAGCTGGCGATTATACCCCAAAACAGTAGCGACAGTGAAAGCACTAATTACAATGTGGCCATGTTATCGTACTGGCCGCTCATTGTGTGTTAAATGGCTTAAAATAACGCCGACAAAGTGATAAATCGCTCAAATTACAGCCAACTCGTCAACCTTGCAAATAGCAACCTCCTTTGACAGATACAAAAAAGCCCCGATCAACGAGGCTTCAGTGTTAGAGAGTCGCTACGGCGATTGTTTATTTGCTAGACATCTCTTTTAACTTTTTCAGTGGACGAACCTTTACCGCAATACTAGCTGGTTTGGCTTTGAACATTTGCTCTTCACCAGTAAAGGGGTTTACACCTTTACGTGCCTTTTTAGCAGGTTTTTTAACGGTAGTGACTTTCATCAAGCCAGGGATGGTGAACTCACCCAAACCGCGCTTAGCAAGACTACGGCTCATTAATAACTCCAGCTCGTCAAAAACCGCTGTTACCTGCTTACGAGTCAACTCGGTAGACTCAGCAATGTCGGTGAGTATTTGGCTTTTAGTCATTTTCTCTTTAATTGGGCCCGTTGCTTTTTTGGGTGCAGCTTTGGCTTTTACCGGAGCTTTTTTAGCTGGAGCTTTTTTAGCAGGAGCTGCTTTGGCTGCCACTTTCTTTTTGGGTGCCGCTTTTGGTTTAGTCGCCATGTGTATATGCCTTGTAGTTAACTTGAGTATTATCTTGAATATTAGTTTAATTGTTAATCTAGTTATTCATTCAAAGTGAGAGACTCACCCTAAACACCTAGCTATAGATTAAAATAAAAACGTCATACAACGATGCCTTTTGAACCTATATATACAGTGTCTGCGCACTGTATAGTCCAGAATATACTGTAATACAAGTACTTTATGGCCGTAAATAGAGCAACAAACCAGTTTTTAGCAAAACTTGCCCTTTTTGCCCAACAAACCCCCACACAACCACAATAACCCACAGACTAGCAGCTCAGCCCTAGCGGCAACAATTGCTCACGCACCTCAGCCATACGCAGCACCAATTGTTCAGTGTTATAAGGCTCCGCCACAACACCACCCCATACGGGTTTCGGCCACATCGGATCGGTTTTATAGCGCAGCACGTGATGCACATGCAGCTGGGGGACCATATTTCCCAGCGCCGCAACATTTAATTTATCAGCAGAAAAATAAGCCATTAAGGCCTTGCCAACCGTACTGGACTCAGTGAGCAACTGTATTTGATCCTCTTCAGTGAGCTGAAAAATCTCACTTACCCCTTCCCGTCGCGGCACCAAAATCAACCAAGGGTAGAGACGATCATTTAGCAATAATACTTTGCACAGCGTTAAGTCCCCCACCTCGATACAGTCGTTTGCCAGCTGGGAATGTAATTCAAACATAGAATTCTCCGTAAACTTGAATCAATAGCCTGTACCATACGGCATATCAGTCGTAAAATGCGCAGCAGTCATCTCTTTAAGACCGTTACTTTAGCACTATAGCGACTTACAATAGAACTTCGCCAATTGTATTCGTTTTATTCAATCCACATAAGATTGCTACATTTTAAGCCCACTAACCAGAGAGCCAACATACACAATGCGCGCCAGCCAGTTCCTTATAGCCACCGTTAAAGAAACCCCTTCCGACGCCGTCGTAATCAGCCATCAGCTAATGCTACGTGCTGGCATTATTCGTAAATTATCTTCTGGCTTATACAGCTGGCTGCCGATGGGGTTGCGGGTACTACGCAAGGTGGAAGCTATCATCCGTGACGAAATGAACGCAGCAGGCGCTCAAGAAGTCTTAATGCCTGTAGTGCAGCCCGCTGAGTTATGGGAGGAATCTGGTCGCTGGCAGCAATATGGTCCTGAACTATTGCGTATTACTGATCGCCACAACAACAGTTTTTGTCTTGGCCCGACGCACGAAGAAGTCATCACTGATCTAGTACGTAACGAAATCAGAAGCTACAAACAGTTACCAATAAACTTTTACCAGATACAGACTAAGTTCCGCGATGAAATCCGCCCTCGTTTTGGCGTCATGCGCTCGAGAGAGTTTATTATGAAGGACGCCTATTCTTTTCATAATGATCAAGCGTCCCTCCAGCAAACCTATGAAGTTATGCATCAGGCCTACACCAACATCTTTACCCGGCTCGGGCTAGGCTTTCGCCCTGTCATCGCCGATACCGGCTCTATTGGCGGCAATGCCTCCCATGAGTTTCACGTTCTGGCCGACTCTGGTGAAGACGACATCGCGTTCAGTGATAGCAGCGATTTTGCCGCTAATGTAGAAATGGCTGAGGCCATTGCTCCAGCAGGCCAGCGCCCAGCTCCCGGCCAGACACTGGAAAAAGTTGCCACACCAGGCCAGCACAGCATCGAAGACGTTAGCATCGCGCTCAAAGTTGATCCCGCAAGCATTGTAAAAACACTAGTGGTACTGGGTGAGCAAACCGATACAGACAACACTGCACCATTGATCGCACTGATTGTCCGTGGCGATCACGAGCTGAATGACATCAAGGCAGAAAAACTCAGCGGCGTTGCCTCCCCGCTAGAATTTGCCAACGAAGACCAAATCAAAGCGGCTCTTGGTTGTGGCACCGGCTCTATCGGCCCAGTCAACCTAGCCATCGAAACCATTGTCGACCGCAGTGCAGCTCACTTGGCAGACTTTGTCTGTGGGGCTAATGAAGATGGCTACCACTTGACTGGGGTGAACTGGGACCGCGACTGTAAAGCCACACGTATTGCCGATATTCGCAACGTTAAAGCAGGCGACCCTAGCCCCGACGGTAACGGCAGCTTACAAATTAAGCGCGGTATTGAAGTCGGCCATATCTTCCAATTGGGGACCAAATATTCAGAAGCTCTCAATGCTACGGTATTGAATGAGCATGGCAAAGACCAAGTGATGCAAATGGGCTGCTATGGTATCGGCGTCACCCGTATTGTGGCCGCTGCCATTGAACAAAACTTTGACGACAAGGGGATTATTTGGCCAGAGTCGATCGCACCATTTCAAGTCGCCATCGTGCCTTTAAACATGCATAAATCTGTCGAGGTCGCCGAGCAAGCCAACGCACTCTACACTCAACTCAGCGCGCTAGGCTATGACGTGCTACTAGATGACAGAGACGAGCGCCCTGGGGTTAAATTTGCCGATATGGAACTTATCGGCATCCCCCACCGTATCGTCGTTGGCGATCGAGGTCTAAAGGAAGGGCTGCTAGAATATAAAGGCCGAACTGATACCGACAACCAAAATATCACCATCACCGAAATCATGGATTTTATTCAACAGACCATCAAAAAAGCATAGCTCGCTATGATCACCAGGCTACTTATCAGCTTGCTTATCTTCCTGTTGGCGGCAAACTCCCATGCCGCCAACGGCGCTAGCGCGGACCAAGTGGAGCTGAGAGAGTTCCTCCAAAAAACTATTAGCACTGCCGATAGCTTCGAAGACCGTTTTGCCGCCGAAGTATGGCTGGTCGATATGTCTAGTCGCCTAGAACCCTTCATCAAAGATCACCAAGAGCGACTGGAGTTTCTCCGAGCCGTTCACCGTGAGGCAACTCGAGCAGAACTTAAACCCGATTTAGTACTAGCTCTCATTGAGATAGAAAGCCGCTTCGACCCCTACGCCATATCTCGAGTCGGCGCCCAGGGCTTAATGCAGGTGATGCCATTTTGGAAAAATGAGATTGGCCGGCCCAGCGATAATCTGACCAATATAAATACCAACCTAAGCTACGGCTGCAGAATTTTGCAATTCTATTTAAAAAAAGAAAAAGGCAATTGGATTAAAGCTCTGGCTCGCTACAATGGCAGCTATGGCAAATATTGGTATCCAGAAAAGGTAATGACAGCCTGGAAACGAAGATGGTTTGTTAATGAGATATAGCCACTCCATCTTTTCAATATCGGGTAAATTAGCAGGCTAATAACCTTCGAGATATTTTTTATTCCTAGTGATAATATCGAATATTTAAACTTCATTAATAAATATGACGACCATCAAACAAAACAAAAGCTTGTACTACCTAGCACAAGAGAAGCTGGCCGCCGCCTAGCTCTCCAGTAACAAGCGATACGCATGTTGATCTACTCCTTCCCCGGCTAACAAATTCTATTAGCTCTTCTCCTGGCTGCTCTAAGACAATCACTGCATGCACGGTAAATGATTCGTCTGGATCACTACTGCACATCAACACACTTAAAATCCCCATAAATACTTCAACCGCACTTACGGCTTCATCATGAATTTGATGGTTATTGGTATGGTGGAGAGCCTCCGTAGCAGATATATGATTAATAAAGACGGCAAGCGTATTGGCCGCACAACGATCAAAGAGTGCATGCGCCTTAATTTGACCAGCCTGATTAGATAATGCACCGATAATCAGCGGGGTAACGCTGTAGTTAAAATCATCCAAATCCAAAGCCTCTGTGGACACTTCGCACCGTCCCAGGCTGCTAAGGACCTTCTCTATGACTTTCGTGCTCGGATACACAAAAGTGCCAACACTCCTTCCATGTGTAACTTCAAGCTGCCTATTGCCTCCCAATTGCTCATAGAGAGTCGCTGCCAGTTGCTCCGAAGTGAAAGGTTTATGCAAGTAAAAAACCGCACCAGCCGCCCTGGCTGCATCAATATTCTTCTTTTCATGATCGATAGAAACAATACCGGCTTTAATTGACGAATAATGGCTTTTGAAGCTTTCAATTAGTTCAATACCAGTCATATCAGGCATATGTAAGTCAACCAACACAAGATCTGGCGTAAAGCCCTGAAGCTTATCCAGAGCCTCCTGACCATTCATTGCATATTCATAGTCATCGAGGTTGTAACCAATGCTTTTCATGGCTTTTGTGATGATGTTTTGCATGGCTTTGCTATCATCAACAATTAAGAACTTCATTTTCAAAAAACCTTATTATTCAAAGGGTTAATATTTATACTATTAAGGTGGTGATAAATTAACTTTACGCTCGATTATCCGCTATTCTAACAATATAGAAGGGTTATTTTTTATACAATCTCTAGTCTATAAGTACTGAAGCAGGAAACCAAGGGTTAAATCCATGTTTGAAATTACAAAAGTGCATTTGACTATAGCATTAGAAACTCTCTTTTTAGTGCTGGTAATATTCTCCGTAGGCCTAGGAGTTCTTAGGCGCAGTTATCATAAAGCCCTAACAGAGCTGCAGACTCAACGAGACTTGATCTTAACGCTAAAAAACAAACTGGCAGATAAATCACCCGACACGCAACCCAAATCAGTGGTGATGAGCAGCCCAATTGATAAAAACGTTATTAAGCAACAATTGACCGAGCGCAATAAAGAAAATGCCATGCTGAAGCAGCGGCTTAATAACCTCGAAAAATTTAAAAAATTATGTTTTGAATTAGAAAAAAAGTTAGCCAGCTCCAATGAGCATTCTAGCCTTAAAAAGGCGAATAGCATCTTGAAAGGAACGATCAAGACTCAAAATGAACTAATAAACAATTTAAAATCAAACATACAAACGATATCAGAAAAGTATAAGTTGGAGTCCACTTTGACCGCCAACCTTAATGCCATCATTGAAGAGCTGGAACGAACCGGTGACGAATTAACCGTACAACTTGACTTAGTTACCAAAGAAGATAGGAAAATTTATTTGCTAAGCCAGGAACTCCAGGAGTATCGCGAAAGAATTGAACAACTGGAGGCCGCGGAGCTTCAATTAAAAAAAGAAATTGAATATGCTCGAACGGAAAAAAATAACAACAAATCAAACCCTAATCAATACGGCACAGTAAAAATAAAAGAAATTGAAGTTATGGGGCAGCAGCTTCATGACAAGGAACTTGAACTTAAGCGACTACGCGATGAATGTGAAACAGTAGGTCAGCAATACGAAGAGTTGGCAATGGCAAGCCTGAAAATGACTAGCGAAGGTAGCAACCTAACCACCGAGCAAAAAAATGATTTAGAGCGATTCAAGATATTATTTGAGGAAAGTACCGCCGCCCTATCGAGAAAAAAATTAGAGTGCAAAATGTTAGAAAATTACTATTTGGAGTTAGAGCAAGCAACATCATCAGTAATCGCTAAGCAAAACATGGAGACGGCGTTTGACGAAAAAGAACAGCTTGATGTTAGAGTTAGAGACATGGAGGATGAAATTGGACTATTAAGTAACGAGCAATATCAACAGGAGCTAAAGGAAATAAAAAAAGAGCTGGAAGAAAAAGAAGAGGACCTCGCTAAAACTCGAAAAAATTATCAAGATTTAAAAGAGCAGTATTTAGACGTAGCGCATGAAGAAATAGAGCATAAACGTAAATTTGAACTATTGAAAATAGAACATAATAAACTTAAAAAAAATCTACTTGAAATGGAAAACATTCAGGAAAAACTTGAAGAAAGAGAAGCTGAGTTTTCCACATTAAATGATGAATACTCAAAACTTCAGGAGCGATATTTAAAGATAATCGAAAAATACCAATAATCAACGGACTTTTTACAGGCTTTGAGCAAACCTAAAGAACAGCCCGCGGATATGAACCGAGTACTTTCAGCACTTTAGAATGCGCGCCTACCTCATCAAGAATAAGCTTGATAGCAGCATCCTTTTTATGCCCTTCAAACTCGATAAAAAATACATAAGCCCATACATCGGTTCTTGATGGACGAGTATCAATACGAGTTAAACTAACACCCGCGGCATGAAAGGGCTTTAACAGTTTAAATAAAGCACCTGGTTTATTATTGGCCTCGACCACAATTGAGGTCTTGTCATCACCGCTGAGCTCCACTTCCTCCTTACCAATAACTAAAAATCGCGTGGTGTTATTTTTATAATCTTCAATATTTTCAGCTATTTTACTCAGGCTATATTGCTCAGCCGCAATGGCGCCCGCAACCGCAGCAATCGTGGAATCTTGCTTGGCCATACGCGCAGCTTCAGCATTGGAAGCGACAGCAACCCGCTCCACACCTGGCCAATTTTTATCCAGCCAGTTACGTGATTGAGCCAAGGCCTGCTGATGCGCGCAAATTGTTTTAATAGTGCCGGCATTAGCCCCACTATTTGCCAACAAACATAACTGTATCCGCAGGTCCAACTCACCACAAATTTTTAATGATGAATCCATCAGGCTATCCAGAGTTAGATTCACCATACCTTCCGTAGAATTTTCTACGGGCACGACACCATAATTGCATTGCCCTGACTCTACTTGCGAAAAAACCTGGGCAATACTGGCTTGAGGTACACTCACAACCGATTGGCCGAAATGCTTGAGTGTAGCCGCTTGGGTAAAGGTTCCTTCAGGGCCTAAATAGGCAACTTCCATTGGCTTTTCTAGCGCCAGACAAGCCGACATAATCTCACGAAAAATATGCGCAACCACCTTGCCATCTAGCGGGCCTTCATTCCGCTCAATGACGCTGCGCAGAACCTGAGCTTCACGTTCAGGGCGGTAAAACGTCACCTTGGATAAATCAGCACTGCCGTTTTCTGCAGCATATTGTTTAAGTTTTGTCTCAGCCACGCGCTCAGCACATTTCGCTCGACGATTGATGAGCTGATGGATTTCAGCATCAATAGCATCGATTTCCTGACGCAGCGTATCTAGATTAGTGCCTTTAGACATAGATATGATCTTTCTAGGAGTATTCACCGGGTGGAGCTTATCCACGTCCACCCTCTTCTTGATATAAAAGTAACTATCAAACCCGCTGAGCTAAACGCGAGATTCAAAATCTTTCATAAAATCAATCAGCGCATCAACAGCCTGCTCAGGTACAGCATTATAAATACTCGCACGCATACCACCCACACTACGATGGCCCTTCAAGTTGAGCATACCAATCGCCTCAGCCTCAGCTAAAAACTGCTTATCCAAATCGGCATTCGCCAAAGTAAACGGTATATTCATCAATGAACGGCTCGCCAGCTCTACCGGGTTTGCATAAAAAGCACTGTTATCAATAAACGCATACAATTTTTCAGCTTTACGACGATTCAGCGTCTCAATCGCACTCAATCCACCTTGATCTTTCAACCACTGGAATACCAAACCCGCTAAATACAAGCTATAGGTTGGCGGAGTGTTATACATCGAGCCATTATCCGCGGCTGTTTTATAATCCAGCATGGTCGGGCAAGCAGCTGAAGATTTACCCAATAAATCCTTGCGCGCGATCACGATAGTTAAACCGGCAGGGCCAATATTTTTTTGTGCACCAGCATAAATCACCCCAAATTTACTAACATCGATGGGGCGCGACAAGATCGTTGAAGACATATCGGCAACCAAAGGCACATCAACCTCTGGTGTCCACATATACTCTACACCCCCGATGGTTTCATTCGGAGTGTAATGCAAATACGCGGCATCTTTATTCAGCTGCCAGCTCTCAAAGGCTGGGATAGTAGTGAAATTGGTATCTTCTGAACTGGCAACGACATTCACTTTGCCAAATTTTTTCGCTTCTTTTATCGCCTTAATCGACCACTGCCCGGTGTTCACATAATCAGCCGCGCCTTTGTCACCCATAAGGTTTAAGGGAACTGCCGCAAATTGTGTGCTGGCACCACCCTGCAAGAACAACACTGCGTAGTCATCGGTTATATTCAGCAAGTCACGAAAGTCCTGCTCTGCCTTTTCCGCTATAGCAACAATTTCGGGGGAGCGATGACTCATCTCCATGATCGACAAGCCGGCACCCTGATAATCAACTAACTCAGCTGCTGCTTGCTGTAATACTGACTCCGGCAATGCGGCAGGTCCTGCACAAAAATTGTATTTACGAGACATCGATAAAACCTCAATAGAAATAAACACCTAACAATAATTATCAGGTGTTTACTGGATTAGCACTTAGTAATAAAACTTGACCAGACTCTAACCTAATCAGAAGCAGAGGCCATATTAGCTCTCTTCTGGGCCTTGTTCCAAATTATGACTTTCAGCTGATTGATCAGTAGCATCTGCTACCTCAGCCACAACTGTATTCTCTTCATCAATAATGGCACTTTCTTCGGGCTCTTCGATACGCTCAACACCGACAACATGCTCGCCTTCTTTGATACGTATAACACGCACGCCCTGAGTATTACGTCCCAGCACAGAAATTTCATCTGTGCGAGTACGCACCATCGTACCCTGATCAGAAATCATCATTAGCTCATCGCCATCAAATACCTGTACGGCACCAACAATGTCACCATTACGCTCTGAAGCTTGCATAAAGATCATGCCTTTATTGCCACGCCCCTTGGTCGCGAATTCAGTAAACTCAGTACGCTTGCCGTAACCCTTAACAGAAACTGACAACATCCGCCCGCCTTCTTTAGGCACCAGCAAGGAAATCATTTTCTGACCTTCCTCCAGACGTATACCACGAACACCTTTTGCAGTACGGCCCATAGCGCGCACATCGTTTTCATTAAAGCGCACCGCTTTACCAGCGGAGCTAAACAACATGACATCACATTCGCCGTTAGTCACAGCTGTACCGATCAGCACATCACCTTCTTCCAGCTCCAGGGCACGTAAACCGACACTGCGTTGACGAGCAAAATCCGTCAGTGCAGTTTTCTTAACCGTGCCGTTGGCAGTCGCCATAAAGATGTAATGTCCTTCGGTATATTCACGGATAGGCATAATGGAAGTAATACGCTCACCTTCATCCAACGGTAGTAAATTAACCATCGGACGACCGCGTGCGTTACGCCCAGCCAAAGGAATATGAAACACTTTTAACCAATACACCTTACCCACATTAGAGAAACACAAAATTGTGTCGTGGGTACTGGCTATAACCAAGTGGGCAACATAATCTTCATCCTTCACTGCCGTTGCCGATCGCCCCATACCGCCACGTCGCTGTGCTTGATAATCACTTAACGCCTGTGTTTTAGCATAACCGCCATGAGAAATAGTCACCACACGGTCTTCTTCAGTAATCAAATCTTCTTCGGTCAGGTCACGTAAGGACTCGATAATTTCACTGCGACGCTCATCACCAAACTCAGCAACAATCGCCGCTAATTCGTCACGAATAATACCCATCAACTTAATTGCATCAGCCAATATACTCAGGTATTCAGTAATTTCGTCGAGTTTTTCCTGGTACTCCTTCAGCAATTTCTCATGCTCGAGGCCAGTCAATTTCTGCAAGCGCATATCGAGAATAGCCTGCACTTGAACCGGTGACAGGTGGTACTTACCGTCAATAAAACCGTAATTCTCTGGCAAATCATCTGGGCGACAGGCCACACTTTGAATATCTCCTGCACCAGCACGCTCGAGCATCCCCATTACCTCTCCGGGGGCCCAGCCGCGCGCAGACAGTTTGTCTTTCGCTTCGGCCGTTGTGTCAGAGGATTTAATCAGCTCGATCATTTCATCAATATTAGAAATGGCTACCGCCAAGCCTTCAAGAATATGACCTCGCTCGCGAGCTTTTCTCAACAGATAAACGGTACGACGCGTAACCACTTCGCGACGATGGCGAATGAAATATTCCAGCAATTGCTTTAAGTTGAGCAAGCGTGGCTGACCATCGACCAGAGCCACCACGTTAATACCAAAAACATTTTCAAGCTGAGTCTGAGCATACAAATTATTAAGGCAAACTTCGCCCATTTCATTACGCTTCATCTCAATGACAATACGCATACCATCTTTATCGGACTCATCGCGCAACTCTGCGATGCCTTCAATTTTTTTCTCTTTAACCAGCTCGGCGATTTTTTCTATCAAACGAGCCTTGTTAACCTGATACGGCAGCTCGTGAATAAGGATGGTGTCTTTATTGGTTTTCTCGTTGCTAATAACTTCAGCGCGAGCACGTACATAAATACGCCCCTTGCCGGTACGATAAGCCGAAACGATCCCTGCACGACCATTGATAATACCGGCAGTAGGAAAATCGGGGCCGGGAATGTAAGTCATCAACTCATCAATGGTAATATCAGGATTATCGATTAACGCCAAACAGCCGTTAACTACCTCATTGAGATTATGCGGCGGGATATTGGTCGCCATACCAACAGCAATACCGGAAGAACCATTGATTAGCAGGTTGGGAACCTTGGTCGGCATAACCGCAGGGATCATTTCGGTGCCATCATAGTTAGGCACCCAATCGACTGTTTCTTTATCTAGGTCCGCTAGAATTTCATGGGATATTTTACGCATGCGGATTTCGGTGTAACGCATAGCAGCAGCGGAGTCGCCATCGACCGAGCCAAAGTTACCCTGCCCATCTACCAGCATATAACGCAATGAAAACGGCTGCGCCATCCGAACGATAGTCTCGTACACGGCGCTATCGCCATGAGGATGGTACTTACCGATAACGTCACCAACAACACGAGCTGATTTTTTATAACCCTTGTTCCAGTCATTGTTCAACTCACTCATTGCAAATAATACGCGACGGTGTACCGGTTTCAGGCCATCGCGCACATCAGGCAATGCTCTGCCGACAATAACGCTCATGGAATAATCAAGATAAGACTGCTTTAACTCGTCTTCGATATTGACAGGTAGGATTTGGTTACTTGGTGCGTTGGTTAATTCACCCATGAAATATAGTATTCCTGTTATTTTGGACCATTAAGCATGTTGAGCGAATTGCCATCATACTTAGCCACTGTTATTGATCTGCTTTGACCGATTATTAAGCTCTCTATGAATACAGCCTGACCGAATGCCAGTTGCGTCATACCATACTCACTCATATATCGACACGGTAACTAAGTAATCTTTAAACTATCGCTGCCACAACTTGCCAGACAAACGATTACTACGTAGCTACTGTATTCTCAGCCAGCCTCAACACGTACCTCTTGAGGTAAAAACAAGCTACCAAAAGGAGCAAAAAGTGCAGCATCCACTCGCTAAACTCGGGCAATTTTCATCACCCAATCAAGCATTCACTGATGGCCTGCACAAGCGGCAAATCATACCATAATTCAATACCATACCAACAGCCGTATTGTGCAAAAATAGTGAGTAAACAGCGCTATAAACGCTTATTTAGCTTGCTGTATTGGCAGGCAATTTTTATCGAATACCGTTATACTTGCCAGCACCTAAAAATACCGCCAACAAATCATCTTTTTATGAGTACAACCACACCAATACCTGTTGATAGTTTGATCAGTGCACGCTGGATTATTCCCGTGCGCCCTGCCAAAACTGTGCTAGAAAACCACGCCATAGTCATCAACAACGGGGACATAGTTGACATCCTCCCCCATACAGAAGCCGTGTCTCGATACGATGCCAACCACGGCATCGATTTACCCCAGCACGTATTGACCCCAGGCCTGATCAACGCTCACGGCCATGCCGCCATGAGCTTGTTTCGCGGCATGGCCGACGACACCCCCTTACAAACATGGCTGGAAGAGCACATCTGGCCCGCCGAGGGCCAATGGGTGAGCGAAGAGTTTGTCCGTGATGGCACACAGCTTGCCGTTGCCGAGATGTTACGCTCCGGTACCACCACTTTCAGCGATATGTACTTTTTCCCCAACGCCACTGCCAAAGTAGCCAGTGAAGCAGGCATACGTACGCAGATCACCTTCCCGGTATTCAATCTCCCTACCATCTGGGGACAAGATCCAGATGACTACATTCGCAAAGGACTGGCCGTGCGTGACGACTTTAAACACAGCGCTCTAGTCGACGTCGTTTTTGGCCCCCATGCCCCCTATACGGCTAGCGATAACGCCTTACAAAAGGTGGCAATGCTAGCAGCAGAACTGGATATCAGCATTCAGATCCACGCCCACGAAACCCAACAGGAAGTGGATGACAGCCTTAAGCAATACGGCAAGCGACCACTGGCCAGGCTTAATGACCTAGGCTTACTCAGCCCACGGACGCAACTGGTCCACATGACAGCACTGAACGATGAAGACATCGAACTGGTCAAGCAAAGCGGTGCCCACATTATTCACTGCCCACAATCCAACCTTAAACTCGCCAGCGGCTTTTGCCCCACTCAACGCTTGCTTGATGAAGGCATCAACATTGCTATCGGCACCGACAGTGCAGCCAGCAATAACAGCCTGGATATGTTCGCCGAGATGCGCAGCGCAGCGCTACTAGCCAAAGCTGTTTCTGGCAACGCTGCTGCGCTGAGTGACTGGCAAGTACTTGAAGCCGCCACCCTTGGCGGCGCTAAAGCTCTAGGGCTGGATAGCACACTGGGGACACTGGAAGCCGGCAAACAAGCTGATATTATTGCTATCGATTTTAGCGGTATTGAACAACAACCGGTTTATCAGCCTATATCACAACTGGTTTATACAGCTTGCAGTCATCTGGTCACCCACAGCTGGGTCCACGGACAAGAAGTACTGGTTGACCGCGACCCAGTTAACTTGGATTTACGCGAAATAGCACTTAAAACAAAACAGTGGCGAGATAAAATACATAGCCAATAGCCACAAAACAACAACCGGCGACACTACTCGCCCCAACTTAGTGAGAAGATGTGTGAGCGCCTCAACCGCCAATGTCGACCCCGCAGAAATCGCAAAATTTGAAGCCCTGGCCAACCGCTGGTGGGATAAAAACAGCGAATTCAAACCGTTGCACGAAATAAACCCCCTACGCAGCAACTTTATCGACCAACGCTCGCCAGTGGCACAAGCGTCATTACTCGATATCGGTTGTGGCGGCGGTATTCTTTGCGAGGCCATGGCACAACGTGGTGCCAAGGTAAGCGGTATCGATATGGGCGCAGCTCCCTTAGCCGTTGCAAAGCTGCATCAACTAGAGTCTGGCGTAAACGTCAACTACCGACAAATGACCGCAGAAGATCTCGCCCTACAGGAAGCTGGCCAATACGACATCGTCACCTGTCTTGAGATGCTGGAACATGTACCCGATCCAAGCTCGGTCATCAAAGCCTGCGCCACACTGGTAAAGCCCGGCGGGCACGTCTATTTTTCTACCATAAACCGCAATCCAAAATCCTATTTATTCAGCATTATCGGCGCAGAATACCTGTTAAAGCTGCTACCCAAAGGCACTCACGACTACAGCAAATTTATCAAGCCCTCGGAACTGGCACAGTGGATTCGCGATGCCGGACTGCAGCTGCAAGATCTCACCGGCCTCATCTATAATCCAATAACTAAACACTACCGACTTAACGATAACGATGTCGACGTCAATTACCTTGTGCACACTCGCCGCCCGGTATAAGACAAATATTATGATCCAAATTAAACGTCCCCAACCCACTCAGCTCGAAGCCGTGCTGTTCGATTTAGATGGCACCCTGATTGATACCGCACCCGATTTTATTACCGTGGTGAATCAATTATGCAGACTGAAAAATCACCCCGAGCAAAGCGCTGAAGCCATTCGCGCCACTGTCTCCCACGGTGCCAGAGCGTTAATCACACTAGCCTTTCAATTACCGGAAGGCGACCCTGCATTTGAGCCGCTACGACAACAACTGCTAGCGCTCTACCAAAAAAACCTAGCGGTACAAACCCAGCTATTTCCCGGCATGAATGAGTTGTTAGACTGGCTAGAGCTACAAGCCATCCCCTGGGGAATTGTCACCAACAAACCACGCTTGTACGCTGAGCCAATACTGGTAGCGCTGAGTCTGGCCGAACGCTGCGCAGTATTGGTTTGCCCTGACGATGTGACTCATACCAAACCACACCCCGAACCGATGTTGCTTGCCTGCCGAGAAATAGCCTGCAACCCGCAGCGAACCTTATATATTGGCGATCACCGTCGCGATATTGAAGCCGGATTAAATGCTGCGATGACAACTATCGCTGCCAATTATGGCTATATCGATGCGAACGACCCCAGTGAACTATGGCAGGCCGATTACGCGGTTAACCACGCGAGTGAAATACAGCCCTTGCTGTGCGAACTATTTGCTCTGTAAACTGAGGCTATACGTTTTCATTAGGCCTTATTTGCCACAAGCTATATATTATTGAACAAGCCACCCCCCCTGATAACAATGGATCATCACCATGCCTGGCACCAACATCATCCCACAACAATACCAAGCTCCCGCCAATTTGTTGCAGGATAAAATTATTATTGTCACCGGAGCCGGTGACGGTATCGGCCGCAGCGCCGCACTCAGCTACGCCGCGCATGGCGCTACCGTCGTATTAGTCGGCAAAACAATCAGTAAACTTGAAGCCGTATACGACGAAATCGAAAATGCAGGCCATCCTCAAGCTGCCATATACCCTATGCATCTAGGTGGCGCGGTGATGCAAGATTACCAAGATATGCATAACAAACTCGCACAGGAATTCGGAAAAGTTGACGGTCTACTACACAACGCCAGCATTCTTGGCGACCGTAAACCCATCGCCCAGACCGACAGCAATAGCTGGCTGGAAGTGATGCAGGTCAATATCAACGCCGCCTTTATGATGACCCAGGCCTTGCTGCCGCTACTGGAAAAATCAGACGATGCCTCGATTATATTCACCTCTTCCGGTGTCGGCCGCCAAGGTCGCGCCTATTGGGGTGCTTATGCTGTCTCTAAGTTTGCTACCGAGGGCTTGATGCAAACGCTGGCTGACGAACTCGGCAATACCAGCAACATCAGAACCAACTCCATCAACCCTGGCGCCACCAACACCGCGATGCGTCGTACCGCCTACCCAGCAGAGAACCCGGCAAACAACCCCCTACCAGAGCAAATAATGCCTATTTATTTGTATCTTATGGGCACAGACAGTAAAGGAATTAATGGCCAGGCATTAAATGCGCAAATTAAGTAAATAACCAGCCCCGAGCTGACTACTGCCAAGCCATTATCGACTACAGACAAAAAGCTGACACCTATCACCAAGCCCTGCCTGGCCTGAATGACACAACTTAGGGCCATGCGATCAACCGTAGAATAGAACTTATTTCACCAAAACGGCCCAGGACACCGGGGCTCATGGGCTGACTATCAGCAACGCTGTATCGCCCCCCCCACCGTGGCATCAAGTAAATACCATCCCCCTCACACCTAAGTGACAGGATTTTGACCAGTCACTCTAGCTTCCCCCCACTTTTGCCGCCCCCACCTACAATATGCAGAAAAGAATAAAAATTATCTTTTACTATCAATCACTTAAACAAAAAAAATGTTTTGGCATAATTTTCGCATTCAACTCTATCGATACACATATTCTGGCTATAACACCTTAACGAAGGCTTGCCGGTACTTAAATAAAGTAAACTCTGTCGAGGCTTTTTGGCTATGGTAACTACTTTGCAACCTTCAAATACTGTTGCTTTTCCTGCACCAAAACGCCCTGTCAGCCGCGAGTCTGAAACTCATCAGGATCAACACCTTGAACTGCGTTTAAAACTCAGTAATCTGCTGCAAACCACACTCGAACTCAATCAACTGCTGCAGCTGTTTTTTGAAGAAGCACAGCGCAATCTTGCTATTAGCAGCCTCAGCTACCAAAACGACAAGCTTAATCACTCAATCGATTTGGGCAATAGCGCCAAACATAGCTGTCATTATAAGCTAATCACCAGCCAAGACAGCTTGGGAGGAATTGTATTAAGCCGACACAAACGCTTTTCAGAAAATGACTTACAGCTATTGGAAGTTTTAATAAGCTGCTTAATCTACCCTGTCCGCAACGCTTTAATATATCGCGACGCTGTACAGAGCGCCCTGCGCGATCCGCTAACAGGCTCGGGGAATCGACTGGCTCTGGAGAATACTCTCGCACGAGAGGTCGCCCTCGCTAAGAGAAATAAATTACCGCTGGCCATATTAGTCGTCGATATCGATAGGTTCAAACGAATCAACGACAAGCATGGCCATACTGCAGGAGACTGTGTACTAAAAAATATTTCCAGAATTTTGTCTCAGTGCAGCCGAGGTACTGACGCCACCTACCGAGCTTACCGCTTTGGCGGCGAGGAATTTGTATTATTACTCAATAACACCAGTATCGCTGGCGCAGAAATGGTTGCCGAAAGAATTCGTCAATATGTTGAAAACACAGCCACAACTTTTGAGGAATTTTCAATTAAGGTGACAGTGAGTATTGGTCTCGCTGCATTAACCGAAACCGACACTATGGCCAGCCTATTTTCCCGCGCCGATAAAGCACTTTATCAAGCCAAAAAAGATGGTCGCAATACTGTGGTCAACGCCGAGAAGATCGGTCTATAGCTTTCAACTGCAAAAAGGGGAGAGCTATTGCCCTCCCCTTTTTGCATCTAATATTTTAAAACTCGCGGCTCACGACCTTCGCGGTAATTTCACCCCACGATTTTTACGTTGGGCTCGCTCTAGGGTTTCGCGCTCTTTTGGCAATACTTTTGCAGGTTTGGCTGCTTTCATATCGACCATTTTATAGAGATCTTGAACCTCTTTATAAGCCATTTCCTCCCATTGTCCCTGCTTTAATCTTGGCGGTAAAAATACCTTACCATAACGCACGCGCTTCAAGCGGCTCACCTGAATATCTTGCGACTCCCACAAGCGACGCACTTCTCGATTACGCCCCTCCATCAGCGCCACATAATACCAATGATTGGCACCTTCACCACCGCCATCAACAATATCAGTAAACTTGGCGATGCCATCTTCAAGCAAAATACCCTCACGCAAGCGCTGCAATACCTTCTCATCAACTGTACCTAAAACACGGCACAAATACTCACGGTCAATTTCTGACGATGGGTGCATCAAAGCATTAGCCAACTGACCATCGGTGGTAAATAAAATCAAACCCGTGGTGTTAAAATCAAGTCGACCTACCGCGATCCAGCGCCCTGTTTTTGGCTTAGGTAAGCGCTCAAAAACCGTACGACGCCCTTCAGGGTCACTACGACTACAAATCTCACCCTCTGGTTTGTTATATACCAATACACGCCCAGCGGTATCTTGTTCAGGTATACCTACCAAACGGCCATCCATAGCAATTTTATCGTGGCCAGTGGCGCGGTCGCCTAACTTGGCTTTTTCGCCATTGACGGTTATCCGCCCTTCGGAGATGACTTTTTCCATTTCTCTACGGGAGCCAACTCCTGCCTGAGCGAGTAGTTTTTGGAGTTTGTCACCAGCTGGTGTATCTGTCATGTTTGTGCGCTTTTAAATAAGTAAGAAAAAGGAACCAGCATTAGGCTGGTATGTCATTTGGGTTTGTCGTATTTGATGCAGTATCTGAGCTTGTATTGCCTGAGTTTACATCTTCAGTATCCTCGGCACTCAACGCATTGGTATCTATATCAGCTGCCAATGACTCTGCAACCACATCACTGGCAGCCGACGGCAATACCGCCGCGGACACTAGCGTATGATCAGCAGCATCAACAGAAGTAATATTATCTCCATCAGCATCATTTTCGCCGGCAACGGCTTCGGCGCTATTTTCTTCGTCGGCTGCCTCCTCCGTCAACTCAGGGACAACAGTATCCGCCCCCTCTAAAGCTAATTCTTGGTTCATCGAATCCAGGTCGCGAATCTCTGCCAGTGACGGTAAATCTTCAAGATTTTTTAAATTAAAATAGTCCAAAAACCGCCGCGTGGTAGCGTACATCGCAGGACGACCAGGCACATCTTTATGCCCTATAACTCGAACCCACTCACGCTCCAGCAGTGTTTTAATAATATTTGAACTCACTGCCACACCGCGAATATCTTCAATATCACCACGAGTAATCGGCTGGCGGTAAGCAATAAGTGCCAATGTTTCTAATAAAGCCCGAGAATACTTCTGGGGTTTCTCTTCCCACAAGCGCGCCACCCAAGGAGCAACATCCTGCACCACCTGAAAGCGAAAACCACTGGAGACTTCTTTCAACTCAAAGCCACGACCTTGACAGGCAGTTTGTATATTATCTAACGCCGCGAGAACAATATTTTTCTCGGGGCGATCATCTTCATCAAATAGCTCAACTAACTGCACCACCGTAAGTGGCTTAGCAGAAGCCATTAGTGCACCTTCAATAATGCGTTGTATCAATTGGATATCGGTACTCATGATGTTCTAGCTTTAACGTGAATGGGGCCAAAGGGTTCTGTTTGTACGATTTCAACCAGCGCTTCCTTGATTAATTCCATCACTGCCAGAAAAGTCACCACCACACCAAGACGGCCTTCCTCAACGGTAAATAATGCAACAAAAGGCGTGAATTGATTGTTGGATAACATAGCCAAAACCTGTGTCATCCGCTCGCGGGTTGATAATTTTTCTTTATGCACATGATGGCTTTCAAACATATCTGCCCGACGAAAGACCTCACCCAAAGCCAATAATAACTCTTTCATCTCGACCACAGGCTCAGGCTGGGCTTTCTTAATGTCCGGCGGTGCAGCACTGGCGATAAATATCTCTCGCCCCAAACGAGGCATTTCATCGATGTCTTCGGCAGCTTTTTTAAACCGCTCATACTCTTGCAAGCGTCGAATCAACTGCGCTCTTGGGTCTTCTTCCTCTTCTTCTGCCTCGCTAGAGCGCGGCAGCAACATACGCGATTTAATTTCAGCCAACATCGCCGCCATTAGCAGATATTCCGCGGCCAACTCAAATTGCATCGCATCCATCATATTGACGTAATGCATATACTGATGGGTAATGTTTGCAACATTGATTTCTAGAATATCGATATTTTGGCGCTTTATCAGATATAACAGCAAATCCAGCGGCCCCTCAAAAGCCTCCAAAAATACTTCCAACGCATCGGGCGGAATATACAAATCCTGTGGGATTTGCGTCATAGCCTGCCCCTGCACTACAGCAAAGGGCATTTCACCCTGATGAATGCCTGAGCTACGCAACTCTTTCAGCCCCAATATTTTAAGTTCGGGAGGTGCCTGCTCCGTATCAACACCTACCTCAGCAGTAGGTTCGCCATTAGCAGATACTGACTCCAACTCGGGCATCAAGTCGCCTTCGGGCGTTGCGATTTGCTGTTTTTGTTCCAATATCGGCGTATCGTCCACGAATTTATTGTTATCTCACTGATTGCGTTACATTTAGTTTGATGGCACTTAAAAACTTAAAGTCGCCATTATACTGTCATCACTATAAGCCGCACAGAGCCAGCCGGATTAGTTTTGTCAATCCTTCTGCTGGCCACACTCTCCCGACTCCAATCCCACGGACTTATGAACACTAGCAGTCCACTTAAACCTCAAATAAGCTAACATCACCCAAACCCTGCCGCACGATGACCGGCACTTCATCGACAAGATCAATCACCGACGTTGGCTCCATCCCGCAATAACCACCATCGATAACCAGATCGAGCTCATGCTCTAATATCTGACGAATTTCGTAAGGATCTGTTAGCGGCATCTCATCACCAGGCAACATCAGTGTGACACTCATCATCGGCTCATTCAAACCGGCCAGCAAAGCCAATGCGATGGCATTATCTGGCACTCGCAACCCAATCGTACGACGCTTAGGATGCATTAAGCGCTTAGGTACCTCACTGGTAGCCTTAAGGATGAAAGTATAGGGCCCTGGCGTATGGTTTTTGATCCAGCGATAGGCGGCATTATCAACTCGAGCATAATTACCTAACTCGGATAAATCTCTGCACACCAAGGTAAAATTGTGCTTGTCGTCAAGCTTTCGAATCCGCCGAATCGTCTCCAGCGCTTTTTTATTGCCAAGCTGACAGCCTAAGGCGTAACCGGAGTCTGTCGGGTATGCCACCACGCCACCGCCACGAATGATATCAACTGCCTGGTTAATTAGGCGTACCTGTGGATTCTCAGGATGAATTTGAAAAAACTGGCTCATACTACACTCTCACTGGACGACATGCTGTCATCCACAGTTGATCTACTTTCTTGGCTACTGACGGGAGGAGTCCCGACAGGATTACATTGTTCAAGCAGCGACCAAACAGGTCGACATGATTTAGGCAGCACCCCCATCTGGCCCAGCTCGCGCCAAGGCAAACCCGGCTTATGAAAATCACTCCCTATCGAGGCATGAAGCTCAAACTGCCCAGCAAGCTGGGCAAGATACTGCGTACGATCGCTTTGCTGCTTACCGCTTATCACCTCTACCGCATCGCCACCAGCCGTTTTAAAGTCAGCGATCAGTGCACGTAGTTTAGTAGCAGTCATATCATAATGCAGCGGATGCGCTAATACTGCCGCGCCACCACTGGCTTTGATCCAGCCAACAACCGCTGCCAACTCTGGCCACATCTGTTTAATATCACCGGGCTTACCTGCGCCCAAATAGCGTTTGAACGCCATGCGCTCATTAGCCACATGCCCTTTTTCCACTAAAAATTGAGCAAAATGCGGCCGCCCAATTTGGCTACCTCCAGCCAGCTCGACAACAAAATCAAAGCTACCAACAAAACCGTACTTGGCAAGTTTATCGTCTATCAGCCGAGCCCGCTTTAACCGCGCTTGCTGTTGATCAGCCAAACCTTGCTGCATCACGGGATTGTCGGCATCAAAACCTAAACCCACAATATGGATAGTTCGCTTACCCCAAATACAAGACAACTCAACACCTGGAATCAGCCCCATTGATGGTGAGTTCCATTGATCACGCACCTCAAGATAACCCGCTATGCTATCGTGATCAGTAATCGCCATAAGCTCCACGCCATTGTCCTGAGCCCGCCGCAGTAACTCTAACGGCGGTAATGCCCCATCAGAGGCCGTGCTATGGCTGTGAAAATCGACTATCAATGGAACTATTCCTAAAATAGGGCAACAAATGAGGCCTTAATTAAAAAAACCTTGGTTCAGCCCACTATAATACAACAAAGTGTGGCATTATTTCTGCCTATATAAGGCGTATTGTAGCCTTTAGACCCTTGTTGGAGCCTTAGTAGCCGTGTCAGCCAGTAAAGAACCCATTGAAGCCATCGATCAAACACCCCCAGAGACCCCTCAGGCATCTGCAAATAAGCCCAGCAATATGCTGATTAATATTGCATTTAATATCATCATCCCGACTGTGATCCTGACTAAACTCAGCTCCAATGATTACCTCGGCCCCATTTACAGCATTATCGTCGCCCTCGCATTCCCGATTGTCTATGGGATTAAAGATTATCTCGACAACCATAAAGCCAATTTATTTTCCATGCTGGGTGTTTTTAGCGTCATTATGACAGGCGGTATGAGCTTACTGCATCTTGACCCTCAATATATTGCCATCAAAGAAGCCGCCATCCCCGCATGCTTCGGTCTGGCAACACTACTCTCTATTCGCAGCAAATATCCCTTGGTAAAGACCTTCCTCTATAACGATCAGATTTTACAAATAAATAAAGTCAAACAAGCCTTACAAAGCTTTAACAATGAAATCATTTTCGAAAGCAAATTAAACCATGCATCATATATGGTTGCCGGATCATTTTTTTTATCGTCAGTATTAAATTATGTGTTAGCGAAAGTTATTTTAGTTAGTGCGCCCGGCAGTGTCGAATTTACCGAAGAGCTAGGTAAAATGACTGCCCTCAGCTTCCCTGTCATCGCCATACCCAGCACACTAGTATTGATGGGCACGCTGTTTTACTTGCTCCATCACATTCAAAAACTGACGCACTTAAAAACCGAAGATATTTTCAATGAAGTTTAATCCTAGCAATTCGTGCTTTAACTATTTCAAGTAAGAGATAGACAAACACGATAAATATTCGATGATTTAACACTTTTCAGTAATAACTATTGACCAGCGCTGGCAGCTCAGTACATTTGCTTGTTGATGTCGGCCGCAGAAACAAACCAAGGGAACCACACGTGAAAAAATATTTACTCACGCTACTTTTACTGACTGCCAGCTGTCAGGTTTTAAGTGAAGAAATTCGTTATATTCGAGATGAGCTTTACGTACCTCTACGCAGCGGTCAATCACCGCAGCATCGCATTGTGCATAAAGGCTTAATCAGCGGTACAAAATTAACTATTTTAGAAACTAGCGCCGATGGCGATTACAGCCGAGTGCGTACACGTAAAGGTACTGAAGGCTGGATTCAAACCCAATACTTAAGCCCTGAGCCGGCGGCCAAAAACGTGTTGAAAATCGCCAACGCTAACTTAGCAAAGCTACAACAAGAAAATATCGAGCTCAAACAACAGCTCAAGCAATTAGGCAGCAAGGATCGAGAAACGCAAAACGTCCTTAGCGAACTTGAAGCCAGCAACCAAAAAATGGCCAAGGAGCTGGCAGATATAAAGGCAATATCCGCCGACGCTATTCAACTCAACGAAGACAACCATCGTTTACTTGAAAGCAATCAAATACTAAAAAACGAAATAGATATCCTTAGTACCGATAATAAACGCTTAACAGACAACAAAGAAAATGACGCTTTTCTTAACGGTGCTTTTGCCGTACTTATCGGCGTGATGCTTACCCTATTAATCCCTCGCGCATGGCCAAAAAAATCTACTGATTGGGCATAATACAGGACTTACACCTATGCACAGCTTTATCAAATACAGCTTATTACTTATTATTACCGCCTGCTTTTCGATAACATCACAGGCTGCAACAGAAACGACAGCTAAGACCGACAAGAATCCTGTGGTTATTCTGCATACCAGCAAGGGGGCAATTACTGTTGAGCTTTACGCTGAACAGGCACCGATTACTGTTGCTAATTTTCTGGCTTATGCCAAATCGGGATTTTATAACGGCACCATTTTTCACCGAGTTATTAAGCGCTTTATGATCCAAGGCGGCGGTTTCAACAAAGAAATGGAAGAAAAAAACACCAACGCACCTATCATCAACGAGTCGGGTAACGGTCTACACAATGATCGTTGGACAATAGCCATGGCCCGAACCGATGACCCAGACAGTGCTAGCTCACAATTTTTCATCAACACCAAAATGAATGCGTCCTTAGATGCTGGCCGAGGAAAGGCCGGTTACGCTGTGTTTGGTAAAGTTATTGAAGGTCAATATGTAGTGCAAGCTATAGAAAAACTGCCAACAATGAAATTTAACCAGCACGGCAACGTCCCCGTAGATCCGGTTATAATCGAAAGCGTAGAAATAAAACAGTAGCCCTATAGCTAAAAATTTGTCTCCATAAACACTGCAACGGTAATTATTTAACGTGACTAAAACCACCGGCATAGACTTAAGCGTCAATATTAACAAAATTGCCCTACTCAGAAACTCACGTGACACCGAATACCCCAGTATCACTCAACATGCCCTCCAATGCATTGCAGCGGGCGCTGACGGCATCACTGTGCACCCACGCCCAGACCAGCGGCATATTCGTGCCGACGACTGTTTCGCCTTAGCCAAAGTGTTGACTGTTGAATTTAATATTGAAGGCAACCCGCTAGCCCCCCCAATGAAAAGTGATCGCCAAGGCGTAAGTGACTATCCGGGTTTTATTGAACTGGTCAAACATATCAGGCCAGCTCAGTGTACGCTGGTACCAGACAATAACAGCCAACTCACCTCCGATCATGGCTTTGATTTAACCGAAACGGCAGACACCCTTGCCCCTATTATTGAAGCGCTGCACAACTTAGGCATTCGGGTTAGTTTATTTATGGACCCCGATATTGAACAAATTAAGCTAGCCAAACAGCTAGGCACCGATAGAATCGAGCTCTATACCGGCCCCTACGCTAAAGCGTTTGAAACCAATAGAGATTTAGATAAAATATTTAAAGTGTTTTATCAGGCTGCAGAAAAAGCTGCCGAACTTGAATTAGGCCTTAATGCAGGTCACGACTTAAACCTGCACAACTTGCCCCGCTTCGCCAGCATCCCGCAACTGCTAGAAGTATCGATTGGCCACGCGATGACTGTTGACGCCATTGAAATGGGCTTAGCCAATGCCATCAAAGCCTATCAAAGCTGCCTTGGTAAAGCGTAAACCAAGCTAAACGCTAAGTACTGGCTTTAGTCGATGCATAAACTGGTGCACGCGGCATAAAGTTGGCGAGGTGAATCGTACCGGCAGGCATTGCTGACATTTCAGCATCAAATACCTGCCGATATACCGCATGCACCAGGGCTCTCGCTTCAGCTATCGTGACACACTCCATGTAACAACCTGCCTCAATAAACCCCTCAGTACGAAACAAGGTCGCTGGCGGCACATCTTTACCCTGTGCATAAGCAGAAAAAATATCAAACAATTGAGATTGAATACTTTCAATAAACTGCTGTTTATTCATCGCTTTCGTCCATTGAGATGACGCGCTAAAAAAACTGAAATTAACTTGCTTTATTCAGCTACTACAATAATAACCACAGCTCTAGGCTTTTACTTCTTGAACTAATATCCACGGTGCAATGACTACCGCCCACAGCTCCGGCTGTTGCTCATGCCAAGCCATACCACGTTCATCATCAATTTTAAATACCGTACCCGCCGCCAATCTTTGCGCCACAGCCGCCTGATTATCCTCAGTGAATTCAATAGCAACTTCAATTAAATCCACACCTATAGCAACACCTATAACAGAACCACTGGCATAAAAACGCTGTAACTCAGCCCAGCGCATTTTTGCAGTTTCATGATTAAGTTTAGTTTTTAAGTCTGTTTCGTCCACGGGGCTTATCCAACTGTATTGATTTATAAAGAGAGCTGCAAACCCAGCCTCATGTAATGCTGTATTTTAACACGCTAAACTTTTAACACGCTAAGCCATGGTCTAAATAAACCTGCATACCTCAACTATTACCAGGCCGCTGGATCTAATTGATAGAAAAGCTCGAACTGCTGATAAAGTAAGGGGTGCATCTGTTTAAGCTGGTCGGGTTTTTCAAAAAATACCTCTGTCACCACCGCAAAAAACTCCGCAGGGGAGGTTGCGCCATAATTATCGATAACGTCTGTATCACCAGCCAAGCGTTTTTTCTGCTGTAATTCAAACTCCTTTGTCAGTACCGCCGACCATGCTGTGTAGCGCTCTCGCGACGGTAATACTGGTGAGCCGTTGGTAGTGGAGTTTTCTTCATCCAGTTTATGAGCAAACTCATGCATCACCACATTGTGCCCATCACGACCGTCTTTGGCACCAGCCAATACGTGATCCCAAGCCAGCACAACAGGGCCACGCTGCCAGGATTCACCAGCGCGCAAGTCAACTGACCGAGATTGCAAAACACCATCATGGCGCGTCACCGCCGCCTTGTAGGTCTCGGGATACACCATGATCGTTTTAAAACCTGGGTAATAGTCAGCGACCTTATTGAGAATAAGTAAACAAGCCTGCCCAGCAATCAATACCCGTACACGGTCGGTAATCTGCTGGCCGTTGCGGCCAACAATTGACTTTTCATGCAAAAATATATTGATATGCCCTTCAAGTTTACGCTGTAGCTCGGCAGGTAAACGCTGATAGAGCGCAAAATCCTCAACCAAATACTGCCGATAAGCCTCGGAAAAAGGCATAGAAAACAAGCGCAAACGCGTGGCGTTTATCGCATCACGCTTACGCTTCTTATACATAAACCACAAAAAAAATGCGATAAATGGACACAGTAGAACACAAGCAAGTAGCACTATTATAGTCATCCTATTACAAGGGATTTATCGGAGCACTACTTTAACCAATCCATCTAGTAACGCCAATTACAAACCTCAAATAAGTCAGTTGCTGCGTTCATAGTAATAGCTGCACAGAGAGCGATGTGAACACCATGACCAGTGATGCTTATCCTCATCGAATACTCCTGAATTATAATAATAGCTTAAGCGGTCATCTGGATACCGATCCACTCAGCAACCAGCGCCGGCTTATCACTGCCTTGAATTTCAACAGTCACCTCGGTCTTAATCCGAAACTGACCCGGTTTGGTTTCGGCAATTTCAAGCACTTTGGCTACTGCACGGATGTGGCTATTCACCAATACCGGCGCCAAAAATCGCACCTTATCAAAACCAGAGTTAATACCCATGTAAAAACCCTCTATCAACACCTTGTATTGCTCAGAAAATCGCGCCAACATCGACAGGGTTAAAAAACCATGAGCGATAGTTGTACCAAAAGGTGTGTCTTTAGCTCTTTCCGGATCAACATGGATAAACTGTTCATCTAGCGTGCAAGCTGCAAACTGGTTGATTTGTTGCTGAGTAACCTTGTGCCAAGGTGTCGGCTCAGTTTGGTAACCAACATAATCATTAAGCTCAGATTTTTTTATTATGACAGCCATGTATATTCCCCTTAAAACTTACCGTGATGATAAAGCGCTTAAATCTTTCAAAATCCAATAGCTCAATCAACAGTTTATAGCCTAAATATGATGACGTAGACCTATTTATCAATAGTGAGCCAAGCCATCATCTGCCGTTTTATTAACCAGGTTCTTTAGTGTGAAGCTTTCGGGGAAAATACCCTGTATATCAAGTCACCATTAATAACTAATATCATAATCCATTATGAACGGCGCGTGATCTGAAAACCGCTCATCTTTATAAATAGAAGCCGACTGGATTTTATCAACCAAGCCTGGGGTAATTACATGATAATCCAAGCGCCAACCCACGTTTTTGGCCCAGGCCTGGCCACGGTTAGACCACCACGTATATTGCTCTTCTTCTTGGTTAATCTGACGAAAAGCATCGACATAACCTACCTCATCAAACAGCACATCCAGCCATTCACGTTCATGCGGTAAAAAGCCAGAGTTTTTTCGATTGGCACGCCAGTTTTTTAAATCAATTTCTTTATGGCAGATATTCCAATCTGCACAAAAAATAAACTCGCGGCGCTTGCGACGCATCGCTTTAAAGTGATCCATAATATGGTTAAGAAAAATATCCTTGCGCGCCTGCGCCTCCTCACCACTGGAACCCGAAGGCAGGTAAATAGACGCAACACTGACCCCATCAAAATCCGCCTGAATATATCGCCCCTGGGTATCGGCTATATCAAAACCCAAGCCGCACGTCACCTTAGTAGGCTCCTTTTTACAATAAAGCGCCGTGCCACTATAGCCCTTTTTCTGTGCATCAAAATAGTAGCAATGATAACCTTCAGGATGAAAAACCGGATCACTAAGCTGATCAATTTGAGCTTTTGTTTCTTGCACACAAACAACATCTGCATTTTGCAAAGCGAGCCAGTCAAAAAAACCTTTTTTTGCTGCTGATCGGATACCATTGGTATTAATTGTAATGACACGCATATAGCTAGGCCTGTTATCGATAAAAAAGCGTCTATACTACATAAATTAACCCTAACGAGAAACCTCATAAAGCCGTGCTCCAAGATAAAGTTTTTGCTATTGTTATGATCTTGTTATTGTTTTAACAAACCACCTACACTCCATAACGCTGCGGATTATTTTTGAACAATACCTGTAACGATACATCTAACAACACCGCGAAAAAAACAGCAGCTCGCCCCGTAAAAATTGCCATTTTCGACTCCGGCGTTGGCGGCCTGAGCATTGTCAACCACGTCCGCGCATTAATCCCCCAAGCGAGCCTTGTCTATGTAGCCGATAACGAGCTATTCCCCTATGGTTTACTGGAAGAACAACGTTTAATTAACCGTGTGGTCGCTATACTGAACCAAGTTATGCAACAACAATCGCTAGATATTGTCATTATCGCCTGTAATTCAGCAAGCACCTTGGTACTACCCTCTTTGCGTCAATTACTAACGATACCCGTTGTCGGCGTGGTGCCAGCGATAAAACCTGCCGCGCTGCAAAGCCAAAGTAAAGTCATTGGTCTGCTGGCAACCCCCGGTACCATCAAACGTGATTATACTGATGAGCTGATTGCCGAGTTCGGCCAAAATGCCGACATTATCCGTTGCGGCTCTTCCGAGCTTGTCAGATTGGTAGAACACAAGCTCGCAGGTGAAGAAATTAGCCCTGATAGCGTTGCGCCGCTTCTCACCCCTTTGACTAATCATCCACGCTGGCTGGAGATGGATACCATCGTACTAGCTTGTACCCACTTTCCGCTGATACAAGCGGAACTGGCTTTAGCGGCACCACAAATTAAATTTTGGGTCGACTCGGGTGAAGCCGTTGCTCGCAGAGTTAATTCCTTGCTTAACTTCACCCCGACCAGCAAGCCAAGAGGACAGCTGGAATTAGCGTTGTTCACCAAGCTTAACCAAGTAAATCCAAGCTTGCTAGCCACACTAAACCACTTTGGTTTTGGGCAGCTGGAGCAGCTCACCCTGCCATCAGCCAACACCGCTTAGCCACAACCGAACTCAGTACTGATCGCCCGACCAATAGAGTCAGTGTAGATAATCAACCTCGGTATTAACTGGATATTTCAACAACACGGGCCTTATTCATTTGAAATTGGAGCCCCTTGGGTGCAACAAGGCCTTTAGGTTCGCGCAATTTTAGTAAGACATAAAACATAGAGATTAGCATCACTGTGCAGCAAGAATTTTTTGTTTCTCTTCTGCACTTACGTTATCCCACTTCAGCGGCGGATAGGCTTTTATTAGCGATGCATCCTCCAAGCCTTTTAGCGCGGCTTCTTGCTGCGCCTGGGCTTCAGGCGACAATTTAAGCTGCAGGCTATCAATAATATTTTCCATCAGATCAAGCATGGGCTGCTCGTTGACGCGCTTGTCAAGTTCTGAGCGGGGGTAGTTTTTAAT